>DASYEP010000073.1:0-66986 GCA_036498965.1 Mucilaginibacter sp.
TTCCCTACTTTTCCCTTAAAGGCGGGATCATCATAAGGCAGTTTGGAATTTGCGGGGGCTGAATTACCTGTCTTAGTCTGTGCATGTGATCCTGTTGTTACAGAACAAATTAAAATGATCAGCAGCAGGAAAAGGTAATTCCGGCTTTTGACAGCTTTTTGTTTACAAGTTTTCATGGTGGGCGATTATTAATGTTAAAATTCAGATCACAAGAAAATTGCTTGATAAAGACGTTTTCAAAATTTATCTTTTGCCAGCCTTTTCCTCTATTAATCTTATTGATGTATTTTCAATGGAATAATACCAGTCAAATAGTTTTCTCAATTGGGTGAAGTGAAATTAGATTGCGGATTTTGAATTACACAAAGCCCTTTGTAAAGATTTGATTAATCCATACAACAATTTACATTACGCATTTTGGTAAATAACTCTTTTCTGATAATCGCCGGGAGTAATGCCCATTTCCCGTTTAAAAGCATTGTAAAAACTAGCCCTGTTCGTAAATCCTGATTCGCTGGCCAGCCCTTCGGTAGTATAGTTAAGATAATTCCGGTTGTTGGAAAGAGATATATACTTTTCTATCCTATATTTATTGATCCAGCTATTGAAATTGTCATTAAAACCATTGTTCACCACAGCCGAAATGACATATACAGGGATATTACATTGCTGCGAGAGGACATGAATCGTCAACCCCTTTTGTAAAAAGGGTTTCTCTTCATTCATGAATGTTATTAACCGGGACTTATATTTTTCGAGGTTTTTAACAGTGTATAACTCAAGTTCGTCGTGGTTTGCCGGAGCGAAATATAACCCCTCCGGAAATTTTTGATCCCCTTTTTTTTTGAATTCAGTTGATGCACTATTATACGGGATGAAATTGAGCGGGCGAAACCCGTACAATATGCCGGGCGAAAAAAAGAGCAGAAGCCCAACGCTTAACATAGGTATTGACAAGCTAAGATTCAGGGCAGACAGGTTCCACCAGGATGCCCCGGACAAAGAACCAATCAGTAAAATTGCAGATAATGGTAAGAACAACAACGTTAAGGTAACCTGGAATCTGAATACTTCTCTATTTAAAGAAATTACATTCAAACGATCATACTGCCAGTTGCGGAATATGAGGATGCCAATGGCAATATGAAGCGCAAAGCACCAGAGTGCCCGAAGAGTATAATAAAACGCAATTGAGACTATCCAGCCTTCCTTCAGCGTAAATATTTCTTTCCCTTTTACAAAATTGCCGTAAAGCAAAGCTATTTTTTCATGATTTGATAGCAGGAAAAAAGGCATCATGTTAATGATGTAAAAGATAGAGGGCAATAGTAGAAGGTAGTCGGTTTTGCGCCAGAGCCTGCCGGGATAAAAAGTATTTCGTACAAAAAGATAAAGCATCGGATAAACCAGGTATCCGAAAATATTGCCAACCCTTGTAAGTTGTGGTATTTTTATAATTACCTGGCTGGTGACGAGCCAGGTTGCGAAAATAGAATACAGTAAACAAAACAGGCATCCTGCCAGTAATAAGTTGTTGCGCTGCAGCGGGACACCAAACCTGAGCAGCAGAATGATAATAAGAGCCCCTGACACCAGTGATAAAAGAATTAGATCATTCATGCTGCTTTTTTTATTGAATATCAATACCCCCTGGGGTTTCTGGGTAGGGGGCAAATAGGTAGTTGTAATTATTAAGCAAAGTGAAGCAATCTTCGACGGAATAGTCGAGCGCAGCGTTCAGAATGTGGTTTCATTTTTTAAAATGCAACGTTTTATTAGGTGACGTAAAACAGCACACACGCGCGGTATGTAAGCGGACGGGCAGTGAAGAAGTTTCTGTAAAACTTACAAGAAATGCAACCCTGCTTGTTCATAAATTATTGATTATCAATTATTTATAATATATCGTCTTTTTGGGTTTACAGGCTAAATTAACAACTGCTTGATTGTCAAATAAATAATACGAAAATTTATGAAATAGGGTAAACTTTTTGACTCGCAACACTACTCAGCCCTCAGCAAGTTCACCGGATTTGCTTTTACCGCCTGCCAAACTTTAATACCCGATGTGACTGCTGCAATGACAAATAAAACGGCAACAGAGCCAACTAAAGAATTTATCTCGACACCTGCATTTATTTTAAAAATTGAATCGAGCAGCAGTTTTGATAAACTCCAGCCACCGTAACAGCCTACTACTGCCGATAAAACAAAAATCCAGAAATAGCCTTTGTTGATCAATACGAGGATATGCGCCGGTTTGGCGCCCACAACTTTTCTAACGGCTATTTCTTTCATCTTCTTTAATGCGGTTAACGAGACGAGCGCAAAGAGCCCTGTAGCGGTGAGTAATACGCTGATGATCGAAAACCAGAAAAATATGGTGGCTATGCTGTTAGTTGTCCGGTAGGCTTCTGCTTTAAGTTGATTTTGATAAAACCCGTCAAATGGTTTTAAAGGATATAATTTTTTCCAGGCATCCTTAACTTTTGAATAAACTTTAGCGAGGTTCTGTGGTTTTGCTTGTACAACAAGAAATTGGAATTTACTTTCCTTACACCATTTCATTGCTAAAGGTTGCACCTGATCGAACAGGGTGTTGGATTGAAAATCTTTTAACACGCCAATAACAGAATAGTCAACACCATTGATATGAATCCGTTTACTCAGAGCCTGCGATTTATTCCAGCCATACATCGCAGCCATCTTTTCCGTTATCAGTAAAGCATTTGGATAATCTGACGCAGCATTTGAATCAAAGCTCCGTCCGGCAACAATTTTCAGGTGCATAGCCGAAGGATACTCTCTGCCCACTTCCAAAAAATTGATCTCCTTTTTTGTTCCTTCGGTTTCGGCTACGGCACTGCGGCCGCTAAAACCAATATGGTGGCGGGCTCCGGCCAATGTAGTTACGCCCGGTATGGTGGATAATTCGTTTTTTAACGCCAAATAAGTAGTCGTATCCTTCAGCATTACCCCCATCGTGTTTTCGATGGTATATCCATAATCAAAGTCGCGCTGAAACGCGCCGTTGCGCGCAAATGCTATGCCTGCAATAACGGTTATAATGGCGATGGTCAATTGCAAACCGAGCATTAAGCGGGAAAACAAATTAGAGGCGCCAAATTTTACATTACCCCTAAAAATTGCCGTGGGGTTAAACCGGCTGAGATAAAAAGCAGGATAAGCCCCGGCCAGCAACGTAGCGCCAACAAACATGCAAGCCATAAACAGGAGCAGGGGGTTATCATGTAAATAGTCCGCCTGCACTTTTATCCCCCTAAACATTTCGTTGAATGCAGGCAACCACCACAAATTGAATAAAACGGAAAGCGAAATAGCCGCGAGTACCACAACTGAACATTCCATCAGCAACTGCCACATCAATTGTGTGTGTGTACTACCCATCACTTTGCGCATGCCAATTTCTTTTAAGCGTTTGTTTGCTCGGGCTACTGTGGTATTTGAAAAGTTGAGGCAGGCAGAAAGGAAAATCAGAAACGCCAATGCCAGGCCGCCATAAGTAGCAGCATCATCAGGCCGCCTGTACAGGTTGTTATCGCTCACTACATTGTTCCACGAAGCATTTTGCCGGAGGGTAACCAACTTAAAAGCCGATACCTTCGAGTCTTCCCGTGCTTTGTTTTGCATTGGCAAATATTTCTTCAATTCGCTTTCCAAGCGCGGAACATCTGTGGGCACAGGAACGTAGAAATATGCCGCATCAAGATAAAAACCCCAGTCGTCCGGTGCAATCTTTTTGCCCTCTATAGTTAATTGATTATTAAAATTAGTGATGATGCTGAATTGGATAGTTGAATTAACAGGTACATCTTTCAGCACACCTCTTACCGTGAGCGGCATGGCATAGGTTTCGCCTGCATAAAAAATAAGCACTTTGCCCACTGGGTCCTGATTACCGAAATACTTTTTAGCGGTGGCTTCAGTAATTAATACAGCACTGCGATCATCGATATTAATATCACCGGCAATCAATGGAAAATTAAATAGTTTAAAAAAAGCAGGATCAGTAAAATGCACCTGTTCCGAAAAGGCGTCGCCTTTGTTATACTTTACATTCATACCCCTGCTGTTCAAACGCACAGCTTCTTTTATTCCGGCAAAATCAGCTTTTGCTGCTTGTACGGCAGCGGCAGGAAAAATACCTCTCAATCCATCCGCACCTTTTTTATAAATGAGTGCACGGTACACATTGTCCCGGTCTTTATGAAAATTATCAAAACTAAAGGAGTATCTATAGGTTTGGTATCCCCATACCATCGCCGCAATTCCAATGCCCATGCCCACTATATTTATTATAGTGTAACTCTTGTATCTCCACAAATTGCGTGACACAATTTTCAAGAAGTTTTTATACATGTGTTTAGTTTTTAATAATTTATCATAGATTTTGACTGCTGCTTCGATTAAAAGGTTACAGGCGATTTAATATAAATTATGGATTCGCGCCGACAGTAGGCACCGTCTGCAAAAGCCCTGATCGTCAGAAAATTATTGCTTTAAAAATTAAAACTGATTAGATTGGCTTAGGGTTACCCTTTTTACCCACAACGCATGTTTCAATAACAATTTTTATTAAGTAGATGGACATTCAAATTATTGACAAAAATTTCAGCGCACCAGTTTATGGATTTTCTGGTATAGCGATAAATAAGAACTACACAGAAACCGGCTTTCGGCTGATGAATAAAATGTGGGACCTGGTGAGAGCTCATAAATTACCTCACAAAGGCCTCAATATATGGGTATATGAAGGAAATAAATTGTTTGCGGGAGTTGAATTGGAAGATGCTCCGCTTATTGATACAGGGTTGGAAGTTAAAAGTATTGATATTGTAAAATATGCTTATTACAAGCATATCGGCCCTTATCAACAAATAGGCAGTAAAGGATCACAAGTGCTGGCAGAACTGAAAGAAAGAGGAATTGAAACCTGTTCGCCATATATAGAAATATACGGACACTGGACAAGCGATGAAACAAAACTGGAGACAGAATTGATTTGGTGTTTGAATTAAAAAGTCAATAATAGCTGGAATAATAAATTAATTAGGTATTTTAGTATTAAAATGAATACAATGAACTTACAGGCAGAAAAACTAAATATTTTACAAACTATAATAAGCAGCGATGATGAGGCGCTTATTATGGATGTGAAAGCATTTTTATCTGACAGAAAAACGGACTGGTTTGATGAATTGAGCGAAGATCAGCAAAAAGATGTTTTAGATGGTCTCGCTGAGGCCGATAAAGGTGATACCGTTACCCATGCTGAAGTTGTAAAGATATTCGGAAAATGGGGGTTGAAATAATATGGACCAAAAGGGCTGTCGAAACTTTTGGTAAAAGAATAGCATATCTGCAAGAAAATTGGACGGAAAAGGAAATATTTAACTTCACAGCACGCGTTAACGAGTATTTAAGTTCTTTGCAAACTCAACCCTTGATGTTTCGCAAATCTGCCAGGCTAAAACATACTCATATTGGCGTAATCATTAAACAGGTATCACTTGTATATCGTATTAAATCCGGAAACAATTCCATCGAACTAATCGCCTTTATTGACAATAGGCAAAATCCTAAAAAACAGAAGTGCTAGCAAAATTAATTTTGACTCAACGAAAAAGCCTTCAACTTTCGTTGAAAGGCTTCATATGACTGATAAGGTAGGAATCACGAATTCTTTTATTGAGGATTATAAGAAAATTATAGCTTTGACAAAACAATAAAAATGACTGAGATTAAAATCCCATTAAGCAAGAAAAAAAATTTGTTAATGTTGATGGGAGCGGCAATGTTCGTTATCCTTGGAGTTTTTTTTGTTGCCCGGCCTGAAACTTTCGCTTCGCCATTTCATCGAAATATAACTTTAATAAGATTTGTGGGAATGTTAAGCGTAATATTTTTTGGTGCTTGTACCGTTTATGGAATGATTAAGCTGTTTGATAAGAAATACGGATTAATAATTGACACGGATGGAATCACCGACAACACAAATGCTTCAAGTGTTGGACTTATTAATTGGGCCGACATTTCGTCAATCGAAACTCAACAAGTTATGTCTACAAAGTTTCTGCTCATTTTTATAACAAACCCTGATAAATATTTAAATCGCACAACTGGTTTAAAGCGAAAACTTTTACAAGCTAATATGAGAATGTACGGAACTCCATTGTCAATCATCTCAAATTCTATACGATGTAATTTTGACGACCTCGAAAAATCAATAACTTCTAACTTAAAGGAATTTCGGAAAATCACACCCTAACGAGGTTCGAACTCAAAATATGCCTCTATCACAGAGAAAGACAATGTATAAATACTTAAAAACAAAAACCGTTTCTAAATGCATTAGAAACGGTTTTTGTTTTTAAGTGACCCCGCTGAGGCTCGAACTCAGGACCCACAGATTAAGAGTCTGTTGCTCTACCAACTGAGCTACGGAGTCGTGTTTTATTTGGGTTGCAAATATAGAAAAGTTATTTTAAGTCCGGAAGTTGGAGAGTCGGAAAGTCCGAAAGAAAAAAATAATTGTTAATTTTTTATAGATGATACTGTGTTCCAGACGTTAGGGCTGTTCCAGGAATGGAACGACATATTATCCCTCCCCAAAAAACTGCTGGTTAAAATTCACCAAAAATAACTCCCCGGTAGCGCGTGTGCAGGCGGTATAAAACCACCGTAAAAAATCGGTATTTACCATTTCGTCGGTCAAGTAACCCTGGTCAACAAAAACAGCTCCCCACTGGCCGCCCTGTGCTTTATGGCAGGTTATTGCGTAAGCGAACTTTATCTGCAGCGCATTATAATATGGATTAGTTTTTAACTCATTCCATTTGGCCCGTTTGTTTGGGATATGATCATAATCCTTCATTACTTCGAGATAAAACCGTTTTTGATCATCGGGTAGCAGGGCCGGCGCTTCAGAATAAAGCGTATCCAGTAAAATTTTGCAATCCAATACGGGGTCTTCGGCGTAATCAATAAACTCCAGTTGTACATCGGCAAAGCGAAAGCCGTACATATCCTCCGTTCTGCGTACTTTTTTTATCCGGGCAATGTCACCGTTTGCAATAAAACCGGTGCTGCCTTCTTCCTGGTCCTGCAGCCAAAAGTAATTGTTCTTTACCACCATCACCTGGTCGCCGCCTGTAAGTTCTTCCTCGCGGTATAATATCCGCCCGCGGATTTGTTTATTATAAGCATTCGCATTTTTATTCGACCGGCAAATGATCAGCGTATCGTCGTTACCGTATTTGTTATAGGCGTAGTTTAGCCCCTCTTCCAGCATATCGCCGCCCATCCGAAAGATGTCGTTATATCCTTTGGTGGTTATTTTAGGAATATTTGTTTTCCCTCTCCGGATAATATCCCGGACACGGGTAACATTGAACAATATGCCCGAGTCTTTTTGCTGCCGCAGTACATCTGTCAGTTCAAAACTAAAAACATTCAGCCCGAATTTATCCTTCATCAATTTTAGATCGAGGGCGGGACTATCGTCCGATCCTACAGGCGGCAACTGTGCGGTATCACCCACCAGCATCAGTTTGCAATTTTTAGTGTTGTATACAAAGTTTATAAGGTCGTACAGCAATGATGCCCGGTGGTTAAGGCCAATCTCGTCCGAAATCATCGAAGCCTCATCAACAATAAACAACGTATTATCGGCTATGTTATCACCCAGCAGAAATGCTTCATCAACGTTAAATGCAGTTTTTTTACGATAGATCCGTTTGTGGATAGTAAAAGCCTTTCGGCCAGAATAAGCTGTGATTACTTTGGCCGCACGCCCGGTTGGCGCTAATAAAACATATTTGAAATTGTAGCTTCGCAAAGCTTTTACCAGCGCGCCCAAAACGGTGGTTTTACCCGTACCTGCATAGCCTTTCAAAATAAAACATTCATCACCATTATCGCTTATTAAAAAGCTGTGCAACTTTGAAAACAGTTCCAGCTGTTGCGGAGTGGGTTCGTGAGGAAAAGCTTTTTGGATATGATCTGCTACCACTTTATTTCGCTTGTTGTATCAATTGTTTGAGCGTGTAATTTCAAATAATTAAAGCAAATAACCAACCATTAACTAAATCCCGTCAAACAAAAAAAATAATTACTTTTGCTAATCTTACATGGGCGATCACAATAACAATTTCCAGGATAGTAGTTTTACGCTGTATAAGGCTTACAGTTATACTTTGTTGTTACAATTGGAGGCAGCTTCATTTAATTATGCGGTTGCTCATAATAACCAGTTGCTGGCTTGGGCACAAAACTGTTCGTTAAATGAGCTTACAGGACATGGTCAACTAACTGATCTATTATCGGCTACCTATAAGAAAGTTATAGTCGGTTTGCCTGCTACAGGTTTAACCCTTGTTCCAAAAGAATTGTTCAAAGAAGATCGTGTTGCTGATATTGCCAGGTTCCTGGATGTTAATGATCACGAAAAAGTTTTTGCTCAATCATTGGACAATCAAAATGTGATTATATACAAAACTGACGAGAGTCTGGTGTCGGCAATTGAAAAATTTGGCCTTAAAAATACCGTTTACACAGCAAAAGGCTGGATTACCGCGATCAGCAAAAATAAACCGTCGGATGATAAGCTATACGTTGAAGTAGGTAAGGATACTGTACAATTTTTGTATTATTCGTTAGACGAGCTTCGTTTTTACAACACGTTTGAATTTAAGAACGAGGATGAACTAAGCTATTTTGCTGCGTTTGTAACCCAACAACTTGAGCTGAACCCGAAGGTCGTGAAACTCGTTTTAAGCGGGGACGTTGAAATTGGTGATAAGCGTATGAAACGTCTTGCCGAATTTTTCCCGGATATTGAATTGAATACAATTAAAATGCTCGAACTCCCGGAACAAATTGCTGCACACAAAATTTTGGCACTCGCCGCTTTATCATTATGCGGATCATCGGAGGAAATTTAAGAGGGTTAAGGCTTAATCCGCCAAAAAACCTGCCCGTTCGTCCAACTACCGACCTGGCAAAGGAAGCCTTGTTTAATATCCTGCAAAATCAAATAGAATTTGAGGGCCTTAAGGTGCTTGATCTGTTTAGCGGCACCGGCAATATTTCGCTTGAGTTTGCTTCACGTGGCGCCGAACAGGTTACATCCGTCGATCGCAGTATACAATGTGTACATTATCTTAAAGACACCGCACGGCAGCATAAATTAGAAAATATAAAGGCCTTTAAAGATGATGTTTTTAAATATCTTGAATACAAGACAGAACAATTCGATTTGATTTTTGCTGATCCGCCTTATGATCTCAACAAGATACCTGAACTCCCTAAGGTGATATTTGAAAAAAATATGCTTTTGCCCGACGGATTGCTGATAGTTGAACATCAGTCACTTCAAAATTTAAGTAATCACCCGGCTTTTGTTGAACAGCGCAAGTACGGGCATTCGTCGTTTTCATTTTTTAAGGCGTTGGAATCCGTTTAAAAAAATAAGCCATTTCATTGCTCTATAGCGATGGGTTTATAAACCCATCGCTATAAAAGGTAATTGATTATACACTAATAATCTCTATACCTTGTTTCTTGAAAAGAGCGAGTAAATCTGATTTTGAATCGGTAATTATAGCATCAATCATTTTGAGTTCAGCAAATTTTAGATAGCTCTCTTTACCTATTTTGCTGGCATCACATAAAAGATATGTTTTTGCGCTGTGTTTGGCAAAGGCTTGTGTAATGTCGGCTTCCATCTCAGAATTGGCGAATAAACCATTTACCGAAATACCATCAACACCCAAAAATGCTTTATTTGCCTTGTAGCGCGCTATATGCTCATTGGCGATTTTACCGTGTACAGCCTGTCGTTCTTTATTGAACTCACCACCTATAATATTCAGAGAAACTAAGCTGTTTTGCAATTCATATATCACCGGTATCGAATTGGTTATAACCTTTATTTTTTTATTTTTAATAAACTGACACAACCTGAAAACTGTACTGCCGCAATCCATAAAAATAATATCGCCGTCATTTATTAAAGCCGCAGCTGCCTTGCATATCTTGTCTTTTGCCTCGATATTTTTGGCCGCCTTGTTAACAAAATCGTGCGGTATTTCGAGCGGATTAACTTTCATGGCTCCGCCATGGGTGCGGTATAGTAATCCATCATCCGCAAGACGGTTTAAATCCCGCCGTATGGTTATCTCTGAAATTTCCAGCTCTACAGCGACTTTTTTAATATCAACCTCTCCATGTATGTTAAGTTTATCCAGTATAACCTGCCTTCTTTTTGGATAATTCATTTTTTATGATTTAATTTGTTCAAAAATAATCATAATTGATCAAAAACAATTAAATTGAAAAATATAAATATCATCGATACAGAAATCTTATCCGATAACTGGTACACCTTAAAAAAAATCACCTATCGGGGTACTAATCCGGATGGGTCTGATATCACTCAAAGCCGGGAAGCATATGATCGTGGAAATGGTGCTACCATTCTTCTTTTTAACAGGGAAACTCAAACCGTAATATTAACACGCCAATTCAGGATGCCAACCTATATAAACGGCAATAGCGACGGTTATTTAATTGAGTGCTGCGCAGGTTTGCTGGATAAAGATAACCCGGAGGATTGCATTAAACGAGAGACAGAGGAAGAAACCGGTTACCGGGTCTCATCGGTTGAGAAGGTTTTTGAAGCTTATATGTCGCCAGGTTCAGTAACGGAAATACTCTATTTTTTTATTGCCGAATATTCAAATGATATCAGGGTAAGTGATGGCGGAGGTGTTTTTGAAGAAAATGAGAATATTGAAGTGTTGGAAATCCCATTTTCAACAGCACTAAGGATGATAAAAACAGGGGAAATTAGAGATGGGAAAACCATTATGTTATTACAGTACGCACAAATAAATAACCTGGTATGAAATATTTCGCCTCACCCCAACCCCTCTCCAAAAAGGAGAGGGGCTAAAAGCGGATAAAGTTTCAAAGAGCGAAGCTAAAGTCCTCTCCTTTGGAGAGGATTTAGGTGAGGCAACCGATAGTTAAATTAAAAACAAAAACCAATGACCATTTTAATAGCAGGCCCGTATCGTTCGGGCACCAACAACGATCCGCATTTAATGCAGCAAAATTTAAATAAGATGGAAGCTATGGCGTTGCCATTGTTCAGGGCTGGACATATTCCATTGATTGGTGAATGGCTGGCGTTGCCGTTATTGGCTGCTGCCGGATCGGAGTTTCCGGGTGATGAGATATACCAGGAGATTTCCTACCCCATAGCCCGGCGTTTATTAACAAAATGCGATGCCGTATTAAGAATAGAGGGGGAATCAAAAGGCGCTGACGGCGATGTAAAACTTGCTAAAGAACTTGGTTTAAAGATTTATTACAAACTTGAGGATATTATAGAAGGGGAGGTGGCTTTTCAATAATGATTGCTACTTTTGGTAAGTAATTAATTTAATTAAATGAAGATTGCTCTTTTTCCTGGTTCATTCGATCCGGTTACCAAAGCCCATGTCGATATTGTAAAACGATCGGTGGGATTGTTCGATAAAGTTTACATTGGTATTGGGGTCAATACCTCAAAGGCCGGGTTGTTAAGTGTAGAAAAAAGAGAAGAAATGCTGAGGGCAGTTTTTCAAAGCGATGAGCGGATCCATATTGTGGCCTACGAAGGTTTGACGGTAAATTTTTGCAAAAGCATCGGCGCTAGCTATATGATACGCGGCATACGTACCGTGTCAGACTTTGAATACGAAAAAGCGATAGCCCAGATGAACCATTCGCTCGAGCCTGAAATTGAAAGTATTTTCATAGTAAGCAAACCGGGCTATTCATCCATCAGCTCAACTATTGTAAGGGAAATAATGCGCTATAATGGGGATGTTTCCCAGTTTATTCCAAAAGAAGCACTGGCCTACCTGTAGAGACGCAATATTTTGCGTCTCTACTTAGTTCAGAGACCGATATTCAAGCGGTGAGTGGCCAACCTTTTGCTTAAATAGTCTTGCAAAATGCTGCGGATATTTAAATCCCAAATCGTAAGCGATTTGGCTGACCGTTTTATTCGGATCAAAAATTCTTTCCTTAGCAATATTTATCAGCTTCGACTGAATGTATTCCAAAGCCGTTTTACCTGTTTCTTTTTTCACCAGGTCACCAAAATAATTCGGGGATAAGTGCAGTTGATCAGCGCAATAGGTTACAGATGGCAGCCCAACAGTTTGCGGCTTATCCGATGCAAAGTAAGAATTGAGTGTTTGTTCAAACCTTTCCAGGATTCCACGATGTATATGGTCGCGGGTAATGAATTGGCGGTCGTAAAAACGAACGCAATAGTCGAGCAGCAGTTCAATATTAGCCACGATTAAGCGCTTACTATGCTTATCGATTGATTGCTCTAATTCATAGTCGATCTTCGAGAAACAGTCCAAAACTATTGCCCTTTCCCGTTCCGATAGATGGAGCGCTTCATTGGACTGATAGCCGAAAAAACTGTAGTCGCCGATGTGTTTGCCGAGGGATGTGCCGTGTATCAGGTCTGGATGGAAAACAAGCCCATACCCTTTAGGCTGGTAAACTTCGCCGTTGCTGTTTACCCCTGCAATCTGCCCCGGTGCCATAAATACAAGCGTTCCCTCCTGGTAATCATAGGTATTTCGTCCGTAAATCATATCGCCGCATTTAAGATCTTTCAGAAAGACCGTATAGAACCCAAAATACATACGATGCCCTTGACGAGGTGCAGCTTTTGTAAAATCAACCACGCTTACCAGCGGATGCTTGGTTACATTATTGTTAAAAGCGTTGTATTCACTGATGGTATTAAATCTTAGCATACTTTCCATAGCTCTCATTGACTTTAGTCAAATGTACCACTTTAACTGCCTGTTAGTTGTCAGGCATTTCCTAATCAGTAAAAATGGTACAAACATCCGTGTTCTGTATCCTATTTGATTGAATGAAAGGGCTGACCTTTGTGATGTGAAGACTATGAATATGCAAAAGGTAAAATTAAATAACGGTGTCGAGATGCCAATTCTGGGATTTGGTGTTTTTCAGGTCACTGATCTGGCAGAATGCGAAAGAAGTGTGGTTGATGCGATTGAAACCGGATACCGGTTGATAGATACCGCACAATCTTACATGAACGAGGAAGCTGTTGGGCGGGCGATCAAGCGCAGTGGAGTTCCCCGGGAAGAATTGTTCATAACTACTAAGCTTTGGATTAATTCTAATGGTTACGAAGGTGCAAAAAAGACATTCGAGAATTCTTTAAGAAAACTGCAATTGGATTACCTGGATTTATACCTTATCCATCAACCCTATGGCGATGTATATGGTGAATGGAGGGCGATGGAGGAACTTTATAAAGAAGGAAAAATTCGGGCTATCGGTGTCAGCAACTTTCATCCCGACAGGTTGATGGACCTGATTACTCATAACGAGATCGTTCCGGCAGTCAACCAGGTAGAAACACACCCGTTCCATCAGCAGACCGAGGCGCAACAATTTATGATTGAAAATAACGTGCAAATCGAATCCTGGGGGCCTTTTGCTGAAGGCAAAAACGACATTTTTAATAACCAATTGCTGAAAAGCATCGGCGCTAAATATAATAAGTCAATTGCCCAGGTGATCCTGCGCTGGCTTACTCAAAGAGGTGTCGTTGCAATTCCAAAATCGGTGCGGAAAGAACGCATGGCTGAAAATTTGAACAGCCTTGATTTTCAGCTCACCGCTGAAGAAATGGAAAAGATAAAAACCTTAGACACGAATGCCAGCCTATTTTTCGATCATCGTGACCCGAAAATGGTTAAATGGCTCGGAGAACGGAAAATGAATGACTAAACTTCCTAAAACAAGATAAATCATGAAAAAAATAATCATCGTCTTATTGTTTCTTACGGCCAGCACTTCCCTTGTGCACGCTCAGGCCAGTCTTCCCAGCAAACCTAACACAAACCCGACAACTGAAGAACAGGCAATTTTAGATCTTTCCAAAAACAAGTGGGCATTGATGTCGGACAAAAAAACAGACGAACTTAACAATCTGTTTGCTGATAACTGCGTGTTTGTCCACATGGGGGGAAGTTGGGGTAAAACCCAGGAATTGAATACCATCAAGGGTGGTATGATCTGGTATAAGAAAGCAGAGGTTTACGGAGCATCAGTGAACATATTCGGAACTACGGCTATTGTACTCAATGATATTGATTTGCTGGCAGTAGTTGGTGGAAACGAAGTTACTCATGCTTTTATGGTGACCGAAGTTTATCTTAAAGAAGATGGCAAGTGGAAAATGGGTTCCCTCACCTTTTCAACACTGCTAAGGCCTGTTAAAATGAACGGCGGTAGCAACCAACCCGCACAACCGCAACATTAATATTAAACTCGTTAATAGTCGCACTCTTTTAAAAACAGGCCTGAGGTTAGCGGGTGGTTAGCCGCTGGCATCGGGCGGGACAGCTAAAAACCTGATGCCAGATCTAAAAATGCCGGGTGAATAGACAAACCTTGCTTCCGGACGATATCAATTACGATGAGAAGACTAAAACGCTGTATGTTCCATCATTCCGTACCAATCGTATCATCGCATATAAGGTAAAATAGATTTAGTAGGTCGACTCCAGCAACTTACATAACCATCATGAAATGCCTCATGCGTTCCGGGGCATCTTTACGACGTAACAGCCTCAATAAGCTCTTCCTTTACCAATACATCCATAATAGAAGGAAACGTATTTGCTATTATAGGTTCGATATGGCCTTTTTTAAACCAGCGGACGTCTGTTATTCCTTCTTCCTTTTGTGGTTTTAATTTATTTTGGCCTTTGCATTTCATTTCAAACCAATGCGTTTTTTTTAGTACCACCTCGCCACGACTTAAGTATACGTGGTAAGTTTTACAAATTTTTTTATCAAGCTTGCTTACTTTTATTCCGCACTCTTCTTCAACCTCCCGAACAGCGGCTTCCCTGATTTTTTCCTCCTTCTCCACTTTTCCCTTCGGCAAATCCCATTTATCATTGCGGTAAATAAATAAATATTCGCCGTTTTCATTCTGTACAAGGCCGCCGGCTGCTTCTATAAGCGTTACACTTTTAGCAACCGTTTTCAGAAACGCTTTTGCATCGTTACATAACACGTAAAAGAATTTACTGTGATGCGCCAGCACCCAGGTGTAAATTATTTTCAGGTCGAAAACCTCGACATCAATATTTACATAACTTTCCTTTTTTTTTGGTTCAGAATCTGTTAGCAGAATAAGCTTTTCGTTAATATAAATTCTGTATTTTTGAGCCATGTTTGATAAATTAGAGATAGAACAGCGGGTCGCCGAATTCCTGCTGCAAATTAAAGCAATAAAATTACAACCTAACAATCCTTTTACATGGTCATCCGGTTGGAAATCTCCTATTTATTGCGATAACCGCATCACACTATCACATCCCACTATCCGCACCTTTATAAGGCAACAATTAACTGCCTTAATACAGGAAATTTATGGGCCTGTAGGCTGTATAGCCGGGGTTGCAACTGCTGGTATACCACAAGGTGTATTAATAGCCCAGGAAATGGGGCTGCCATTTATTTACGTGCGTTCAAAACCTAAAGAGCACGGTACCGGTAACTTAATTGAAGGTGATATTTTAGTAGGAAAACGGGTTGTCGTAATTGAAGACACTGTGTCGACCGGGAAAAGCAGCCTAGAGGCTATTGAAGCCTTACGTAATGCTGGCTATGATGTGGCAGGTCTTGCAGCCATATTCAGTTATGGTTTCGATGTGGCAATAGATAATTTTCGACTGGCAAATTGCCCATTCGTAACCTTGTCAAATTATAAAGCTTTACTAAAATTCGCGGAGGCTAATCAATACATAACAACAGACGATGTTGAATTATTAACAACATGGCGGGAAAACCCGGCTGAGTGGGGGAAATAAATATTTGAAATCAACTTTACTAAACGTTTGTTTGAAATGTGTAATTAATACACATAGTGTTAATAAGTAAAAGTATTTACCCTACTTTTGCGGCAAAATCAGAGGGGCAGAAATGATCACGGTATCTAATTTATCTTTACGCTACGGTAAACGTACACTATTTGAAGACGTTAATCTTAAGTTTACACAAGGCAACTGTTACGGCATTATCGGCGCTAACGGCGCTGGAAAATCTACATTCTTAAAAATACTTTCAGGGGAAGTTGACCCTACAAGCGGATCGGTAAGTTTTACACCGGGCGAACGCATGGCGGTATTAAGCCAGAACCATTATGCTTTTGATGAATTTACCGTTATAGAAACTGTGATGATGGGGCATAAGGAAATGTATGCCGTGATGAAAGAAAAGGACGCCATTTACCTGAAAGAAGATTTCAGCGATGCCGATGGCGAGCGTGCAGGTGAGCTGGAAAACCAATTTGCCGAAATGGATGGCTGGAATGCGGAAAGCAACGCCGCCACCTTGTTGAGCAATCTTGGCATTAAGGAGGAATTTCATTATCAACTGGTAAAAGACCTTGATAATACGCAAAAAGTACGTGTTTTATTGGCACAGGCTCTTTTTGGTAAACCCGATATATTGCTGCTGGATGAGCCTACCAACGACCTTGATATACATACTGTAAGCTGGCTGGAAGACTTTTTAGCATCATACGAAGCTATTGTACTGGTGGTATCGCACGACAGGCACTTCCTGGATACGGTTTGTACCCATGTGGTAGATATTGACTTTGCCAAGATAACTATCTATACCGGTAACTATACTTTCTGGTACGAATCAAGCCAGCTGGCTTTAAAGCAAAGGTCTGATCAGAATAAAAAGACGGAAGATAGGGTAAAAGAACTCCAGGAATTTATCCGCCGTTTCAGCGCCAATGCTTCTAAATCAAAACAGGCGACAAGTCGTAAAAAAGCGCTTGATAAAATAAACATCGACGAAATTCAGCCATCCAACCGAAAATATCCGGGCATTATATTTAATAACCTGGGCCGTGAAGCAGGTGACCAGGTGCTGCAGATAGAAAATCTAAGCAAATCATTAAACGGTGAACTTTTATTTGCCAACATACGCCTGATGGTTAATAAAGGGGATAAAATTGCCATCCTTTCGCAAAATAGTTTGGCTACCACTGCTTTCTATAACGTGTTGACTGGTCGTGATAAGGATTATAAGGGGGAGTTTAAATGGGGTGTCACTATAAACCCGGCGGACATACCTATTGACAATGCGGAATACTTTAAGGGTAAAAACGAAAACTTGATCGATTGGCTGCGCGAATATTCTCCCGGCGACAAAGATGATCAGTTTATCCGCGGATTCTTAGGCCGTATGCTCTTTTCGGGCGAGGAAGTGTTGAAGAAAAGCAATGTATTGTCGGGCGGCGAAAAAATGCGCTGTATGTTTAGCCGTATGATGCTGCAACAGGCCAACCTGCTGATGTTTGACGAGCCAACAAACCACCTCGACCTTGAATCGATTACTGCACTAAACAACGGCATGAAAGATTTTAGAGGAACTATATTATTCACTTCCCGAGATCATGAACTGGTACAAACAGTTGCCAATCGCATCATCGAAATTACTCCGGGCGGTACAATAGATAAGCTGATGACTTACGACGAGTATATCAACAGCGATGTGGTGCAAAAGCAGCGGGAAGAGTTGTATTCATTAGTGTAACGACGTCTGTATTATCGCAATTAAAACGAATGTGCAGGTTAACGGCATTTTGAATGCCATTGATTTCAATATTGATTTTCTGAAGTTTAACAACATGTGAACGTCAAACTTGTTATAGAAATATATATTCAAATGAAATCCAGGCTTTTCATTTATGTTTCTTTAGCAGTTGATGTACTTATAGCTATCTCAAAGTTTATAGCGGCTGCGTTTACTGGCAGCTCGTCTATGATTTCCGAAGGCATCCACTCAGTAATTGATGCCATTAGTCAGCTTTTGCTGATATGGGGAATTAAAACAAGCACACGGAAAGCAGATTTGATACGTCCTTTTGGCTATGGTAGGGAACTGTATTTCTGGTCGTTCATCGTCTCACTTGTCATTTTTGTTGTAGGCGGATGCATATCTTTTTATCAAGGCTTATTGCGATTTAATCGCCCTGAGTTAGAAGGAAATCCTGCGTGGAATTATGCTGTTTTAGCGATTGCCCTCCTGTTTAACATTGTCTCAATGTTCGCAGCTTTAAAGGCTTTTAACAAAGAGCGTGGCCACACGCCATTTTGGGAAGCAGTAACAAAAAGTAAAGACCCCTCAACCTTTATTGTGCTTCTGGGAGATGTTGGTGACATTTTAGGTTTAATTGTGGCTTTCTTTGGTGTGTACCTTGGAAGGTTATTTCACAACCCTTACTACGATGGAATAGCTTCAATGATAATTGGCCTGATCCTGATCTCTATTTCGGGATTGCTGGTAAGGGAAAGCAAAAGTCTGCTTATGGGAGAAACCACCAGTCGAAAAACTATACGCAGAATTGTAAAACTTACTGAAGCCGATGAAGCTGTATCAAAAGTGAAGAAGCATCGTTCCACTTATATGGCTCCTGAAGAAATCTTATTACAACTAAATACTGTTTTTAAGGATAATCTTACCACGCGACAGATAACAGACGCCATCGAACGAATCACAAAAGCTATTCAAACCGAGTTTCCAAAGATTAAACAAATATTTATTGAGCCTGTAGCGGGATAATATTTTCCTAAAGCTTAAAGTTTATTATTTGGTACGAGGATTATTGGTCATTTTGGTGGCGTGAGGGCAGTGATGCCACAGAAAGTCGACCGGCTTTCGCTAATCGATTGCCCTGTATGAAATAGTAAATATCCCATAGCCGAACCAGTTTATTGGCGACGACGGAATATTTACCCTGACGAACAAATTACGCTGGACCGGCATGTTGAGAATCATAAAAGAAGACGCATAATTCCTTCACATTTCAAATACGCAGGTAAGCATCGTGCCCAAGTTTTTACAGTGTCAGCAAATCAATAGAAATAGGCATTGGTATATATACTCGCAGCTAACTGGTCGGTCGTCCCTGTTGGGGCAGCCAAACCGTGAAACCATACCGTGTAAACAGAGCCGCTATTTAGTGAAATATTTGGAAGCGTGGCAAGTACGGTATTTGTACCTGTTTGCAGCACCTGGAAATTATAAGTTGCGTTTCCTTTAATTGGTATAAAAGTAGAGTACCCTTTATAACTTTTATTGGAAACCAGCACAGTACCTCCTGTTACGCCCAAATCAACAGCAGGAGCATCAGGACTAAGATTTACAAAGCGGATACTTGCATTCCCTGTTGTTGGCTGATTAATGGTATCAGTTAACATTACAATCTCTGACTGGGTTGGTTTGTTAGCCAGGAAAAGTGAATAATTTGTGTTTTGAGCTAATTGAACAGTACCCGATAAGATTTTATTCATATTGGTATGGTCATAAAAATTGGCAACTCTTGAGCCGGCATATGCCCTGAAGTAATCAAAATGATCTCCATAATTAATAGGATTTATATTAATCTTACTATTGTCCAGGTAAAAGTCTAATTGCGGCTGATTTGGTGAGGCCTGGACAAAGGCGACAAGCGCCACCGGCGGATTGTAATTATTGTTGTCGGTTTTTAAACAGGATGACAATAATAAGGACAGCAAACATACCGCGCCAAAACTTGCTAATCCCATTTTTGATGCGTTTTTAGGGGTTTTCATGATTTTTTTAATACTTAGATGTAACATATATTCAATAACGAAACTGGAATTGAATTCGCTACAGCAGAATGATGAAATTTTAAATGGACATTGTGGAAAAAATTCCTGATAGTTTTAATATTTTTAAAAACAATACTTGTAATATATAAGTATTAAATATTAAAAAATAATTAAAAATCCAAAATTGATTGTCTATTTTTTTCCCTGCTTTCGGATAAATTACGCCACAGTAGATTTTAAATTCCCCATATTTCCCCAACTTGTTTATTTAGGTTACTCGTATATTTTCTAATAAACGCTTTTTTGTTTGATAATGTTATGGTTATCAAAATGCCATAATTCGATAGAAACTACCGTTTAACGAAAATAATGGAGAATATCCCCTATGTCCCGAAAAGCTGAGTTGTGAAGAGTTGCCTAAAATCCACAATTAATTGCTTATTCCCACATGTCTCCTTCAAAATAAAAAATCAATCTAATTGTATGGAACAATAGTTGTAAAAATACGTATTAATACGCTTTATAATTACAATAAGATTCAATTAGATAATATTTAAAATTATATTTACTAATTTAAATAACTTATTTACAATAAGTTATGTATTATTTGTAAATTAAAATCAACATTAAAAAATCCAGAATATACACAGAATATATCCAAAATTTAATCAAATTATATTCAGAATCGGTCGAGTTCGTTATTTTATAATCCAATGTCAAATATTTTAATCTTAAATAAGTATCAAATCTTACCACTAAATAATAATTAATATGAAGAAAAATTACCTCGTCGCCTTATGGATTCTATTAACCTTTATAACTACAACGTTTCGGCTGCATGCGCAGGAGCGTATTATTACGGGTACTGTAAAAGACCTCCAAAAAAAGGAGCCGCTAGTTGCTTGTAGCGTCACCATCTTACACACGTCGGCCGGTACAATTACCGACGACAAAGGAAGATTTAGCATAAATATTCCTAAAAAGCTTACCTCGCCAAAACTGCTTATTATGTATGCAGGCTATAAAACCGATACACTTATAATAGTCGCCGGAAAAACGGAATATGAGGTTTTTATGAAGACTTCGAGTAATGCTTTGAATGAAGTTGTGGTAACTGGTTTTTCGCGACAGGTAAAAATAAGGGAAGATCCAACCACCATTCAAATAGTTTCGACCAAACAAATCGAACAAACCACCCAAACTAATATCCTTGATAACTTATCGCAAACTGTTCCGGGCTTTAACACGCTGAAAACCGGCCCGAATGTTTCAAAGCCTTTCATACGCGGACTTGGCTACAGCCGGGTAGAGACATTATATGACGGCGTACCACAGGAGGGACAGCAATTTGAAGACGAAGAGGTATTGGCGATAGACGGATATGCTATTGATAAAGCTGAAGTGCTGTTGGGCCCAACTACTATAATGTACGGCCCTGATGCATTGGCCGGGCTGGTGAACCTTATCCCGTCATTACCGCCAAACACAAACGGAACGCTGCAGGGTAAAATATTTTCAGAATATCAAAGCAATAATGGAATGTTTGGAAATTCCCTGCATCTCAACTATGGCAATTCGAAATGGGCATTTACCATCCGTGGTGCTTATAAAATAGCGAAAAACTATCAAAACAGTATTGACGGTAGGGTTTATAATACCGGCTTCAGGGAAAAGAATGTGTCGTTTTCACTTGCCCATTATTCTGATAATGGCTATACAACCTTTAACGGCGGGCTTTATGATAACGCACAAGGGATACCTGACGGTAGCCGCGATTCACTGACACGTAAGTTTACAAAGCAAGTTTCGGATTTTGACGACGATTTTTATAACAGACCCATCGTATCGGATGCTGAGCTCAATTCTTATAAACTAAGCCCGATTTACCAGCATATCCAACACTACAGGTTATATACCAAAAGTCAGTACGACTTTAAAGATGCAGGTAGTTTATATACGATGCTTTCGTTTCAACGAAATGTAAGAAGGGAATACGACTTCCCGGTTTCTACTGATTTATTGGGTGTATCTGCGTTCCTAAATTCTTACGATTATGACGTTCGTTATGTACTTCCTAAGTTTTCATCAGCTTTTGAAACTACTGTTGGAGCCAATGGGTTGTATCAAACCGATAAACAAATTTATGCCACCGATATTCCTATTCCGGATTATCATTTGTTTGATATAGGCGCTTTCATTTTTTCGAAATGGAAAAGCGGCAGGTTTACCATAAGCGGTGGCCTCCGTTATGACAGCAGGCATATAACAGGTCAGGATTTTTACACTGTGACAGATGATAACGATCTTACAACACATGTTGTAAACGGACCGGATACTGCAGGAGCACACCTTTTGTTCCCGGCATTTACTAAGAACTACAGGGGTATATCAGCTGACCTTGGCGCCACATTCAGAATCAACGACTATTGGAGTCTTAAAGCAAACATTGCGAGAGGCACAGGTGCGCCACACGTATCAGAGTTTGCCTCCAACGGTCTTGATGGAAGCGCACATTCTTATTTCATAGGAAAACCTGATCTTACTGCTGAATACAACTGGCAGGAGGACCTGGGGTTAATTTTTGATACCAAAGATGTTAGTGCAACAGTAAGCATTTTTAACAACAATCTGCAGAGCTACATTTATCTGGTTCAGCTGGTTGATGCAAACGGAAACCCCATAGAGATTATTCCAGGCAACAGGACTTATCAATATAATCAAAGTGCCGCACAATTATATGGTGCAGACGGTATACTAACCATCCACCCAAGAAGCTTGAGAGGCTGGACATTTACAAATACCGTTGCACAAATGTACGGGTTTAACCGCGACCCCGAATATAAAGGTAAAGGTGTAGAGGGAGAATATCTGCCTACAGTTCCGCCCTTTAGGTGGTTGAGTATCCTGAGCTATGAAGCAAGAACAGATTCACACTTTATGCCGCTTATTACTTTCAGGGCCGAAGGAGATTTTAATGGTGCGCAAAACCGCTACCTCGGATTGGACGGTACGGAAACCGCTACTCCTGGTTACACTTTGTTGAATGCATCTGTGATCTTTAAAATAAATTACTCCAAACGCGTACCACTGATATTACAGCTGGGATGTAACAATATTTTGGATGAGGCCTATCAGTCTAACTTAAGCCGTTTAAAATACTTTGAATTTTATTCAGCATCACCAAACGGACATTTAGGTATTTACAGTATGGGCAGAAATGCGTTTGTGAAATTGACACTGCCATTTTAATATTTAATAAGAATAAAATAAAGGAGTCATTAGTCTTAAAACCACTAATGACTTTTTTATTTTTTTACATTTAATAGCTATTTGGAATACGAAGTTTTATAAACTTCCATTAAGTAACAATAATAATCAGTTAACCGCGCAAAAAGCAGATTAACAATATTGTTACCTGTAATACCTTTTGTTTTTGTCATTTTTACACAATGAAAAAACAATAAATATTTAATACCTTTTGGCTTGCATATTTTTATTAAAAGTTACGCCGTAAGGGTTATTATTTGTTAAAATTGTAAATCATCTTATTTAAAAATGTCGAATATCCTTTTCAATATTGGTAAGATCCGGGTTCTTGTATTTATTGCCCTTTTGTTTTGTTGCTCAACATATTCATTTGCGCAGAATGTTAACTTGAATTACATACCACCCGCTGGCTCCGTGCCCGATTCCATAAAAAACAGTTTGTTAATCCCGCAGAAAGCGCCGGATGCCGGTAGTGCAGGGGCTAACCAATATTTATCGCTTCAGCAATGTATCGAATATGCTTTACAGCACCAACCAGCTTTAAATGCATCATTGATAAATGTTGATGTCGCCCGCGCGACGAATAAAATCGCCCTGGCAGGGTGGCTTCCACAGCTAAACGCAAGCGGAAATTTTATTCATACTATCCAGTCGGCAAATAATAACGTCGCAAACGGTAACGGAACTACAAACCAATCAAAGGATCCTAATTCTTTTGTACCCGGAGTATCTTTATCACAAGCCATATTCAGCCCCTCGCTTTTATATGCTCACAGGAGCGCGCCTCTTTTTATTCAGCAAGCCAACCAGGTAACCGACAGTACAAAAATATTCCTTGTATCTTCTGTAAGTAAATCGTTTTACAATGTATTGCTGACGCTAGAGCAGATTAACGTTTTGAAAGAAGACACGGCCAGGCTTGGTAAAAATCTAAGGGATGCTTATCATCAATATAAGGGTGGTATTGTTGACGAAACAGATTATGAAGAAGCCGAAATAACTTTAAACAATTCGATGGCGCAATTAAAGCAGGCAAACGAAAGTGTGGTGCCTCAATACGCCTCGTTAAAGCGCTTAATGGGTTTTCCACCGCAACAGCAGTTTAATGTTAATTTTGATACGCTGGAAATGATGAGAAGCATACATATTGATACGTCACAGCAGTTACAATATGAAAAACGCATTGAATTTCAGCAAATCAAAACTGAAAAAGAGCTACAAAACGAGCAGATAAATTATTATAAGTTTTCTTTTTTGCCCACGCTATCAGCTTTTTACAATTATAACGTGGCCTTTGGAAGCAATAGTATTTCTAACCTTTTCATAACGCCCTATCCAAGTTCATATATAGGCTTATCGTTCAGCATACCTATCTTTACGGGGTTCGCAAGGCTGCAAAATCTGCGCAAGGCCCGGTTGGAGGAAAAGATCATAGACTGGCATCAGGTTGACCTGAAATCGCAAATTTATTCTGAATATACCTCCGCTTTAGCTAATTATAAAAGCAACTTTTATAACTTAAATTTATTACAACGAAATGTAGCCCTGGCAAAACGCACGTACTTTGTAGTGACCTTGCAATACAGGCAGGGTATTGTACCTTACCTGAATGTAATTACCGCTGAATCAAACCTGATAACATCCGAAATAAGTTATTTAAATGCATTATTCCAGGTATTATCAAGCAAAATAGACCTGCAAAAGGCCATGGGAAACATTTCATATTAATTATTAAAAATAATCAGCCTCAATGAATAGAGTAATATTAAATATCGTTTTTATAAGTTGCATAATGCTGGCTGCTTGCGATAAAAAGCAACCGCCGCCTAATACCGAGGTGCCTGTAAATTTACTGAAAGTGACACCGAAGACCGTGCTGTATTATGATAAATTCCCTGCAACTACACGTGCGCTAAACCAGGTAAATTTATTACCGCAGGTAGCCGGAGCTGTTACCGGTATGTTTTTTACTGAAGGTACGAAGGTAAATAAAGGGCAAAAGTTGTACGAGATTGACGAACGCTTGTACAAAGCAGCATATGACCAGGCGTTGGCTAACTTGGATGTATCTAAAAGTTCTTTGGTACAGGCACAACAGGATGCCGACCGTTATGTATACCTGAATAAATACAACGCTGTGGCTAAACAGCTGTATGACCATTCAGTGGTTACCCTTGAACAGGCAAAGAGTACCGTAAAAGCTTCGGAACAGCAGGTAAAAACAGCCAAAACCAATTTAACTTATGCAACAGTTTATGCACCGTTTACAGGTACCATTGGCATAAGCCAGGTTAGACTTGGCGCAGTAGTAACCCCGTCGGTGACTACCCTTGATACGCTTTCTACCGATAGCCCCATAGCGGTTGATTTTATCATTAATGAGAAAAATTTGCCTTTCTTCGAGAAATTGCAGCACGAAAAAATAAAAGTTGATTCTCTTTTTACCCTTTTAATGCCTGATAATTCACTTTACGGCCATTTGGGCAAACTTTCCATAATTGACCGGGCTGTCGACCCACAAACCGGTTCAATTCGCGTAAGGCTGGTTTTTGATAACCCCGATGATTATTTAAGGGCGGGTATGAGTTGCGTGGTACGTGTCCGTAATCAGGAAACCGGGCCGCAAGTGGTAGTACCAAACAAAGCGGTTATTGAACAGATGGGTGAATACTTTGTATACGTGGCGAAAGATAGCGTGTTTAAAATAAGCCCTGATAGCCTCAAAAAAATGGATAAAAAAGCTGCTGCCGATGCAGGTAAGGCAAAGCTGGTTGCAGTGCAAAAAAAGGTTCAAACCGGACAGGTGATAGGGGCTAATATCATCATTAAAAGTGGCGTTAAGGCCGGCGACAAGATAATTGTCGACGGTTTGCAATCACTGCACGATGGCGTACGGATTACAACAGCAAACAAGTTGGGCCCTGGTGGCGGTAAACGTGGTAGGTGATTTTAAAAAAGAATAACGAACCAGGAATTAAAAAAGGTAGCACTAATAAAACCCAATAAAAGAAGAAGACTTAAGCGGATGATGGCATTATAGCTCGTAGAACAAGTTCCTTTTATCTTGATTCTCGCCTCTTGGTTCTTGAACCTTCATTTTAAATACTAAAAAAAGAATGATTGCTAATACCTTCATAAAGCGGCCCGTAACTGCAATAGTTATTTCTATTGTGCTGGTAATAACCGGGACTGTCAGTATTTTACTGTTGCCTATTGATCAATACCCGGACGTTACCCCGCCAGTGGTACAGGTGAACGGGCAGTTTATTGGTGCCGACGCTCAAACCGTAGAGCAAACCGTAGCAACGCCAATTGAAGAACAGGTAAATGGTTCACCGGGCATGGAATATATGCAGAGCAACAGCACCAACAATGGTAATATGCAGCTTAATGTTACCTTCAAGATAGGTACCAATATAGATGTAGCCGCGTTGGATGTGCAAAACCGTGTTAGCATAGCCACGCCATTACTGCCATCAGCGGCCAGCCGGTTGGGCCTTACCGTGCGTGCAGTTAATCCCAGTATGCTGATGATGGTAGCGATATATGCACCGAACGATTCGCATAACATTACCTTTCTTGATAATTATACTAATATTTTCGTGCAGGACGCGCTTCTACGCGTACCAGGTGTAGGTACAATAAGCCGTTTCACTGACGATTTTAGTATGCGCATTTGGATGAATCCGCAAAAGATGGCTGCTCACAGCCTTGTTCCGCAGGATATTATCAGCGCCCTCACTGCACAAAACGTACAGGTGGCCGCAGGTACTGCCGGTTTGCCACCGCAAGCGCCAACGCAAACTTACGAGCTTGGTATTTTAGTGAACGGGCGTTTAAGCACTGTTCCTGAGTTTGAAAATATCATTGTAAAAAATAACCCGTCAAAAGGTGAACTGGTTTATCTGAAAGATGTTGCCCGTGTAGAATTGGGTAAATTCACTTTTTCAAGTAACTCATTTGTTGATGGTCACCGGGCATCATATCTTCAGATATACCAGGCACCGGGTAGTAACGCGCTCGAAACCGCTAATGGAATTTATGCAGAATTGGCAAAGTTGAAACAAACTTTCCCAACAGATGTAGCCTACAGTGTTCCATTTGAATCGGTAACTGTGGTAAAGGTGTCGATGACCGATGTGGTGTACACATTGTTAATGACGCTTGGCCTGGTTGCTATCGTGGTCTTCCTGTTCCTTCAAACTTTTAGGTCTACACTTATTCCAATACTTGCCATACCAGTATCTATTTTCGGTACATTCTGTTTTTTCATTCCGCTTGGATTCACCATTAACACACTGACCATGTTTGGTTTCGTGCTTGCTATTGGTATAGTGGTGGACGATGCGATTATCGTGGTGGAAGCGGTGCAGCATTATATTGACCATGATAAGATGTCGCCCAAGGAAGCTACTTACCAGGCAATGAAGGATATTTCGGCGCCGGTTGTAGCCATTGCGCTTATTCTTGCCGCTGTATTCGTACCGGTTGGGTTTATCCCTGGTATTGTGGGCAGGTTGTACCAGCAATTTGCGATAACCATTGCTATTTCTGTAATCATCTCGGCTTTTATCGCGTTATCATTAACACCGGCGCTTTGTACCATGCTGTTAAAACCGACTGACGAAAGCAAAAAAAATAAAGGCCTTACGAAATGGTTTACCAAATTCAATAACTGGTTTGATAGGGTAACCGCAAAATATACCGAGGGTGTACACCGCAGTATCAAAGGCTCCAGGTATATCGTTATCCTGCTGCTCTGCGTATGTATAGGCGCCATCTTTCTTTTCAAGTCTAAGCCCACAGGTTTTATTCCTTCGGAAGACGATGGCAATTTATATGTAACATACCAGTTGCCGCCTGCATCATCCACTGCCCAATCGGTTGATATCATGTCCAAACTGATGAAGGTAATTGCAGGCACACCCGGTGTTGGTCATTATGCTGCGTTATCGGGACTTAACGTGGTAACTAACGCCAAAAATTCCAATAACGGTACTATTTACGTTCAGCTAAAACCCTGGGATGAGCGTTCGGACGAAGATCAGAAGGTGCCCGGTATTATCAGGGTTATGCAAAAACGAATTGCTGACGCAGGCGTTACTAATGCTTCGGTAGAAGTAATACAGCCATCACCGCTACCTGGGGTTGGCTCGACGATAGGTTTCAGTATGCAAATAGAGCAGCGAAGCACCAACGATAATCTTCAGGATTTTGAGCGTGTTGTTAATCGCTTTGTCGACTCTGCCAATAAAAAACCCGCAATCACTAAAGCTTTTAGCTTTTACACTGCCCACACACCTAATGTAAGCCTGACAGTTGACCGGGAAAAATGTGAGAAGATGGGTGTCAATATTTCTGATGTATTTACAACTATAGAAGCTTTTACCGGCAGTTTGTATATTAATGATTTTACCACCTATAACCGTACTTTCCACGTAGTAGTGCAGGCAGATACGGCTTACAGGGCGTTAACGTCTGACGTGGAAAAGTACTATGTACGTAACTTTAATAATAAAATGGTTCCTTTGGGCTCCCTGGTTAGTTTTAAACCTGTTGAGGCAGCCCCGCTGATATCGCACTTTAATATTTTCCGCTCAGCCGAGATAGATGGTTCATCTCCACCGGGCGTCAGTTCCACTGACGGACTCGAGGCGTTACAAACATTGGCAAAAAATCAACTGCCACAGGGCTATACCTATGAATTTTCGGGGTTGAGTTATGAGGAATTGAAAGCTGGGTCTGTGACTATGTACATATTCGCATTCTCTATCACTTTTGTCTTCCTGTTCCTTGCTGCGCTTTATGAAAGCTGGTCGGTACCGTTTTCGGTGTTACTTGCGGTGCCGATAGGGGCTTTTGGAGCAATTCTCGCTTTGTTCCTTGTGCCAGAGCTGACAGACAACGTATATGCTCAAATTGGTTTAATTACTTTGATTGGCTTGGCAGCCAAGAATGCCATCTTGATAGTAGAGTTTGCCAAAGTCAGGGTAGACCGTGGTGAAGATCTGCTTGCTTCGACGCTTGACGCAGTAAGTCTTCGACTGCGTCCTATTATAATGACTTCCCTTGCCTTTATATTGGGTGTGCTTCCATTGGTTTTTGCAAGCGGTGCGGGTGCCGTGGCGCGGCGCACAATTGGCCTGACCGTGTTGGGGGGGATGACAGCGGCTTCCACCATAGCCATTTTTGTGGTGCCAGTGCTGTTCGTGCTGATAACACGAGTTGCTTATGGTAAGGAAAAATTAGAATACCTGAAAGCACACCACAATGATCTGATGGAGAAAGCGAAAAAAGTTGAAGCGCAAAATATCGATCCGGAGCTTGAATTTGAATTACAGAAATCACGCGAACTGCATAAATCAGCCGAATCATGATTGCTAATACTTTCATAAAACGACCGGTAACTGCTATCGTCATTTCCCTTGTTTTGATGATAGCAGGGATAATATGCATTTTCAACTTAGCCATTGATCAATATCCCAATATTTCGCCTCCCAGCGTAGGTGTAAATGCCAGCTATACGGGTGCGGACGCCGAAACGGTTGAACAAACAACGGCTATCCCTATTGAGGAGCAGGTGAATGGTACTCCAGGTATGGAATACATGCAAAGCAGCAGTAGCAACAGTGGTAGGATGAGCCTGCGGGTAACCTTTGATGTTGGCACTAATCCGCAAATCGCTGCGCTTAACGTACAAAACCGCGTAGGTATAGCTACGCCTCTTTTGCCGACGGTAGTGAGTAAACTAGGCGCTACCGTGCGTGCCAGCAATCCCGACCAGTTGATGCTGGTTGCTATTTACTCGCCGAAAAAGACACATGAAATTACTTTTCTTGATAACTATACCAATACATTTATCCAGGATGCAATTTTAAGGGTACCTGGAGTAGGTGATGTCCAGGCTCGAACAGATCAGTTTGCGATGCGGATATGGCTTGATCCTGATAAGATGGCTTCCTATAACTTGATGCCGTCGGATATAACTACGGCACTTAGTGGGCAAAACGTTTACGTTGCCGCCGGATCGATAGGCGCGCCTCCACAAAACCCAAAACAAGCTTTTGAAACCGGTATATTGGTGAACAGTATGCTTAGCAAGCCCGAACAATATGAAAAATTGATTGTAAGAGCCATCCCAGGAACAGACAAAATGATCTATTTGAAAGATATTGGCCGTGTTGAGCTTGCCAAGTTCACTTACTCAGGCGGTTCTTTTGTTGATGGTCACCGTTGCTCGTTATTGATGATTTATCAATCACCGGGAAGCAATGCGCTGCAAACTGCTGATAATGTTTACGCAAAACTTGCAGAACTAAAAAAATCATTCCCGCCGGATGTTCAATATATTGTTCCTTTTGAATCGGTTACGATCATCCAGGTTTCCATGCAAGAGGTAATCGGCACACTGACAAAGGCGCTGATATTGGTTGCCTTGGTTGTATTCCTGTTCCTGCAAAACTGGCGTGCTACTATAATACCATTATTGGCTATCCCGGTGTCCATTTTGTCGACCTTTTGTTTTTTTATTCCATTAGGATTTACCATTAACACCCTCACCATGTTTGGGTTTGTGCTGGCTATCGGGATAGTGGTTGATGATGCCATCATTGTTGTAGAGGCTGTACAGCATTATATCGATGAACAGCACATGTCGCCAAAAGAAGCGACATACCAGGCCATGAAGGAAATATCGGCACCGGTAATTGCCATTGCGCTTATTTTGGCTTCAGTATTTGTTCCGGTTGGGTTTATCCCCGGCATTGTTGGGCGGCTTTACCAGCAATTTGCCATCACCATTGCTATATCGGTAATTTTTTCGGCCTTTACCGCTTTGTCGTTAACGCCGGCCCTATGTACACTTTTACTGAAGCCCGCTCACCATGGTTCAAATCCGAAAAACTGGATCGACAAATTTTTTGCCTGGTTTGATCGCGTTTTCTTTGGCCGGTTTAACCGGATGTTTGATAAGCTGAACCTCAAATACGCCAACGGCGTTAGGCGAAGTATAAAAAATGCAAGATATATCGTCATCCTGCTGGCTTGCATTTGTGTGGGCGCCTGGCTGCTATTCAGGAGCAAGCCGTCGGGTTTTGTGCCTTCGGAAGACGGAGGACGGTTATTTGTAACCTATACCATGCCTGATGCTTCCTCAACCACAGCCTCCAACGAGGTGCTTGCGAAACTGATGAAGATAGTTGGCTCAACGCCAGGCATAATGCATTTCGTAGGGTCGTCGGGTTTCAATATACTTGGTGGTGGCGGTAATAATAGTGGTACCATGTTTTGTATGTTAACCCCCTGGGACCAACGGACTACCCCTGAAAAACAAGTGCAGGGCATTATGGACAATATCAGAAAGCGGGTTGCAAAGGCCGGTATAAAAAATGCTACCGTAGTAGCCATTCAACCGCCGCCCATCAGGGGCATCGGGATTGCGGCAGGTTTTGCCATGCAAATAGAACAAGGAAACTCAACGGATGATATTCACGCATTTGAAAAAAATGTCCAGAAGTTCGTTGCTGCCGCAAAAAAAATGCCGGCCACGTCAACCGCATTTAGTTCTTTCACAGCTCATACACCAAGCTATACCGTCACTGTCGATCGTGAGAAATGTCAAAAACTGGGCGTAAATATCTCCGACGTGTTTTCTACCATGCAGGCCTTCATGGGCAGTTTGTTTGTAAATAATTTTACATTATACAACCGAACTTATCACGCTGTTATACAAGCTGACACTGCTTACCGTGCGTTGATCAGCAATATCAACAGGTATTATGTGCGTAACCAAAGCGGAAAAATGCTACCGTTAAGCACCCTGATAAATTACAAGGAAGATGCGACAGCAACATCCATATCTCACTTTAACATATTCCGGTCGGCCGAAGTGGATGGCTCTATCCCACCTGGGTATAGCAGCGGCCAGTCGCTGGAGGCGCTTAAGCAAGTTGCGGCCAAAGTACTGCCTCGCGGTTACACGTATGAATTTTCAGGCCTGAGCTACGAAGAGATCAAGGCGGGTAGTATTACTATTTATATTTTCCTGTTCTCCATCATTTTCGTATTTCTTTTCCTGGCTGCATTATACGAGAGCTGGTCGGTACCTTTCTCTGTGTTGCTGGCTGTGCCCGTCAGCGCATTTGGTGCTATTGTCTTCCTTACACTTTTTCCACTAATAATGGGTAAGGAAATCACGAACAATGTATATGCCCAGATCGGCCTTATTACGTTAATTGGTCTGTCAGCGAAAAATGCCATCCTCATCGTTGAATTCGCCAAGTTGCGCGTTGACCGCGGCGAGCCGTTGCTTCGATCCACCATTGAAGCGGTACGACTGCGTTTCAGGCCGATCATCATGACATCCATGTCCTTTATCTTTGGTGTGTTGCCGCTTGTATTTGCCACAGGTGCAGGTGCAGAGTCAAGGAATACCATTGGTATTGCCGTGTTGGGCGGAATGATCGCATCTTCGACTATATCTATTTTCATTGTTCCCGTGTTGTTTGTGTTGTTTACACGCTTTTCATATGGCAAAAAACAGCTTAAATGGCTGCAGGATCATCACGAAGAACTGATGGAAAAGGCAAAACGGGTCGAAGAATCAAACATCGACCCAGAGCTGGAATATGAGATCGCTGAATCACGCGCTGCAAATAAAGAGGACAGGGAAAAGCATGGCTTATAAATATTTGGGTGAGGTGATAAACCTGATTTTTGCAAATAATCTTTAAATCACTTCACCATTTTTTAAATATCACAAATACCGCAAGCACGATCAACGCAAAGCCAACCAGGTGGTTCCAACCGAGTTTTTCTGTTTTAAAGAAAATTGTGGTGAAAAGTACAAATACTGTTAAGGTAATGGCCTCTTGTATGGTTTTTAACTGCACCAGGCTAAAAGGACCTCCGTCGCCTTTAAAGCCGGCGCGGTTCGCTGGCACCTGGAAGGTGTATTCGAAAAACGCAAGCCCCCAACTAATCAGTATTATCGCAAAAAGGCTCAGGTTCTTTCCCCAATCAAAATCTTTAAATTTTAAATGCCCATACCAGGCGAACGTCATAAAAGTATTTGAAATGATAAGGAATATGATGGTTTTTAGTCCGCGCATAAAAATCATTTAAAGGTGAAAGCCTGGTATTTAGTTAATTGCTCGTTGGATCAATGCAATTTACAATCGCTATTTTTTCAAAATCCTTCAAATTTCTCGAATAGATTGAGAGGCCGTGTATTAAAGCAGTCGCACCGATGATACTGTCTCCCAACTTTAAATTATATATCCTACGCAATTCAACAGCCCTGTCAAAAATTTCTTGTGAAGGAAAAATAATGGAAACAAAACTGAAAATATCTTTGAAATACTTTTCTTCATTCGAAGTCAATTTGTGATAGCCCAAGACCTCTACTCGTGATATTTCTGAAACGAATAAGGAATTTTGAACAAAGAGATTTCGCAGATATTATATTCAGACGAGAAGGAATAAATAATAATATTACTATCGATCAGGAACATGCTTTACTTTGAAAAAGGAAGTTCGCGATCTTCTCTTTCACTACGTTGCCACTCTGCCGGGTCGCCAAAAGACGAAGGTGTTGTTGCATTGAAATTCAGGATACGTTCCTTTAATTCTTCTCTGGCATTTTTATCCTCAATTAATTTGTTCCGCTGCTCTATAGTGACGTTCAGTTTTTTTGCCAAAGCAATTATTTCGGCAATGCTATTCTTATTATTTGTTTTTAAAATAAGTTCCATAAAGTTCCTTATAGAATAATTAACTCAAAAATACAAAATATAAACCGCAATTTGGATTGTAGTAATTCAAGGTTAATTCGAAAATTATTGAATCGTCATTGCAGCCTCTTCCATGCTAATTCCTTGCTATACCTTTCTTTCAATCCCTTACCTGGTCCAACAAGTATAAAAACAGCAGTGCCCTTTTCCCTGGCTAACGGATTTTCCACTTCGCCGATCTTCCGGTAACTTTCAAGGGCCGAACTGAATGACTTTACATTTCCTCCGCCTTTGTCATCTACGTAAATAATATACCGAGCATTAAGACTGTCCGGCGCCCACAATGTGAAGCTGGAATTCAAAGATATCACATCGGGCAAATTATATGGCTTTCCCAGGTGATGAACGGCGCCTGCTTCGCCATAGTTGTCCGCATAAATTTGTGTGTGTTTTTGCTGCTCGGGTGTGAGTGAATTCCAGGCTTTTACCACCTTGGCAGTCATCTCATCCCAGCCAAGCATATCAGCATAATCTTGGGTTAGGGGGTGCACTTTATGATCTTCCCAGGTAAAAACAAATCGTAAAAACGGAAGATTTTTATCAGCAAACTTAAAGGCTTCAACTGTTTGATCCAGTGGCAACACTGGCAAAACTAATGGGAACAAAAGGAGGTTCGGAACGGTAAATAATGCAATTGCCAATCCCCGAACGGCATAGCTGCTTGTTTTTAACAATCTTTCGAAACCAAAACCGCCTGCTGCAAACAGCATCGGAAAAGCGCCAAAAAGATAGTAATCTTTGCCATTCATCACCAGTAAAAAAGTGAATATGATTACGAACGCTATAGCAAGGAATTGGAATTTATGTAACCTGAACGAGAAAAATAGAAAGATGAAACCAGTAAGCCATACAAATAACGCAACACCGTTAACCAACAATTCTTGCATTATAAATCCCAATGGGGTATTGAAATCGAGCTGCTGTTTCTGCAATGTATGCATATGCGTAAATACCGGCAAATGGTGGTTGAACTGCCAGAGAAGGTTAGGAAGAAATATAATAAAAGCCACCAACCCAGCGCCAATAATATGCCTGTTCAATAACATTTTACGCTGTTTGCTGATTATGATACCAACTATGAGCGCAAACGTGAAGAATGCCATGGTATATTTGGTTAGCATCCCGAAGCCGACCACCACGCCGAGTATATATAAATATTTAATCGATGAGGTATTGTAGTATTTTGTTAAGAGCCAAACTGCAAGCACCCACCACAACTGGTCAAATACCACAGGTTGAAAAAGATAATCGCTGGCTACAAAGGCGGGTGAAAAAATAAGCGTCAGACAGGCAAGTGCAACAGCAAACTTCTTGCCACCTAATTCAACGGTGATCAGGCCCGTAAACCAAACGATCAGGCCGCCGCAAATGGTTGGAAATATGCGGGCGGCAAATATAGAATTACCAAAAATCAGCATGGTGATCTTTGCGATCAACCCGATAAACGGAGGGACTTCTTTATAACCCCAATCCAAATGATCTGCTAATACCAGGTGTAAAAACTCATCGCGATGAAAGCCAAAGTGCGCTATCGCCAATAAGTTTAAACTTATTTTAATTACAACAAAAATCAGTATAAATATGGAATATGTTGACCTACGGTTTTGGTAAGGCATTTTATAATATCTGGTTTGGATAAAGATAGTAAAAAAGGCAAAAGTTTTAAATTAAGGCAAAAAAAGCAGGTTTTTATACCTGCTTTCTCCTTTAGGCGTTAAGTTTTACCTTTCGCCCTTTACCTTTAACCTTTTCCCTGCCCCTTAAATCCTAACTATATTGGCGCCAAGCGCGATAAGTCGTTTGTCGATGTGCTGGTAGCCACGTTCAATTTGCTCAATGTTGTATATGGTTGATTTGCCTTTTGCAGATAAAGCTGCTATAAGCAATGCTACCCCAGCACGTATATCAGGCGATGTCATTGAGATACCACGTAATTGTACTTGTTTATCCAGTCCGATTACGGTGGCCCGATGCGGATCGCACAATATGATTTGGGCTCCCATATCAAGCAGTTTATCAACAAAGAATAAGCGGCTTTCAAACATTTTTTGATGGATTAATACCGAGCCCTTAGCCTGTGTTGCAACTACCAAACAGATGCTTAGCAAATCGGGCGTAAAGCCAGGCCATGGTGCATCTGCAATGGTCATGATAGAACCATCGATAAACGTTTCTATTTCGTAATGTTTTTGTGATGGGATATAAATATCGTCACCTCTTAATTCAAATTGCACACCCAAACGTCTGAATACATCAGGAATCATACCCAACTCCTGGTATCTAACATCTTTAATAGTGATCTCTGATTCGGTCATGGCCGCTAAACCAATAAACGAACCAATTTCAATCATATCAGGCAGCAAACGGTGTTCGGTGCCACCGAGTTCGGTAACCCCTTCAATAGTTAACAAGTTGGAACCTATGCCACTGATTTTTGCACCCATGCGGTTAAGCATCTTACATAATTGTTGCAAATATGGCTCGCAAGCTGCGTTATAAATGGCAGTTATTCCTTTTGCCAGCACAGCTGCCATTACGATATTGGCTGTACCTGTTACAGATGCTTCATCCAATAAAATATAAGTGCCTTTTAAATTGGAGGCATCTACTTTAAAAAAACCATTCGAGGAGTCATAATCAAACCGGGCGCCCAGCTTTTCGAAACCCAGAAAATGGGTATCCAGCCTCCGGCGGCCAATCTTATCGCCGCCAGGTTTCGGTATGGATGCCTTACCGTAACGAGCTAAAAGTGGCCCGACAATCATGATAGATCCACGAAGCCCACCGCCTTTTTCCTTAAACGCATCAGAAAGAAAAAAATCAGAATCGATATTTTGTGCTTCAAAAGAATAGGTATCGGGTGCCAGTTGCTCAACCTTAACGCCCATATCACGCAATAGCTCTATAAGCTTGTTAACATCTTTTATATCGGGAATATTGCTGATAGTTACTTTTTGACTGGTTAACAGAACGGCCGATAGAACCTGCAAAGCTTCGTTCTTTGCACCCTGTGGTACAATTTCTCCTTTTAAGGGTTTTCCCCCGATAATTTCAAATGCGTTATTCATAATTGGTTTAAAGGTGTTGGTTCATGGTTCATGGTTCATAGATAAACCGAATACTGATTTCCTGGCTATGAACCATGAACTATGAACCATCAACTAAATTTTAATACTTCTTAGCGCCGCCGTTGTTGCGGTTACGATTTTGGTTATTGTTAGTACGAGGGTTATTATTTGTACGACCACCACGATTGTTTTGATTGCTGGTGCGCCCGCGGTTATTTTGATTGCTGTTGCTATGCGTGTTAGCGCGGTATTCAACCCGGTTGAGGTTTATATTTTCCTCAAGTTTTAATTGGCCCCCTGATAAATTGTATAAGTCAGACAATATAGTTTCGTCAGCAACCGAATCCTTATTCCATTGTACGTAGGCCATTTTCATAAAATTGGCAACAGCCTGCACCATATGCCTTTTACGATCAGGATCGTCGATGCTTTTTGCTTTTTCTATCATTAACTCTATGGTTTTTCCATAGTGTTTGTATTTAATACGCTGGTGCGGATATCTTAACGGTTCAGGTTTCAGATGTATCGCTTCCGGCGACGGTTTTGGATATGGTGAATCCACATCTATCTGGAAATCAGAAATAATATGTAAATGATCCCATAATTTATGTTTAAAATCAGCAACGTCGCGCAGGTGTGGATTTAAAAATCCCATTAGGTCTATCACCACCTGGGCGTAGCGGTTACGCTCTTCTTTTGTTGGCAGCGCTACAATATATTTAACCATATTTTGTACGTTGCGACCATATTCAGACAGGATTAGCTTATTCCTGGTTGAATTATAGTCGAAATTTTCAGGCATAGTCTGTAAAGCCATTTAATTATTTTTAATGAAAGTTTTAAATTAGCGCAGATATCATTTCCCAGTCTTTTGTAGGGAATAACAGGCTAAAGTTGAATTGTTACTTAATGAAGGAACGCAAATATAGTGCAATTGTGTTAATGTACAAATTTTGTTTTTTTGATCAGGATTCCGACAGTCAGGGATCCGTTTTTGCTTCTAATCACTATTTTCGCGTATGATACAGCCCATTCTTATTTCATCAATTGATATTTATCGCTTTAGCATTCCAATGGAACCGTTTACAATAGCAACCGGAACCATGGACCACGCCCAGAACGTTTTTATACGGGTAAACACAAACGCAGGTTTCTATGGGGTGGGGGAATGTTCCGCTTTTCCAGGCATAGTTGGTGAAACACAAGATACCTGTTTGGTGATGGCTAAAGAGTTCGCCAAATTGTGGAAAGGAAAGAATGCGCTGAATATATATGAACGCTTAGAGGAACTACATCTTTTTACAGCCGGTAACACAACTATTAAAAGTGCGTTTGATATGGCGCTTTATGATATTGCAGCTAAGAACGCAGGATTACCGTTATATCGCTTTTTACTGGGTGAACCGAGGGAAATTGAAACAGACATTACCATTGGTATTGCACAACCCGACTTAATGGCAAAAAAAGCTTTATCGTTTAAGCAATCAGGTGCTAACGTTATTAAAGTTAAATTAGGTAAAAACGCCGCTGAAGACATAGAACGTATTAGATTAGTTCGTGAAGCTGTGGGCAGCGAGGTGAAAATCCGTATAGATGCCAACCAGGGATGGAGTTTTCAAGACGCGGTTTTCGCGCTGCGATCAATGGGTAAATATGATGTGGAGTTTTGCGAACAACCTATGCGTACCTGGTATGACGATCGCCTGCCTCAATTAATGCGACTTTCTCCGATAAAAATTATGGCCGATGAGAGCGTTTACAATCATCACGATGCACGCAAGCAGATTAACAGCAAATCCTGCCACTATATTAATATTAAGCTGGCAAAATCAGGTGGAATATACGAAGCACTACAAATTCATGATCTGGCAGCCGAAAACGGGATACCATGTATGATGGGTGGTATGCTTGAAAGCCGCATCGCGTTAAGCGCCAAATTGCACTTTGTTTACGCCAGCCCCAATATCAAATTTTACGACATGGATACCTGTAAACTCGGTCATTTAGAGGATCCTTGCATGGGTGGGGCCATTTATAACGGATACCATTTGGATATTGATGACACGCCAGGAATCGGAGCTGATGCAGATGAGCGGTTTTTGAAAAAATGTGAAAAGGTGACTGTTTGAAACCGAATTTGAATTTGCGCGTCTCAATTAGTATCTAAATTTGCTTATCTCTATAAACGACGAAAAAAATAATCGAATAATATCAAAAACAAAATAAAAATAAACCCTATAATCTTTTGTTTAAGTTCGCTAGACGCCGATCCAAACATATCATCGGCGTATGGAGTTGACCAAATATCGTTAAATGAAGGAAGTTTTTTTCCTAATAATAAGCAAGCGAATATTTTATACAAGTAAATGATAATAGTTCCTAGAAACCTTAAAAAATATCCACCAATAAACATTCTCTAATCTAAAAAACTAAATCCGAAATCGAAAATCCAACGTCCGAAATCCTTACCTCTTCATCACCCTATCCAACTCAATCTTAGTATCTCGTTCTTTCAGTGTTTCGCGCTTATCAAATGTCTTTTTACCCTGAGCTAGGCCTATTTCGAGCTTGGCAAAACCACGTTCGCTGATAAAGAGAGCCAGCGGCACAATGGTTAATCCTTTTTCCTCGCCACGGGTTTGGAGTTTTTTTAGTTCTTTTTTATTGAGGAGTAAAACACGGTCGCGTTTGGCTTCGTGATTATAAAATGACCCGAAACTGTATTCGGCGATGTGAAGGTTGCGCACATAAAGCTGGCCGCCAATAAATGTGCAAAAGGCATCGTTAATATTGGCTTTGCCGTCGCGGATGGATTTTATTTCAGTTCCCAGCAATTTTATCCCGGCTACGTATTTATCCAGTATATGGTATTCAAAATAGGCTTTTTTATTCTTTATATATATATTCTGGTCCATCACAGCTGCTTTCCGCAAATATGCGAATTATTTTTATCGTCGTAATTGTTTTTAAATGGCGACGGGCCATCATGCGCCGGTTGATCTTTTTTTCTTCAGAACTTCGCGGCTTAAAGTTGGTTTTACAACTAATACAGGAACATTTACCCTGTGACGGACAGAGTTAACCGTGGTGCCGAAAATCAGGTCCTTTAATACTTTGTGCCCGTGCGAGCCCATTACTATAAAATCAATCTTTTCGTCATTTACTATTTTGGCGATAGACCTTGCCGCGCTGCCAAAACCAATTTGAGCATTTGCATTGTACCCGAGCTTTTGCAATGCCTCCGCATATTTATCCAGGTTATCAACGTCGCTTTGAGTTTCGTGATCCATAACCTCGGTGCCATAGTAACGTGCTCCGGCTGTTTCAACCACGTGGATCAATGTGTAAAGTGCATCTTTTCCACCCTGCATAATGGCATGCCTAATGCTATCGCGATCGTTTCGTGAAAAATCTATCGATACACCAATATGCTTATAACTCACAGGTTTCAAGTCGTGAATAGTTGTTGCAAGTCCATGAGGCACCCTGGCTGGTGTGTCGCGGTGTTTAAACAGCAATGGCCTGAAAAATACATATAACAGCAAAGCTGCGATTGCTATAACTACCGGAACTACAAAGAAGTATATCCAAAAAGCAGCTGAAGGAGACGCTTTTATCCAATCACCCAATTGCTCAATAACTAATTTCCCGTTTAAGGCAACTATTAAAGCCGCGCTCGCCCACGCCAGTATTTTAACTTTTAAACTGATTGCAAATTTGCCCATCCGTTTACGATTTGATGTAAAATGGATAAGAGGAATAACGGCAAAACCTAATTGCAGGCTTAGCACCACCTGGCTCAGGATAATCAGATTACCCAGACCCTGTTCGCCAAAATAGAGAATGGTAAAAACAGCTGGCACTATTGCCAATACTCTCGTTAGCAACCGGCGCAGCCACGGTTCTATACGAAGGTTTATGTGCCCCTCCATAATGATTTGTCCGGCCAGGGTGCCCGTTATAGTTGAGCTTTGTCCGGATGCTATTAATGCGATGGCGAACAGCATGGGAGCGAGGGAACCAAAAATATGTTCGAGGAGCTTATAAGCATCTTGTATTTCGGCAACGTGGAAAAAACCATTCTTAAAAAAAGCGCTCGCCGCTAATATTAAAATGGCTGCGTTTACCACAAATGCAAGGTTAAGTGCTATTACCGTATCGAACAGGTTAAACTTAATAGCAGTTCTTAAGCCTTCATTTGTTCTGGTTATCTGGCGTGTTTGTACTAATGACGAATGAAGGTAAAGATTGTGCGGCATTACAGTTGCCCCGATAATACCAATCGCAATGTACAGGGCACTTCCGGATAAATTACCGGGTTTAAACCCTTTTGCAATCTGAATTATATCCGGCTGAACTATCAGCATTTCGATTAAATACGACAGGCCAATAATAAATATCATTGAAACGATAAACAGTTCGAGTTTGCGCATGCCCTTATTCATCAAAAAAAGCATTAACACAGTATCTGTAATGGTGAGCGACACACCCCAGATAAGCGGCAAGTGAAAAAGCAATTGCAAACCTATGGCCATGCCAATAATCTCGGCGAGGTCGCAGGCTATGATGGCCAATTGTGCCAATACATATAGGCAAAAATTTACAGACCTTGGATAGGCGTTTTTTGATGCCTGCGCCAAATCGAGGCCGCGCACAATACCAAGTCTGGCACTTAATGACTGCAGCAATAACGCAATCAGGTTTGATGCGAACAATACCCATATTAACCGGTATCCGAAAGCGCTGCCGCCGGCTATGTCCGTGGCCCAGTTTCCGGGATCCATATAGCCAACGCTAACCAGGTAGGCGGGACCTAAAAAAGCGAAAATTTTGCGCCATCCGGTTTTGTTTTCCGTATTTACCGAGCTATGAACTGTACTAAGTGACTGTTGTGTAGTATTACTCATATGGAGATCAATAAATTATTAGCCACTTCGCGGCTTATCTGTATTCTTTTATCTTCTGTTTGTAAGATCACTGAATGATCAAATTCGATAATTTCGGCAATGCGGATCTTTTTGCCGATAGTGAGCTCCTGTTTTTCAAGGTACTGCAGGAATGCGGGAGAGTGATTGCGAACGGCCCAAATTGTTCCGCCTTCAGTTACACTGAGTGCAGAAACAAGCTTAAGATCGTTTACTTTAAATGCTCCGTTACTGTCCGGTATAGGATCACCATGCGGGTCATATTCGGGACAGCCCATAAATTTATCCAACCTGTCAATCAATTCGTTCGAAGAAATATGTTCCATTTCTTCGGCCATTTCATGCACCTCATCCCATTTAAAATTTAGCTTTTCCACTAAAAAATATTCCCAAAGCCGGTGTTTACGAATAATATTTACCGCAATCTTTTCACCGGGAACAGTAAGGGTAACCCCCTGGTACGGCGTATAGTTTATCAATTCCTTATCCGATAACTTTTTGAGCATATCTGTAACCGATGATGCTTTGGTATTTAACAAAGCAGCAAGCTGGTTAGTGCTCACATTTTCAGCATTAAGGGATAAGTGATAAATGGATTTTAAGTAATTTTCTTCTGCTAATGTATTCATTTATACAAATCTAATAATAAATTTAGACTTGTCTAAATTTATTATTAATAAAAAATTTATTTCTGTTAAAATAGTTTTTTAAAAAATTTTATTTTGCTGATTAAGTAAAATCTTATATTTGAGCGATTATGGCTGCCGAATTAGACAAAATAGACCTACAGATACTTAAGATATTACAGGAAAACGGACGGATAACCAATCTACAGTTATCTAACGAAATCGGGCTTTCACCTGCGCCTACTTTAGAGCGTGTCCGCAAGCTTGAAAATGCTGAATATATAAAGAGTTATCACGCCCTGGTTGACGAAGAAAAGCTGGGTCTTGGTATAAAAACGTTTATCCAGATATCACTTGATTTTCATCAAAAAAACACCATTCAAACGTTTTTGGATGAGATACAAAACATTAAGGAAGTTACCGAATGCCACCACGTAACAGGCCAATGTGATTTTCTGCTGAAAGTGTACGTGCGCGATATTAAATCGTACGAACAGTTGATCATGGAAAAGATTAGCCGCATTACAGTGGTTAAAACTTTCCAGACGATGATGATCATGTCGACCAGTAAGAAGGAGCCGATAGTACCGCTGGAGTATTAGGCCCCCCGGCCCCCTAAAGGGGAGTTTAAAAGCATAATTTTAAAATTGCCTTATCAAAAGTTCCCCCTTTAGGGGGCTAGGGGGCTAATCTGCCAATTAATCGGTTTCTTACCTTCTTTTATTAAAATTTCATTTGTTTTTGAAAACGGTTTAGAGCCATAGAAACCGCGGTCTGCAGAAAAAGGCGATGGGTGAGGAGATTTGATGATATGATGTTTTGTTTTATCGATAAGTTCGGCTTTGGCCTGTGCGAAACTCCCCCAAAGTATAAATACTATTCCTTCTTTTTTGTCGGATATGGTTTTTATAACGTTGTCCGTAAATTCTTCCCACCCTTTTTTTTGGTGGGAACCCGGCGTCCCGGCTCCTACCGTAAGACTTGCGTTTAATAATAAAACACCCTGTTCGGCCCATTCAGTCAAATCTCCATGGTTTGGAATTGTGAAGCCAGATATATCTGTTTGGAGTTCTTTATAAACATTTCTTAATGATGGCGGAATAGTAATCCCTTTTTGAACGGAGAACGATAAACCATGCGCCTGGTTTTCTCCATGATAAGGATCCTGCCCCAGGATAACAACTTCTACATCGTTGAAAGGGGTTTTCCAGAAAGCATTGAAAATATCGCCACCTTTAGGATATATCTTAATACCGGCTTGCTTCTCCTCTTTTAAAAACTGCCTGAGCTGCACCATGTAACTTTTATCGAACTCATTACCTAAAACTTCCAGCCACGAAGGCTCTAATTCTACTGCCATAAATATTTTTCAAGATGTTGATTTAGCGTACAAATAAACGGATATTTGCAGTCTAATATAATACAAGAAATGTCAAATATAGTTAGGTTAATTATAGCCTGTTTAGTTTTAGGCGCTGCTGTTGCACTTTGTGCATTTGGTTTTTGGGGCTGGGGTATATTGGTGCTGTTTTTAGGTGGATTTGTGTTGCTCAGCTTCTTTTTTAATGAGAACATGATCATTGCCCAATGGTTTTTAAGGAAAGAAAAATCAGAAAAAGCGGAACAGTGGTTGTTGAAGATTACAGACTATGAAAAGCAATTAAATAAAAGCCAGCACGGCTATTATAATTTGCTTATCGGGCTTATAGAATCGCGCAAAGCTCCATTAAAGGCCGAAAAGTATTTTAAAAAGGCGCTTTCATTAGGAATGAAAATGTCGCACAATACAGCACTCGCTAAATTAAGCCTTGCGGGCATAGCTATGGCTAAACGCAATAAACGCGAAGCCCAAATGTACTTACAGGAAGCCGCAAAGGATGATAAGAATAAATTACTTACCGATCAGATAAAAATGATGAAAGGGCAGATGGCTCAAATGGACAAGCAGGTAGTAAGGGGCGGGTACCGGCAGTTTTAAAACAAAAGGAAAAATAGGCTTTAAAAGAAATTTTAAAGCCTATTTTTCTTCAAGTGAGCTGTAATAATCGGGTTCGGCCAAATGATTTATGTTAGCAGCCAGGTGCCTGTCGGGCATGTGCTGATAGTCCTCAACGGGATTGGCTACCTCAACCATTTTCAATAAGCTCCTGATAAATGACAGGTTAAAATTATTCCTGTTAAGCTTTATCAGGTATTCGTTTTCAGTGATCTCTAAAATTGAGTTAGTCATAACTTTACTAATAATTTATCAATAAGTGTTTACTACAATAATAAACAAGATATGTAACACCGAAGTTCTATCTGTTTTATTATTTCGTTAACAAATTGTTATTAAATAATAGTTTTACGAAATATTTTTACGAAAGTTTTAGTTAACTCAAAGGAAATTTAAAAAAGTTATTAACAATTTTTATTGCTATTCAAACCATTTCATAACCTCTTCTTTACCAGGCATTGTAATATCCAGCTTTAATTTTTTGCGCATCCCGCCAAGGTCGTTAAATACCTTGTTTGGGTTTGCCGCCTTAAGGTCGGCGACGGAATTGAAGCCCATTTTGTTCAACACAGGTACCCACATTGCAGGAACACCAATATTTATAAAATCTTCGGCAGAAGCAACTTTTGCTTTTTTCTCAGGACGCATCTGCGGGAAGAACAATACCTCCTGTATGGTGCTCTGATTGGTCATCAGCATCACCAAACGGTCAATCCCGATACCAAGGCCCGAGGTAGGTGGCATTCCATATTCTAACGCGCGCAAAAAGTCATCATCCATTGCCATCGCTTCATCGTCACCGCGACCGGCCAGTATCAATTGTTCTTCCAAACGTCCGCGCTGATCAATAGGGTCATTTAATTCGGAATAGGCATTTGCAATTTCTTTTCCGTTTACAAACAACTCAAAACGTTCAACCAGCCCTTCTTTTGAGCGGTGCTTTTTCGCAAGCGGCGTCATCTCAATAGGATAATCGGTAATGAAAGTTGGCTGGATTAGATTCGCTTCAACCTTGGCGCTGAATATCTCGTCTATAAGCTTTCCCTTGCCCATTGTTGCGTCTGTTTCTATACCCAGCTCCTTGCAAGTTTCGCGCAAAGCAGCCTCGTCCATCGTGGAAACATCAATACCGGTATATTTCAGAATGGAGTCGTACATAGAAAGTTTTTCGTACGGTCCGGCAAAATTAATCTCATTTGCTCCGGCCTGTATAACCGGGATACCATGAACCGCTCTCGCTACGGTTTCTATACATTGTTCAACCATTGCCATCATCCATATATAGTCCTTATAGGCCACATATATTTCCAGTGCAGTAAACTCCGGATTATGTGTGCGGTCCATACCCTCGTTACGGAACATTTTGCCAAATTCATAAACACCGTCGAAACCGGCTACAATGAGGCGTTTTAAATAAAGCTCATTGGCAATGCGCAGGAACAAGGGCATATCCAACGTATTATGATGCGTCACAAACGGACGCGCCGCTGCACCACCATGTACAGGCTGCAGTATGGGCGTTTCCACTTCCATCCAACCTTTTTGGTTAAAGAAATCACGCATGCTGCTGATAACCTTGGAACGGCTTACGAAAATTTGTTTAAAAGTGGGATTAACAGTCAGGTCGACATAACGCTGGCGATAACGCAGTTCAGGATCGGTAAAAGCATCATGGATATTACCTTCTTCATCCCGTTTTACAACCGGCAACGGCTTTAATGATTTCGAAAGGACAGTCAACTCCTGTACATGTATAGAGATCTCGCCGGTTTGGGTCAAAAAAACATAGCCTTTAATGCCAATATAGTCGCCTATATCGAGGAGTTTTTTGAATACGGTATTATACAAAGTTTTATCTTCACCGGGACAGATATCATCGCGTTTTAGATAAATTTGTATGCGTCCCGTTGAATCTTGCAACTCGGCAAATGAAGCATTCCCCATAATTCTACGGGTCATGATACGGCCTGCGAGGGTTACATTCTTATAATTATCAGGAAAACGTTCAAAATTCTCAGTGATATTATGCGCCCAGTTGGTAACCTTAAATTCCTCAGCGGGATAAGGATCAATACCTAAAGCACGTAGTTGATGTAATGATTCGCGTCGTAAAATCTCCTGTTCGGATAGGGTAATACTCATATAATGAAGCCTTTTTAATAAAGGTGCAAAAATAGCGTTTTTTTGGACAGGAGGGGAGAAATTTGAGATTAGGATCAATAGTGACTTACACTCCGTTTAAAGTTGCCTATTCTTCGAACGAATTATAACTTTACCACATGAACTTAAAAGTAATTGCCTTTGATGCAGATGATACCCTTTGGGTTAACGAGCCCTATTTCAGGCAAACGGAAGAACAGTTTTATCATTTACTCAGCGAATACTCATCAATCCGTACACTTGAGCATGAGCTGTTGAAAACCGAAATTGGCAACCTCGCTTTATACGGCTATGGTATAAAAGGCTTTATGCTGTCGATGATTGAAACTGCATTAAGTATTACCAATAACAACATTAATGTAGCTGTAGTAGAAAAGATACTGGATTTAGGCAAGCAGATGCTCGATCGGCCCATTGAGCTGCTTGATGGGGTTGAAGAAGTGCTACTGGCTTTGAAAGATAAATATCGGTTGGTTATTGCCACAAAAGGCGACTTGCTTGACCAGGAAAGGAAATTAAAAAAATCCGGTATCAGCCATTATTTTCATCACATCGAAATTATGTCTGAAAAGGACGATGCCAATTACCTTAAACTGATCAGACATCTCGATGTAAAACCGGATGAACTAATGATGGTTGGCAATTCCCTTAAGAGCGATATATTACCCGTTTTAAACGTTGGCAGCTACGGGGTACATGTTCCTTACCATATCACCTGGGCGCATGAGCATATTGAGGATAGCATTGACAATGAAAAGTTTAAGAGCGTTGAGCGTATTACGGATATACTGGAGTTTTTATAGCCTGAATTGCATTAGTGTGCACGCAAAAGCACAGGGATAAAAAGAAATTATGAAAAAAGCGTTTGTTACAGGAGCAAACAAGGGTATTGGGTTTGAAACCGCAAAACAACTTATAGTGTTAGGATACTATGTTTATTTGGGCAGTCGCGACCTTAAAAAAGGAAAAGAAGCGGCGAAGCAATTAAATTCAGATAGAGTAGAAGCGATCCAAATTGATGTCAGCAATGCACAATCAATTGCCGAAGCCCGGAGAATAATCGGAAGTAAAGCTGCATCGTTAGATGTTTTGATAAATAATGCCGGCACCAAAGAAGGTTTTCCCGAGAATCCAACAGCTATAAGTACTGACGTTATCAGGCAGGTATTTGATACCAATTTTTTTGGCACGATCAATGTCACGATGGCTTTTCTTGATCTGCTCAAAGTCGCACCCGAGCCGAGGATAGTAAACGTTACATCAGGTTTGGCCTCCCTTACTTTACACAATAATCCCTCATGGAAGTATTATCATCTTAAACGCGCGGCTTACGGACCCTCAAAGACAGCTTTGAACGCCTATACCATAGCGCTTGCATTTGAATTAAGGGAAAGCCTCTTCAAAATAAATGTAGTAGATCCTGGTTTTACTGCCACTGATTTTAACCAGCATCGCGGAACAGGAACGGTAACTGATGCAGCGAAGATCATTATTAAATACGCTACACTTGATGCCAACGGGCCGACTGGTAAATTTTTCAGTAACGAGAGCGACAATGAGAATGATGAATATCCATGGTAATTAATGTGTTTCTTTTTATCAAAACACTTATAGCCTGACATCCGATGTATCTTTTAGAGCATGATGTTGAATTTTTGAATGCTTGTCACAAATGAAAGTCGAAATATCCCAACATCGTATTAAAACACAGCCGGATATTCATAATATCCATACAGTATTCTGTGCAAATTTGTGCCGTCGCTGTTTACCCTGAATATCCCCAAATTCGCGGGGTAGTCTGCATTAGAGAAGTAGATTTGGCTTCCATCGGAAGACCAGGCGGCGCCTACCACCATATTTGGATTGTAGTTGTCGAAGGTTATGACTCTTTTTATATTACTACCGTCGTTATTACAGGTGTACAAACCGCCGCCCAAATCATACAAAATTTTAGTACCGTCAGCAGATATCCCCAAAAAAAATACATCGGTCATAACGTACGTTAAATTGGTGCCATCTCCGTTGATTGAATAAACGCCTGTTTTGGTATGATTGCCGGTACCATTGAAATAGATTTTACCATTAGGGCACCAATGAATATTGGCCACCTCCCCGTTATCTTTTGCAAAACTTGTAAGCCTTTGTTCGGAAGTTCCATCCACATTTGATACATACACATCATATTTATATGGGATGCTGTCTACCAGGCTCTTGGCATAAACCAATTTTTTTCCGTCGGGCGAAAAAGAAGCATAGTCTACTTTGTTGCCCCTTACCAGGGTTTTTAAATTTTGCCCGTTAATATCAATGATACAAACAGCGCGGTAGGAGTCGTCCTGGTTGCCGCGGATAAATAGCACCTGTTTGCCATCCGGCGACCAGGAAGGACGGTAACTATAGTAAGCAGGATCATACCCTGTAACACTCGTTACTGATGTGCCATCCAGGTTACAATAGTAAATTGATGTGTAGGCGCTTGGAAATGAACTTTGGCCTATATTAAATAATTCGTCTGCATCAAAAAGCAGGTATTGGCCCGAATATGGCGGAAGATCAGGTATAGGTATATGTTTCTTAACGTCATCCTTTCTGCAGGAACCTAATAATGCAAATGCAATAATTAACCACAAATAAATTGATTTCTTAACCATAGCATCTCCTTAGTTATTAAAAATCAGTCGGCTTCTGCTTCCAACATATACATCTCATCAATACTATCAGCGTACTTCTTTTCGATAACCTTGCGTTTAGCTTTCAATGTAGGAGTAATCTCCCCGTCGTCGATGCTAAATGGTTTGCGTTTAACTTTGAAGTTCTTTATCCGCTCGAACTTGGCCAGTTCGTGTGACAATCTTTTTATATCCTGGCCTATCCAATCTACAATTTCTTTGTCATCAATGAACTGTTCGGGCTTTTCAAAAAATTCATTGCTTAAATGGAATGTTTCCTGGAGCGTATCTCTCGAAGGAACCACTATAGCGGTGATATATTCCCGTCGGTCGCCAACCAAAAAAACCTGTTCAATTTTAGGGCTTTTTAAGTAAGTGTTCTCAACGGGAGTTGGGTAAATGTTTTTTCCGTAGGAATTGACTAACATGTTTTTCAGGCGATCAGTAATTTGCAGGTTCCCCCTGAAATAGCGGCCAATATCGCCGGTGTGGAACCAGCCGTCGACATCAATAACCGCTGCAGTTTCCTCAGGTTTGTGCCAATAGCCCTTCATTACGCAATGGCCCCGAACAATGATCTCACCTTCTTCCGACTGAAAATCTTCGTGAAAGGTATGGTGTGTTTGTATCGTATAAATCTGTTTGGTATCCACATTTTGTATGGCCACTTCAATTCCAGGGATAATACGCCCAACTGTGCCATAAATGACCCTGTGGTCTTCGGTAACCGACATTACAGGTGACGTTTCAGTTAAGCCGAATCCTTCCAATATTTTTATGCCGAGATCACCGAAAAACTCACCGATATTTTTGGGCAGCGCGCCTCCGCCTGAAAGCATGACTTTCAAGCGCCCGCCGGTTCTTTCTTTTATCTTGCTGAATACGAGCTTCTCCGCAATCTTTTGTTGGTTTGCCAACAAAAGTCCCGGCTTTTTGCCTGCTTCTTTAACCAACCGGCTTTCCCTGCCAATTTTTAACGACCATAAAAATATTTTTGCTTTAAGGCCACCGGCGCTGGTGCCGTTTTTCATAGCTCTATCGTGAATACGTTCCAAAAGGCGGGGTACGCAGTTCATCACGGTAGGCTTTACTTCGGCCATGTTTTTTGCCAGCAGCTCGAGGCTTTGGGCAAAAGCTATTTTACAACCGCAAAAAAGGCATACGTGGTAGGTGGCAGTCCGTTCAAATACATGAGATAACGGAAGGAACGATAAAAACACATCCGTTTCTTCAATAATAGGTATCTGGATAAGACTAACCCGTGCATTTTCGGTAAGATTATAGTGCGTAAGCATAACGCCTTTTGGCGTACCCGTAGTGCCGGAAGTATAAATGAGACAGGAAAGATCGGATGGTAAAATAGCTTCGCGCGCTATATTTATGGCCGATCGATATTGGTCAATTATTTTATTGCCTTCTTCGATCACACTTTTTAAACAGGTTATACCAGGATATAATTTACTCTTGTCGCTGTACTTTTCAAAATCATCAAATGCCAGAATAATACGGATTAACGCCGGACAATTATTGGCGACTTTATAAACCTTTTTTAATAGAAACGGTGTGCCGACCAGTATCGTCCGGGCACCGGAATCGTTTAAAATATATTCAATTTCTGCTTCGCTTAACGTAGGATATATCGAAGTGTTTACTGCTCCAATTTGTTGAAGAGCCTGATCGTAATAAACATAATCGGGACCGTTGTCAAGAATTAAAGCCAGCCGGTCGCCTTTTTGTATGCCAATTTCGAGGAACCAGGCAGAGATTGCATCTATTTTTTCGAGCGCCTGCCTGTAGCTTATATCCACCCATGTGTCACCGACCTTATGCGACATAAAAGTATTGGTATCCGGGTGAATGTTCTTTACGATGTTCCGGATAAGGCTTGGAATAGTTGATTTCTGAGCTGGGGTATTCATTAATTTAAACCTGGTTTATATATTATAACAAAGCTAATTTTATTTTTAAAAATATAAAATTTTGTTAGGTTTGATGCATAATTACTTTCTCAACATATCAAACGCGGATTATCAAAAATCCGGCCTGTTAAACAGGTATACAAATGCTGATCGCCGATTAGCTAAATATTTGTATTGCCGTTTTTTAACTTTTAATTTCATTACAAGCTCATTTAACAAATGGAATAGCGCTCAAGTATGTGCTTCGTCCAATTCAATAAAAAAATCATGGAACAAAAATCCAATAAAACCATAGTGTTAGAATGTTACCGGAAAATAATCCGCGACCTCGACCTTTCCATTATCGATACATATATAAAAGAAGATTATATTCAACATAGCCCTACTGTTAAAACTGGCAGAGCAGGCATTTTAGAAATGTTAACTTTTTTAAAAACGCTGCCAAAACCGGCAGCAATATCGCCATCCCCAATTATACGGGTTATAGCCGAAGGGGACTTTGTAGCCGTTCACCTCGACGTAAGGTTTATGGGAAAAAGAATGGCAGTAGTTGATTTGTACCGGTTGGAAAATGGTCAACTGGCTGAGCATTGGGATGCAGGGCAGGTTCAACCAGGATACAACGATAGCGCAATAACCATGACCAATGGCATAACGGTAATTGAGGAATCTGCTGACAGAATTAAAAATAAAAAGTTAGTGACTGATTTTTACTCCGAATTAATTCCGGGAAACGTTCCAGAAGCTGGAAAATTCCTTACCCCGGCTTTTATTGAACACAGCCCTGATGGCGAGTTACTTACAAACCGAGGGAGGAAAATTAAAATTCACAGAATTATAGGTGAAGGTAATTTTATTATGACCCAATGCGAGTGCAATAGTGAAGATAAAACCTTTGCACAATATAATATTTTCAAAATTGAAGATGATAAAATTGCGGAGCATTGGAGCGTGGAACAGGAGGTTCCGACGGCGATGGCTCACAGTAACCGGATGTTTTAAGCAAAATCTATTATCCCCAAACCCGTTGTCTGTGTCCACACAGGCAAATTCTCGTCCGCTGTGAGGTTATTACCTCTCTCCAGATGTGAGGACATGCTGTTTGTCGGCTGTGGGGACACAGCCGATGGGAGTTGGGAAGAAAACAAAAAAGGCGCTGTAAGGCGCCTTTTTACGTTTTATATGATGTGATGTATTAAACAGAGAAACTTTCCCCGCAACCGCAAGTACGAGTTGCGTTAGGGTTATGAAAATTAAAACCTTTGCCGTTCAACCCATCCGAGAAATCAAGCTCGGTACCGGCAAGGTATAGGAACGATTTCATATCGAGTGTCATGCGGACGCCTTTGTCTTCAAAAAACTGGTCGCCTTTTTTTATTTCGTTATCAAAATCCAGGTTATATGATAAGCCTGAGCAACCACCTCCCTGAACAGAAACACGCAGAAAATACGAAGCATCAAGCCCCGAATCCTGCATCAGGTGTTCAATTTTACTTTTTGCTTTATCAGTTACAGTTACCATTTTAGTGAGTAGTGAGCGGTGAATGGTGAGTAGCGAGCGGTAAGTTCTAAAAATATACTACTCACTATTCACCACTCACCAATTTAGTGATGTACTTTTTCGCTTTCAATCGGCGCCATGCCGTTTTTTACGCGGAAATCGTTTATTGCTGCTTTAATCGCGTCTTCGGCCAAAACAGAGCAGTGGATTTTTACCGGCGGCAATGCTAATTCTTCAACAATATCCATATTGTCGATTTTCATTGCATCGTCAATGCTTTTGCCTTTAAGCCATTCTGTAGCCAGTGATGAAGAAGCGATAGCTGAACCACAGCCAAATGTTTTAAACTTAGCATCGGTGATCATGTTGTTATCATCAACCTGAATCTGCAGGCGCATAACGTCGCCGCACTCAGGTGCACCAACCAAACCGGTACCTACCTTGTGGCTGCTTTTATCCAAAGTGCCTACATTGCGGGGGTTAGTATAGTGATCGATTACCTTTTCTGAATATGCCATTTTCTTAATTATTGAATTAGTGAGTTAGTGAATTATTGATTGTATAATTCCAGTTTTTTTAAATTTTATAAAACGCTTAAAACATTTTGAAAATCCGAAATCGTAAATCCGGCTTCGGAAATCCTTAATGTTCCGCCCATTCGATTTTGCTCAGATCAACGCCTTCTTTAAACATTTCCCACAGCGGAGAAAGCTCACGAAGATGATTAACCGATTTTTTGGTTACTTCAATAGCATAGTTTACTTCTTCTTCAGTTGTAAACCTGCCCAAACCAAAACGAATAGATGAATGTGCCAAATCATCGGATAAGCCAAGGCTTTTTAACACATACGACGGCTCCAGAGAAGCTGAAGTACAGGCCGAGCCCGATGATACTGCCAGATCTTTCATCGCCATCATTAAACCTTCGCCTTCAACGTATTTGAATGAAATATTTGCTACATGTGGTAAACGGTGTTCTACATTTCCATTTACATAGCTTTCTTCCAATACCGTCAACGACGACTGCAATTTATCGCGTAAAGCTGATAAACGTTTTGCTTCACTTTCCATTTCCTGCTGGCATAGTTCGCAAGCTTTACCCAAACCAACAATACCAGGAACATTTAAAGTACCCGAACGCATACCGCGCTCGTGACCACCACCATCCATCTGAGCAGTAACTTTAACCCTTGGGCCTTTGCGGCGAACATATAAAGCACCGACACCCTTAGGGCCGTATATTTTATGTGCTGATAGCGCTAACAGATCAATACCATCAGTATTAACGTTAACAGGTATTTTACCAACAGCTTGTACAGCGTCCGTCATAAACAAAGCGCCATATTTATGGGCGATTGCCGATATTTCTTTTATCGGTTGTATAACGCCGATCTCATTATTGCCATACATAATCGATACCAAAATAGTATCGCTGGTCATGCTTTCTTCAAGCTGTGCAAGGTCAACTAAACCGTCCTCCTTAACGGGGAGGTAAGTTACTCTGCCGCCCATTTTTTCAACATGCTTGCAGGCATCAAGTACTGCTTTGTGCTCGGTAACGGTGGTAATAATATGATTACCTTTTTCCTTATACATTTCAAACACACCCTTAATAGCCAGGTTGTCTGATTCAGTAGCGCCCGATGTAAAAATAATTTCCTTTTCGTTGGCGCCTATTAATTTGGCCACCTGCTCACGGGCATAATCAACGGCTTCCTCAGCTACCCATCCAAACGGATGATTACGGCTTGCTGCATTGCCAAATTTTTGGGTAAAATAAGGCATCATAGCATCCAGTACACGCGGATCCATGGGTGTAGTTGCATTATTATCCAAATAAATAGGTAGGTTCATATCCTTATATTTTAACAAACACAAAGGTAAGTAGTTTTTATTTAAAATCATTCAAAATAAGGGGAAATTATTCCCGGATGCTATTTATTTACAATATTTGGACATGAACAAAATAGAACACATTGGCATCGCCGTAAACGATTTGAAAACGGCAGCTAATGTGTATGAAAAGCTTTTGAATTCGCCGGTGTATAAAACCGAGGAGGTTTTGACCGAAAGCGTTATCACAGCATTTTTACAAAATGGCCCAAACAAGATTGAGCTGCTGGAAGCATCATCCCCTGGCAGTCCGATAGCCAAATTCATAGCCAAAAGAGGAGAGGGGATACATCATATCGCTTTCGAAGTAGACGATATTAAAGCTGAAATGGAAAGATTGAAAAAGGAAGGCTTTGTTTTGTTAAGTGATGAACCTAAAATGGGTGCTGACAATAAACTGGTTTGTTTTGTGCATCCGAAGAGCGCAAATGGGGTTTTGGTGGAACTTTGCCAGGAAATAAAATAAGTTTATTTGGGCATTCCCGCTGATAGAAGCGGGCCGGGCTCTCTGTTCATACGCCTTCGAGGCCTTATTCACAGGCCGGTATCCACGACGATCCCTAATGCATTTGTCTGAACCATGATTAAAGGATTTGAGGATTTTCATGATGTTTTTGCAGTCGGCTGAAGTGTTTGCTTTGCCAATTTAGGCGTAACCTTAGGCACAGGTGCGGTGGTCTTTGAACTAACAGCCGTTTTACTTTTTTTGTAAGTGGCTATAGCCTCGTGAATTGCTTTAGCGTCCGCTTCAGTTAATGTGGATGGCGTCACCACAAAATCAACACCCTTTGGTTCAACTATATATCCCATCGTTTTGTTCGTCAAAATAATTACTAATCAAAATTAGTACCTTTCAGCAATACCTATCTACAAAAAGTGCATTTGTTCACTTTTTAATAAACACCAACTCCAAATTAGGCACATTCATGGTTTGGTGGGGAGTTGGCGGGTTATGCAATTTCCAGTTTACGGGATATAATTTGTTGGCATCCAACATAATCGCATCCAACTTTTGTTGATACACTTTTTGAGGGATATTATGATCTATTGAAAAAGGCACGAACTTTTTAAAGTTGTTGAATACCTGTATTAGCAGTTGGTTATTTCCTTGTTGCAAATCAAGACCCACAACGTCAGTCATTGAGGGTAATTTATCCGGATTGTTATGAATAAACCTCCGTTTGCCGTTAAGGTAAACCATCACGCCATCGCCGCTCGTAATTTTAAGTTGAACGTAGGCAGCCTTATCAGGTGAAGTAATGTTTTGAACCACATAATAGGCTGTATACATACCACCCGGTAATTCAATCTGTTTGCCGTTTTCCAAATTTTCTGCAAGGTGCCAGTGTTTGCTGGTATCAGATGTCCATGGTTTGGTGACATCAATATCAGAAGCATTGCCATTTAAGCCCCCAAATCCGGACCTGTATTTATCCGAAATATAAACCGGGCCCCATTTTAATCCCGATGCTTCATTTTTAAGATTTACAACCGCGCCACTGTCAAGTTTAATGGTGGTGGTTTTGTTGTTGATGGTGAGGTCGATTTCTCTTCCTTTTTCTTCATCAGAATAATTTAATACGGGTTGGTATTGGCCTTTCTTTGCCGTTTCAATAGTCCATGATTGTTTTACCGTGCTTTGAAAATAGGTGCCGTAATCAACGCCTGACGAACTGTAATAATTGTAGGCATTCTCATCATTCAGCACAATATTTTTAGGACTGCCTGTTATGATGTGAGTCGGGAGTACGTGATAGCCGCCGGGCACATCAACCTCAATTATTTTTATTACGCCTGCACTGTCAAAGTCTTTTGGTAGTGTGATTACCGCATTATTGCCCGCAGTTTGTTTAAAGTCTATCTGCGTGTTTTCCCCAAGAACTTTTGTATTTTCAATTTTACCTTGTAACCCGGGTAAGGTGATCAAGCCATTTGCCGGGGGCGTAGTTATAAACAGGTACAGTTTGTCAGGCTTGCAGCTTACATTACCCCATTTAAAAGCAGTGGTAAAAGGATCGGCTGTGGTGCCATAAACGGCATCCCCATTTTTGTTGAGCCAGCTGCCTATTTTTAATAATACATCCATTTCAAACGGAACTATCGAACCATCGCCTTTCGGACCAATATTCAGCAAGTAATTCCCGCCTCCGCTTACCACCCTGATCAAACTTTTCAATTTCTCCAGGTACTTTTCATCTTCACTGCCGCGTACCTGCCATGACCTATAGCCCCAGGTTTCATCAAAAAATGAGGCAGGCGACTGCCAGGGTACGCCGATGGAATAGTCAGGATAGGTATTGTCACCTAAAACTGTAAAATCGCCCTGGTCGTTTCCCAGTCGGCTGCTTACCATGCACTGCGGCTGCAGGCGGTGAACGAGCTGATAAAGCTCATGGCTTTGTGCTGGTGTTTGTGATCCCATATCGAACCAAAATTCAGATATCGGGCCATAGTTGGAAAGGAGCTCAGTAACTTGTTTTTTATTGTATTCGTGATGTTCAGGCGTAATCGGGTCGGAGTTGTGACTTGATATAGGCGATGCCTCCGGGTAATGCCAGTCGATCAAAGAAAAATATAAACCAAACCTTAAGCCATGCCGTTTGCATGCTTCAGAAAGTTCTTTAATTACATCGCGGTGAAACGGTGTGGCGTCAACCACGTTGAAATCGGTTGTGGCGGTTTTAAACATACAAAAACCGTCGTGATGCTTAGACGTAATAACAATCGACCGCATGCCAGCAGCCTTCGCCAATAACACGATGCTATCTGCATTAAACTTCTTCGCAGTAAAGCTGTTTGCTACATTGGCATAAACATCGCTGTAAATACCCGCATGTGCCTGTATCTGCTCGCTTAACCCGCGTGAAATTTGTTTACCGTCCCATACACCACCTAAAACTGAATATATTCCCCCAAAGTGAATAAACATCGAAAATTTTTGATCCTGCCATTGTTTAACGGTGGTAGCTGATGGTTGCGCAAATACTGAAGTTGTAATTGCAATCAAGATAAAGAATATGCAAAATTTTATGTTTTTCATTTTAATATTTTATTGATCCGATAAGTTAACAAAGGGTTTTGCAAATAAACATTTTCAATTGCAGATGTTTCCTTATCTATATAGAAAAAATTATGTCTCAACGTTAGCGCTTTTGTGTGAACCATGATTAGCAAGATTTCAAGATTTTCATGATGTGTGACGAATTGGTAATTAAATTAAAGTCGCTTAATTCTAAAAATTGCCAATTATTTTGAAGAATCTGCGTTAGTGATAGGAGCGGATACCGGCCTTTGACTAATGCCTGTGTAGTATGAGCGGATAGCACGGGCCGCAGGCAACGCCCAAATAAATAGCGATGTTTCGTACCTACCGCAAGAGAAATTTTTTTAATTGACTTTTCTACAAATATTTTGCACCTAACGGCGCAATAACAAGATAAGATATATCTCATCTAAATACCGTAATAACCTCCAATCTCCAACCTCCAATCACTATTTTCAAATAAGTCTTTTTACTTTTGAATTTTTGATTACATTTGCACCTCTTTTATAAAGAGTGAACACGATGAAAAAAGACTTGCATCCAAAAAATTATAGATTAGTGGTTTTTAAAGATATGTCAAACGACTATTCTTTTATAACCAAATCATGTATCGATAGCCGCGAAACCACTAAATGGGAAGATGGCAACGAATACCCGTTGATAAAATTAGAAATTTCGCATACATCGCACCCGTTTTATACCGGTAAGATGAAACTGGTTGATACAGCAGGACGTATCGACAAGTTCCGTACGCGTTACAACAAGAAATAATAGCCCTTTTAAAATATTTATAGTCTCTCCGTCGGCTGGCGGAGGGATTTTTTTATTTTTGTGCCATGGCAATAATTCTTTTTGACGATAACGCGCATAAAACACTTCTGCCTTTAACCTTTACCCGCCCGGTCGCCGATCTGCGTGTCGGCATATTAACTATTGCCGAAAAATGGGGCAAACATTATAATCTCGATTTTTCCTGGCATACACAGTCCTGGTTAAATGAGAAATTCCCCATTAAAATAGAAGAGCGGAATTTATTTGTAAACGGTTCATTTTGTCCGGATGAGGCGCTGATAGAAGCTATCAAACCCTTGCATGGCAATGTAGCGTTAATGCATGGCGAACGTTTGCTGGCTGTGAAACTAAACGAAACAGATGCCCAGTCTTTCGATCCTCTCACAAAATTTGAACATACCGTCAGTCTCGATCATACACCAACCATAATAAATTTCCCTGAAGATGTCTTCAGGAATAATGATACCGAACTCCGCAAGGATTTTAAACTGCTTACCGAGGGCCGTAAAAGTGCAGCCATCAGTCCGACAAATACCATTATAGGCAATGATTTTTTTGCCGAGGAAGGCGCTGTTGCAGAATGCGCGACCTTTAATACTACAAACGGACCAATTTACCTTGCAAACAATAGCGAAGTTTGGGAAGGTACCCATATCCGCGGGGCGTTTGCTTTGTGCGAACATTCACAAGTAAAGATGGGGGCAAAAATATATGGTGCTACTACAGTCGGTCCATATTCGCGCGTAGGTGGCGAATTAAATAACGCCGTAATCTGGGGATATTCCTCGAAGGGTCACGAGGGTTATCTGGGCAACGCGGTATTGGGCGAATGGTGCAATATAGGGGCAGATTCGAATAACTCCAACCTTAAGAATAATTACGCAGAGGTAAGGCTATGGGATTACACTACCCAGCGTTTCCGCAAAACCGGGTTGCAATTTTGTGGATTAATAATGGCCGATCATGCCAAGTGCGCCATAAACACCATGTTTAACACAGGTACGGTAGTAGGGGTAAGCGCCAATGTATTTGGAGCCGGTTTCCCCCGCAATTTTGTGCCCGACTTTGCATGGGGCGGTGCGCAGGGATTTGAAGTGTACTCTGTAAAGAAGATGTTTGAAACCGCTGAAAAAGTTTTCGCCCGCCGCGATCACCGCAGTTTTAATGAAATTGAGCAAAATATATTAAAGAAGGTGTTTGAGCTAACGGAGGAACATAGACGGTTTTGATTAGGTTGTAGGAAGTTATAAAAGGTTGTAAAAGTTGTAGTAATTATATAGGTTGGGGAAAATCCTGCTACTCTCAACAACTAAAACCATTACAACAAACTACAACCTTTACAACAACTACAACCATTACAACTACAATAACTAACTAAATAAATCATGAGAAAAAAAATTGTTGCCGGAAACTGGAAAATGAACCTGGATTATAATGAAGGGTTAAGCCTGTTTTCTGAAATCATAAATATGGTAAAGGATGAAATAACCGGCAAGCAGGAAGCCGTTGTTTGCAGTCCGTATATCCACCTGCACAGCCTTGTTCAACTAGCAAAAGGATATGACAAAATATCGCTGGGCGCGCAAAATGCCCACCAGGCCGAATCGGGAGCATATACAGGTGAAATATCTGCAAAGATGATCAAGTCGTTAGGTGTAAACTATGTTATTTTAGGCCATTCAGAGCGTCGCCAATATTTTGGCGAGAGTAATGAGCTGCTGGCAAAAAAAGTAGACACCGTATTAAATAACGACTTGAAGCCTATTTTTTGCATCGGCGAAACTTTACAGGAACGCGAAGCTAACCAGCATTTTAATATTATAAAAAGTCAGCTGGAAGAAGGTGTTTTTCATTTAGATGAAGAACAATTTGGAAATTTGGTGATTGCTTACGAACCCGTTTGGGCGATAGGTACAGGTAAAACGGCATCGTCAGAACAGGCTCAGGAAATTCATGCTTTTATTAGAATTGAGATTGCCGCTAAATACGGCCAGGCGGTAGCCAACGATATGACTATTTTATACGGCGGCAGCTGCAATCCAAAAAATGCACCAGAGCTTTTTGCTCAACCTGATATTGATGGCGGACTGATTGGCGGTGCGTCGTTGAAATCACGTGATTTTGTGGATATTGTGAAGGTGTTTAATTGATAACCTGTCATTGCGAGGCACGAAGCAATCGCGAACTTTGCATTGCCGCTCTGTATAGTATGCGATTGCTTCGTTCCTCGCAATGACAATTCTTGTTTTTGGTGTTTATGAGAAAGCTTTTAAAAGTCATACTACCCCCGTTTGTTGGCTTTGCGGTTTTCTTTATAGCCGTAAGGTATAGCACGCTGTACTTCACGCTAAAAATTAGTGAAATGGGCCAGGGTAACCTGACCAGCTTTATGGCTTTTTACAGATACACGCTGCCGCTGCTTTTTACAGTTGCAGTATTAACACAGTTATTGATAATAAACCCCGTTTTCAGGAGCTTAAAAAGCAAGTCCAATTTTGATAAAGTAAATGGGACTATCGATTTAAGTTTTATTTGTTTTTTATTTGCGCTCGGCATCAGCTACGCCATATCGGACACACACGATAGTACGCGGCATTTTTTTAAGCTATTGATTTTTATGACATCAGTGCAACTGGTCTATTGGATAATCAATCTGTCCATATTGCGTTTGTTGAAATAGTTACGCTCAAATCTCATCTAAATTATGAACTACTACGAACTGCTATTTACTACTTTGCCCACCGAAGATTACCAGCAGGATTTGCTGATCAACGCTTTGGGCGAAATAGGTTTTGACACCTTTGAAGAAGTTGATTTCGGTTTCAAAGCCTATGTTCCCTCTGATGGATTTGACCAGGCTACGGTCGATGAAACGTTATCCCCGTTTAAGAACATGTTGTCATTCACTTATGAAGTAATACTTATACCGCAAAAAAACTGGAACGAAGTATGGGAAAGCAACTTTGAACCCATTGAGATAGGCAATAAAATTTTTGTACGGGCAACATTTCACCGGCCAAGACCCGAATTTCCTTATGAAATAGTAATCGACCCGAAAATGGCCTTTGGAACTGGGCATCACCAAACCACTTCGATGATGCTGGAACTGATGCTCGGGGATGATTTTAAAAATAAGAAAGTGCTTGATATGGGCTGTGGCACCGGCATTTTGGCCATCATGGCTGCTAAATTAGGAGCAACAGAAATTACCGCTATTGATTATGACCCGGTGTGCTATTCCAGCACAATTGAAAACTCGCAACTCAATAATGCAAGTAATATTAAGGCCCTTTGCGGGTCGAAAGAAGTCATACCTGAAGAACAGTTCGACATTATATTGGCCAATATTAACCGGAACATACTCCTCGATCAGTTGCAGTGTTATAATGAGGCGCTAAAACCAGGGGGAATAATTTATTTAAGTGGTTTTTACAAGGAACCTGATCTCGAGATCATCAAAGAAGCGGCAGAAAAAAATGAATTAAAATATGCTGGCCATAAGAAAAACAAGGATTGGGTTGCTGCCAGGTTTATAAAAGAATCGTATTAATTAAAATATTGGTTAATTTAAATGTAAAGATGAGTTGATGCAACTTAATATTATTTTTAAGCGTATAACAATGGACTTTAAATAAATAATAAAATTTAATTGACTGGTGATAAACTTAAATATTTGAATTTGTCAATTTAATTATGCGCATAAGCCAGAAAATAATTTTATAGAAATTAGGTGGGTATTTAAATAATATTGTAACTTTATTAACTTTTGAGAAATACCTATACCCTATAATAGTAGAACATGAAGACACTCGGAAAAAAAATCAGATTATTACGTCATCAAAAGGGATGGAGCCAGGAGGATGTTGCAAAGAGATTAGATATTTCTATTCCAGCCTTTTCAAAAATTGAAACCGGTATTACCGATATCAATTTGTCAAGACTTGAACAGATTGCCACTTTGTTTGAAATGTCTGTAGTTCAACTGCTTACGCTTAACGATGCAGAGCAGGATCAAAAGTTTATTAGCGAACTTGAAACTGTCCACAAAAAACTGATGGACCGCGAAACTGAAGTAATCGATTTGCAAAAGAAAGTTATTGAACTATTTGAAGAAATACGGCAAGCTAAAGTGACTGTTTAATATCCTTATTCGGGATAGTCAGCAGTAATTTTGCAAGTGATATTTACAGCTGGACGAAAGTCCGGCTTTTTTTTGTTTAATTAAAAAGATAACGCATTGTTAAATGTTTTTTACCAAATACTGAACCCATGGCACTATGCAATGCTATCATTTTTTCATTGAAATCGCCAACCCATGATAGCTCCAGTTCTTTATATTGGTTCATCGGTAAAACATACTCGCCGAGGGTAATAAAAATTGCCGATTCGAGACCGTGATTTTGGAATTTTTGTTTTGTTCCCATTACAATAGCCCTCATTCGCGAAACGCCTTTCCATCTCAAGTATAAAAACTTTAGTTTTCCTATTAAATCAAGCTTTCCCTTTAGTGGTTTAATCATGGGATTTGCGTCGGGTAATACTATGAGGAATGAGGCTGGTTCCCCATTTACATACGCAAAGTAAATTAGTTTTTCGTCCATCAGGGCTTTCATTTTATTGAAACTTTCCCGGATGGTATCATAGGTTATCGGAACAAAATTCTCAAAATCTTTCCACCCGTCATTGTAAATTTCCATGAAGTCAGCGCTGAACTTTTCAATTTCTTTAGCACGGAGGTGTTTAAATTCATAGCCTGGTTTTTGCGAAACCCACTTAGCTATTTTATAAAATCTTTCGGGAAATGGTTTCAATATATCCAACTGGTTGGTGATTTGGGCGTACATTGTTTTGAACCCGTAATTTTCAAAAAAAGCGTGATAATAAGGAGGGTTATAATTCATCCCGTATGAGGGGGCAGAGTCGAATCCTTCGGTCAATAGACCCCAAAAATTATCGTTTTCGCCGAAGTTAATTGGGCCGTCCATCGCCTGCATCCCATTTTCAATGAGCCATTTTTTTGCAGTATCGAATAAAAGAAATGCCGCAGGTTCATCATTTATACATTCAAAAAACCCCATACCGCCCGTGGGTACATCATAATGATAAGCCTTTTTATTGTTTATAAAAGCTGCAACGCGACCAATCAGCTGTCCGTTATCGTCAGTAAGTATCCACCTGGTACATTTGCCATTCTGGTGGAAATTGTTTTTTGCGGGATCGAAAACTGCTTCAACATCATTATCAAGGGGGCAAACCCAAATGTCGTCGGTTTTATAAATTTTTCTTGCTACGTCTAAAAATGCTTTCCTGGTAGATTTGTTGTTTACTTCGGTAACGGTCATGTATATACTTAAGAAAATAACTAATAAAAAAAAGCATCCAGATAAGTCTGAATGCTTTGAAGCAAATCTACATATTAAAATCAATAATCGTCATCGTCAAAATCTTCATCATAATTTTCGTACCCTATATCATCTAAAGGGCCGTCAAAGTCTTCATCCTCGTCAACAATCTTTTTCTGGGGTTTCTGATCAAGTGAGCTATCGTCATCATCTTCATCATCGCCCACGTTCTTAGGATCAGCTTTCTTGCTTACAGGTTTTTTTGGAGTTCCCATTGCCATGAATTTTTAATAAAACTTTTTTTAAATAATAACAGGTTGTTTTAAACGCTAAATTTCTCTTATAGGATGCAGTTATCTTATTTCTAAGTAAAAATAATCAAAATCATTTTCATTAAAAATAACAATTTAATTATTTATTTTTTAATTATTCGGCGTGTTCGCCGATAGATTCGCCGCTATCGGTAAATTCCTTTATTTGAGGGAGTTCATTTATGTCGTTAATCCCGAAATAATCCATAAAGACTGTGCTGGTGCTATAAAGTGTAGGTTTTCCAATCGCGTCCGACTTTCCGGCGATTGTAATTAATTCTTTTTCGAGCAGTTTTTGCACTGAATAGTCACAGTTTACGCCACGTATTTGTTCAACTTCCGATTTTGTAACCGGTTGTTTATAAGCGATAATGGCAAGCGTTTCCAGTGCTGCCTGGCTTAATTTCTTTTTCGCCCGCTGTGCCTGCAATAAACTAATTACCACGTGATAATCTTTCTTGGTTAAAAATTGATAGCCATTGTTCAGTTTTACAACTTCCATCGCAAAACTTTTATCCTGGTACTTAGTGGTTATGTTATGAATATGCTGATTAATCTCATCCTCACTAAAATCCTTATCGAACGCCGATTGCAGGCAGTAGATAATTTCCTCCGTGCGAATACTTTGTTCCGAAACAAAGATCAGTGCTTCAATATATTGTTCTATATCTTCCATGTTGGGAAAGTCCGGAAGTCAGTAAAGTCCGGAAGTCCGAAAGTAACAAAAGAAAGAAGATTTGGAAAGCTGTTTATTGAAATAAGTCCGGAAAGTCAGTAAAGTCCGAAAGTTGATGAGTCCGGAAGTCCGAAAGACGGGAAGTCCGAAAGTAAAAAAAGAAAGTGGATTCAGAAGCTATTTATTATCGAAGTAACGTTCCTTTATCTCTCGACTTTACTGACTTTTCCGACTTTCGGACTCCCTCATTAATAATTAATCACCTGTTCTTCGATCTGAGCGGGTATCTGTCGCCATTCGTATTTTTGAGTACGCAGCTGCGGATCGAAGCCGGCTTCTTTTATAGATTCCTGAATACCTTTTGCCGTGAAACGATGGGGTGCCCCAGCAGCCGATACCACATTTTCTTCAATCATAATTGAGCCAAAATCATTTGCGCCGGCGTGCAGGCATAATTGTGCTACCTGCTTTCCAACTGTTAACCAAGACGCCTGTATGTTTTTAATGTTTGGCAGCATAATGCGGCTAAGCGCTATCATGCGGATATATTCATCGCCGGTAACATTGTTGGTGATACCCCTCAACTTGCGCAACAGCGTACCATCATCCTGGAAAGGCCAGGGGATAAACGCCACAAAGCCATAAGCACCTTCCGGTTTTTCTGCCTGTACTTCTCTTATCCAAACTAAATGTTCAAACCGCTCTTCAATAGTTTCAATATGGCCAAACATCATGGTAGCAGAGCTTGGAAGGTTTAGCTTATGTGCAGCACGCATTACATCCAGCCACTCTTTACCGCCGCACTTCCCTTTGCTGATAAGCCGGCGAACACGATCGTTCAATATTTCGGCGCCGGCACCCGGCAATGAGTCAAGGCCTGCTGCTTTCAATTCTCTTAAAACGTCGATGTGGCTCATGCCTTCCAGTTTGGCAACATGCGCTATTTCCGGTGGACCTAAGGAATGTAGTTTTAAAGTAGGATATAATTCTTTTAACTGCCTGAATGTATCTGCATAAAATTTTAAGCCCAAATCAGGGTGATGACCGCCCTGTAACAGCAGTTGGTCGCCGCCGTAACGGAAAGTTTCTTCTATTTTTTGTTTATAGGTTTCAATGTCAGTGATGTAACTATCCTCGTGCCCCGGTCGACGGAAGAAATTACAAAACTTACAGTTGGCAATACAAACGTTGGTGGTATTTACATTACGGTCAATCTGCCATGTTACTTTTCCATGCGGTACCTGTATCTTGCGCAGCTCATTAGCTGTGTACATTAAGTCGGGCGTGGAAGCATTCTTATAAAGATAGACTCCTTCTTCTTGAGTTAAAAATTCAAATCCTAAAGCGCGCTGCAACAGATTGGCTGTGTTCATGCACAAATATACGTTGTTGGAGGTGAAAGGTGAAAACGGAAAGATAAAGTATGATTTTAAACTATTATTTCACTTGTGCCCCCATCTGCTCTAAATAGCTTACTCTGAAACATAACAGCCATTAATTCGGCCCTGTTCTTTGTGTCTTCAGCCATGGGGCCTTCAAAATGCTGATCTATTGTTTGCCGGAAGAGATGAAGCCACTGCGCAAAATATTCGGGTTTTAAATGAAGAGGTGCGTGTCGTGCAAAAGGATTTCCCTTAAAACCAGGGACGCCAAAAAGTGCCGCATTCCAGAAAGCATACATTTTGTTGAGATGAGGTTCCCAATCTGTAATCACTTCATTAAAAATGGGTCCGATCAACGGGTCATGCTGAACTTTATCGTAAAATTCGTTTACAAATAGTTGTATGGAATGTATGTCCTCAATGTCTGTCATAACTTATGTTTTCTTTCATCCCAGGCAGGTTAATCACAATATAAGAGGAATCTTTTTAATATAGTGATAATGATTTTGCTTTTCGTCCTCTAATCTCGTACGACGCTACCTTTTTCTAATCTCAAAACCTTCGTCACACTATTTGGTATTTCGTGCTGATAGTGCGTTACATAAATCAACGTAACATTGCTCAGACCGCAAATGGTATCTATCAGGCTTTTAAAATGGTGCTGTTGATGGTCATCCAGCCCTTGGCAGGGTTCATCAAAAATGAGTAGCGCCGGATTTTTTATCAGCGCACGGGCAAGCAGGCACAAACGCTGGGCGCTTGCGGGTATATTTTTCAATAGCACACGGGCGTACTTTTCAATTTCCAAAGCTTTCATCCAGCGTAATGCGGTTTCGGCTTTTGTTTTGTTTGATGGTCTGAACAATCCCAAAGTATCATAATAACCT
>DASYEP010000074.1:0-1759 GCA_036498965.1 Mucilaginibacter sp.
TTTGCTTTACTGTAGGGAAAAAGCCACCACTCGCTATCAAAGGCGATAATGGTTGTTTATCATTAACTTTTATTTCGTAAGGATCGGGACACCCATTTTCAGGTACCAATCGCAATAGTGAATCCTGTTGCTGGCTAAGATATTCCCATTGGCGTTTGATCTTTTCAAGTCCTTGCGGACCCATCCTGTCCCAATCGTGGTTACCGGGTATAAAATAAACCGGGGCGCCTTTGGCACGCATGGGCATGTATTCGGATTTCAGGATGCTTTGAGTACGTTCTTCATCAGGGCTCCCCGGCAAACTCATACCGCGTGGATATATATTATCTCCAAGATATAATACGGTCGTCTTATCCTTAATGATCGAATTAGCTGCAAAACCCAACACGGCTTGCTGCTGTTTATCGATCTCGCCGGCATCGCCGATCAATATCACCCGGTAAACAATACTATCCTGGGCTTTGGCCAGTGCGAAGCTGCCCAACAAGAACACCAGGAATAAGCGTAATTTTTTATTCATGCCGTTGCCCTATTATTCATCGGTAGTGATTAAAGTTTAAAAATGACTCTATTGGGTCGCATCAGGGGCTGTGTTTGATCCAATTTTCGTCAAATGTAATTCTCAGGGTTGATGAAATTACAAAGTTTTGTGCAGAGTAGAGCAAAACAATAGAACTTTAAACCTATAAATGATTAAATGACCGCCCTGTGATTTTTAGCGACAGATCGTACAAAAGCTAAAGAATTGACAAGCTTGTCTCCTTAAAGCCAGCATATTTTGATGATTTTTCAATGAAAAATGAAATGGTATACTTTCACCAATAACGAGCAAAAATCATTTTGGATTTGAGGGTATTTTACTAAACACTAAACGAAAAGAGGAGTTTATTTAACATTTATTAACGGAATCAGTTATACCATCCGCGCTTTCTTCTCCGTTAAATTACTTTCAATTAACCTATATTATAAAATCTAAACATTATGAAAATTAAAACGACCACACTATTTGCTGCCATTTTAATCGCCCTGGTTTTATTTGTGGGCAGTAATGCTAATGCGCAATCAGTAACACCAAACAATCTCCGCTTCGGAATCGGCGTGGATGGCTTGTTACCTGTCGGAAATTCTACCAGCACTTTAAATTTTGGATTGGGCGTTACACCAAGACTCCAATATAGCCTGTCTGATAAGGTAGCCTTAACTTTTACAAGTGGTATTTATCATTTTTTCCCAAAAACGGTAACTTATCCAGCCACCGGAGCTTTTCCCGGGTTTACAACTAAGTACGAGTCAGATATAATCCCCGTAAAAGTTGGGGCCAAGTTTTTTGTAACATCAAATTTTTATATAGCGGGCGAAGTTGGTGCAGCCTTTGAAGTAGCTAACGGCGGCGGACCCGTGCACTTTTTGGCTTCGCCAGGCATAGGCTATGCAACAAAGAAATGGGATATCGGGGCCCGTTACGAAAACTTTAGCGGCAATGGTTACAGCGATGGCATAGTAGGCTTACGTGTAGCATATGGTTTTGGGCTATAGCACAGCTAATAAAGATTGAGTTTTTAAGCCCCAGATTTTTTTGAAAAAAATCTGGGGCTTAAACTTAGAGTAATATTTTAATAGGCTGTCAAGGTTAATAAATAAGTTTTGATAGAAGTCTACGATCCGAAAGCCTCGTTTTCCGTGTGATTCGCAGGGCATGACTTTTTAACCCGTAAGGGCCTGTGCTATTTTATAAAGGGCAAAAAGCAACTGGTGTTTT
>DASYEP010000075.1:0-2953 GCA_036498965.1 Mucilaginibacter sp.
AAGCATCGGGAATTTCAGGTCGCGCAAGTCGGCGTGATCCCTTCTCCAGGCTGCGTGCACAAACTCAGTATCGGTTGATGCGCCGATTAAACGGGTATCACGGTCGCGAAACTCGCCATAGCTTTTGTTAAACTCTGCTATTTCGGTAGGGCATACAAAAGTGAAATCTTTTGGCCACCAAAACATTACAGTCCATACGTTGTCCTCGTTCACCAAAAAATCGGAAGTGATGGTTTCGAATTCTTTACCTTTTTCGATGCTGACAACAGCAGTTTTAGAAAATTGCGGGAATTTGTTTCCTATAGTTAACATATTTTTATCGTTTGTTTTTATTTAATGCAAATATAGCAATTATAGCTATAGGTATTGTATATGAATAATTGATGCGATATAGATATTATTGATAGATATAAGGAGTTTTATGGTTGATTTTATCAGATTTTTAATCCTGGTGTTGATATGCAAGTGTTGAATAAAATAATTAAAAAAATTCAGGGAATATTTATGAAATCCTGAACTTATGAGGTTTCGATTTTCATGAATATTTAATAACAAAGCGTCATTGCGAGGTACGAAGCAATCTCTATGCGATAGGTATACGCCGATAAGGTAGCAAATCTGTAAAGTTCGGCGGGTAAAGTTCAGAGATTGCTTCGTACCTTATAATGACGTTTTTGTAATCAACTCATAATCAAGCTACTTTTTGTAGCGTTAAACCAAACTTTGCTGCTTCTTTTTGTATACGTGCTATTTTCCTTGCTGTTTGCTTTTCAATATCCGGTTGTAATCTCGTTGGGTCGTAAGCTTCTTTCTTAAGCACCAGATTATAAAAGATAACGGCAATTCTTCTGGCCACAGCCTTTATTGCTTTGGATTTTCCTCTAGATGCCGCCAATTTCCGATATTGTTGCCCCATTGGCCCTTTGCTTTGCCATAAGCTGTTTGCTGCCATCCTGAAAGCCTGGCTCGCTGGGTTATTGTTAACCCGCCTTTCATAGCCTATGATTTTTCCTCCAGATATCATTGGCCGTGGTGACAGGTTTAACCAACTCACAAAATGCCCGGCCGTAGGCCATTTTTTCATATTCGTCCCGGTTACTGCAAAGATCGTTAGCAGGTTTATCTCATCCAAGCCCTCTATATCTGTCAGGTCTGTCCCAAACAGTGCCAACAGATATTCTCTTAGGTTAATCGTATACTGGTTCTTTCGCACCATACCTTTTTTCTTTTCTATAGGTGGATGGTTATCGGGAAGCATTTTTTTCAATATTTCTTCGATATATGTATCATAAGCCACCATCTGTTCCACTAAAGAGTTATAGGCTTTAAGTGTTTGGGTGAGAATGTTGATGTATTGTTGTTGGTAATCGCCCGTTAAAGCACTAAGCAATTCCTCCGGACTGGCTTTTAAGCTTTTGGTATAGATGATGCCCAGTAACGTTTCAGGGTCAGTAATGCCTTTGCAAATTGCCTCAATCAGTTTCATTCCCGCTACGCCTTCTATATCGCTTATCAGGTGCTGCACTTTAATGTTCATCAGCGTAAGGTTTCTTTGAATGCGGTTTAATGTGTCGCTTTTTTGTTTCTTATAAATGTCCCGCTCGTGAAGATAGTGACGGAGTTCCCGGTTGGGCTCCGGTGCAATATGTGAACTTCTTAAAAGGCCGTAAGATAATAATTGGTGCAACCATTGTGCATCGTTGATATCCGTTTTACGGGCCGCTACATTCTTGTAATGACTGGGGTTGGCAACAATTATCTCCATACCATGGCTTTCCAGTATGTTGTACAATACCTTCCAGTAAGAACCGGTTGCTTCCATCCCTACCTTTTCAATGCCATGCTGCTGTAGTAATTCGGCTAACTGAATAAGGCTTTCAGTATAACTGTCAAACTCATGCACGTGGATAATTCCTTGCAGGTCGGTATAGGATATTACCATCAGCATACTGCCAATGTCTATCCCCGCCGAATGGGGATTGATCAATCCGAAGCCTTCCAACTTCTTAAGCTCCTTATTTCCGGATGCTTTTTTCTTCTTGTTTTTCATAACTTTGCTCATGTTTTTTAAAACATGGCAAGCTCTGCCCCTCTTAAAGAATGTCTAAGCTTAAAAGCATGGTGAACGTTCCCTAGCGGATTGTTCCCGATAATATTTTTTTCAAAGAGTGGCAGTCCCAAACTCGCAAACGGGCTCTGCTAGGCACCAATGCACTAACGGGTTTTGTAGCTTGCCTTGTTTTTTGACAAAGCTGCAATTTCCCCTGAACTTTAGAGCAACGTCATCACCTATTTTTTTCAGGCCCCCTGATGGATACTCGCAATGACGCTCGATGATATCACCCACTATTCCCCCTTCTTCCCCGGCACTATCACAAAAACATCCTCATTATCTTTTTTCATCAGGTATTTTTCCCTTGCAAATTTTTCGAGTTTTTGCGGGTTCGAGTTTAGCTCATCTAATTCTTGCTGTACGCGGGCGTTTTCTTTTTTATAAAATTCCTCTTCGCTTTTTAGCTTGCTTACCTGGCTATGATATTGGTATTGCGAAATCAAATCGTTTTTATCAAAAAATAGCATCCATGCCAAAAATATTAGCGATACCGAAAAGTATTTATTTCTGAAAAGGTTAATTAAACGATTCATAGTGATAAAAGTAAAATATTAAATGAATGCCTTAAAAGCAAAATCATTTCGGCGCGGCCCGGTGCCAAACACAAATTAAACAACGGGCCGTTGCCGAAATAACATCAGGGGATTGGGTTAGTAAAAGCGTTTATCAATAAACAACTAAAGTTATCTAAATATTAAAACTGTTGCAAATTTGATTATGAACTTATCAACATTTTTACTCAGCCGGCTTTAACTATTAACGCCAGTACTCAATCATTACCTCTATTTCGGCCACTGCTCCCACTATTACGGCCTCTGCTACTACCACTCATGCCGCTAC
>DASYEP010000076.1:0-20436 GCA_036498965.1 Mucilaginibacter sp.
TTATGATTATAATTGTATTTAGTGGCCAAACTACGAAGGCTTACTTCACTTGACAAGTATTCTTTTATCACTTGTTCCCGTATGCTTTTCTGATCCATTTTCGACATCCCCTTGTGTCAACCCTAATCAGTACAACACACATGACGAACGCTACACTTTCACTAATGGCTCATTAATAGATATTTATAATTTTTTGCTCATCAAAAATCACACTTTTTTACTGACAAAATAGTGCCACCACTTAACCTGTAATTGCCTTTTATATTTGCGTAGTCGTTGTTGGGATATTCTCGTGGTATGTCAGCGGTGAAGAAATAACCTAGAAGCTTATAGTATCCCAAGTTGCAAATTTCGAACAGCAGGGGCAGGATATATGAATTTGCACTGATAAACCGATAATTGTTTACTTAACCTGCCAGATGATAAGGGTAAGCGGGACGCTTACGTTGTTAGGTTTAAGCAAGATGGTTGAACCGGCGGGGATTAGTGTCAGGGCAGACGTATTAAAATATATTTAGACATTTTTCAGTTTTTATATGTGCCATCGGCACATTTGGTTGGTAGAATATCAATTTTAGAGGTCACGAAGCGTTCCTATCGGAACGCCTGGTGGTTAATTTGCGGATTCTACCGACCAAAAGTTCCGCTGGAACTAGAGAAAATGCTTTTTGGGGCTTGAAATATATTTTAATGCTTCTGCCCTGGGATTAGTGTGTAGTAAGACACCTATTATCTGCAAAATCGCTAAATTTGGAAATGGAAAAGTTGACCATTAATATTCCAGATTCTAAAAGCGAAGCGGTAAAGCAGTTTCTTAAGGAGATAGGTGTTATAGTTCAAATGGTAAAACCATTTGATAAGACCGCCTATCGGAAGAAACTCGATCGCGTTGGCGTTTGGTCCGATGCAAACATCAAGTCAATAGAGGAAGTAAGGACTTCATTCGATAGCTTTAAATCTCAGGAATAGTAATTGACAAGAATTTTCTTCTATTCAATGAAAACCTTTCCTGATCTACAATTTGCGTAACTTCTATTGATAGATTTACATAAACTCAATTGACAATTTACATAACTTTGAATCGGTCCTGAAAGCTCGGTCATACTCTACTCTAAAATTTTATATATATCGTTTGTTGCTATCAAAACCTTGAGTTATGTTGACACAAATTAGAACCTTCCCGGGAAATGCGCTCGCTTTAGAATTAACAGAGACATTTACTGAAGCAGATGCTTCATTGATAAAACAACTGTTTGAAGAAAAACTGACGGCAGGGCACCAGCATATAAACCTACTGATCAAGGTTAAGGATCTGTCGGTAATGAAGCACATGAATTTAAAAGCTTTCTTAGAAAGTGAGACCTGGGGATTCAAGCATTTCGGAAAAATAGGCCGCTGCGCCGTGGTGTCGCATTCCGATTTCATCAAGTCAGTAGTTAAAATTGAAAACAAACTGCTACATCTGGCTAATGCCGCCTTTGAAGAAAAGTACTTTGATACGGCGGAGCTCGAGCAGGCGTTAGATTTTGTCGGCGGTGACGAATAAGGGGAAAATAAGCTTCTATGGGAATGCATTTCCTTCAATATCTGTTTTACAGTCAACGTAGCATCAAACTGTGCTAAGTATTTGGTTGTTGGTGACAAGACCTGAAGTGCTCGGAAGGTCAGTGAATTGCACCTTGTGATACAGCTCATAAGGTATTTTTGGTTCATTTAGTATTAAGCCCGCTCATGGCCGCGGAGGCTTAGTCCTTTTTTGTCTTGATACAAAAAAGGACCAAAAAAAATCAAGTCATCAGAAATGCTTCTTTGCCGCCGAGGGCCTTTGCCCGCAAGCAGGAAAAACAGCCGGGGCTGGAATCTTTTTGCCGGGCTACCTTATCGCTTCAACACCCTGCATGCAAAAATTTCCTATGCCCTTGGCCACTCCACGAGCCCGCTGTTTTTCCAGCTTTTTCCCGAAGCTGTTCTGATGACGAGAAAAAGAAAGTTGTCACTAAAGGACGTAAGTTATCTTATTAAAGTAACGTCAAAAGCGGGCAAAGGCCTGTCAGAAAAGCGGGCCAGGGTGTTTTGCCTGCAGCGTGGAAGCTTTTTTCTGACTTGATCTTTGGTTACTTTCCATCTAAGGGAAAGTAACTAGGCCCTCCCGCGGCTATGAGCGGGGCTTAATATTAATTGAACGAAGAAATAAAGTTTAAAAAGATAACGGTAAAACAATTCAATAGACCCTTACTAAAAGGGAGGCATTGAAGTAAAAGCTAAAACTACTTCATGCAAAAATAGAGACCCATAACCGACAGTATTTGGATACAAATTACAGCCAAAAGCCTGTTAATGCCATTTATTTTGGATGGGCCGAATATATATGCCGCCAGGGAAAAAAAATATATGGCCAGCGCCATGCCCATAACTATCAACAGATTTGGGCCTTCAGGGTCTTCGAAAAAGAAGAATAGTATCCTGGAGCAAATGATGGCCGTTACCGCTAATATCATTAACGAAACCTTTTTTGACTTGAAATATGGATTTACGATGTTATTACCTACGTCCACAGGATGAGCATTTTCACAAATATCGAATTTTTGGTATCAAATCCAGGCTGTTTTATGAATTTGAACTGATATACCAACAATTGTTTACTTAACCTGCCAGATGATAAGGGTAAGCGGGCTTACATTGTTTAGGTTCAAGCATTTTGCTTGAACCGGCGGGGTACAAACCAGGTGTGGTTGGACGATGGCCCACGATCATTCGCTTCGGAGGGATTTTATGGGGTTAGCGAGGGCCGCGCGCATGGTCTGAATACTGACCGTCAAGAGGGCAATTGCGAGGGCGACAGCGCCTGCCACGAGGAAGATCCACCAACTGATCTCCGTACGATAGGCAAACGTATCGAGCCATTTGTACATGGCCCACCATGCGACTGGGAAGGCGACGAGCGCAGCGATCCCGACAAGCATCGTGAAGTCCCTGCTGAGGAGGCTGACTATACTACTGACGGGGGCGCCGAGTATTTTGCGGATGCCGATCTCCTTGGTGCGTTGTTCGGCAGCATAGGTAACGAGGCCGAAGAGGCCGAGGCAGGCAATAAGGATGGCGAAGATGGCGAAGGTGATGAATATCTGGCCGGTCTGCTGCTCGGCGTGATACAATCTATCAAAGTCGGTATCCATGAAGGTATAGCTAAAGGGCAATCCTGGCTTAGCGGCATGGAGCTTAATTCCTACCTGTTGGATGAAACCGGCGACATCATTGGTGTGGAAGCGCACGGCCAGGCTGCCCCAGTTATACATGTTTGCCATCATGATAAGGGGGTGTATCTCATCGTGCATGGAGTTATAGTTGAAATCCTTTACTACGCCGATAACATGAAAGGCGAGCGGCTTGAAGTGATCCAACTGATCGGGCTTCAGCTCATCCGCCCGATTATAGAGGAACATATTGAGCGGATCCTTCGCGCCGAGCATCGCTGCTGCGGTTTCATTGAGGATGATGGCGGTAGAGTCGGTAGGGAATTGCGCGGGGTTGAAGTTGCGGCCTTTTACAACCTGCATGCCAAGGGTTGGAACGTAGCGGTCGTCCACACTGAGCGTGGTCATGAGGGTTGCTTTCTTAACGTCGAGCGAGGCATCCCTAAACCAGCCCGGCTGCCGGTACTGGTTGCCGCCATTGGTGGGTAGATCGTTGGTTACGGTTGCGTTGGTTACCGCCGCAAGGCTGAGCAGGTTTTGGCGAAGATTTGCCGTACCATCATGGCCGAGCGACCAGGTATTATGGATAACAAGTACCTGATCGCGCTTGAAGCCGATTTCCTTATTCCGGATATATTGCAGCTGGCGATAGATAACGAGGGTGCTTACGATGAGGCCGATAGAAATAAAAAATTGAAACACCACCAGGCTGTTGCGCAGCCAACTGCTTTTGAAGCCCGCGGCCATCTTTCCTTTTAATACCTGTACCGGCTGAAAAGAGGAAAGGTAGAAGGCGGGGTAGCTGCCTGCCACACAGCCAACCAGCAGCACCAAAGCGATGAGGAAAAGCAGGAAGCGGCCGCTGAAGAGTACGCCTGCATGGAGCGATTTACCGGCCAGCTGATTGAACATGGGCAGCAGCAATACAGCTATGCCAAGGGCGAGCACCAGGGCGAAGAGGCTGAGCAGTACAGACTCGGTGAGGAATTGGATGATGAGGTGCCCTTTTGTGGAGCCGGCAACTTTGCGGATGCCCACTTCCCTGGCGCGGTTGGCCGAGCGGGCGGTGCTGAGGTTCATGAAATTGACGCAGGCTATCAGCAGGATGAGCACGGCGATGACCGAGAAGGTGTACACGTACTGGATATTGCTGTTGGCTTCCAACTCGTCCGACTTATTGGAATGGAGGTGTATGTCGGTGACGGGAGTGAGGTGGTACCGGAAATGATTGCCTGCTTTCTCAAGATCGGCCACCGAACGGTGGAACGTTTGCTGAAGCGCAGGACCGATATGAAGGTTCACCACTTCGTTAACATCCTTCTGGATGTCCGCTCGCGTAGCGCCCGGTTGCACCAATATATAGGTATAATAATTACTGCTTACCCAATCATTGTCGCCCGGGCTATTAAAGCTGTAGGCTTCACGGAGGGGGCGAATGAAACTGAAATGGAAATGGGACTGTTCGGGCATGTCGCGCATTACCCCCGTAATCTTAAGTGGTGTGTTTTCACTGCCTATCTCCAGCGTGCGGCCAACCACGTCGGTGCTGTTGAAATAGCGGCGGGCGGCGCTTTCATCAATCACAATACAATGAGGGTTGTTGAGGGCGGTATTAAGGTCGCCGGCTATCATGGGCAGGGTAAACACCTTGAAGATCGTCGAGTCGGCAAAGGTCAGGTGATCGTCAATGACATGGCTGTTGCCCTTCCTTACCAGCAGGCCGCCCGGGTTGCGAAATCTCACCATCTGCTGTATCTTAGGATAGCTGGCGACGAGGGCCGGCCCCATAAATTTGGAGGCGGTGGCATCGTACACCTGGGTGTTATTTAAGTAGAGATCCTCGTCGACCCGATAGATGCGGTCGGCGTTCACGTTGTAGCGGTCGTAATTGAGCTCATCCGTGACGTACAGGACTATCAGCAGACAGACACCGAGGCCGGCAGCGAGGCCGATGATGTTGAGGGCCGTAAAGCTCTTGCTTTTCCTGAGGCTGCGGAAGGCGATCTTGAGATAATTTCTAAACATGAAGCTGCGGTTTAATTTTTCGATAGACCACTTCGGTGTGGTTTCACGAGTCGAAATTACCGCAGCCGGCTGTGAACCAGCTCTCAAATTATAAGTTGGCAGCTCTTTTTTATATTCGGCGGGAGTTTTGCCCGTTAATTCTTTAAATATGCGATGGAAGGTGCTTTGGGAATTGAAGCCCGAGTCGTAGGCTATGCCCAGCAGGGTGATGTTGGCATAAGCCGGATCCTGCATTTTGCGGATCACATCCATAACGCGGTATTCATTAATGAAGTCGTTAAAGCTTTTTTTGAGGACGGTATTAAGCATCCGCGACAACTCATGAGTATGCAGACCCAGTTTTTCGCCCAACGAACTTAGGGTTAATTCCGGGTCCTCATAATACCGGTTTTGATGAACGGCCTTTTTGAGCCAGGTTCCTTTTTGCTTCAGTCCGGCGGGGAGCAATGGCTTTAAAAACGTTTTGGCAACCCCAGGCTCGCCACTATCAGGCCTTGAATGAGCTGCGGCACCCATCCAGATCAGCATTCCACCCACACTGAGATAAAAAAGATAATAAGTCTGCGCGCCTGAATGATTAAAATAATTTGCAGCGGCAAGCGGTACCCAAAGCAGCCACAATAGTCCGAAACCAGCCAGCAGATGATGCAGCCACCGCAACTCAAACCGGTAACGGTCGCCGCCGGTAAATTTTTGGCGATGGTAAAAACGTTCGATGAGTTGGTGCGAGAAATACAGGTAGGCAATAACCGAAATAAAAGTAAGGAATGGTGATACAGGGTTGGGTAATATGAACGGCTCCAATAATGCCGGGACGAAATGCAGCAAGTCTTTCCGGCCGAACTTGTATTCCGGCCGGGTTAACTTCAGTACATAAAAATATATAAGAGGGCCAAGCGCCAATGAAAACTGCAGCGGCAACCGTGTATCGATGCCCGAGATACGGATCATCCACAAAACCATCACCACAAGAGCCAGGGCAAGAAACCTGTTTGCCGGGCGGTTTATCTTTTTAGTGCACCCTAACAACAAAGCAAAATTCAGCCCGGTAAATAGGATTCCCATGACGGCCACTTCGTAAAAGTTAATATGGGATGTATAGAGATTCACGCAGATCAAATATCGGGAACATTTTAAGATAATCGTTTTTGTCCGCCCGCTTTTTGTTGGTCGCCCCGGCTGTTCGAAGTTTGCACTGATATACCGATAATTGTTTACTTAACCTGCCAGATGATAAGGGTAAGCGGGACGTTTACATTGTTTAGGTTGAAGCAAGATGCTTAAACCGGTCGGGGGAATTTGGTTGTTTTGGGGGGAATTAAAATCTAGCATTTTAATGACTTTTCATTCATCTATAGTTAATTGTAAACTCTTTTATTTAAAACAATATAAAGGTTAGATTTACAATAAATAAATACTGCCTTAGCCTACATGTGTAAGATGCCCTGGACCTCTGAACATATTTCTTGGTTAAAAGAATTAAGTAGCCTGCTGACTACGTCGGATGGCCGACCAGTTAATGTATTTGAGTTTACACCGGACATACACAACTCGACGAAGATGAGTGTCTGGGCAAAACACTTCCGCAATCATTATGCGTTGGATACGGAAATAGATGAGTTAAGGGAAGGCACTGGTCTATCGAGAAAAGATTACCTGCTCAACTTAAAGTTTCCATCTTTGAAAACTCCTGGCCCCTCAATCAGGGCGGGCGATTTTGCCGAAATATTGGTGGCTGATTATCTCGAATATGCGCTAAACCATTGGGTGCCGAGAACGCGATATAGCAACAAAACGATCAGGGACGAATCAACAAAGGGTTCAGATTTAATCGGATTCAAATTATTTGATAGTTCTGCGTCGGCAAAGGATATGCTGACCGTTCTAGAAGTCAAGGCACAGTTTTCAGGCAAAACTCCAGACGATAAGTTGCAGGATGCAATCGAGCACTCCGCGAAGGATAAATTAAGGCTTGCGGAATCGTTAAATGCTATAAAGCAGCGCTTGCGCGCTATTGGTCAAACAGTTGAGGCAAGATCCATTAATCGCTTTCAAGACCCGGTTGATAAACCTTATCAACAGCAATTCGGCGCCGCAGCATTATTTACTGAAACCGCTTACGACGATACCGTGATTACGACTGCAAATACAATCAATCATCCCGATGGAAAAAACTTATTTTTAATTGTCATCAGGGCGGATAGTTTTATGGACTTAGTGCATCATCTTTACGATTTAGCCGCCAATGAAGCCTGAAAATCAATCCATAACCTTATTAAGTGTGACACGTTCGCGTGCCAAGATGTTCGAATATTCAGTGCCTGAACAATTTCACATCAGTATACCAAAGGATCCAGCAGAGCTATTGTTATTGACCGTGGGCATGTTGGGGGACTACGGCAGCTTAGAGGATGGAGAGGAAGGTAACATTTTATTCTCCGCTCAATACTTTGACTCCTACGTAGAATCACGTCTGAACGATAATTTTAATAATTATTTACTCTTGATCGGCTCCGCTGCGTACTACCTGTGTGATCTACCTGGAAGTTCAGCTGTACTGGCAAAACGCCTTGAGGAAAAGGAACTCGCGATTGAGGGAGATGGGTTAGAATATCTATTAATAAATATACTGCTGCATAATGTAAATGCAGGAATTGAAAGCTTGTGGTATAAAAAACATATCGACGAAATCATTAATCTATACAAAGAATTCTATATAAATGGCATTGGCCTTGCTAACTTGATAAAGACCACTGAGCAGTTACGCAAGGATGTCTATGAATATGGAAACGCAAGGCATCTCTTATTGGCAGATACGGTATTAAACGTCATAAAAAAGCAGGCGGGCAACTCGACGTGGAATATGTTGCCATTATATTCAGCCTTGAGTGTTGATCTTTGGAAGGAAACGATTAGCAAACCCCTGTTCATCAGAGAATTTTGGCCTGCCCAGAAAATGCTTGGTGAGAAAGGAGTTTTCAATGGACGGTCTGCTGTGATCCAGATGCCGACCAGTGCAGGTAAAACAAAATCCATAGAAATTATCATTAGGAGTAGCTTTCTTTCATCACGCGCTAAATTGGCGGTAGTGGTAGCACCGTTCAAGGCGTTGTGCAGCGAAATAAAAGGATCCCTACAAGCTTCTTTTGCGGGTGAAAGCGTAAAAATCGATGTCCCTTCAGACATTTTTCAGGTGGATTTCGATGTGATGGAGTCAACAAACTTTAATGTCGAAAAATTGATTCTAATCCTAACTCCGGAGAAATTCATTTATATGATCCGCCATCAACCGGAAATCGCCGATGAAATCGGTTTGTTGGTCTATGATGAGGGACACCAGTTTGATAACGGCTTGCGTGGTATAACCTATGAACTGCTATTATCTTCTTTACGAATGCTCGTACCATTGGAGGCTCAGGTGGTCTTGATTTCAGCTGTTATCAGTAATGCTCAGGCGATCGGCGACTGGCTAATCGGAGAAAACAAGGAAGTTATTAACGGAACTAACTTACTACCGACCTATCGAACAATTGCCTTTGCAAGTTGGAAGGCAGCATTTGGCAGGCTTGAGTTTGTAAAACCGGATGACCCAGATACTGACGATTTTTTCGTGCCGAGGGTTTTGCAGCAAATTGAACTTGCAAGAAAGAAAGGCGAGAGCAAAACAAAAAAACGGTTTTTCCCAATGAAAGAAGACGGAAAAAGCATCGCTATATATTTAGGACTGAGATTAATTCAGAATGGCGCCGTGGCAATTTTTTGCGGATCGAAAGGCTCAGTAAAGTCAATTTATGAGTCCATAGTCGACCTTTATATTCGGGGTTATAATGAGCAAAGACCATTTAGCTTTTCTAATAAAGATGAATGTAACAAAATTGGTTTCTTGCACAAGGAACATTTTGGAGCGGCAAGTTTGCTGACACAAAGCTGCTATTTAGGTATTTTTGCCCACAGTGGAAACACACCCCATGGTATCCGGCTCGCGATAGAATATGCGATGCAACAGAGTAAAATCAAATTTATCATTTGCACTTCTACGCTGGCACAGGGAATTAATATGCCAATCAAATACTTGCTCGTAACTGGTTTTTATCAAGCCGGGGAAAAAATAAAAACAAGAGATTTTCATAACTTGATTGGTCGAGCTGGCAGATCAGGCATCCATACTGAAGGAAGTATTATTTTTACGGATCCCGACGTATACGATCAGAAAAATTCAACTTCAAACAGTTGGAAGTGGAGTGTCGCAAAAGAATTGCTTGATCCCGCAAATGCTGAACCATGTACCAGCACATTGTTAACCATATTTGATTCTTTATTAAGTGATGATCAACAATATCGAGTAGATATTACGCCGTTGAAGTTTGTAGAGGCTTACCTAGAAGGTGGCGAATCAGTCAGAAACTTGCCAGTTAGTTTTGCTTCAGACTACGCACACCACAATTTTTCGGTGGAAGGCTTAACCAACCAAATTAACAAGAAAATCAACATTATTGCCGCAATCGAAAGTTACCTGATGGCTCACTGGGACGTTTCTCATTTAACAAATGATGAGACCGGAATTGTCGCGTTGGCGCAGGGTACGTTAGCATATTTTCTTTCTGATCAAGAACAGAAAAACCAATTGACGGAACTCTTTGTTTTGCTTGCGAAAAATGTTGAAACAAAAATAAATACCCTTGCAAAAAGAATAGCCTACGGGAAAACTTTATTTGGTGTTCAGGATTTAATGGACATTGAGAAATGGACTTTTGACCACATTGACGCACTTCGTGGGGCTGATTCAACTGACGGAGTATTGGACTTGATTTGGGATATTTTGTTCGACAAAATATCGAACGGAAAGCTAAAAAAACTTACCCCAAACACATTTAACCTTGTTCTTCTAAAATTATGGATAACCGGTGCACCCTATCTTCAATTATTAACATTTTTGGAAAATGCTGCCGTTAAAATTACCGCCGGAACGAAAAAGCGTAAACTCACCCAGGAGTTAATCGTCGAAATAACTGAGAATGCGTTTGCTTATGATGCAACTCTAATCGTAGCGGCTATAACCGAAGTTTTAAAAGTTCAAAATCACGAAAATAATCGAGATGTCATTTCAAGCCTAAATATTTTGCAAAAAAAGATAAAATATGGATTACCGATAAATTTGGCTATCGCATTTTATGAAATTGGGTTCGCAGATCGAGTAATCGCCATGGATTTAGCGCGCAATTTAGGCGATTTTTCGGCTGACAGATCAAAATTGGTTATTGAACTAAAAGAAAATATCCCATCAGTGTTAGCAATAGTCGAAAAATATCCTAGTTATTTTGAATGGCTTATTCGCAATCTTTAGTATATAATATTTCTTTAAAAGAAAATATCCTTAGAAAAGACAGGCATTTGCAGTCGATTTTATTAGTTACCTGGCAGGTAGCGAATACGAAGTCACGAGTCGCATTTACGCATTTGGCCATCACTTCAGACTCGCGCCGGGTGGCGAAATGCCAGTTTCACGGAGGAAAAGCAATGGAAATGAGCTACTATTTGCCCGCAATTTAATCTATACTCTAATTTTAGTATTTTGTAAAAACACGTTTAGCCGTATAAATAAGTCCTCAACCTTATTTTAGTCTCTTAAAACATTTTTTAATCAATAAATTTACGGGGATGCTTATTTTTGACAAAATTAATGGCGACATAGTTAGAGCAAACAAAAGACGATTTATAGGTACACCTTAGCAAGAAATCACATTAACAATAAATTATATGTTGACATATAACGAGCTTATCGCATTAAGAGAAAAGTTGACTAATGGAGAGATTGCGTTAGAATGTGCAAAAGAATTATATTGGAATGATTTTGAAGAAGGGAAATGGGCATGGCATACAAAAGATTGGAAAGAAAGACGAAGTGAAATCATTAAAGACAAATGCGAAATATGTGACAGCAAAGAAACTTTAACATTACAACATCTTTCTCACCCCAAAAAATATAATGACTATGAACGAGAGGTAACTAAAAAATACACTCAATCTTTCATAGGTGCTAACACCATCGTTGATAAACGTGAATTTAGTGAGCACGTAATAAAAGACTATGATTATGTGCCTGTCCCTTTATGTCCAAATTGTGGAGATAACCGCCCTAACAAGAGAGTGAGAAAGCTTCCACAATATCGTTGCACAGAATGCGGACACGAATTTGATAAAGCTATTTATAAATCGGTAGATGAACTCATTGCTATTTTTTATGAAAATGAAGATGCTCTTGATGTTCGTGACAAATGTTTTATATCAAAAGATAAATGGAAAAACAAGCATAATTTATCGAATATAAAGTATTGGATGCAAAGAGAAAGGGCAAAAACCAAAGATAATGCGGCAATTGGGAAAGAGGCGTTTTTGCTCTATTTAGATGATAACATAAAATATCTTTCCTTTGATGATACCATAACTGCGTGTAGAAAATGTGCATTTAACTTTGACATAAATAATACGGAATTATGTCCTGAATGTAAAGAACATTATAAAGGCATTCAGTATCCAACTTGTATTCAATGTTTGCCCGAAGAGAGACGAAAAGCGGCATTAGAAATGATTGAATTTGGAAAAGAATGGCACGCAATGCATAAAGAGCTTGGGATTGACTAAGCAATACCAAGTTACGGGACATTTTTAAAACCCTCCACCCTTGTCGCCGTTGTCCCCGACAAACTTTGTTAGTTATATTGATTGAGTTTTGAAGGAATTTCTTTGATGCGCTTCGAACTCCTTTGTTTCGAATCCAAACCGCCTTGCTGTTGAGTTATAGACCAAACAAGATCTGAGCATTATGTTGTTGGCGACAACATCGACATGGGCAGGGCTTACATTTAGTCGGTAGATAAATTAAACTCCTTTATTCTATATTTGGTTATAATCTATACCGGGCAATATTTTGCTTTGGTGCTGATTAACTATAAGAAAAACACGAGTTGTAAACCAAAACGTGAAGTATTTTACGATAATGTTAATGACTATTGTCAAGTCAGCAGTCTTTAGTCGTAAGTCCGGAGTCCAATTTGTTCTTTGCTGACTTCAGACTCGATACTTCAGACTCAAGACTTAGCGACATTTTACAATTGAAACGACACTGGATTACAAAAGACGCCTCTAGTATTCCGATTGATTCAACAACTGTTAAGCCAATTATATCAACCTCTAAACCAAAACCATGAAGTTATTATTTAAAATAACTGCTATTGCGGCACTATGTTGTGCAACCGGCATAGCCCACGGGCAGGTAAACCCGTTTTCGCAGGAATATTTTGAACTTGAAGCCCTTAAAAAATACGAGGCCATACACCCACCGCTGGCATCAATACCACCGCCGGCACCAGGCGAAAATGAAGCTTTGTTTGGGGCACATTTAACCCGGTCGGCTATGCTGCTGGAAATGAGCACTGAAAAAAAACGCTTGCCGGTACGTATTCTTATTTATGGGCAATCTATAACCGGCAGTCAAATCTTCACCGAGGATATCACAGATTACCTGAAGAAAAAATTCCCTTATGCTGATATTACGATTGAAAATAGGTGTATCGGCGGTTTTGGGGCAGATAGAATCATCCGCACTGCCCCGCACGATGTGTACAATTCATGTGCTGATCTGATCATTTTCCACGTTTACGGTGGTGAAAAGAAAGGCGAATTGGAGGAGCTGTTTACTAACCTACGCAAATATACCACCGCTGATATTTTATTATTAAGCCACCATACCCTTCACCGGCCAACGGCCGCTGACGATTTTTCGGCCAAATATTTGAGATACATTGCTAATAAATATGATTGCGAACTGGCCGATATATCTTACGAGTGGCCAAAGTATTTAGCCGCCAACAACATGGTACCGGGAGATCTGCTTCGTGATGGAACACACCCTAACCGTAACGGTAATTGGCTGTTAACACAACTGGTTGGCCGGCATATTAAATACAATCCGCAGTTTTTAAATCCAGCTAATCAAAGCGTACAAACCTTAAATGTGGCAAACGTTTATGAGGGCACGCCTGCCGGCCCAATTACTTTTACCGGTAAACCATGGGAACATAAAAACGGACTAGTTACCGGGCATACGCCCGGCAGTCACCTTAAACTCACATTTTATGGTAACCGGGTAGATGTGATAGCGGGGCAAAGCCCAAAAACAATAAAACCGGGAGGAGTAAAAATCCTGCTCGATGGTAATCCTATCGAAAATAATCCTACTCTTTTTGCTATCACCAGGCCAACCTGGGGGCCGCATACCTGGTTTCCGCTTGTTATGCGGGTAAGCAACGCAAAGCCACTAATTGCCGAAGACTGGACTTTGCGTATCGATAAAGTTGATGCCGATTCCACCGACTATACTTTCAGCGTAAAAGGATCAAAAACAGGTTTTGATGGTACCGGCAGCAGTAAAAGACGTTTTGTTTCTAACTCAGGCCGGGTGGTAATTGATTCTACCGACTTTATGTTTGTGCCTATCAGGAAAACATTTAAAGTTGATGTACCCGTAGGTTTTGAAGCGCATTGGTCAGTAATACCTTTATATCAGAAAGTTTATCACCCCCAAATTGCTGCCGACCGAACAAAAGTTTATAAAACAACACTGGTACAGGGGCTGGATAATAATATACAGCATACGCTGGAGTTGGTACCAATTGGCGACGGGCCTGTACCGATAGAAGCTTTTGAAGTTCATCGCCCACCGCTTCATTAAAAACCCAGTAAAAAAAATCGTATATGAAAAAAGAAAATCCGCGAATTTCGTGGGAAATTTCGCGGATTTTGCCGAAAGGTTTCCGCCATTGTCACCGACAAACTTTGTCGTCAGCTATATTGATTGAGTTCTGAAGGAATTTCTTTGATCCGCTTCGAGCTCCTTTGTTTCGAATCCAAATCGCCTGGCTGTTGAGTTGTAGACCAAACAAGGTCTTAGCATTATGTTGTTGGTGACAACATCAACATAGGCGGGGAAATTTTTAATCATAACTGGACCCCTATATATTTTAAAATTGGCCCACTAAGGTAGCCAAACTATAAATTAGTTTTGGCCCGGGATTACAAGAATTGTATATAGTTTTAAATATTCAAAACATGCTGAAAACAAGATTGTACACTATAATATACGGCAATATCACTTCATTGAGCAGGTGCTTGCTGATGAGAAAAAAAGGAGGTATGTTATGAAAGCGATAGTAGTGACAGATCAAGCTGCAGGAAAGGCGGGGATGCGGCTAGTGGAGCGGCCTGAGCCGCAAGCGGCGATAAATGATGTTATCGTTCAGGTTCATGCATCGGCAATGACGGGGGATGAGCTGTCGTGGCCCTCGACCTGGGTCGATCGCGCCGGTCGTGACAGGACGCCATCGATTCCCGGCCACGAGTTGGCTGGCGTAGTCACCGCCCTTGGCTATGGAACGACGGGGCTGTCTGTCGGACAGCGGGTATTCGGCCTCACGGACTGGTACCGCAACGGCACGCTGGCGGAGTATGTAGCCGTCGAGGCACGCAACCTCGCGCCGCTGCCGGCCGACGTTGACTTCACAGTGGGTGCGGCCCTCGTGATGCCGGGCCTGACCGCGTGGCAGGGGCTGTTCGATCACGGCCATCTTCGTGCGGGGCAGCGTGTGCTCGTGCACGGTGCGGCCGGTATAGTTGGTTCAATGGCGACCCAACTGGCATGCGAGGTTGGCGCCTACGTCATCGGTACCGGACGGGCTGCCCATCGTCAGGAAGCGCTCGACTTCGGCGCACATGAATTTATCGACCTTGAGAACGACGCCCTGGAAAACGTCGGCGGAGTCGATCTGGTGTTCGATGTCTTCGGTGGCGACATCGGGAAGCGGTCTGCAGGCTTGATAAGATCCGGAGGAACGCTGGTGTCCATCGCCGGCCCCATCGGGGCACAGCCCGCCAACGGAATCGTAGTCGACTTCGTTGTCGAGGCCGATCGCATTCAGCTGGGTGAGATCGTGCAGCGAATGCGGGACGGACGGTTGCGGCCGCACATTGGCACCGTAGCGACCCTTGACGAAGCCCTTTCCGCGTTCAATCCGACCAAGCGGCTCAATGGGAAGACGATAATCCGCGTTCGACCGTAAGGACTCGGGAAGGTCGATCTGTTACAATGAAATGGTAACAAATGGTCAACCTACCGATGCAGCGGAAAAGTGTTATGCATCAAATATTAGGAAAATCGCCAGGTTGTAGAAGTGCAATATTTCAAAGGGTAACGTGAAGGAGGTTACTGCAACGGTAATTTAGTATGAAAAACAGTTTCAGGCCCAAGCTTAATCAAATCTATGTTTTTGAAAGGCATAGCGTTTTATTTATTAACACCGGATTGGGCTCGTTCCAGGTGGATTTCAAAAATTATGAATTTGCAGCAGGTAAAGTTATATTTCTGTCACCGGGCCAATATTTTCAGCTGACATCGGGTACTTTCGATATTACGGTATACGAGTTTTCTAATGAAAACATCAGGCAGTTAGAAAATTCGAGATTCCTTTTTAAACACCTGGTCAGCCTGGCGCATGTTGACCTGGTGTTACCTAAGCAATTTCACCTAAATCAGCCCCAGTATGCAAATATGCCCGAAAACATGGCGACTATATTAACGTCGGCTATTAACGACTGGAAATTACAAGATCCATTTCAAGCGTCGGAACAGGAAATAAATATACTTTTTGATATTAAAGATATTATTGATGATCATTACCGTGAACCTATTTCACTAATTGATTATATAAAAGCCTTAAAGGAAAAGCCATACAAGGTACAAAAGATCACGAGAGAGAAATTAAACGCTACAGTAAATTTTCTGGCAAATAAAAGGCTGTTACTGGAGGCACAACGAAAAGTTGTGTTTACTGATCTTTCCACAAAGCAGATCGCCTACGAACTTGGCTTTAAAGATCCGGCTTATTTTAACCGTTACTTTAAACTCAATACTCAAAAAACCCCATCAGAATTCAGGAATGAATTTAACTACGAAACTGCTGACCCTATATTAAATGACTTGTTCGATTTGATCGAGCAACATTACAAGATATATCATTTCGCTGAATTTTATACTGCAAGGCTTGCCATAACCGAAAAAACGTTATCCAGAAAAATAGCCGATAAGCTGGGTACTACTTTAAATCGTTTAATAAAAGCACGTAAACTTCGGGAAGCCCTCTACATGCTTCAGCAGCATATCCCGGTAAATGAAATATCCAGGGAACTGGGCTTTGCCGAACCCAACCATTTTTCAAGCTTTTTTAAAGCCTGCACCGGCAAAACCCCCACCGAATTTTCAACAGATTTTTAAAAAGTACATTCTTTTGGGACTTTTTTGTAGCAGTCAGGTCGGTTTGCCAGGGTAATTTTGTCCTACAAACAATATTTATAAAAATTCAAAAAAATGAAAACTGATTTAAATGAGATCTTCTCCGCAAAAAATGAGATGGTCAAAAACGGACAAGTAGTTGAAGCATCGCAAAAATATTTTGCGCAAAACGCAATAACAGTAGATTTTGATGGTACCGTAACGAACAATAAAGCCGAAATTGTACGCAAGATGCAGAACTTTGCTGGCTCCATCGCAAAAGTAAACGATATCACGTTGCATCACGCAGCACTCACTGGCAATGTTTCTTTTGCTGAATTTACGTTTTATTTTGACATGCAGGATGGAAGTAAGGTTTATTGGCACGAAATACTCCGTACTGTCTGGGAAAACGGCGAAATCGTACATGAGCAATATTTTAAAGGTTAACAGAAAGGAGTAACACTATGAAACTGAGATTTATTTCACCAGCAAACCACGGACTGGTTGATTATGCTGCTGCTGTATCATTAATTACTTTACCGTTTCTGCTCAAATTGGGCAGCTCTTCGCCCGCAGCTATATGGTTATCCGTGGTCACAGGCTTTGCCGTGATCCTGGTAAGCGGTGTTACCGATTACCGGTACGCACTTCTAAGGCTGATCCCATTTGGCGGACACCTGGCCATTGACCTTACGGTTGCAACGGGATTCATGGCAATACCTTTTATATTCGGCTTTACAGGTTTAGATGCGGCTTATTATTGGATAAACGCTGCCATAGTTTATCTGGTAGTGGCTTTTACCGCCGAAGAACCGGTAATTGTGACTTGACGGGAGGATTTTTAACCACGGCTGGTTTGGCAATTTTTCTTAAATCTTCCATAGACCAAATGCGATTATAATATGGCAAACACATTTCGGGTTCCGCAATTATATCTTCGTTTTGCGCTCGGTTTAGGGTTTTTGATACCTGTAGCCGACCGCTTTGGTTGGCTTGGTCCGGCCGGGCAAAAAGGGATAAGCTGGGGTAATTTTGAAAACTTTGCAGCCTATACCAATATGCTTTTACCTTTTCTGAGCCGACAAATGGCAACAGTAATGGGATTGCTTGCCACGATTGCTGAAATACTGATCGGCGCATGCCTTATTATCGGTTACAAAACAAAAGCAGCGGCATACGGCGGCTTTTTGCTAACACTCATCTTTGCTTTATGCATGGCTGTGTTTATAGGTATAAAAGCGCCCTTTAATTACTCTGTATTTTCAGATAGTGCAGGTAGCCTTTTGCTAGCATTTGTTCCGGTATATTATTGGAGCTTCGACAATGGCTTTAAAGGATAATAAATTCAATCTCTCATTGATTGTGTTTTCTAAGTGGTCATTGAATATGCCGATATACTACGCGATAACCAATGTGCCGATCAATTGACCCAAAGTAAATGTATAAATCTTCCCGGTAACACATTTACAATGAGTATACCCGTTCAATTTCCTGTAACAAAACATAGTTAATAAACTATTCTAAAATCAAATATCATGATACGTAAAAAGCAAACCGTGCACCTCTTCGCAAAAGATATAACCGGCGACCTGGTAAAAGACCGTCAGGAGGTTACAATAAACTGGAGAGCTGGTCAGCTGGTGCTGGACGAGCCGTCATTCAACGGTGGTAAAGATATCGGCCCAGATCCGTTTACAACCGTGCTGTCGGGATTGATCGGATGTACATTGACCACTTTACGTATGTATATCAAGAGAAAAGGATGGGATATTACCGACATACATTGTTCGGTAAACATGTTGCAAGAGACTGAACCTTTCAAGACCACGATCTTCAGAACAGTTTCGTTCGGTCAGCCGGTGACGAATGAGCAAAAGGAAAGGTTGCTCTGGATAGCCAAAAATTGCCCGGTTGCAAAGTTGTTAAAAGGCGAGATCATGATAGACACCCATCTATCTGACGATGCTGCAGTACGTGCAGGCTCTGGCAATTACCCACCATCAGATGAAGAATCTGCCCAGACGACTAAAAATTACTCTTTGCAACTATAAGAACGCGGAAAGATTATACAGTTATGTGTGCAGCAATTTGCATCGCTTTTCATTGTTTTTCCGCCCATAGGACGAAGTTGCGTGCAAATTGTGACCACGGGCATAAAAAAAGGCGTTTACAAACTAATGTAAATGCCTGATAATCAATGTGGAGAATATAGGATTTTGCAGAGCCGAAATTGCGTCACGCAATCTGCGTTTTTGATGCTCCGAGAGCGGTTTTTGATTTTTCATTTTATGCATTTTGGGGTGTTTTTGCCAGAGTTTTTTTGAAATAAAATTGATTAAAATCGCGGTTTTTAATGCTGTAAACATGATTTTTAAACACGCTTCAAAAAAGATCTTTCACCAAATTAGAGATTGTTTTCAATTTCTCATTTTTTTTTGACGTGTTTTTCCATGAAAAATCACCTCTTAACCAGAGATATTTTGCCAGCTTATAACGTGTGTTAACGAATCAATTGGAACCTTTTTATTAAGGATTAATTTATGGTTTGATACTTAAAGTTTCTAAACGTAACTGATCCATCCCCTAATGCACACAATCCAAGTCTTAAACTTAAGAAACCACCGAGCACATTGTGGTTATATCCGGAGACTTCGACTGAGTTTTCTATTTTATTCCAGGTTTGTCCATCTGTACTGTAATACATATCAACAGTATTTTCAATCTTTTTTATCCGCAAAAATACGTGTCTTTTAATGACAGTCTTTTCGGTCGGAAATTACCATCCACGAAGGTTGGCCAGGATACTTTCTTTGTCTGCCAAAATACCTGAATAAAACTTGTTGTCGTAGAAAAGTACTACCCCGCCGTTTGCATTTCCCTCAATTGTTAGTTCTACCTCTGCTAAATACGAGTGGCTTGATGGGATACAAAGCAGCGGCGCGCAGTCGGCAACCGATGTGCCTTTCCTTTTAGCTTCAAACTATGATCAGATAAGTGAAACCGGGTTGTGTCGTATCCTCCAAAGAATTGCCATTGAGGGTTTAATTCATGACCACCAAAGTCATCATCTAATGAATAATTACTTGCAGAAAGGCCTTGTAAGGGCTTTAGTATGGGCGCATCGGTCTTTACACCGTCGGGTATTTTAAACCAGCCTTCTTTAGTCCATTCGATCGGTTCGAGCAAAGTTTGGCGGCCCATATTGTAGTAGCCATTTTCATAACCATGAAAGACCATCCACCATTTTTCGTTGGGGCCTTTAAACAACGTTCCATGGCCAACAGACCACCATTTCTCTTTACTATCTTTTGTTCTCATGATAGGATCATAAGGCGAATTCTCCCATGGTCCAAATGGCGACTTTGAACGCGCCGAGATTATCATGTGGCTTGTTGCCGGCCCGGCTGTACCTCCCTCAGCAACTGTTAGGTAATAGTATTCGCCCCTTTTACTCATTTTAGGGCTTTCCGAACAAAAACATTCAATCGACCATTCACGCGGTATTTTCCAGCCGCTGTAAGCCTTTTGTATCGTGCCGGTCACCGAAAGACCATCATCAGCTAAAGGAACATAGCCACCGTTGTTAAAATAGAGATAGCGTTTTCCTGCCGCATCGGTAAAATGTCCGGGATCAATAAAGCCAATCTTCAAATCGACCGGATCGCTCCACGGCCCACTTATAGAATCAGCCGTAACCACATAGTTTGTATTGCCTGCCGGGAAATAAATATAATATTTGTTCTTAAACTTCACTAAATCCGGTGCCCAGACTGAACCTACATATTTATACAAAGCATGGGTAACCGGGATCCAGTTAATTAAATCTTTTGAATGCCAGATCAACAGGCCAGGATAATATTCAAAAGAGGAATGCACGATATAATAATCGTC
>DASYEP010000077.1:0-252173 GCA_036498965.1 Mucilaginibacter sp.
TTATGATTATAATTGTATTTAGTGGCCAAACTACGAAGGCTTACTTCACTTGACAAGTATTCTTTTATCACTTGTTCCCGTATGCTTTTCTGATCCATTTTCGACATCCCCTTGTGTCAACCCTAATCAGTACAACACACACGATGGACGTTACACTTTCGTTAATTGTTAATTTTCAGCTATTTATAATTATTTATCTATCAAAAATCGCACGTTTTTACTGACAAAATACCGCCACCACTTATCTCAATACATGTTGGCAACAACACCAACGTGGGTGAATTCGCTGGATATAATTTGAATGTGAAACGAAGAAATACTATTTATTTAGTAGGAAACAGGAAAACTACTGCCGCCCGCCATCCCCAATCCGCCTTTCCACCATCAGGGGCCGCCAGGTTAAAGCGCGGACCTATCGCAAACTGTACTTTTTGAGAACCCATGCTGGTTACGGCAGATATGGTAGGATTGAACCAGATGGTGGTACTGCCTGCGGTCCAGTTTTGCGTCCACTCCAGGTTGGTGCCTATTCCGGCCCCACTTTTCCAGTTATAAGCTAAAAAAGGCTGCACAAACATTTGGTTAACGTTGGGTCTTCCGTCGCCGCCCACTATGCCCCAAACCTGGTTTACCAATGCACCAAAAGTAAGTCCATTTGTTTGATCAAGCGCCACCACTGTAGGGCCAATTCCAAGCTGTTTTGTTGCCAGCAAGTCAACCGTTGCAGTAGGAACCAAAAATGCCGGGCCAACGCCCCATGTAAATCCGTTTTTAGAATTCGACGGACTGAAGAAGGCACTTATTAAACCGTCGACCAGGCCGTTTTGTGTTTGGCCCACGCCGGTAATGTTGTTCTGTGTAATCCAGGGCTGCACCCAGCGGAGAATCAGGTTTAAGTTTTTATTAAGGCTAAAGGGCACCACCGGCTGAATATTCATGGTGTTGCGGTTGCCTTTTAAGTCTCCTATACCGTAATCCGTATTGTTTTGAAAGGGAACGCTGATGAGGCTTGAAATTGGATTTGCTAATTTCTTTGCCAGCTCGGCGGCATCATCCTGTGCAAATAAGGTAAGCGAACTCACGCAAAACACTAACAGTATAATCAGTTTTCTTTTCATATCAGATGATTTTTAAGAGCAAAATACTTATTGCAACGTTGAATCTATGGCTTTATCCGTCTCCGCAGGGTCTCTCGCAGACGACCCTGCGCTGTGAAGAGATCTTACAACGCAGGGTCCCTTTCAGGAGACCCTGCGAAGACGAAATATAGATAACCAATTTTCCGACGGCCTATTTAACCTTTTCAAAATCCCCTGGCACCCATGAATTATTAAGCGCCGCTTCCGTTGGGCCATATAAACGAATTATCGCGAAGTATCCCTTTCCGGGAACTGTTTTAAGCCAGTTTGCGGTTTTTCCTTCAGGAGCTTGCGGGCCTACGTAAAGATCTGTGGAACCGTCAGAATTGGCTGCCGGCTTATCACGGGAGCCTAATGATGGAAATGGCTGACCATTGTCATAGCCGGAAGCGTTCTCCGCTTCGTACAATGTTAAAGACCAGAAATTGCCAGCTGGAATATTGGGAGGCAGAGTAACCTTGTAAGTTGCACTGGGATCAAATGGTTTCCCTTCGCTGTCTTCAAATATAACACCATATTTGGCTCCCTTACCCGGAATCTGCGAGATCATGCCGGGACTTAATGAGTAATAGTCGGTAAAGAACCAGATTCGCGCATCAAGATCAGTATAACCGCCATCTTTTCGTCCCCAGGCTAAATTCATCGGCCCGGAAGGATTTGAAGGTGTACCGTCTGCCATTGGATTTAACCAGTGGCGATTAGGATAAGTCACAAAGGAACGACCGGCTACTTTATCCTTAAATCCTATTACCCGGCTCATTTTATAAGCGGCTTTCGCAGCTTTATCCAATATATCTTTCGTATGCGCATCTGGATTAAAAGGTTGTCCTTTAATAATGCCCAATGTGGCCATCATTCCCAACCAATCGGGACCGCCAATATTTGCAGCATCCTCGCTATCAAGTAAGCGTTTCAACTGGTCGAAAGCTGCACCGTCTCTAACCGGTAACATATTTGCCGGCACGCCTGATGCATCCGGAAATTTCATTGGTGTTGCACTCGTTTCTTTGCCCAAGGGGTATATTTTCGATTTTTCGATCAATGAAACTGCCGGAGTAAGATTAGCAGGATCCTGGTAAAAGGCGCGAAGGAATATGAAAACATTATTGGTGCGCGACCTGTAAACGTAGTAGCCCGAAGGTACATTGCCTTTATAACCAGGTGGCAGAATAAGAAATTTCCCTCCTTTACCGGCATCCGGCCCTGGTAAGCCTACATCGCCAAAGAATTTGTCGCCATCAACAGGAATGGGGCGTTGCCAAAAATCAAGCAATATGCCTTGCAGCATAGGAGGCGCTTCAAATACTATTGGCCCGTCTTTACCCATATCAACATAGCTCATCGCATATAGTACATCCGAATTGGGTGTAGTTACCTGGGTTTTGGCATCCAGGCGCTTTTTCCAAATAGGCAAAACATTGTAACCGGAGCCAAATACTTTTTCCGATCCTTCTTTCATACCCATCGTATTAATCAAAGGGAGCGCCCACAGATATACCTGTGTTGCCCGCTGGAAAAGCAATTCATCACTCAATATTTTGGCTTGCTCCTCAGTAGGGCGGTTTTCTACAAATGTCATGTTTGCCAGATTATCGAAGCCTGAACTGACTTTGTTGGAATCGCTTGAGGAAGCTTTTTTTGATGTGGTTGACGAATTACAACCGAACATTATTGAGGCTGATAAAACCGTCAACAAAAGATAGAATTGTTTTCTTTTCATAGTTTGGAGTATTAAATTTCGAATAGTTTATTTTACTGGCTTACTTCTTACGTTTTGTGATTTCCTTTTATAAACACAAAATGTCACCAGTCTTTTTTCTAATAGCCCGGTAAATATTTCCTTTAAGGCAAATGAAATAAAACCATGAGGATAACTGAAACTTGATAGAAATAATGAAGTTGCATTTTAGAAAATGAAACCTTTATAAAATAGTTTCCGTCGTCGGAGGGCAATAATAAACCATGCGCTGTGTATGAACCAACAACGCAGGGGCAGGAGACATTTCGAAGCGAAAGGAATGAATTTATAAATACTTTGTTACAGTTATTCCTTTTTCTCCTTGCCGAATAATTCGCGGAGTTTCTGCTTTGCTTTTTCCAGTGTTTCCTTGTCTTTAGTTTCCAGGTTTTTACCGCCTCTATTCTCGTAAAACGTGAGCATCGACATTGCGCTGCGGTATGGTGATGATTTGCGGCGGGTGCTTTGTTCTGCGGAATGCTTTAAGGAGCGGGCGATCTTATCCGGATCGCCGGATTTGAAAATGTCCTGCTCCACGTCCATTGCGTTGCTGTGTTCTGTCACATCTGCAGACCATTTCTTAATTGCTGCCTTCATGATGTTGATTTTAAATAATTCAAATAAACTTATAATAGTTTGATTTATTATAGTATTAAGAATAATTATATCTTTTTAATTAATTATAAAAACCATTGATGGTGTTAAATGTTTTTCTAAGAAAAAAAAACAAATGGCAAAATATTCAGAAAAGGCACACGACAAGGTGCATAAGGCCTTACGCGAGGAAAAAGAAGGCACGCTCAAAAGCGGCAGTGGTAAAAAAGTAACCAGTAAAAAACAGGCAGTGGCCATCGGTCTTTCCGAAGCACGCAAGCAAGGCGCCAAAGTGCCAAAAAAGAAAGACTAATATGGAACAATGTGATAAATAAACCGACTCTAAATAAACCTGGATACGATAAGCGCTTTCAATAAACAACTGAACACATTTAATAAATAACAATACTATGGAAACACAAAATGCACAGACCACGGATTCAAAACTCAAGGAGTTTTTTACCGACCAATTAGAAGACCTGCTTTGGGCAGAAAAAAAGCTGGTTAAAACCTTACCAAAAATGCAGGGTGCAGCCACTTCCGCAGAGTTGAAGGACGCCTTTGGCAGTCACCTGACTGAAACGCAGAACCACGTAAGCCGACTTGAACAAGTGTTCGGTATTATTGGCGAAGAGGTGGACGCCACCAAATGCCCTGCAATGGCCGGTATAGTTGATGAAGGAGAAGACATCATCGATGAAACCGAGGAAGGCACCGCACAACGGGACGTCGGCCTCATCTTTGCCGGTCAGAAAGCGGAGCATTATGAAATCGCCACTTATGGCGGCATGGTTACATTAGCTAAAACACTCGGTTATGACGATGCGGCTGAATTACTAAGCCAGACCCTGGAAGAAGAAAAGAAAGCGGATAGTCTGCTTAGTCAGATCGCTGAGAACAATGTAAACTACCAGGCCAGTACCGAACCAAAAGAAGAAAAGGGATTTTTTTCGTGAGTAAACTGCAGCGCCCGAATTACGGGCGCTGCCAACTTTTACACGACCAGTTCGCTATTGGCGCGATCAAATATTGTTCACTTTTAATTCTCTGATCTGACGAGAATGGTTGCCTGAAAAGCCGTTCTCTTTGTCTTATCACCTCCTATGAAAATACTTTTTACTATTTTACTGGTTACTTTATGGCCTGTATACTTGTTTGCCCAAACCAACATCGGGCAAACGCTGCCGAAAGTTTTAATTCCGCATGCCCATCACAACACCGTTGCAGGTAAAGACACCGTTATCGAATCAGATACCTCGAAAGAAAACAAAGAGCCCCGTTATTTTTATTTTTCGGTATTGGCAGATGTATATGTAAATACCAGGGGTGGATTTTCCAGACGATTCGCGCCGGCCTTTGAATTTGGGCGGACTTATGGAATATTTGATATCGGTTTGGCTACAGGAAGAATAATGTCACTTTCAAAAGGCAGCGATACTTCGCATTACCTCGAATTCAGGCCGACGATAAACATATTCTCTGCGGGCCGCTTTTCGGAAGGGCTTTGCCTTGGTGGAGGTTATGTTTTTGGCGGTAAACAGGCATTTATGACCGAAATAGGTAACAGCATCAATTTTAATATCACTACAAAAGTGGCGATTGCCATTACGCAGGGGTATGTTTTTTTTGATGGAACCAATAATAGCAGAGGCGCACAGTATGTGGGCTTTTCATTTACTTATAATTTTTTGCGGCCACATAGCGTGAATAATCAGCGAAAGAAGGCCGCTATCATGAAAGACAACTAATATCCAATAACAAATATGGCAACAGTAAAAACCAAAATCAAAAGTTTTTTAAGAGTGTTAGGTCCGGGATTAGTTACGGGCGCCAGCGACGACGACCCCTCCGGCGTGGCAACGTATTCGCAGGCGGGAGCAGGTTTCGGTTTGGCTACTTTATGGACGGCTTTACTTACTTTTCCCCTGATGGCTGCCATACAGGAAATGTGCGCGCGTATTGGTTCGGTAACCTGCAGCGGGCTAACGGGTACCTTAAAAAAACATTATCCTAAATGGGTGCTTTATCTGATGCTGCTGTTTAGCGTCCCCGCGGTTATACTTAATATTGGTGCCGACATAGAAGGGATGGGAGCCGTGGCACATCTGATCATACCACAGGTGCCGGTATTCGTTTTTTGCATTTTATTTACAGCATTACTGATCTTCGCGATCATACGTTTTCCTTACCAGCAAATTGCGGCTATTTTAAAATGGCTGTGCCTGGTATTATTGTTGTATGTCATTGTGCCTTTCCTGGTGAAAGTCGACTGGGGTTCTGTGCTTAAGCATACATTTATTCCGGAAATTCACATGAAGAAAGACTTTATACAAATACTGGTTGCCATATTGGGAACGACCATTTCGCCGTATTTATTTTTTTGGCAGGCTACAATGTCGGCCGAAGATATTAACCAAAAAAAAGCTACTGTTGTTGTTAACAAGCACCTGCTGGATAAAGTAAAGACCGATGTATATTTTGGCATGGGTGCCTCGAACCTGGTTATGTTTTTTACGATATTAACAACCGGCGTTGTGCTATATAATGCAAATATCCATAAAATCGATACGGTTGAACAAGCAGCCAAAGCACTCGAACCGCTGGCTGGAAAAATTGCGTATGTGCTTTTTGCGCTGGGCATTATTGGGACGGGTTTGTTAGCAGTTCCGGTTTTGGCGGGTAGTATATCCTATATGACCGGGGAGACTTTTGGCTGGAAAATCGGATTAGAAAAAAAATTCGGAAGGGCACAGGCTTTTTACTGGAGCATGATCGTATCCATGGTTTTAGGCCTTTTGCTTGATTTTATAGGCGTCAGTCCGATAAAAGCATTACTGTACACTGCAATTCTATACGGAATCACTGCGCCGGTACTGATTATCGTTATTATTCACATTGGCAATAATAAAACAGTAATGGGTAAATTTACTAACGGCAGGTGGTCAAATATACTGGGCTGGATAACATTTGCATTAATGACGATCTCAGCAATCGCAATGTTCTTGTAAAAGGTTATATCCCGGGGCAAGATATCTAAACATTTTTTGAGGCGAGGCTGTTTATTACAGAAAAGGAGGAATTATGCCCTGGTATAACGGTGATTACCCACCAAGTTACAAAAACCAACCTAAGAAGATAAGGGATAAAGCGACGGAGATTGCTAACGAGGTTTTGAAAACCACAGGCAATGAAGGTGAAGCCATTGCTACCGGCCTGAAACAGGCACGCTTGCATTTTAAGAAAGCGGCCGATGAAAAAAGCAATTAATTTGCGCTTCAAAGCGATCTGCAACGCAGGGTCCGTTTCACCAGACCCTGCGTTATAGAAACATTAATAAGCACTCCACTGCGCTATTCCTTTAGGGTCGGTCTTTTTGACCTCCTGGCTTTTTTTTTCGCTCATTTGTTTGTTTAGTTTTTCAGTCTGTGCCAGCTCGGCCTTCATAGTTTCAGACTTTTTTGTCAATCCTTCAGTTTCACTCACATAGGTTATTGGGTCTTCGATATATTCGAATTCTTTGCCCATGCCTTTTATTTCACCCTCGTTCCATGGTCCCCGTATTGTACCATCCGACAGGTTGTATGCCTGCTGTAAGTATCGGGGATCAGCTTGCAAAACGCCCGGAGGGAAGTTTTGCGTAATGGAATTCAATGCTGCTTCAAACATCTTATAATGGGTTACTTCTCTTGTCATCAGGAAAGAAAGTGTTTCAAGGACATAGGGGTCATCGGTAAATTTCATCAGGTGCTCGTAAACTAATTTGGCACGTGATTCTGAGGCTAAATTACTTCTGAGGTCCACGGTAAGATCGCCATTTGAATTAATATATGAGGCGCACCACGGTATGCCCTGGCTGTTTCTTGGAGTTGGGCCACCGCCCGTAATGATTCCAAATTGTGGATTAGCAGTAAGCGCGTGATGGATGATGTTTTCTTTGGCGGCGTTGCCATTCATCACCTGCATAATTTCTGATTGATCCGCCGCATCCTTTAATTCACCATTCACGCCTGTCAGCAGCATTTGAATGGTTGCACCCACAATTTCCAGGTGGCTAAACTCTTCAGTGGCAATATCCATCAGCATATCGTACTTATCGGGATGCGGATTTTTTGCACCGAAAGCTTGCGTAAAGTACTGCATGGCTGCTGCCAGTTCTCCATTTTCGCCGCCGAATTGTTCCAATAACAAATTAGCAAATCGCGGATCGGGCTTGGAAACCCGTGCATTAAACTGTAGATCTTTTACATGGTGAAACATAATTTCTTAGTTTTATAGTTAATAAATTATAAGATTAAATATTTCTTTGTAAGAAATATTATAAATGAAACTCACTAACCCGTCGAGTTGTTTTATTTAAGAAATAATATTCAGTGGTGAAGCTCCGAAGATGAAGAAATGTCTAAAAATGCAAATCCTTTGCTTTTGTAAGTATTTCATTAATAGATAAATATTATCTAAAAAAATTAAATTGTGTTAACCATGTTAACCCGAAGTCTCTTTCGTAGAAATATCCGGCGGTGTGAAGTGATATACAACGCAGGGGTCCTTTCAGGAGACACTCAATGCTACTAAGTTAAGGGAACTTCTAAATCAAAGTCCGCTATTGCCCCCTCTAAATCTCCCCCGGTTGGGGAGACTTTAGCTTCAATCGATTTTTAAGTCCTCCCTACCGGGGAGGATGAGTGAGGGCTTCGCCGTCTAGGTGGGGCTATATCCTATGTTTCCCTTAACTTAATAACATTCAGGAGACCCTCGAAGACGCAAGGGCCGGTATATTTAAGGCAACACGATTTTGCGGATAACGCTGTTGCCGGCATCTGCTACGTACAAAATTTTACCTGTGGGATCCAAAGCCAAGGCTTGGGGCAGTGCAAATTGCGCCTGTTCACCGGTGCCATCCTTGTAGCCCCTGGTACCTGTGCCCGCAATAATTGATATGGTACCATCAGTGGCAATCTTTTTAATAACATGGATAGACATATCGCTAACATATACATTTCCTGAACCATCTACCGCGATACCAGCCGGATAATTCATGCTGGCCAGGTATTTTACCTGCCCGGCGGCGGTCAGCTCGGTAACCGAGCTTCGTGTAGGGTCAGTTACATAAAAATTGCCCTTTTTATCCAGGGCGAGGCTCTGTACACTCAAAAAAATTGATGAAGAACTGCCCGGTGTATTAATAATCCCCGTGCCGGGTACCGTACTCACTATACCTGAGGGTGTAATTTTACGAATTTTATAGTTAGCAAAGTCGGCGCCAAAAATATTACCCTGGCTGTCACTTACTACATCTATCAGATTAGCGAATTTCGCAGTAGCTCCGGGGCCGTCAACGTCTCCTATCTGACTTCCAGCCACCAGTACAGGCTGACCCCCTGGTGCAAGTTTATATAATACGCTGGCGAGCTCAAAAGTAAAATAAAAATTTCCGGATGGATCGATTGTAAGCCCTGCAAGCCCCGAAACCTGGCCACCGCCTGAATTTCCGACAATGCCGGCAGTGGTTACATTGCCAGCAGGTGTAATTTTACGGATTAAATAATCTCCCCCATCGCCTACATAAATATTTCCCGCCGCATCAGTACAAATAGCATCAGGGTAGGCAAACGTAGCAGCGGCGCCGACACCGTTAGCAGAACCATACGTTCCACTACCCGCCAGGGTAGTTACAATGGGCGTAGTAATTACCGGAACCGGATGATCGCCTTTTTTTGAACAGCCGTTTAAAGCTGCACCCGCGATTAGAAAGATAATAACGAAGAGATACCTGTTGTGCATAAAGTTTAAGCGTAGCAATCAAATGTATAAAATTTATTGCACATCGCCACAAATGCGTGAAGCGGAATAAAATAAACCTATCCCGTCAAAACTCGTCCACCTTTAAATTCTTACGGTAGTCGTCGAGACGCTTTTGAAGATCAGTCGTTATTTTTTCGTAACCGGGTTTTCCGTAAAGATTATGAAGCTCATCGGGGTCGGTTTGTAAATCGTAAAGCTCATTGCAATTGATATCAGCATCGTTGGTTATATAACCCACTTTATTCAGCAATTGAAGAATGTTATATTCCCTATAGCCCGGTGTTGTCTGGTATTTAGTGGTCGCTCCCCTCATGCCGCCTTTGCCGTAAAAATGAATTAATTTATAGCGCTCGGTACGTACGCCATCATGTTTCCTAACCAGGTGAAATGCCGGGTAATCATAGTAATGATAATATAAATCATTGCGCCAGCCGGCAGGCTTGGGTCCTTTAAAGGTTGGCTCCAGCGATGTTCCGCTCATCTCAGCTGGCTTTTTGACTCCTGCTAACGATAGGAATGTTGGCGCGTAATCAATGTTTTGCACCAGTACGTCGCTTTTAGTTCCGGGCTTAATCGCTTTTGGATACCGTACTAACAGCGGTGTCCTGAACGACTCTTCATACATCATCCGCTTGTCGAACCAATTATGCTCGCCAATATAAAATCCCTGGTCTGATGTATAGATCACTATAGTATTATTCTCCAGGCCATTATCCTTTAAATATTTTAAAATTTCTCCAACACTGTCATCTATCGACCTGATGCATCTTAAGTAATCTTTTAAAAACTCCTGGTACTTCCATATCGCAAGTTCTTTGCCTGTCAGTTTCGCATTCATAAACTGCTGATTTCTTGCCTTATAATGTTTATCCCAAACCGACCGTTGTTCTGGAGTAAGCCGACCGAGTTCGCTCATCAAAAATGTATAGGAAAGCTTTTCGTATGGGGTTACCATCTGGTCTTTCATCTCTTCTATTTTCAAGTCCTGAACCAACTCCATATCTTTGGTGATCGACATTTTTTGAGTTTTGGCCGCATCGCACCGCGACTCATAATCATCGAAAAATGTTTTAGGAACAGGGAAATTTACATCATTAAACAGATCAAGATACTTTCCGTTAGGCATCCAGTTGCGGTGAGGCGCCTTGTGGTGCATCAATAAGCAAAATGGCTTGCTTTTATCCCGTGTGTTAAGGAACTCCAGGGCGTGTTGTGTGATCAGGTCGGTAGCGTATCCCTCTTCCTGTATAAACTTGTTCCCGGTTTTCGGATCTTTAAATGTTGGGTTATAATATTTCCCCTGATCATCTAAGATATGATAATAGTCGAATCCTTTCGGATCAATGGGTAAATGCCACTTTCCCACAACCCCGGTTTGATATCCAGCTTTTTGTAACAACTCGCTAAAGAATGTCTTTGTCGAGTCGAGGCCTTCGGCAAGCTGACGCTGGCCATTCTGGTGACTGTAGAGTCCGGTTATCAGGCACGCCCTGCTCGGCGTACAGAGCGAATTTTCAACAAATGCCTTATTGTAAATCATCCCCTCGTTCGCAATTCTATCTATATTGGGTGTAGGCGCAAGTTTGGAAAGCGGGCCACCATAGGCGCTTATCGCATCGTACGAATGATCGTCGCTCATGATATAAATGATGTTGGGCCTCGTCGCCGCTTGTTTTTCCGTTTGTTTAACCGGCGCCAGTGCCAAACCGCCGAAAATTGCTGCGGTTATCGCTATCGCGAAAACAAACTTCCTGAGGCGATTCCAGCCCGAAAGATCTGTAGTGGAGCTTTTGATTTTCATATGTCAACAATTGGGTTGTTTAAAATTGGTTTAACGCCATCCTATCTCATACAGGGATTGAGATGATAGTTTTTGCTAAGTTAATGGATTTTAGCAATTTTAAAATACTTGTTCGGGGCGGCCGGCTTAATCCGGTTGGCCGAAGCCTTTAAGGTCAGGGGAGATGATTCTGAAGTTTGGCGGTACCCAGGCTTGTTAATGTCAAGGGCGTGGCGTGAATGCAGCCCATATTCATTCGAAATAGCAAACCTTGGATAGCCCAGGACAAAAAAGACCTGCAACCCTCTACAAAGTTCCAGGTAATCTTAATTCCATTAGTTTTTGTTAGGAGTTAATAATCCCTTCATTTTATTATTGATAAAATTCGCAGCTGATTCAGGCTTTAACCGGTAAATAAAATCCATAAGCCGGGCGTCCTTTCCCACCAAAACACGGTAACGGTTTTTTTCGATTGCATCGATCATAATTTGTGCCGCCTCTTCAGCCGACAGTAACATTTTCGAGCTCTTTTGCTCTGTGGATGACATTCTGTTTTCCAAACCTGAGTTCCCCATAATATTAGTGCGGACACCTCCGGGGAATGCAACGGTTACATTTACATTCGTTCCCTTTAATTCGGAATGCAACCCTTCGGTTAACAGTTTTACAGCCGCTTTTGAGGCGCCATAAATTGTTTGACCAGGAACGGGTAGGAATCCGCCCATACTGGAAATATTTAAAATATGTGCTTCGGGTCTGGTGAGTAGATGCGGTAAGAAGGTTTTTACCATGTATAGTGTGCCATAAAAGTTAACATCAATTACCCGCTGTATAGCCTCATACGAAAGATCGTTCAGCTTAACAAAAGGTTGAATGATACCAGCATTGTTAATTATACCATCAACAAACCCATGCTGAGCAATAGCCGACTTAAAGAAATCCTCAACGGCAGCTTTATCGGTGATGTTTACAACAAAGGTAGTAAGTGACTCTTTTTTGTCGCCGGCCAAATCTAATGTTTCACGTAGCGCTGCATGGTTAATATCGACAGTTATAACTTTCGCTCCTTTTGAAAGCAGGTTGAGCACCAACGCGCGACCCATACCGCTTCCGCCACCGGTTACTACTATTACTTTATTTTGAATTTTCATCGTATGCTATTCTTTTAAGTTTTTCGACCTGATCACCACTGGCCCAACTAGCCCTGCAGCCATCAACTGGTCGTCTTTACCTTTAAACTGCTTATACCTGGTATCTGCTTTATTACCCTTACCTATAAACCCATTCAACTGACCTGTAGTAACCCGCACTTCAATGCTGTTTGAACCCTGCCGAAGTAATGAAGTAATATCGAGCATATACGGCGCAAAAACACGTTTGCCGGCATATTTTCCATTTACATACACTTCGGCCGTGAAATAAACTTTTCCAAGGTCAAGGAAGTAATGTGCGTTGTTTGCTGATTCGTCCCAATTAAAGGATGAAGTGTAAATTCCTTCTGCTGATGAGAATTTAAGCTGTGTATGATTCCGCCAATCAAACAAACTGGTATCCTTTACTTCGACGCTATCTGCCTTTAAATTCCATTTGGATAAAGTAGTGATGGCCTTTGCCTGATCGTCTGCAGTGATCACGGGTTCGTTGGTTTTGGGAAATGGATTTTCTTTAGTGCTCGCAAAAAGGATAATAGAACCATAAGGGGCAATCCGGTAAGAAATGACAGATTTATTATTGTTAATGACTTTACCGTCGGCAGCATTTAACCAATGACTGCTCTTGTACTTTGCATCAAGCGTGAGCGCTAGGGTTTGCCATTGGTCGCTTTTGTTCCAGATAAACTGTATCCGGCTGCCATCCGTCATATCCCGTTCAACCTGCCGTGTAAAGCGAAACTCTCCATTAAAACGAACAGAGCGATGCCAGCTATTTATCCATTTCACCAGCTCCTTTTCGTCGTTCGAATAGCGACTGCTTTTTGCTTTAAATGCTGTTTTGATCGATTGCTCCGTTTTTTTGTCGTTCTCTTTCCAGTTCAAAAAAGAAGGCTGCAAGTTTGGTAATGTGCCGGTCCCGACTAAACGCATTCCTCCGGCAGCCAGTGTTTTGATCTTATCAGCGGTTTTTAACTGAATTACCGAATCTTCCGCCAAAATAAGCGCCTGGTATTTATTGCCGCGGATATTGATTTCCTTATTTGGAGTTAGTTGAGCGGTTTGTATAGATACGTCGTTAACCCATTCCCATGTAATGCCATTGGCTTCCAGTTCATTGATCAGGGGATAAACCTTTGCCGCCCATTTTTCCTTACCCTCGTTCCTAGGGTCTTTCGACGGCGATAGAGGCCCTTCCACGTCTTTCAAAAAGCCTTTGGTCATTATTTCTTCGGGATTATCGGGCATGCCGTCAACATCCATAAAGGGGAAATAGATCAGTACATCGCTGTGCGGTTTACCGGAGCGCAAAGCATACTGAGTGCGTGCGATATAATCATTGACATCCTTCTGATCCTTCCAAAAAATATTCCCTTCTCCCAGGTTAGAAGAAAAGTTGACAACGTTAATTAATGGAGTAGAGAATGGAAACCAGCCTTCCGGCCCTAACTCTTTCGGCGTATACCGATAAGGCACACCATGATAGTTGATTTGGTTTACACCGGAAGCGAATAATTTATCAACGGCAACCTTGATCTTCTCCGGCGTGTTGGTATAAGCCCGGCCGTTAAACACTACTGATTCTGCCGATTCAATGGGGCGGTTGTAAAGGTGGCCCCCGGAAGTCATGATTTTCATGTTGGTTTCCGTGCCTAACATACTTTCCGTTTCCGGGATAGATGCCAAACCAGCTTGCGCCATCATATCAAGGTTTAACCCATAGGATTGGCTGCGGTGAAGCAGTCCCTGCGGTTCGAGCCATTTTTTGGCTGCGAACTGAAACTGTTCGCCAAACAATTCACTTAGGGTAAGGTCGTAGTCGTATTTCAAACGCCAGTCTTCCTTAGAAAATGAAAAGTCAGGACTGGCATTTGGCCGCATGTAGGATACGAAATTATACCCTTTCTGCATTTCAGCAGGTAACCAGCGCGTAATGTCATATCCTCTGTGCGCTTTAAAATAAGCAATAAAATTAAGTGAATAATGACGGTCAACTGCAAATTCGTAACTGTCGTCAAAAACGGCGCGCATAGGGTTGCCGAAATAAGGTTGCAAACCTGTTCTTTCACCAAAAAGATGCTTGTAGTTTTTGAGCACTTTCGTTGAATCAAAATGGTTCATAACCGGGCCCTGCGCAGGTGTCGCCGCCATCGTCTTTTCTCCCTGTGGCTTGCTCCAGAAAGCGATGATCTTCCAGTTGCCAGCAGGCGCTTTCCAATAGAGCGAATCTCGTTTGACTTTGTCCGTCAATATAATTGTTGAGTTAGGGTCTAAAGAAACGGTAGAGGACTTACTTGCGGCGCTGTTGTCGGAAACTTTAACGCCCAATACTGCCTGCAATTTTGCCGGCACCCCGGTATTATTGACAACCGTGGGTAAAGGAACAGCTATGTTATTGTTGCCTTTAACATCTACCTCAGCAAATGCGAGCGTTAAGAAACCATCATCAGCAGAAAGGTAGGGTCCGCCCGGTGGCCAGCCACTGCCGTCAGTCATATCCACAGTTAACCCGCGTTTCCGGGCCTCCTGCATAACAGCAATCACATTTGCATAATAGTCCGGTGTATCCCAGGTCTGCACCTTTGCCCGCACATCCGCACCGCCGGGAATAAACAGGTTTAATGGCTGTATCTCTACACCTCCAAAATGATTGTCTGCAAAAAGGTTAATCTCCCTTTTCAGTTCAACCGGCTCGACGGCGTTGCCCGGCCACCACCAACGGGCGAAGGGGCCAAATTGCAGCGGGGGCTTGTTAAAGGCTGATGGATTAAAATCAAAGGTTTGCAGCCAGGCATGTTTTGACAGGGTATCTTTCTGAGCAAAAGTATCATTTGCCAAAAACAGCAATAAAATGATAAATAGTTTTTTCATAACGATTTACTTATAATTTGGTCTGCAATTTTCATCGGGTAATTATGGTCACCTGTGTTCCAATCAAACCTTCGGCTTCTGCTTTTAATGTTATTATTCCGCTATTGCCTTTTGGGCGCACAATAACCAATCCTTTCCCATGAAATACCTTTTTTTCCGGTAGTTGAAAACTGCTTGCATCGGCAGGATTTCCGTTTCCTACACCTGCTATCTCACCATTGCCTTCAATCTTGTATTTGATCAGTAAATCGTCAACATAGGGTACGACATTTCCTTTATTATCCACCACTTCTACTTTGACATAAGACAAATCGTTCCGGCTGGCTTTAATGGTTTTTCTATCAGCCCTTAATCGCAATGCAAAAGGCTTTCCTGTCGTGTGTAAGGTATCAGCCCCTGTTTCTTTACCATCGCTATAGCTTTTTGCAATTAATATTCCCTGTTGGTAAGGTACATCAAACCGGGCGGTAATTTTGGTAGGGTCTATTACCTGTTCGCCAATCTTTTTGCCGTTTAACTCAAGCGTCACCTTCTGCGCCCTCGAATAAACAAAAACCTGCATCGTTTTGCCTTCTTTACCAGGGAAAGTCCAGCTTTTCAGTTGATCCGGGAAATTATAATAGAAATTTTCCTCCTTGTAGCCATCGGGAATAGGGGTGTGGACAAGCATTTCAACAGCGCTCCGTTTCCAAACGACATCCAGATAATATGAATTTACCTTTTTGTCGCCGATCAAATCCAATTCGCCTGTATAAGCATTAAAGATTGGCCATGATGGAATAAGAAAAGGACTGCTACCGGCACTAAACATATTTGTGCTCTTGGCATCCTTTACGTTTTTCTGCAATCGCGGCGCTCCAAGACCTGCTTCTCCAAGGTAATCCATAGCTGTCCAACTGAAAGTTCCAATAACATACGGGAGGCTTTCTACTTTTAGCCAGTTATCAATTCCTCTGTTTGGAAAATATTCCGAAGCAAACATCACTCTATTGGGATATTTTTCATGGTCGCCTTCATATTTTGATGATGCATAGTTGTAGCCGTCAACATCGAGGTTGGCAAAAGAAGGAGCTGTATCATCCCACGTTTTACCCTTTTTACCAAGTGTTGCAAAAAGCGGTATCGCCATCGTTACAGGTCTTGTGGCATCCAGGCCATGCACAGTTTCTGAAAGACGTTTGCCGATTGCATAACCGGATGAATCAACAACTTCCGGTATTTCATTCCCGATGCTCCACATGATAATGCTGGGGTGGTTACGGTCGCGAAGGATCATAGAAGTCAAATCCTTCTCACTCCATTGATCAAAATAAAGATGATAATCCTGCGGGTTTTTCATCTGCTCCCACATATCAAAAGCTTCGTCAATCACCAGCATACCGAGTCTGTCGCAAGCGTCCAGCAGTTGCGGAGATGGAGGATTATGGCTCAATCGTATAGCGTTATACCCCTGATGTTTCAACAGTTCTATTTTTCGTTCTTCCGCCCTGTCTATTGCAGCAGAGCCAAGCGGCCCGTTGTCGTGATGGATACAGCCGCCGTGAAGTTTTATGTTTTTGCCATTTAAAGTAAAACCACTTGTTGCGTCGAAATGGATGGTCCGGATGCCAAATGCGGTAGTCGTCTCATCTATGATCTTACCAGTCTCTATTATTTTCACTTTAGCCTTGTATAATTGAGGTTTCTCCAACGACCATAATTGAGGAAACTTAACTGAAACCGTTTGCTTAACCTGGCGGATGCTATCGCCGGAGGCAGAAATTTCCTGCTGGCTCTTTCCAACCAGCGTACCCGAAGGGGAATAAACCTCCGCTAATAAAGTCAGTGGCATTCCGCCTGGAGCTTTTCGTATTGTGGTTTGGATGGATACATTTGCTCCCTTAACAGATACGGATGGCGTAGTGATATAAGTTCCCCAGGTATCTATGTGCGTGGGATTAACTGTGGTTAACCATACATGCCTGTAAATGCCCGAACCCGAATACCACCTGCTATTACGGCCTTCGTTCCTTGCACATATTGCAATTAGATTGTCCTTACCCGCTAATAAATATCCGGACAGTTCATAATAAAAAGAAGTATAACCATAAGGATGCGAGCCAAGATGATGCCCGTTAATCCATACATCGGCGTTCATATAAACGCCATCAAATTGGATATAAACCTGTTTACCTGTTGCGTTTGCCGGAAGCATGAAATGCTTGCGATACCAGGCTGTGCCGCCTACTGTAAATCCGCCATCCCGACTGGATATGGTTGCTTTTGAAAAAGGACCCGAAATGCTATCGGGAATTTGATTTGGCAGGTCTTCAATACTCCAGTCATGCGGAAGGTCAAGTTTGCGCCATTTTGTATCGTTATAGCCCGGTTGAACAGCATTATCAATATCGCCTTTTTGAAAGCGCCAATTGCTGTCAAAAGAAACGAGGCGCGGTAAATCGTTTTTATTTTGAGCATAGATGCAACAACTGAATAATAAAAACAAAACGAGCAATCCTTTTTTCATGGCTTGGTCCGGTCTTATTTCTTAACTTGTTCAGTTTCCTTAACCCGGATGCCCTTTGCATCAAACATACCCATCATGCTCCCTTTCACATGGTCATCATCTATAGGCTCCAACGTTAGTGTTACGTCGTAGCTTTGAACATTAAAGGCAGCCGTGATCGTTTTATCCTTCTCCTCAATGGTTGAAATCTTCGACATTTCCTTATCAGTAGTGTCACGTACAGTTCCAGTCAGTTTTCCGTCTTTCCTTTCCAGAACAACGCTCATTTTTGCATCGCCATTCGGTGTGCCCATTACCACTATGGCCCATCTGCCCACGAAATAATCAGGTTTAGTTTGAGCTTTAACATTAAGGGTTAAGAATAAACCCAGTACAACAGTTAGAATTAAGCTTAGTTTTTTCATGTTTTTTATTTTAAATTTTGAATTCGCAAATAGATACAGGTCGTTTAGAATTTTCATTCTGTACTTTTTACAGAATAAAGATATATGTATAAAATGAAACTTCCAAATTTTAATCTGTATTTTTTACAGAATGATCAAAAAATGCTTAATTTGCAGTATATTTAGGTGAATATGGAATTGAATAGAATTGAGTCGATCTTAAATGAGCACGAAGAATATCTGAAAAATGTAGCTGTCGATAACATTATCCTGGGTTATCATGACAGGCAGCTCAAAGTATTGTTGCAAAAACCATTTATTTTGGACAAATGGACGGTGACCGGCGGTTATATCAAAAAGACCGAAACGATAGAGGAGGCGGCTGCGCGGATAGCTTTTTCAAGAACCGGTTTGACAGACCTTTTTTTACAGCAATACCGATCATTCGGGAGCCCTCAGAGAGGCAAAGACGAAAACTTTACACCTGAGCGATTAACAGAATTGTCTGGAATAGAATTCCCGGATGATTACTGGATATTCGATTATTTTGTAGCCGTCGGATTTTATACGCTTACTGAATTTTCAGAAGTATCATTGATTAAGGGCGAAATCGATGCAGCGTGTCAATGGTGGCCTGTAAATGATCTTCCACCATTAATGTTCGACTACAAGTACCAAATAGGGGAAGCATTGAAGGCGATTCGGTTACACATCGCTCATTTTCCGATTGGTTATGAATTGCTACCGGAAAAATTTACACTCCCTGAGATTCACAGTCTATATGAAACTATTCTGGGTAAATCGCTTGACAGTCGAAATTTTATTAAGAAACTAACAACAACAGGTATAGTTCAAAAATTGAATGAGACAAGGAGCATTGGTGCGCATCGGTCTCCGTTTTTGTACAAATTCAATAAAGAGAAGTACGATGAGGGTCTGAAAAATGGGGTGGAACTGGCGTTTTAAACGCGCTTTCTTGTCCAACGCAAATAAGATAAAAGAGGTGCTGCTTATTATAATTTGAAATCCGGAATGTAAAAAGAAATAAAAAACACTTATGAAAAATAGCGTTTCATAAGTGTTTAATCAAGCCCGATTTTTTTAGGATGAATTTGTTTTCTTAACTTTCTCTACCGGACTTTCGTTATCCCGGTTAAAAAATGCTGTTAAAATATTTTACTTCCTCAATAACAGATGGGAGATTGCTTGGCTTGTAGTTTGCATCACGTTCTATATAAATATATCCTTTGTAATGCTGACGTTTCAATTCTGCCGCTACGGCTTTAAAATCGACCACACCGGTTCCTATATTCACGTCATTTGCTTTTACATTGTTCATCTGATCGGCATCTTTAAGGTGTATAGCCAAAATATGGCCCTGTAGTTTTTTTAATGCGGTAACAGCATCTATTCCGCTTTTAGGCCAGTGACCTAAATCAGGACATGCGGCGAAATTTGGATGATTTTTAATCGCAGCCAATACCGAATCGGGATGCCAGTAAATGCTCATTCCTTTCCAGTGATTATGAAGCGCCACCTTAAGTTTGTATACCCCTGCAAGACTGTCGACGCTGTTCCACATTGCCTTTGATGGTTCAGCGGTCACGAACTCAACATTCAGTCTTTTGGCAAGGTCAAAACCTTTGATCCAGGCATCGAGGGTATTTCCGCCAAATAAATATATGGAGGGCATTTTGATATGATGTGCAGTCATATAAGCGTTCAGCTTTTTAATGCCGTCATCAGACAGCTGCATTACCGACGACTGCTCAATTTCAACCCCACCTTTTTGGATCTGCGATCCTTCAATATAGTGCAACCCCGCACTGTCAACCTTTCTTATCGATTCATCAAGCGGGAAGGTATGAAATGTCCACAAGGCAACACCAAGTTTCCATTTGTCAGACGGCATGTTTTGAGCTTTACTGTTGTTGATTGACAGGCAAACTATCGCCGTAAAGGTTAAAAAAAATGATTTCATATATATTTAAAGAGAAATTTGTTAAAAATGAGCCATTTTTTTGTCTCCGCAAGGTCATTAGCGAGGGACCTTGCGGAGACAAAAAAAGATTGTTATTTTCGGCAATGGTGCACTATTTTTTCAATTCATCAATCTGTACTGATGGCGCCATTGCTTTGCTGTCTTTTTCGGTAACCAACTCTTTAGGCAAAGTGAATACCTGCGACAACTTGATATCCTCGGAAGAAGCACCTATTTTCAGTGTATACTCGCCGCTCTCAGCTACCCAGGAAGAACGGGCAGTATCGAACGAGGAAAGATCTTTCGGCTGAATTGTAAAAGTGATAGTTTGTGATGCCCCCGGTTTCAGCAGTGCAGTTTTTGCAAAACCTTTTAATTCTTCAGATGGTTTATCCAGGCTTTTGTGTGGTGCGCTTAAATACAATTGCACAACTTCTTTACCCGCAACCGAACCTGTGTTGGTAACCGTTACAGTAGCGGTAAGCTTGCCATTAAATGTTTTGCTGCTTAATGCAAGTTTGCTATACGAAAATTTGGTATAAGAAAGACCGTAACCAAACTCATAGGCCGGTTTTACTTTGAAAGTGTTATAATAGCGATAGCCTACGTAGATACCTTCCTGGTAGGTAACTTCGGCAGGTACCACCTTGCCCATCATACTCATGGTTGCTTTTTCAGGAAACTCTTTACCAGGGAAGTTTTTGGCAGAAGGTACATCGCTGTAAGCTGCAGGGAAAGTGGTAGCCAGTTTGCCCGAAGGGTTTACTTTTCCGGTCAATACATCAGTGATGGCATTGCCGCCTTCTTCGCCCGGCTGCCAGGCAAGTAATATGGCATCAACCTGGTCACGGAGTGGCCCTAAGTCCATCACGCCACCTATGTTCAAAACCACAATCACCGACTTATGCTTTGCATGGAAGGCTTCACTCACGTGTGCAATCACATCTGTTTCAAGACTGGTTAACTGATAATCATCCGCTACTTTACGGTCGTTTCCTTCACCCGCATTTCTTCCGACATAAATTATTGCGATATCCGAGGCATCTGCCTTTTGTGCATAATTCATATCATCCGATTTATATTCAGGTGCAAACGGCGTAGGGTTCATCATCTCCTGCAAAAGACCCTTCTTAGGATGTTTTGCATTATAATCAGTTAAAAAGCTCTTGTAGCGCTGGGCCAGGTCATTATCCACCTTATATCCCGCGTTTGTTAATCCTTCAGCTAAAGAAACCGCGTACGGTTTATTTACATCGCCGCTGCCGGTGCCGCCGGCAATCAAATCATATCCATGGTTACCAAATAACGCAACTGTTGCTCCGCCGGTCTTGATAGGCAAGGCGGCATTGGTATTCTTCAATAAAACCATACCTTCTGCAGCCGCTTCCCTTGACAGTTGAGCGTGTGCTTTCAGGTCGGCATGACCAGGGTATGCATAGCCTTTTACGGTTGGCGTACGCACCAACACTCTCAAAATACCTTCTACATTTTTGTTCAGCACTTCTTCCGAAAGCTGTCCGCTTTTTACTGCTTCTGTAATTGCTTTTATCTGAGCAGGGCCTCCGGGCATAAGCAGATTGTTGCCAGCCTTCATTTGTGCCACAGCATCTTTACCGCCAAACCAGTCGGTCATTACAAAGCCTTTAAAGCCCCATTCATCACGCAATATTTTAGTGATCAGATCATAGCTTTCTGAAGTGTATGTGCCATTAATCAGGTTGTAAGAGCTCATTACCGCCCATGGCTGCGATTTCTTTATCGCAATTTCAAAGTTGCGCAGGTAAATTTCCCGCATCGCCCGCTCACTTATTATTTCATTTACCGAGGCTCGGTCGGTTTCCTGGTTGTTGAACGCAAAGTGTTTAATGGTTGCGCCCACACCGTTTGATTGAATGCCATTAATAATGGCAGCTGCTGTTGACCCCGAAACCAGCGGATCTTCTGAATAGTATTCAAAGTTTCTGCCGCCTAATGGGTTGCGATGGATATTAACGCCCGGTCCGAGTATGAAGTCGATACCATACGATTTGATTTCATTGCCGAAGCTAACGCCTACCCTGTGTACTAAAGCGGTATCCCAACTTGATGCCAAAAGTGTCCCAACCGGCCATGCAGTAGAAAATAGATTATCTGACGAGTCCTTCGCGGTCATTACAAACCTGTGGATACCTGCGGGGCCATCGGCCATTCCTATTGATGGTATGCCGAATTTTGCAACTGGAATGGTATGCCCTGATATGGTGGCCAATTTATCGGGTGTATTATCATTTGAACCCATATTTAAGCCGGGAACGGAAAAGCCTTTACCCACTACTATTTTGACTTTATCTTCCAAAGTCATCTTTTTTATAATCTCCTTAATAGGATCCTTACCAAGTTGCGGTAATTTTTCCTGGGCGAAGGAGCCATAGGCAGTTAGGAAAAGCATTGCTGATGCTACTATGCCGGATGTTAGTTTTTTCATTTCTATGTATTGATAAATTAATTAATAACGGTTTACTTGCTTTCTTTTACCCTAACACCTTTGGCATCGAACATATTCATCAGGTTACCTTTTACATGATCGTCGTCTATAGGTTCTAACATTAGGGTAACATCATAGCTTTGAACTGTAAAGGCTGCGGTAATTGTTTTGTCCTTTTCGTCAATCTGGGTAATTTTTGATATTTCTTTACCTGTAGTATCCTGAACCGTGCCGGTGAGCTTTCCGTCTTTGCGTTCAAGCAGGAAAGTCATTTTCGCGTCGCCCTGAGGCGTACCCATCACCACCACATTCCATTTTCCGGCAAAATAGTCTGGCGCAGTTTGCGCTTTCGCGGTTATTGATAAAAACGTGCAGAAAACAATAGAAAAAATTAAGCTTAGCTTTTTCATAATAATTGGTTTTTAAATTTTGAGGTTCCTTAGTTTATTGTCATCCACATCGGCAATTTTGGTTTTGAATTTTTCTATTGCGTACTTTTGACGCAATAAAAGTATAACAGGAAATTTACATTTCCAAATTTTATTACGTATTTTTCACGTAATGATAAAAAATAGTATTTTTGTAAAGAATGATGTTTGCAAATATGGTAGAGCCACTGGCAGAAATTTTTTTAAACGGAGACGAATACTTAAAGAATGTAAGCGTAGATAATGTCATTTTAGGGTATCATGATAAAGAGTTGAAGGTATTACTTCAGCAACCTTTTGCTTTGGGTAAATGGACGGTGACCGGCGGATACATCAAGAAGACAGAGTCTATTGAGGAGGCAGCTAACAGAATTGCCAGTTTAAGAACCGGTTTAAAAAACTTATTTTTTCAACAATTCCGTTCATTTGGAAACCCGCATAGAGTTTCAGACAACGGCTTTAATGCCCAACATATCAGCGAATTGGTGGGTTGGGAAATTCCCACCGATGCCTGGATTTTTGATTATTTTGTTTCAGTAGGTTTCTATACGCTTACTGAATTTTCGAAAGTGACAGTCGAAAAAAGTGTGAACGAAGCAGACTGCCAATGGTGGCCGGTAGATAAACTGCCTCCGATGATGTTTGACCACGCCTTATTTATTGCTGAAGCCCTGAACGCGTTGCGCCTGCATATCGCCCATTATCCAATTGGCTATGAATTGCTATCGGAAAAATTCACCCTTCCGGAAATACACAGCCTTTACGAAACCATCCTGGGCAAAACCCTCGACAGCCGCAATTTTACCAAGAAACTGACTGCTACCGGAATCGTGATAAAACTAAACGAGACCAAAAGCATCGGTGCACACCGCTCACCATTTTTGTACAAATTCGATAAAGCGAAATACGACGAAGGGTTGAAAAGCGGGCTTATGCTGGCGTTTTAGATTATCCAACGATCATCGCTCAACACCACGTCATTGCGAGGAACGAAGCAACCTCTGCAAAGGACAATCGCGGACCGCAATTAATATTCATTAGACGTACGCCACCAAATAAGCATTTTTCTGTTTGATTGCATAGTTTAAAGGTTGCTTCGTTCCTCGCAATGACGCGTATATTACTGTTTATTCAACGTAACAAACAACACATCGTTCTCCCTTAAATCATACTGTTCACTGAAAGACTTGCTTCCGTCAATAGTTATGGTTTTGCTTATAATCGGCTCACCGTTATTCTTTTGTTTAATTGCCTGAACCTGTTGCCTGGTTAATTGACCCGGACTACCGATATCAAAGTAAGCAGTATAAGGGTCGTTTACGCGATAACCTGTTTTATACACCCTCAACTCATATTTTCCGGCAGCTAAATTGCTGCAGCTGATGGTTATTTTTCCTTTTGATTTAGAAGGTAAATTCCTCTTATAATATACCTGGTTGCTGACACTATCACCAGGATGTGTATTGGTGAAATCCCATAACAATACCTGCACATTGCCCTTTGCATCCTTGCAAGCCCATGAAGCGGCATCAGTATTTTGCAGTTGCTGATTGCCAAGCCTGTTTAAAAACTGATACGCATAAAATGCTGGCTTATTGATACCCTGATAATTTATTAAGCCAAAGCCGCCGTGAAATGGGGTTGTACGGGGACCATTTTCTTCAAAAATATCAGTGAACGTCCAGTACGACATGGAGTTAGCTGCGTCACCTGTTTTCTTTAGCTTTTCCAAAACATAAGCGGCTTCGTGATAGCTGTCATGTATTGGATCGTTAGGTGTATAAGAGGCGCTCCATTCTGTGTAATGTAGTTCCAGTTTGGGCATTGGCGATTGCTGTATTTCTTTCCTTGAACCAACAACAGATCCCCAAACAGAACTGTCTCTTTTGCTTAAATAGGTGGTTACACCAGTCGCATCAAAGGCACCCTTATCTATCCCATAGGTATGCGTACTGGCGAAGTCCATGGGTACTTTGTTTTGTACACAATAATTAATTAACTCCGGTATCCACGCATGTTCCGCAGTAGCGGGTCCGCCTACTCTATAATCTTTGGAGACTGACTTTACAGCGTTAGCAGTTACATTATACAAATGGAAATAATCCGCCTGCGTGCCACTCCAGAAAAAAGACAGGTTAGGCTCATTCCATACTTCAAAATACCAGTGCTTTAATTCAGCTTCGCCATAACGTTCTGTCCAGTGCTGCACCAATGCTTTAATCAGGTTACCCCATTTGTCGTAATCTTTCGGGGGTGATACATTAGCAGTCCACCAAAAGACCGTTCTGGTGCCACTGGCAAGTGCTTTGGGCATAAAGCCAAACTCCACAAAAGGTCTTATGCCTATGCTGAGCAATGAATCGTACAACACATCAATATACTGCCAGTTATAAGTGGGATTTCCCTGTTTGTCTTCAAAATAAACGCCCATATCGTCGTGAAGCAATCCATGCATGCGGATATAGCGAAAGCCCAACTGCTCCTTTGCATACCGTAATTGATGTTGCCAATCGGCACGCAAACCTTCATTAGCTCTGCCTGCACCCACACATTCATTAAAAAATGTATTTAACGGGCATTGTACTTTGGCGACATCAATATTGATGCTGCGGTTGTTCGTTTGCGCCTGGATAACACAAACGAAAGCCAGAAAAACGACTGTACACAGAAGTGTTTTTTTCATGATAAGTAATGAAGTATTTATGTGAAATGTGGTATGATTTGCAGGGTTAAAAATAACTGATCGCGCTTATTGTGTCAAGCGCGATCAGTAGATTTAGATTTGCAATTAATTTTAACTATTCCACCTTATCCTTAAACTGCAAACTGGAAACAGATGCAACTGGTTGCTGTGGTTTAGCCTTATCATTTTTAAAGACGAAATAGATATTATGTGGGCCGCTAACGTCTTTAATGTCGACTTTTAAAGCGGTACCTGCCAGCAGCTTCATATAATCGGCCATTGTAAGTTTAGGCCTTGGAGCAGCCGGACCGGCTGGCTTTGTAGCGCCAGCTTTTTTAACACCACCCTGGTCCTGTGCGGCATTGGCAGCACTCATTAAAGCAGCAAGCGGGTTCACCGCTTTTATTTCAGCTGTGCCTATTACAGCGCCATCGGGGCGGTCTGTATGTATCTCAAGCGTACCACCGGAAAAACCTTGTGAAGGGTTCGCTGTAGCCATTATGGCTATCTGTTTAACACCTGTCAGGTCAATGCTTTTATACCCAAAATAACCCTTGTTCTGCGGTTCAAGCGTAAGGGCAACGCGCATCAACGTCTGTAGCTTTTTAGCAGCATCGTGTGTAACATCTGCATCGCCCGGATTTAATTGAGGGGCTTTCAATATCACTGTACTTTCTGTTGTTAAAGCTGGTACGGCGCCTGCACCTTTGTCGGTGTAAGCAGCACGGATAATAAGGCTGCCCTTGCCGTTATCGGTAGCAGGCAGTTGTTGCGTATAGCTGCCTGACAGTGGTAAAGAGCTGATATTATGATCGGTTACATTCAAAATATAATCTATAATGGTATGTGCGTCATTTAAGCTTATACCGGGATGTGCAGGCATAGCCACATCGCCCCAAACACCAACTCCGCCCTTAAGTACTTTTTTCGGCAGACTGTCGAGCGCCCAGGGTTGTTTGCCTTTGTATTTATCCGCTATAGCGGTAAACATTGGGCCAACCGACTTACTATCCACATTATGGCAGTTTTTACAATCACTTTTCGCAATTAATGACTGCGCCACTGCGAAGCGTGTCGATGCGTCTACACTGCGCTGCTGCTGATTTACCTCGGCCATGTCAAAACCTTCCGACACATAGTTTATGCTTACAGCAACTTGTTTCGGGTCAATTTTTCCGTCCTCCTTATCCGCAACAGCGACATCATATTTAAATGGCTTGCCGGGAAAGAAGAACGTTTTATTGCCGGCCAGCGTCAAACCAACCACCGGCGGCTCATTGCCAACGGTAATACTTACTGATTTGCTGTTACTAGCTCCTGACGGATCTGTAACTTTCAGTGTAGCTGTGTAAACACCGGGATTAGTAAGTGTTACGGCAGGATTAGCATCAGTAAATGTTTGCGCAGTGCCACCTGATACAGGCTTCACAGTCCATTCGTACTTTAACACATCGCCATCGTAATCTTTGGTGCCTGCCGATGACAATGAGACCTTTAACGGTGCGGTTCCACCTGTAACACTAGCGCCGGCGTTCACAACAGGTGTACGGTTACCGCTTTTGTATTCTATCCGCACCAATTTAGAGTTGTCACTTTTCCTGAACCAATTGCTGCCGTATTCCAACACATACAAATCGCCGTCGTGGCCAAATTTGATATCGATAGGCTCAATGGGTTGGTAGGTTGGCAAAAACTTCTCCATTGACTTGTAATCGCCGTTTTCGTTCATGGTTATTGCCATGATCCACCCGCGCGATAGATCGGCGGCAAGCCACTTGTTTTCATAGTAGCCCGGGAATGGACGTTTAGCATCCTTGAAATTGTTTTCATGAAAAATAGGCCCACCTACAGAGCAGCGCGAACCGGTGCCCACTTCCGGAAATTTATCTGATACGCCATAAGGGTAGGAGATAAAAGCAGGCTGCGCCGGCGGTAAATCGGTTAGTCCGGTGTTATTCACCGATCTGTTTACGGGATGAAGAGGGTCTTGCGCCGCGCCTGCCGTGTTGGTAATATAATTGTACATCGGGTAGCCGTGATTAGGGCCTATAAAGTAAGGCCAGCCAAAATAACCGGGTTTACGGGCCTGGTTAAACTCATCCATACCTGCGCGAACGGTTTTACTGTCTTCGTTAGCATCCGGGCCAACTTCACCCCAATATAAAAAGCCTGTTTCACTATCAACAGACGGTCTCCATGGGTTACGGTCGCCCATCACATAAATTTCGGGTCTGGTTTTGGCAGTTCCTTTAGGGAAAAGGTTGCCATCAGGAATACTATATGTGCCATCAGCTTCCGGATGAATACGCAGGATTTTACCCCGCAGGTCATTGGTATTAGCGCTGCCGCGCTGATCGTCCCAACTGGAGCGGCCTGCGCGTTCGTCGGTTTGAGATTTGTCTATCACATTACCTGTGTTGTTGCCTACGGTAAGAAAAAGATTACCGTCCTTATCCCACGTCATCCCGCCACCGGTATGGCAACAAACCTCGCGTTGAGCAGGTATTTCCATCACAATTTTTTCAGAGCCGGCCACCAATTTGTCATCACGCACTTCCCATCTGCTCAGTACCTCTTCCTTTTTGGTTGGATGCGAATAGTACATATAAACCCAATGATTTTCGTCAAACTTAGGATCCACAGTAAAACCTGTAAAACCCTGTTCAGCTTCGGTTACCACGCCCTGTGCGCTGGTATATTTGGTGTTAACCGGTATGGTGCCCACCACCTTAACCGTTTTAGTAATCGGATCGAATACTTTTAAAACACCTTTGCGTTCGTTAATGTATACCCGCCCATCTTTCAGCACTTCAAAGTTCATCGGTTCATCAAGATCACCCGGCTGGGTAAGCGTTACGGGTGTAAAACGGTTATCATCGGGTTTGTTTGTGTCGGCTGCTGTGCCTCCTTTTTTTGTGCAGGAAATGGCAGTTAAACAAAGACCAACGGCGATCAAATAGAAAGTGCGTAAATGGCTTCTCATAAAAGATTTGGTTTTATAATAGGTGGCAATAATTGGTTTATAAATGACTTTAGTTATCTGGTCAACTCACCCGGTCTTTGCTGCGCTCGACCACTCTCTCTGCTCCGCAAAGAGGGTGAAAAAAATAGAAATGCGCTACCCTCTTTGCGGCTTGCCGGAGAGAGGGTCGACAAGCATCGCGCCGTCGGGGTGAGTAAATTATGCGAGCGACAATTTGATTTTCGCCTGTTTAACCCTTCAACATCTTATCCAGATAGTTATAACTATTTGCAACATTTTGTAAAGGCTGCGGTGCTCCGTCCTGCTCTACAAAGAAGTATTTCATTCCCGATTCCTTGGCATTATCAAAAATACGTTTGAAGTCCACAACGCCCGATCCTACTTCGGCAGGTTCCATTTTTAGTTTGTCCAAGTCTTTTACATGCCATAGCGGATAACGGCCGGGGTGCAGTTTAAACAGTTCCACAGGATCTTGCTTTGCTTTGGTTGCCCATGCCAGGTCGAGTTCCATTTTCACCAGGTTCTTATCGGTGTTATTCAGGATGTAGTCAAAAGGGCGCGTTCCATCTATCGTATCGAATTCTGTTACGTGATTGTGATAGGCAAACTGAACGCCATTTTTCTTACATGCTTCGCCTGCTTTGTTAAAAACGTCCACAGCTATCTTTATTTCGTCCATGGTGCTTACCGGGATCGACGAGCAAACCAAATAACTCAAGCCACCTGCTGCAGCGTCATCCGCCAATTGCTGGGCATTATCCTTCAGGCTTATCTTGGGCATCTTGGCAATCATAGGCGCCATCTTTTGTATCCTGGCCGAGTCTTCTTTTGTTTTAGCCATCTTCATTATCTGCTCCACCGTGAAAGCCACTCCACCCACGTGCGCCGAACGCCAGGTCATGCCCAGGTCTTTTGCCATGGCAGCAAATTCCTTAACCGGTTTGCCGTAAACGGTGCCGGGCCCCGATCCGGCGCTTTCCAGTTCCTTATAGCCAATAGCAGCCAGTTTTTGCAGGGTGCCTTTGGTGTCGCTGGTCATGAGGCCGCCGAGGGTGTATAATTGCAGGCCGATTGAGTGTGTAGCTTTTCTATCAAAAAAATTAGCGGCGCTACCAAGCTTCGGCAGCATCAAACTTGCCAGGGCGAGGGTGCCCGATTGTTGTAAAAACTTCCTTCTGTTTTGCATAATAATTAGTTTTATTGGTTGGATAGGTAATATTACAAAAATTATTATTTAATAAACGAATCTATTGCGTCAAAAATACACAATAGGGAAAAGATTTATTTTTTGGGCGTTTCCCCGGTCGGTAGAAACCGTGGTCGCGTGCTTTGCTCATACGCCTTCGGGCCTTGTGCGCCAAGCCGGTATCCGCTACGCCCGCTAACGCGATTTTTACCAATTAATCAAAGTAACACTCATGGTGTTCGTTTGTTTACAGGTACCGTACCCCCAAAACAAACGGACACCTTGTGATTCCTTCTCCTCAGGGTCTCTCGTAGAGGACCCTGAGCTGTGTGGTGATTTACAACGCAGGGTCCCTTTCAGGAGACCCTGCGTGGACGAAAATTTTTCCGTCAGGAGACTCTACGAGGACAAAAAATTGGTTGATGTTGTACCCGGAACAGGCGTGGTTGACTTCCCTAAAGTATTTGCTGAATTAAAAAAGCAAAAATTTGATGGTTATATTATTATTGAGCGCGATGCGCAGGAAAGACCGGATAACCTTAATTCCGTAATCCAGACCATAAAGTATTACGATTCACAGTTGGTTAACTTATGCGCTACCAGTTCCGGAAACGCCAGCCAAAATCAATTAAATGAAAAAAGCATACCTGTTTCAGCAGAATCTTTCTCATAGAAAGCCCTCCGCTATGAAGCGACCTTCATAACGGAGTTATTTAACTTGCTTTAGCAGTTTATTTTTTGTGAAACTGAAATGCATCAACCTGCAGTAATTCTGCACAGGGTTGAGTATCGTTTCCAATTGGCATACCCATCATATTGCTGGTGGCGGGATCAGCGAACCGGAACCATACTGCATGTACCCCTTTTTGCACTTTCACAGCGGCTTTCACCGTTATCCAATCGGCAGAGCCTTTTGCAGGAACGTCTATGTTGCCAATTGAGCCGCCCCAAGAGTCGTCGAGGTTTAAAACAATTCTACAAGGCTTGCTTCCCGGTGCCAACCTAATCGAAACGCTGTCAGCCCCATCTTTAAAATCAAAGTATTTGAAGGCTGCTTTATCCCCGCTGTGAATTTCGCCTAACACGTCGTTGTTCTCCGAAATGGTTTTAATGCGAACATTGCCCATCACCAGGCAAGCCCGTGCTGCATCTGTTTCATCGAAAGGATTTAGCGGGCCGGCTGCTCCTTGCGAGGTCATTTCCACTTCGGGTATGGAGCCGTCAGGCTTGAATTCGATTGGTTCGAGGCAGGCTTTCCGCATTGCCACACTGCCATTGGTCGGGCGATGGTAAAAAACATACCAGCGGTCCTTAAACTTCACCAAAGAACCATGATTATTCCAAACGGCAGGATCTGAATTGCTGTTATCGATAATAACGCCGCGATAAACAAAAGGCCCAAATGGTGATTTGCTTGTTGAATAACCAAGGCAGGTTGGTCTGCCGGAGCGACTCACATCTGCATATATAAAGTAATATAAACCATTTCTTTTTATCATGTATCCACCTTCATGAAAATGATGTTCTTTTTGAGTTACAACGTTTTCTTTGATTGTTGTGGTATCAATTTCTGTCATGTTTGATTTCAGTTTGGCGACCTTTCCGTTAAACTGCCCCCAAATAAAATAAGCCTGGCCATCGTCATCCATAAAAACGCAAGGGTCAATTTGACTGATCCCTTTTACATAAATAGGTTTTCTATCAAGGAACGGCCCAGTAGGTGAATTGGATACTGCCACACCTTCTGCGTTCTTAAAATCAAACAAACAGTAATAGAGATAATACTTTCCATCGCGATACTGAGCGTCAGGCGCTAATAACAAGCTATCCCTAAACGGCCCCTTATCACCTTTGCTTTTTGTAGCAAAGCTCTCTCCTGATAATTTCCACGATCTTAGATCATCACTTGACAAAACGCGGTAGCTCCTTGAACAATAATGGGCGGGACTTTCGTCCCTCGATCCGTATACATAGAGTTTTCCATCGCTCCAAACGTGGGCAGAGGGGTCAGCGATGAAAACACCAGGTGGTACAATGGGATTTTGTGCTGAAACACTCAGCCATAGTGAAATAAAAAACGACAAAAGAAAAAGCTGCTTCATGATTTTACGTTTAAGTATTTAAATTACTGTTTAATGTTCACTGACTGATATAATTTTCACCGGCCCCAATAAACCCGAAGGCAGCAGGGGAGAAGTGGCGTTATAAAAAGGGACTGATGTATAAGTTATTTTATTGGTTACTCCCTTTTGCGTATCGCCAATTAAACGGTTTACCCAAAGATTGATCACTTTAATTTCCAGTTTGTTTTCACCTGCTGTTACAGCATCAGTAATATCCACGCGGAAAGGGGTTTTCCAAAGTACGCCTAATGGTTTACCATTCACTGTTACCTCGGCAAGATTCTTTACAGCGCCAAGGTCAAGCCAGATTTTTGAGCCTTTGGCAATGGATTTCGCTGAAATGGTAATGTTCTTTGTATAGGTAGCCGTGCCAGAGAAATATTTTATACCGGCATCGCTATTTTCAGTATAAGAGATTAGCTGGTCAAATGTAGCCCCGGCCGGTGCACCACGATTTGGCTGAAAGGCTATATCCCAGGGACCATCTACTGTTGCTAGCTCGCGTTCGGTTGCAACGGGAAGTGTAACGGTTGCGCTGGTTGCGGAAGTTTTGAATACCACAAAAACAGCATCGTTTGGTGTCAATGTAAGGTCAACACTGGTTAGGCCATTTTTGATATTGTAAGAGGTTGCCTCTGTTCTGCCAGTTTCAGGATGCCAGATCTGCGGCATTTTTCCGACTATGCGAAAAGTAGCCTGTACATGCTGACTACTGTCGGTACGATTGTTTACCCAATATAAATCGCCGTCAACCAACTTCCGGTGTACAAATAACAGTTTTGTATCAGTATGCGGTTTAGTATAGGCAAAATCCGCTGGAATATTTAATGCTGGTAATACATCGCTTAGCGCTTTACCAGTAATTACATTTGTTTTTCCCGATTCCCATACTTCGCTTACGAGTTTTTTAAACTCAGTGGGGTCATCCTGCATGCTTGGGTCAATTACAGGTTTTACACCGGTAATCGTAGCACCGTCCTTTGCCAGTTGAGCTACCTTGCGCAGCACCGAGAGCGACATTTTTTTGGCATTGCTATCCAAAGCCAAAACGTTATAAACCATCCCCGATGGGGTAACTAATTTTCCATCTTTTACCGTTAATAAATTGACAAGTGCATCGGCATTAATAAAGTCATAGCTATAACCTTCCGGTACATCGGGCAATTTTGCGCCGAATAACGAAGTAATGTTGTTATCCTCTCCATAAAAATAAACCACATCGGCTACAAACTTACCCTGCTGCAGCATATAACTGCTACGGGCTAAATAATCTGTCCAGGCTTTTGCCTGGTCGGCCCATGTCTCATGGCGGTTAAACCACTGACCGAAAATGGCAAGGCCGAGCCCGGGTATTTTATCATCTACCGGCTGGTGAACAGAAGTATGGATAACAAAACGGTTAAGGCCGCTGGCCAATTCCAAATCAGTGGTTGGCTTCAAATTTTCGGGGGCGTACGACCATGCTCTACCACCAAAACCGATCGCGGTAAGCGATTCGGCTGCGACCAGGTTTTGCCCATAAATATGTGCAACAGAAGCGGATTCGCGGATGTCAGCCTGTGCCATATTTAAAGTGGAACCACCGCCAGGCACCCACATAGCAGACATGGGAACAGCTGCTTTGCGCTTTACGTCCATACCGTCAACGATATACACGCGCCCATTTTCATGGGATTCCGAATATCTTTTCATACCATAACCGGCTAAAATGGTAGTGAGCTGGTCATAGTGATTTTCGGCTACCAGTTCTGAGATGGTTTTGCGCCAATCCCATAGAAATTGTTCGCTGGCTTCAGTGCTTTTTATAATTGCGCCGGTCAGCACCGGCATCCATGGCAGCAGGCTATAACCACGTCGGCGCTGAAACTCCTCCGCCATTTGCGGGGTCCATGTTTCCTGCCCTGCTTCGTAGCTGTCGGTAACCATAAACCGAAGTCCTTTGGCGCCCATTAAACCACCAGTGGCATCTTTGTACTGGTTCAGGTAATTTACAAAATAGTCTTTCACAGCCCTGGCGTCCATCTTGTCTACTTCCAGTCCGGTAGCTTCGGGAGAAGCCGGGTGATTTTGCTTACCTGTTAACGAATATCCAAACCTCAAAATCTTCCAGTTTCCTGCTGAAGGGGTCCAATTTAATGTTCCATCAGGGTTCATGATTTTTGTGAAATCGATAACATCCATTTTGGAAGTTACGTCACTTGCGTTAGGAGTGATATTCTTGTTCAGATCTGTGGCGGCAGCGAAACCTGCTTTTTCTTCGAAATGGTTAATGCGGGTTGCAGGGTAAAGTACAAATTCAGCAACAGCGGTACCGGCAGGTGGTTTTGGGACGTTTGCACCACCACCAACCAATGCACCCAGATTTGGAGGAGGAGGTTGATTTTTAATTTTTAATCTGAAATATTTGGCTGTAGTTGGTGCGATGGAGACGGTTTGTTGTTCAATAACGCTAAGCGGGATAAAAGTTATGGTGCGAAAATTCACACCGTCGTCGCTGGATTCCAGACTGCGATTGTTGGCTTGTACGCCCAATCCAAAAGGACTCTTAATGCCACCACCAACAAGAGTTACTGCCTTTATAGTTTGTGGTTGTGTAAATTCATATTGGATCCACGCGTATCCTTTCGTAGTGTCAGCAGGTAAAAGATTGGTGGTAGCAATATCCCCATCCGTCAATTGGGCTAAGGTGAAACTACCACCGCTGGAGCTTACTTTAGGATTTAAGTCGGATAAAGAAACATCTGCATCAGGCAAACGGTAAGCGATAACAGCCACGTCCTGGTAGAATTGGGGCGGTGCAGCAGTTTTTGGACTCAAGCCAAAACCCTCTCCAGGGATAGGAAGATTCTGAAATGTACCTGAGGTATTGGGCGGCTGTGGTAATTTGCCTGTAAACGGCTGGCCACCTTTTACACGTACCTCCGTCCACACCAATTTTTTCATCCCATCTTTCGCAGCTACCCATGGCCCACCACTTTCACTCCATCCCGGCGAACCGGCAATCGCCATTTCCAGGTGCAAAGAATCAGCAAGTCGGGCTGCAAATTTAAAAGCGTCTTTCCATTCGGGAGTCATGAAAATTAATCGTGTTTTTACTATCTGTGGCGTTGTTAGCCCGGCGTCAAAATTTTGAAATCCGCCAATGCCTGAGCGGCTCATCCAAAGAAGGTCCTTACGGATACCATCTTTAGTAATGTTGCCATTCATCCAATGCCACCACACGCGTGGACGGGCGGCAGCAGGTGGTGTTGAGAAATTTTCATAAACAGAATCCGTGTTTGTTGTTTGGGCCTGGGTGGCGTCTGCGCCAAGCATTAAAAACACAGCTATCGCTGTTGCTATTGAACCTGCGTAATTCTTCATGTAATAATTTGGCTAATTGGCTTATGTATAATCTAAACTATACGACTATCAAATGTAATGAATGAGAATGTTAAACTGTCCTGAACTGTCTGAACCAAGTTGTCTTTTTTAAATAAAACTAAGTTTGTACCTTATATGCGGTTATGAAGAACTATCTCAAAATTGTTTCGATAGATGAATATTCCGTTACGCCAAAGTATGTACAATTGGTGAATTCTATTCTTGGAGGGATTGAGTCGGGTGCAATTGAGAAAGAGGATATTTTGCCATCCATTAATGAATTTTCCATTGCATTGGACACATCAAGAAACACCATTGAAAGGGCATATACCGAATTAAAGAAGAAGCAAGTAATAAAGTCGGTTCCAGGTAAAGGATATTTCATCGCCAATACAGATTTTAATCAGCCCGTTAAAATACTGCTGTTATTTAACAAGCTAAGCAGTCATAAAAAAATAATTTATGATGCTTTTGCCGAAACGCTTGGCAGCAACGGAGCGATAGATTTCTATATTTATAATAACGATTTCAATTTTTTCAAGAGATTGATCGACGAAAAAATAAACAGGTACGCTAAATTCGTGATCATACCGCATTTTCTCGAAAATACTGCACGTGCTTATGAAGTGATCAATACTATTCCAAAAGAAAAACTTGTTTTGATGGATAAATTGGAATCAGGAGTGAATGGAAAATTTGGGGCGGTTTATGAGGATTTCGAAAGTGATATTTACCGGGCGCTAGAGCAGTTGTTACAAAAACTAAGTAAATACCACACATTGAAACTTGTTTTTCCGGATAATTCCTACTATCCCAAAGAAATCGTTGCGGGATTTATAAACTTTTGCAGTGAGTACACATTTGATTATGAGATACTAAACTCGGTTGAAACTGAACTCATAAAAAAAAGCGTTGTTTATATCAACGTTGTGGAAGATCACCTTGTTGAACTGATAGAAAAAATTATAGCCGCAGAGTTTACCGTTGGTGAGGATGTCGGCGTGATTTCCTATAACGAAACGCCATTGAAAAAGATTATTCTTAATGGGATAACCACAATCTCCACCGATTTTAAATTAATGGGCGAAAAAGCTGCTGATTTGATATTAAACAATTCCACTGAGCACGTGGTTATCCCGTTTAGGGTGACAAATAGAAATTCGCTGTAAGTATCTCCTTACAGCAGCGGGAGATCTCCAATATTACTTATACGGGAATTCGGCTCGTTGGAAAAACGTCTAAAGCTACTCATCCAACCTTATCATACATTTTACAGATTCCTCATTGCTACTATACCATTCAACGCAATACCCTTGGGGATCAAGGTTAGGTTGTTCTAATAATTCTTTAAAGGCCCTGTCAATAGCCATAAAGTCATTTCTAAAATCAACAACTTTAATGCTATTGTATTTGCCTTTTTTTATGATCAGCGTTTCGGAATGGAGCTTTTCTGCTTCTCCAGGTTCAAGCTCTTCGGCCGCTGCGCGATAAAGGCGATTGATGGTATCAGCACTTATTGTCCGTTTGTTTTGATCTATAGCCGCCCCAACCGAACGAACAAGGCGACGCAGGCTTTTTAAATTACTTAAGATTTATGACTCTTGTTTTTCAGCCGCTGAAACACTTCTTCCACCTTGATGCATCGCTCTATTACCTTTTTTGCGGATACTTCCAGGGTATAGCCCTCGTCAAGCATCTCCTTTATCATCACTATTCTTTTGATGTTTAAATAATCATATTGCCGGTAGGTGGAATCTTTATCAACCGGCTCAATATATCCTTTTTCATCCCAGTAGCGGATTTTGCGTTGAGGAACACCGGTAATATTGGCAACCTCACCGATGGCTACAATAACCGATACCAAAAAATCTACATCCATCAGGACGTTGGCATCCGCAGGACTTATTTTTTTTTCTTCCATAATCGATAAAATTGTAATTACATGACAATTGATGTAATTAAACAACAACAATAGGTTTTAAATTTGTCACGAAGTTACAAACATTCTAAACATCTTACAATGGAAACAGGTTTCAGAAAATGGATCATTGTTATAACCATCATCACCTCAACTATTATCGAGCTGATTGATACTACGATAGTTAATGTTTCTATCAATACCATGAGCGGTAACCTCGGTGCGTCGTTGGAGGATACTGCCTGGGTGATCACTTCGTATGCTATTGCCAATGTGATCATCATCCCCATGACGAGTTTTCTGGCCGAAAAGATTGGTCGCAAGCAATATTATATAGGTTCTATTTTATTGTTCACCCTGGCATCGGCCATGTGCGGATTCTCACATAACCTATGGGAACTGGTTGCCTTCCGTTTTTTGCAGGGCATTGGCGGTGGGGCGCTCTTATCCACTTCGCAATCCATTTTATTTGAAACCTTCCCGGTTAAAGAACGGGGCACAGCGAGTGGGATATTTAGTCTCGGTATTATTATTGGGCCGTCTATAGGGCCGGTTTTAGGGGGATATATTGTAGATAATTTAACCTGGCAATGGATATTTTACGTAAATATTCCTATCGGGATACTGGCAGCTATTCTATCCTACATTTACCTGAGGCCTTCGAAAGCTTCGACGGATAACCGGCGCATCGATTGGCTCGGAATAGCTTTACTTGCCATTGGTGTTGGGTCTCTGCAGATCATCCTGGAAAGAGGTGAAACAGACGACTGGTTTGCGGCTACCTATATCATTGTATTAAGTATTATAGCGGCGTTTTGCCTCACAGTATTAGTATGGTGGGAACTGCGTGTTGAATTCCCGGTCATCAACCTTCGCGTACTTAAAAGCACCACGCTGTCCATATCTGCCATCATGACATTCGTGCTGGGTTTCGGACTGTTCAGCGCTGTATTTGTTTTTCCATTGTACGCGCAACGCATCATCGGCTATTCAGCCTTTCAAACAGGCACCATGTTATTACCCGGCACCTTAATGGCGGCTATGATATCGCCATTCCTGGGCAGAATGCTGCAAAATGGTATACGACCGCAGTACCTTATCATTATAGGGTTCCTGTTTTCGGCTATCTTCGGGTCCATGATGTCGGGTTCAAACCTTCAAACCGGGAGCGCCTACTTTTTTATACCGCTGCTGTTCCGCGGCGTAGGCGCTGCTTTATTGATTGTTCCGCTTACCGCATTGGCGGTATCCGAACTCAAACCCTCGGATATCCCACAGGGGGCAGCTTTAAACAACATGATGCGTCAAATGGGAGGCTCGTTCGGCATTGCGCTGATCAATACCTATATTGCTAAGCGGGCAGCAAATAACAGGACTTCACTCATTGTTCATGTGACCGAAAGCGATGCCCTGACTCACCAACGGATGCAGAGTTTTATCGGCAACTTTATGTCGCATGGGGCTACTTATCTGCGAGCTGTGCAGCAGTCGCTTGGTGCGTTAGAAAACATAGTTGTGCGACAAACCTTTTTATTAAGTTATATGGATGCTTTTTTACTACTGGCGATCCTAAATGCGTCTTGTATTCCCCTGGTATTAATTACGATTAAGAAGCGATCAGCGGCGAAGGTTCCCGTAAAAATGACTATATCCGATCATTGAAACATTTCCTTGATAAAACACCATAAAAAAATAATTCTTAACCGTATAAGAACATTTTCCTGGATTTTAAGTAAATAGATGCTTGAGCTATGGCCAGGGCAGTTTTGGCATTTTAACAAATATTTTTTTACTTTTATCGAATGGAAAATTCTGCGTCGACCTTGCAGGCTGAAGAAAAACAAGCTTTACTGGCTGCAATAATAGCATCCTCAGAAGACGTGATCATCAGCAAAACGCTCGAAGGCGTTATTACCAGTTGGAATCCTGCCGCCGAAAAACTATTCGGGTACAAGGAGGCCGAAGTAGTAGGACGACATATCTCGATCATCATTCCACAGGAACGCATTAAGGAAGAGGAATATATCATTGGAATGATCAAGGCGGGGAAAAAGGTGGATCACTTTGAGACGTTTCGGGCAGCGAAGGATGGTCATCAGATACCTATCTCGCTTACTGTGTCACCCATTGAGGATGTAAATGGAACCATCATTGGCGCATCGAAGATTGCGCGGGATATCACCGCACAACGCGAAGCAAAGGAAACCGCAGTAAGGCTTTACGAACAGGTTAGGGTTTTAAACGAAAAGAAGGACGAGTTTATTGGATTAGCCAGCCACGAGCTTAAGACCCCACTGACCAGCATCAGCGGTTATCTCCAGATAATGAGCAAACTCGTCAAGGATGAAAAAGCAAAGCAGTTTCTGCAAAAGACCAGGCAGCAAGTAAAAAGGTTGAATGCGCTGGTTTCAGATCTGCTGGATGTTTCAAAAATAGAGGCCGGCAAGTTACAGCTGGTTAGTGAAAAGTTCAATATCCGTCAAGTCATCGACGACACGATCGAATTGGTAGCGTACGGCAATACTCGTTACAACGTTATCCTGGAAACCGATATCGATGAATTGTTTATTAATGGTGATCCGCAGCGTATAGAACAGGTGATCCTTAACTTGCTTACCAACGCCATCCGTTATTCGCCCGGAACTGACCGGGTCGAGGTGTTTCTGCAGTCGAAAGGCGACGAATTAAAGATAGGTATCAGGGATTTTGGAGTTGGAATCCGGGCTGATAAATTGAAGAATATCTTTACTAGGTTCTACCGGGTAGATGATTTGAATCCCCATATTTCTGGTCTTGGCATAGGTTTGTATCTCTCGCACGAGATAGTCTCGCGTCATGGTGGGCAGATATGGGCAGAAAGCGAACCTGGAAAGGGCAGCACCTTTTGGTTCACGTTGCCTCTTAAATGAGCGTCGTATAATTTAAAAATTAAAAAAATGTGATTTTGCCGGAATCTATATCGTAGATACCGCCAATTATCATTATCTTTTTTTCTTGCTCCATCTTATTTAGTATCGGGCTATCTGTACGTATTTTCTTTATAGTCAGCTTAACGTTCTCAACGGCTACATCGTGAAGGAAAGCGTCGTTTTTATCTGTTCTTGGCCCATCCGTTTTTGTGGAATCAATAGCTGGTTTTATATTTGCCAATAAGGCGGTGATATTTCCTGCCCGCACATCTTCTACAGCTGCCTTTACAGCGCCACAATGCTCGTGTCCGAGCACCATAATCACTTTAGCGCCGGCTTCAAAACATGAATATTCAAGGCTGCCCAAAATAGAAGGATCAACAATATTACCCGCAACGCGTGCCACAAACAGATCACCGATACCCTGATCGAATACATTTTCCACTGGTACGCGCGAATCAATACAAGCTAAAATTGCGGCTTTTGGATATTGACCATTAGCAGTTTGATGCATTCTTAAACTGTCATTTTTCGGGCTGAGTTTGTGGCCATAAAAATGCATATTCCCGACTTTGAGAATCGAAATAATCGAATCCGGCGAAAGCGATTTTTGATCATCGGCCGTCATAGCTTTGTCGGATAAATCCGCTTGTTTTGTTGCAGTTTGGGTATTGCATGAAACCAGCAAAACCACAATCAGGTAAAAGAGCTTTTTCATGATTAAATTTTTATCAGACGTAAGTATATGCGGAGTTACTGGTCTTGCAAATGACTATTCATACAGTGTCATTAGCCGAACCTTTAGAATTGTGCAACAAAAATGATTATTTTTTTAATTGCTTTTTGTTTTCAGTTGTTGCGTTTTATAAAACGCAACAAAAACCGGTATAGAAAGTCTGAATAAAAAAGTTATATGGAATATGCGGTAATAAAAAATTTTCTATGTGCAACTACCCCCAACCGTTTTCTAAAAGCCGTTGGGCATTCAGGTAAAATATCTTTTTTATTCTATCATCTGTAAATTCCTCGGGCTCATTTCTCATCGCTGTTAATAAACCGGCTATATGAGGTGCTATGAAAAAATCTTCAGGTGAATCTGCAAATCCATCGAAGTCTGTCCCGATGGCTATATTATCATAATCTTTGGTCTTTGTTTTGGAGTTAATATATTTCATGGTTTCGATCATAAAGGGTATCCCTTTTCTGAATTCGTCAGGATTAAATTCTTCGAGGTGAGTATCTGCCCCAACCAGCCAAAAATTCTCTGGTATAATACCGATTACACCATGGCATTCACAAATGGAATTTATTTCATCTTCATTTACATTGTAATATTTATAGTTCCTGTATTTTTCGTAATTGTCATATTTTTCAAATATGTGTTGCGCTCCCACGTGGCTGAAAGTTAATGGCCTTATTTTTTTTCCTTCATTTTTTCTATCCTGATTTAAGGCGAAAATCTGCGTCCTGGCATTTGGAGTTGAATGCGTTAAATCAACTATTATTCCATAGTCCAGCATTGCCTCTACAACGGCAACTCCGATTTCGCTCAGCGGATGATCGTGTTTCAAAGGATCATATCTCCAGTGCATTCCCAAAGTTTTCTTCTCATCCGGTGATATTCCTTCAACCGGATCCGCAATATCATTATGAAAAAAATGCGCAAGGGTAATCATACACACTCCCCTGTTTTTCAGTGCCTCAAGATTTCGCAAATAAAATTTAATAACATCGGCAGTATCAAACGTATCAATGAATGAGAATGACCTAGCTATTTCTTGTCTCTTGTCTGATATTGGAAATTTTCTTCCCAAAGCGTGAGCGCCCTCTATTGAATGCGCCAACGGAATCTGGCCGTTATCAATAGCCTTTTTAAACTCCTCATATGACCGGGCAATAACGAATGTTTCACTTTTGAGTTTTTGATTTGTAATATGAATTTGAGATTCCAATTTATCAATCATTATATTAATTTGCGTAAAGTTGGAATAATCCTCATGTTCTATTTTGTCTGAAAAAGAAAATAAAAAGCGTTGAATAAAACTAACAAGACGTTTCAACTTATCCCATTCCCGTCCGACCGCTGCCTCGACAAGATAGTGTGTGGCCAGGATGCCCCTGACATATCCGGAACTTAATTTATCGACGTCAATTTGCAGATGGAATTTGTTTGCCCCCGGTTGCGGACAATGATGCCTCCAAAAATCCTTGTCAAGCAAATACATTTTAAGAGAGGGATGACAATGGAGATCTATAATGCTAAATTCTTTAACGTCAATGGTGGGTTTGCCTTTACGATTTAGTTGTTCCATTTTGTTTTTAATTGAAGCATTCGGATGATCTTTAAACATTCATAAAAACACAGAAAAATTATTGCCGGCCCCCGGCTAATCCGATAGCTCTATTTTAGCCGGATCGTCAACAAAGTACATGTCAATTTCACCTTTGTTTTTTGCGGCAACCTTCCCTCTGTATACACAATTAAATTGCTGATTAATTAACTGAAAAGTGCTTCCGGATATGTTTACCTTTCCTATTTCCCCGCAAGTCTCCATTCGCCTTGCAATATTTACCGTATCTCCCCATATATCATAGGCGAATTTTTTGGTGCCAACTATTCCCGCAATCACAGGCCCTGTATGTATGCCGATCCTTGTTTCGAAAAATAATTCGCCCTCCATTTCTTTTTCTCTCTTTTTGGCTAACATAAATCGTTGCATTTCAAAAGCAGCCCAAATAACGTCGGCCGCATTGGTGCAGTTTTCATTTGGAATCCCCCCGGCGCACATGTAAGCATCGCCAATGGTCTTTATTTTCTCTACATTGTACTTGTTTATTATCTCGTCGAACATGCTGAAATAGCAATGTATCTCGCTCACCAGCTTTTCAGGCGATAACTTTTCTGCTACGTATGTGAAATTTCTAAAATCGGAAAACATTACCGTTACGCTGCTGAAACTTTTAGATCTGGCTACTCCTGTTTCCTTTAATTCTTCGGCGGTTTCATAGGGAAGAATGTTAAGCAAAAGATGATCGGATTTTTGTTTTTCTTCCGAAAGGTGTATATTTTTTGTTTTCAGTAATTTTTCCTGCCGGGTATTTTCAGATTTAAAATAGTATACAATCAGGAATAAAATGATAAACATTAAAATATGATTGGAAGCATATAAGTTTTCTCCGTTTGCCATGAATAGAAAAGGCTTCATAGTGGTAAAAGAATATTTACACAATGCGAATGCCAGACCATTCAAAATAAAATATAAAAAAATAATCCACAAATCCTTAAAAATAAGCGTTCCTGCAACGCTACTGGCCACCAGTATATATTCCACGCCATCTACCTTTCCATGGGAGATAGCCTGAAAAGAATAGCTTATTATATTATATATAATAAAAAAATGGCATGCTGCATTAAATTTATGCCTGCTTGTTAAAAACATAACAAATGCATAGGCAACTAAACCCTGAAAACTTTCAAAAAAAGTGAGCTTATGAGCTGCATCGAGATAGGTAATGCAAAAAATCGACAAAGACAACATGCCCATAACGCAAATGCCGTTAAGCAATCTTATTCTTTTCCTATCCCATTCGCCGGTATCTTCAGTAATGCCAATAACAGCTATTCTTTCCCATATTTTTACCAGCCGACGGTAAAATTCAGACCTTTTATATATTTTAAAGTGGATTTTCGAGATATGCATCAGGTTGGATCTCCCTTAATTATTTTGTTGTTAAGATTTGATCGGTCTTTATTCGATACCCAATTGTGCTTTCCAATAATTATTCAGAAATATTTTATTCGGATCCATTTGTTCACGTAAATCCATAAAATTGTCCCACTTTGGATATTGGTTTTTTAAATAAGATGTTCCCGTTGTGCTATCTGGCAACGGAAGCTTTTTACCCCAATGTGGCCTGAAATTAATGCCTTTTTCAAATAGCAGTTTCCAAAACTGACTAAAATAATCATTAGCCTTTATTACTGATTTTTGGAAAAACAAAATATTAATACGTATTACATCAGTACCAAAAGCAGGGCTTAACCAAAAATTGCTTTTTTTTGCTGCAAGTATTTCCACTGTGTAAAAACCGGTAGCAGAATATCCATTTTTTTCATAAAAGTCGTTGAGGATATTAACCGTTTGTGTTGCTAAATTCGCGGGTACCCACATTTCGCAATAGACTAAATCAAACAAATTGTTGCTATATTCAACTTTATCCATAGGTAAGCTCCCAACCCAGTTGTCCCAAAATACCCTCGGCGGGTGGGTAGCGTTGCAACAGGGGAAATAGAGATCGGTAAGTAAAGGATAAACTACGGGAAATAGAGTTTCACCCAGAGTGATAAGTAGTTGTTGTTCAAGGCTGGGATGTTCCGGATCGATGCCCATCAATTCATAAAACCAGTCAGGCCACGTTGCTATTAACTGAAAGCATGTGGCAGCTACGGCTTCACTCGTTAAAGTTGATCCTGAACCCCAGGTTGGGAATAAGGGCTGATAAGGTTTGGGAACAAAATGGGGAGGAACTCCGGTAGTTGAATTGTAGTCGGAGTTTTGCATTGTCCTGGCTTTCCATACAATTGCCCGTTGTAATGTTTTAAACGGCCACCACAATACCCTTGAAAACTCAGCATTGGCCAAAAAGTCTTTCAAAGGAGGTTTATTTCCGTCACCGGGGCCCAAAAAATCAAACTCACAGTCTTTAATATGGGTAATTGCTTCTTGTCCTACGATGTCAAAGGCACTTACACATTGCAAAGTTACCTCGATGATTATGCCAAGCAGACCCATTGAAACAACAGCTCCGTAAAAGTGATCATCAAGATCATTTGATTTTGTAAATGTCTTTGGTGTGGCCGTCCCATCGACAATTCGAATAGCCAATATCGATTCATCAAATGAATGTTGCATCGTTCCCCCCGACGAACCGGTTGAGATATAGCCGGCTACGGTTTGATGTATTGCATTGGGCACGTTTTTAATAGACAGTCCCTTTTGATTAAGCTGGAAAAATAAATTGTTTGATTCATTCTTTGAAGATGTTTCCGACGGATCAAACGGATCATATCCAAGATTGCACCCGCCGCCAACAGTCACCTGCATACCTGGTAGGTAATTCACCGCTCTTAGCTGGTCTAATTCGATATTTATGTTATTGCCCGGTGGCTCTTTGGACGGATCAAAGTCATCGGTGAATACGGAACTTTTTACTGATTGCGCTGCGCCTCTTACGCGTACGTGCAAGCCTTTATCTATCGCATGTTCAACTAATTCGATAACCTCGGCTTCATTGTTCGGATGATAGAGTCCTCCTGTGTCTGGTTGAATCATAATTTAAAAAATCAACTTAAAACAATAAATCTTGAAGATTACTTAACTTATACCAAGGTGGCTGCGCCAGTAATCGTTCAGGAAAATTTGATCCGGATCCATTTTTTCTCTCAAAGCCATCCACGCGTTCCATTTTTGATAGCATTCTTTTAAATAATCGGCACAAGGAACATTTGACCCTTCAGAAGTTTTCACACGGTCGGGGATGTATTTGCCCCAATGTGGACGATACTTGTATTTGGACAATAAATCCCAGAAACCCTGGTAAAATGCAGTAGGATTACCTTTATTTTTCGCAAACCAAAATATATCAATCCGAACAACATCCTGTTGATATGACGGGCTAAACCAAAACGGACTACTCTTTGCCGCGTAAATTTCACAGCTAAAAGCCCCTGTATCATCCGAACCTTCAGTGTAGTGTTCCAGTAGATCATTCATCACGTTTTGAGAATCTTCAATCGGAATCCAAAGTTCTGTAAACCAAACCGGCATTAATTCATCGCTTATCTGGTTGTCCATAGGGAGGCCTGTATACCAAACATCCGAGAATTGCTGCGGACCTGTTTCCGGCGCATCGGGCTTAACAAAAACATTATTCATTATAAACGGAAGTATCAGGGGGTAAAACGATGCTTCAACAGCGAACTTCAATGCCTCATATTCGAATGGATGATCTTCCAGTAAATTATGCAGCCAATCGGGCCAGGTTCCAATAGCGGTATAAAAAAGGCCGGCTGCAGCGGTGGCTGGTATGGGGCTTTTTAATAAATAAGGTACTTCCTGGTAAGGCTTCAGCGGCGGGAACGGCGGCTTTACCCCCAGTTTCTTATACGCTTGGGCCGCCCAGTCACGAGCCCCCTTTTGGTCGGTTTGGCCGGCCTGCCAAACTACCATTTTTGTTATTTTTTTTTGCGGCCACCACATTAAACGTGTGTACTCCGTTTGCTTTAAGAAGGTGGCAAGACTGGGTTTTCCGGCCTCGCCATCGCCAAAAAGATCTATCGCACAATCGTCAACTGTTGTTATTGCTTCCTGGCCCGCGATATAAAATTGGGGTGAACATTTAAAGGTAGCGGAAACGATTATTCCAAAAAGGCCCATTGTTGCAACGCCTGCGCCGTAAAAAGGGTCATCGGGATTATCCGGAACCGGCCTCTTAAAGGTGACTTTTTCTGCCCCATTGGCGCCATAGCATATTATGTCAATGCTCATCAGTGCATCTTCAAAAGAATATTGGGTAGAGCCTCCTGATGATGAAGTGGATAAAAAGCCACCAACAGTTTGATGGGTAATGCCGCCAAGATCGGGAATTGATAAACTCGGCTGCTCAGGCGTCGGGGGATTATTTAGTTGAAAGAGGAGCGAATTGTCAAGGGTCGAAATACCTGTAGGATCAAAGGGATCAGGACCAAGATGGCATCCGGCCTGTACCCAAACTAAATTGTTGCCCAAATACTTATAGGCAAACATTTTCGATAACATAACGTACTTATATGTTTTACCGCTGGCTGAGCCTTTTTGCAGCGTATCGATTAAAGGAAATGAATGAGCGGCGCCGCGCAGGCAAATGATTTCGTTATTTTGTTTGGCGTCATTAACAAGAGAAATAACATCCTGCTCATTTTCAGGCAACCAGTATTTTGACCCATTTATCGTTAGCGTGTCCACTCAATTGATGATAAGATTAAACGACAGTACAATAATTATTAAGAAGTGCAGGTAAAATAGTTAGGTGGGTATTTTACTTCTAAATTAATAAATAAATAATAGACAATGGAAAAAAAATTAATAAAAAATTAAAAAATTTTCAAAATAACATGAATTAAGAGTTTGATTGTTTTAATTGAATAAAAATACAGCTTCAATTATCGCACTTGATAATGATACACCTGGCGGCCTATATTACCCTGGTTATCTATTCCCTCAACTACAACCCGGTAATTGCCTTTGCTGCCGGCGTTAAAATATTCAAATGAAGTTTTGCCATTTTTTCCGGTTATGAGGTCGGGTTGCCAGAATATAGTTGTACGAAGGTCGGCAAGTTTTTTATTGGTTTTCGGATTGTCATACCGTGGTGAATAAAACTCGCGTGTTTTGTAATATCCTTTTGGGTAATAGGTAGTAATGCCCCTGCCATAAATAGGTTCGGGATAATCATATTCGCCGCCCCTCCTGGTGGTAACCAAAAAAACGCCACTTCCTCCCTGGCCGCCATATATGGAAGTATACTCGCCGCTACGCAATATTTCTATCGATTGTATATCAAAATAGCTGAGTGAATTTATATACGCTGGATCGGTATAAGCCCCATCTACGATCAGTTGCATTGGCCTGTATAAATCGCGTGTAGAGTAGGGGATACCATCCCGAAATATTACGCCGACTAACCGCCCTTCTAAACAATCGGCAATGCGTACACAGCCCATGCCCCACAACTCCTTGCCCTGCACAATCTGGTCTGCATTGCCAGGGCCATTAAGGTTTGATGAGTATCGGGCGACCTCCTTTTTTTCGCGGATAATTACTTCCTGCAAAGAAATAACATGGTTTCCCAATCCGTTTTTCCGCTGTTCGTCGTATAGCTGTTTACTGCTCTGCGCGTAAACCGATAAATTATCACTCACATTTATATCAAAGCCCGGATTATTGCCCGATGTGCTTTCTGGTGCGAGATTATCCATTTTGATTTCGACATCTTTTTTGTTTTTGCTGGTCCGTGCCTGTACAATAAATCTTACGCTATCCTCAAAAGACAGATCGTTAAACACAAAGCGGCCGCGTTCATCGGTAACGGTATCACGGGCAAATTGGATACTGTCTAAGTCAAAAAGTTTTACGGTTCCGTTCACTACAGGTTTGCCAGCTGGCGTTAAAACAGTGCCGGATACCTGCAATGTATTTTGAGGCAGGTATCGTTTAACAGGAAATTCGCCCTTCAAAATCTGCTTCCATTCAAAACGATGATATCCCTGGGTAAGCATCAGTGCATCAAGGTCGGCACGGGTTTGTGCTTCAGGTTTGTTAAAATAATAGGCCGGGTGTTCGACGTATCCCCTTAAGTCAGATGTGAGCAGCAAATTGGCAAGGATATTATTTTCCGAATCTGCGTTCACGGGTACTTTGGTCTCGTCGGTAACGGAAACTGAGAAATTACCGTCCGCAGATTGGCGATTGGCATTTTGTGCATCCAGCGTTATTTTTACCTTTTGCCGCGGCGCATAAGTGCGCTGGTCGGTAGTTAAGGTTAAGTTTAATTGGTCAGGATTGCGAATAAATACCAGGCGTTCATTAACCGGTTCGCCCTGCGATGTAAATAATGTAAACTGTGCAATGCCAGAAGGAAATTTACTCTTGGGAACCACAAATGAACTTACCGCCGACCCGGCTTTGGTTTTTTCAGTATAATATATTTTGCCTGCGCTTTGAGCTATCAATGTTAACTGCTGGTTGGAGCTGTTTGTTAACAAAGATTTGGATGCCGATACCTTTACCAGCAGGTTACCCCTTCCGTCATCAACAATACCTAAAACATAGCCCTTATCTGCGACTTTTGGGAGCGGGAAAGTACCTGTTGAACCATCGGGATAGATGATCTTTGCATGGTAGGCGACACCTGAAGAAGGTGTCAATTCGAAAACGCCCATACCAGCATGGGTATTGCCAAAACTGGCTGCCTGCTGTCCCTTGTCATCAGTAATCGTACCTTTTATATCAGCTCCCAACCCCTCGGGATCTACGGCTTTGAACGCGACTTTTGTGCTGATTCCGTCAACTAAATCGCCACCTTCGGGGAAAAACTGCACATCAATTTTATTAGCCGGTAGTTGAGTTTTTGCGATAACTTTTTTATCTGAAGCTATTGGGTTAATTATCGTAATTGCCTGGTTGAAAAAGTATGCGCTACCTGCATTCCGCATATAATTGGTGTACGCTCTTATGTGATAATTGCCGGCATGCAAGGTGTCGGGTAAAGCGAAATCGCCATGGCTTGCGCCATGGTCGAGTTGCAGTTCAAGGCTTTGCTTTATGGAGTCTTTTTGATCTATCAGTTCAATATTCACTATCCCGCTTAGTGCCGATAACCGGTGATCGCTGCCACTTACCACGTAGGCCTTAAACCAGATGTCATCACCGGCCGCGTAATAAGGTTTATCCAGATGCAGGTAAACCTTCTCTACCGGTTGTTCGTTGGTCCACTTATCCAGTTGCTGCTTAATTTTTATCAGGGGATCATCGTCGAGTCTCACAAAACTGCAAAGCCCGGCCAGGAAAATAAAAATTAATGTACCGATAAGAAGCCGCTGGTACTTCATGATTAAAGGTAACTATATTTTATAAACGTTTCAAATATTCAACCTATTGTATATTAAACCTTTTGTGTGAAAACTTGTTTTTCAAATGACCTGCTATACGGCGGCTTCAAGAAGCCCTGATATCCTAAATTAAAAGCTCATTTTTTTGCCATTTTTACCTGGAACATTTTGATAAAATAGCCTCCAACCACGCTTCGCGCCTGAAAGCCAACCTGCTTTCCATCGGTAGTTTCGTGCCAATCACTTAATGGAACGCGTGAAGGCGTTTCATTTGCATATCGAAATACCGGATCAATCAATGACTCAAAATCATTTTGGTTATTTGCCAAAGTCGCTGTCCACATTATCCAATCAGATTTGGTATAAGTTTTACGGCTATCCAAAGGCAGCCCGAATTTATTTTGTTTGGTGAGATAATATTTTATTTCGGTATCATACACTTTCTGCGGGAACAAATGTAAACTCAATACTTTGTCCCATACCAGGTTGTATTTTTGGCTCCAGGTATCCTTGTTATCAAAAACCAGCGCATAATGATTACCGGCGTCAGCCATTTCCATCCATTTGGCTGCCTTAGCCTGGGCTATTTCGGTATATATTTTAGACGTTTTTTTATCGCCCAATTGCCCGGCCATCTTAGCATAACAATCAATACCTACAATCGCTTTGATGGATAAGTTTGCGTTATGTGCCAAATGGCCCGCAAAATCATCGGTACACAGTTGGTTTGCCGGATCAAGACCGGCCATGCTTAAATAGTCGGTCCAGGTACTCAGCGTTTTCCAATGTTTGCGGGCATACTCCGGGTTATTTTCGGCTTTTACAATGGCTGCTGTAAGGATTATCATATTGCCAGATTCCTCCACCGGCATATCCTCACCATAAGTTTGCCCGTTGGCGATGGGATAAGTGCCTAAATCATGTGCCGCAAAATCTTTTGTAAACTTCCCGCTCTCGCTGTAATAGAATATGCCGTTCAACATGCCTTCGAGCAATTTAGGATTATAAATCAGGTACAGCGGTGCCGAAGGATAAGTAACATCCACAGTATTAATTGAACCGTTGCTGAAGTTTTCTTTCGATAAAAATAAAAGCCCTGCTTTTGGACTTTGAACCAGTTGGTGCGCCGCAATACTTTGGCGATAAGCCAACACACAAAGGTCAGCATATTTTTTGCCCCCTGCCTTTTCTGCATTGGAGTACATCGACTTATTAAATATGCTACAGCGCTGCATTATTGCATTATAGCCTGTAGCTGCACTGCTCAATTCATGTTCAATTGTATTCCCGTCTTTTTTCCACCAGGGTTTTAAGTTTTCCTTAAAAAATTGAACTGAATACAAATCATCATAACCCAATTCGATAAACCGTTCGGTAAATGATTTTCCAACATTTCCAAAGTTGATCAACGTATTAAGCGCTAATTGTTTCCCTTTTCTGGAGGTGGATTCAGTATTCCCGGTTAAAAAGGAATTTACGGATTCTGGCTCAGCGGATATATATTGAACCGTTTTCGCCGATGACGGTACCGCTACATACATGTATCCCCAGTCGATACGTAAATTATCGCCTTTCTTTTGTAAAACGGGTTGTGCAACCGTTCCGGCTTTTAATATCGATAAACCATTTGCCGAATATTGCTGCGTGGTAACTTCCTGCGATGGTTTATTTACGGCAATATCTGTCGATGCACTGAAATATATCTTAACGTTATGCTGCTTGTTATCGTTTGATTTTACTTTGTATGTGATGTATGAAACCGGCCTGGAAAAAATATTCAGATCATCCATTAACAATGGCGATGAGAAAGTAAGCTGCAGGTCGGCGGCTCCGCATTTAAAATTGTAAATGGTTTGGGTCGCATTTAATTCCACACTAGTTTGTTGAGCAGCTTGTGTACTTGATTTTTGCTTCACCTTATCTACCAACCCTGCATCAAGCCAGGCTCCGCCCGCAGTGTTTGCGCAATGAATGGCCAGCACATTTTTTCCTTTTATCAATTTACGCTGATACTCTTCGGCAATGGGCAATAGTTTAAAATCACTTGTCCAATCTTTCTTTTCGTATATTTTCTCGCCGTTCAGATAAACTTCCACATTGTCGTCATGGTGCAGGTTTAAGAAAAGATCGTTTATATTCAAATCAGTCAGAACAAATTCCCGTCTAATCCAGATATCTTTTGTAATCCAAAGTGTTTTTGCCCTGCTTTTATCATCGGTAAAAGGCGCACCTCCTGTTTTCCAGCCGGCATCGTCAAATGTGTTTTGTTCCCAGCCGTCAGCAGGCTTGGTTTCAGTGTATTTACATTGATAAGGCTCGTCTTCCGCAGTTGGCAGGATGGTTTTATAAGTATAGGGTTCCTGGCCTAAAAAGCGGTAATAATTTCCATCGACTTTTATTATACCCAGTAATGATTGGTCGCTGCCGGTCCAATGCTTCGTAGTTGAGGCATTTAGAGTATCAGTTGTCGACCATATGCTAAAATAAGCGTTATGTGTTATTAGCGGATAGGCAGGCGCTTTAGTTGCTTGCCCGTAGGATGTTGTATTAAATGCTATAAAACAAGCTAGAAGAGCGTATTTAATAATTTTGTTCATGGTAGCTATCGTTAGGTTTTTAATTTCTCAATGGCCGAATATTATCCCAATTATATCTATTTGTATTTCAACCCGGGTCAATTTCTTAAATTTTCTTAAAAAAACGGTTAGAAAATCGTCTGAAAATTAAATGATGTTCTCGATTTGTTAATTTTTAATATTTTATTAATCGATCGCATTTGATTTGTATACAAGAAACTGCGTAACTTATTACGCCAATTAAAACCAAACCAGTTATGAATAAACCAAATCATCAGCCAGGATTTAACAGGCGCGATGCGCTAAAAATGCTTGGTATCGGATCCTCCGTAAGCCTGTTGGGTTTATGGGGCGGATCGGCAAATGCCGCCGCCGTAAGGGAAGAAGAAAAAGCGAAAAACACCTATGCCAAAGGTGCACCGCCCGTTACCATTACGAACGTAAAGGCAATTGGTACCAATCCCGGCGGCGCCAACCTTGTAATTGTTAAAATAGAAACCTCTGAACCGGGGCTTTATGGTGTGGGCTGCGCAACGTTTACCCAGCGCGCCGAAGTTGTTATGACAGCCATTGAAAAATACATGGGCGATTTTTGCATAGGAAGGGACGTTGATGATATTGAGGACATGTGGCAGGCGTTCTTTGTGAGTTCGTATTGGCGAAACGGGCCGGTACTGAACAATGCTTTGAGTGGCTTAAATGAGGCGTTGTGGGATATTAAAGGAAAACGTGCCAAGATGCCCGTTTATCAGCTGCTTGGTGGTAAAGCCAGGTTTGCAGTTGATTGTTATGCACATGCTGACGGTAAGGATGCCCAGGCAGTTATAGCCCAGGTTCAAAAATACATGGCCGACGGTTTCAAATACATCAGGATCCAGCAGGGCGGATATGGTTCGCTCCAATTGGCGCAACAGCCTGATTTTAAAGATGCCGGATATGCCAAAGCAACTGATCAATTTATGGATCCAAGAGCCTATGTGCTGGCAATTCCTAAACTGTTTAAAGAAGTAAGAAAAGCCTGCGGCGACGATATTGAGCTCTTACATGATACGCACGAACGCGTTCAGCCGCTTGATATGCTTAACATGTGTAAACGGTTAGAGGAATTTGATCCCTTTTGGATTGAGGACCCCCTGTCGCCCGAAAACCGAAGCTGGTGGAAACAACTTAGAGCGGGCACCACCGTGCCTTTTGCTATGGGCGAGCTGTTTAATAACCCAAATGAATTTATCCAGGAAATGGCAGATCATTCGTTCGATTATATCCGTTGCCATGTTTCGCAGGTTGGCGGTATAACCCCTGCAATGAAAATTGCCCATTTAGGTGAATTTTTTAATGTGAAAACCGGCTGGCACGGCCCGGGTGATGTATCTCCAATTGGCCATGCAGCGCATTGCCATATCGATTTAAATGTGTGGAATTTTGGCGTTCAGGAGTCTGTATTCTTTTCTGATAAGGTAAAAGAAGTTTTCCCCGGAACACCGGAACTGAAAAAGGGCTATATGTATGTAAATGAAGCGCCCGGCTTAGGTGTTGATATTGATGAAAAGCTGGCCGCTAAGTACCCGATAAACAACCATGCCGGTAATTGGACGCTCCGCAAAAGAGATGGAACTATTATAAGGCCGTAATAATTGCTATTACCAGAAAACCGGCACAATTATGAAGAGCAAGGTCATGATCGTCTGTTTGATGCTGAGTTTATTCAGCATTGGGTTTATATTGCCCGTACCTCCGCAAAGTGTTATTTCAAATGGGTTAATAACGGCTAGGTTGTATTTGCCTGATGCGAATAACGGCTATTACCAGGCCACGCGATTCGATTGGTCGGGACTTGTTGCGGAACTAAAATATAAAGACCACACTTTTTTTGGTCAATGGTTTGAGCAATATTCACCTAAAACGCACGATGCGGTGAGCGGTCCGGTGGAGTCATTTAGTCCCATCGGGTACGAGGAAACAAAGCCCGGTGGCACGTTTATCGGTATAGGTGTCGGCCTTTTGCGAAAGCCTGTGGAAAAATCATACAGATGGTCGGAATTGTACGAAATTGTTGATGGCGGTAAATGGACAGTGAAAACGAAAAAAGACAGGGTAATATTTATTCAAAAACTGCATGACTCAACCGGTTATTCTTATAGCTACAGTAAAACAGTAAGACTGGTAAAAAATAAGCCTGAAATGGTTTTAGAACACAGTTTAAAAAATACCGGCACAAAGGTTATTGAAACTGACGTATTTGATCATAATTTTCCGCTAATTGACAAGGAACCCACCGGGCCCGCAATGAAGGTGATTTTTCCATTTAACATAGAAGCCGAGGGTAAAGGCTGGGATGTTTTGGCTGAGACCAAAGAGAATGAGATCAACTTTTTACGCTTGTTCAACAAAAAGGAAAGCGTATATAGCTCCGGTTTGCAGGGTTTCGGCAATACAGCTAAAGATTATGAATTTAAAATACAAAATCAAAAAACCGGTGCCGGCATAAAGGTAACGTGTGATTGGCCGCTTGATAAAATGGTTTTCTGGGCGTGCAGTACAACTGCGTGCCCGGAACCATATATAAAATTAAAAGTTATGCCTGGCGAGGAAATCAAATGGAACATACATTATGAATTCTATACCTTTTCACCGGAGATAATCCCTGAAACAAAATAAAATTTAACAGCATCAAGTGAATTATTTTTATCTGAAATATATTGCACCGCTCTCTTTTGTGCTTTTGTTAGCGGGGCTTATTCCATTGAAAAGCAACAAAATTCAGGAACCTGCCAGAGATGAAGACTGGCCGGTTTATGGCGGAAATAAGGCTGGCAATCGTTATTCGCCACTTACCCAAATTAATGCCTCGAATATTAAAAATTTGCGCCCGGCATGGTCATATAACACAGGTGACAACACCAACCCTGCATCAAGAGGGATTGATTTGCAGTGCCAGCCCATTGTTATAAAAGGAATTATGTACGCAGTAACCCCCCGTATGAAGCTTTTCGCACTTGACGCCGCTACCGGAAAGGAGTTATGGAAATTTGATCCTTTTGTAAATCCTGTAATAAAACCGACCATACATGCTGTAAGGGGTGTTACATACTGGGAAGACGGTGCTGATAAACGAATAATTTATGGCGTAGGACCGCTAATTTTTGAAGTTGATGCGACGACAGGTCACAGAATAACAACCTTCGGTAACAATGGCACGGTCGAAATGCATATTGGGCTAAAGGATAATGAAGTGTTCGGGAAGGACCCTGACAAATATTGGATCAGGAGCACATCGCCGGGGGCCGTTTACAAAGATATTTTTATTATTGGGTCAAGCGTATCTGAAGGTCCTGACGCCCCACCGGGTTATATCCAGGCGTTTAATGTGCGTACAGGTAAATTGGCATGGGTATTTCATACAGTTCCACTGCCCGGCGAATATGGATATGAGACGTGGGCAAAAGACGCTTACAAAAAAATCGGCGGCGCCAATGACTGGTCCGGTTTGGTTATTGACGAAAAACGAGGCATTGCATTTGTGAGCACAGGTTCGCCAGCTGTTGATTTTTATGGAGGGGCAAGGCCGGGTAAAAACTTATTTTCCGATTGTGTGATAGCGCTTAATGCTGAAACGGGAAAACGTTTGTGGCATTTTCAGACCATACATCATGATATGTGGGATCGCGACCTGCCTTCGCCGGCAAATCTTATCACAGTTAAACACAATGGGCGGATGGTTGATGCCGTAGCACAGGCCACAAAGGATGGGCTTATGTTTTTATTTGACCGCGTAACCGGGAAGCCGTTGTTTCCTGTAAAAGAAATTCCGGTTACCGTGCAGCATGCATTGCCCGGCGAACATCCCTGGCCCACGCAGCCGGTTCCTGTTTTGCCAGCTCCGTTTTCGCTACAGGAGGTAACAGAAAACAATATTACAAATCGTACGCCTGAAGCACACAAATATGTGTTGAATCAATACCGGCATAGTTTACATGGCACTAAATATATGCCACCAAATTTACAGGGGACATTGTTTTTAGGATTTGGCGGAGGAGCTGAGTGGGGTGGTACTGCTGCTGATCCGGATGGTATTATTTATGTAAATGCCAATAATATGCTTTGGTGGCTTAAAATGACGGATGTATCCAAATTAAATTCAAAAACTACTGCCACCCACGGTTCGGTTTTGTTTAATTCAACCTGTGCCCCCTGCCACGGTATAAACGGTGCCGGAAGCAACGGCGGCGATGGCGCGCAGGCCTTTCCCGTTCTAACGAACATTGGGCAGCGACTTTCGAGAGCACAAATAAATACCGTAGTTGAGACCGGACGTGGACGTATGCCCTCTTTTCAAAATATATCTAAAAGCGATCGCGATGCCATCGTCGATTTTTTATTGCGCACAGAAAAGAATGGAGGTGGCAACTACGCCGCAAGGGTGGCAAAGTTTAAAAACTATCCTTATTCGCCGCCATATTTGAATAATGGCACAACGCAGTTTCGCGACAATGAGAATTATCCGGCTTTAAAAACTCCCTGGGGAACTCTCAATGCCATTAATCTTAACACAGGTAAATTTGTATGGCAGGTGCCTTTGGGTGAATATCCTGAATTAGTTAAACAAGGGCACCCTAACACCGGTACCGAAAATCATGGCGGAATGGTGATTACAGCCAATGGTTTGTTATTTATAGCAGCAACTTATGATGAAAATCTAAGGGCTTTTGATACCAAAACCGGAAAAGTGATATGGCAATATAAATTACCGGCGGGGGGTTTTGCGACGCCTATAACCTATATGGTTAACGGCAAACAATATGTAGTGATAGCAGCAGGTGGCTCGCGCTATGGATTAAAACCGGGCGGAAGCTATGTTGCTTTTGCATTGCCAGATTAAAAACTATCTTTATTACCTTTAAACCAGATAATACATTGAAGAAGAATATCATTTATAAAATTGCATTTTGTTTGGCGCTGATATGTTTTTTTGCCATATCAGTCTTGATCATTACCCACAGAACTGCAGACGCAGGGCCCTTTTTTATCGGCTTTTTTGTAACGCTAGCTATTGGCTTCAGGGGTTATCAAAACCTTAAAGGATTTGCTTATACCGTGGTAATATTTGCCGCAGTTAGCACATCGTTATACTACCCTTCACATTTTATCGCATTAGGCGGATTTAAATTCGCCACATTGATTATCCCGCTTTTACAGCTTATTATGTTTGGGATGGGCACTTCGATGAGTTTAAAAGATTTTGCTGGGGTTATCAAGACACCGAAAGGCGTATTTATTGGTGTAACCAGTCATTACATCATTATGCCGCTAATTGGTTTTTGTTTGGCAACGGTAAGCCATTTTCCGCCCGAAATTGCAGCAGGAATAATTTTAATTGGTTGTTCGCCTAATGGTATGGCTTCAAACGTTATGTCGTACCTGGCAAAAGCTAATTTGGCGCTGTCCATAACAATTACAGCAGTATCTACCTTGCTTGCGCCGTTGTTAACGCCACTATTAATGAAATTATTGGCCGGTGCGTTTATTGAGATCAATGCATTAAGTATGATGTGGGACATCATAAAAATGGTTATTATCCCAATCGGGGCCGGACTCTTATTTAACAGGATTTTTTCGGGAAAAGTTAAATGGCTGGATACCGTAATGCCGCTTATTTCAATGTTTGGCATCGCTTTTATTATAATGATCATTACTGCCGCGGGGAGGGACAGTCTACTGACTATCGGCCCGCTGTTATTGCTATTGGTGCTAATTCACAACCTGTTGGGTTATAGTTTAGGATATTGGTCGGGCCGTTTATTTAAAATGAATGAGCGGGATTGCCGCACAATGGCCATAGAGGTAGGGATGCAAAATGGCGGACTTGCATCGGGTATTGCAAAAGAAATGGGCAAAATAGCTACAGTTGGCCTGGCGCCGGCTATATTCGGGCCGCTGATGAACGTTACCGGCTCAATCCTTGCTTCCTGGTGGCATAGGAAGCCAATAGGCGAAAAGGTTGTTATTGAATCAGAAAACGGCGTTGAAATCCGTCGAACAGTTTCCTGAGGATTGGTTCAACTGATAGCGGCCTTACAATTTTATAAAGGTACCTTTTCCAACCAGGCTATTGTCGTTATTATTGGTCACCTGGATGATATAGGTGCCCGGTAGCAGGGTACTGACGTCGGTATGCCAGGCAGCCTCTGAAGATATCGCCGTTTTTACAGTTGAACCGGTAATATTAATTATTTTGATTCCGTATAGCGGCTTTTGTGCTGCGGCTGTGACGAAACTACCGGCAAGTACTGTCGGTGAATTATTCCCCGTTGAAATTATCTGCAAATTTATTGTAGCGGCAACAGGGTTTGGATAAATACTGATATTGACGAAATTATCCCCAAGGTTGGTATAGTTTAGTGTAACTATATTTGAGTAAATGACCGTGCCGTTCAAATCTTCCAGTTTTAAGCGGTATTTATCTGCGCCGTTAGCCGGGGCCTTATCAAGGAAACTATACGTCCCCAAACCCCTTGATGCAACGCTGCCAATTACATCAAAAGTTCTCCCGTCGTTAAGGCTTCTTTCTATGGTGAAATTAGTATAGTTCTGTTCATGTAAGGTTTTCCAAACCACCGAGGCTCCGGTACCGGCTTTTGTTGCATTAAAACTCAACAATTGCACCCCCAGGGTCGGGTTTTTACGGATAATCAAACTGAACCGTTTGGAACCGTAACTTGCGGGGTCGCTTTTTAAAATGCTAAAGCTGTAGCTGGGCGTATGCCTAAGATCGGTGGAATCTTTTGCATAGGCATCCATCAGCCAGAGATCAAACAGCTCGGGGATGCTTTTTCTTGCTGTTAAACTTAATTGATAAGCGCCGCTATTCACGGCATTAATGTTTAATCCGATTGTTGCGGCTGTTTGTTTAGGCAGTGCCAGTGTATAGATGCCGAGGGGAATGCTATCCGCAGACATGCTGGATAAACTTACCAAACCGTTTCCAACGAGGTAAGTCGCATCCTTAGCCTCATCATACGTCGATTTAGCACCGTTGTTAAATCTTATTATTGCACCGTCGATATTAATTGAATCCATCGCCAGCGTTAAACGCAGGTATTGGCTTACTGCGGTCCCAGTTGGCGTCCCAAGAAATAAATTTAGGGTTCTTTGAGCTTGTGTGTTTGTTTTTGCCGCTTCATTAAAAACCAACTGGGCTGAATTTGCCGCCATCGCCTTAACAAAGAAGCCTTGACCGCTGGCGATAATGTTCGCGTTCGTTTTAACGATGCTTCCAACACCGCCGGTTCCTGCCGTATACATACTATAGTTTTTGCTTACTGGATCATAAGTGTACGTAACATTGCTTACATTCGGTGCATAGATACCAGCGGTAGATAAAGTTGTACTATAAGTATCCCAGTTAATTGAGCTTGGATATGGGTTGCCAACCAGCGCGAATCCTTGTACTGTCGAGTTGCCGGAGACGGCCGTAAAATCTAAGAACGACGAAGAAGGGTTAAACCATTGTTTCACTGTTACCGGCCCTACATTCACCACGCCTGTTGCAGTTAGGGTAACAGTTTCTGCAACAGTGCCCGATGTATATTTGTTGGCAAGGTTATTAATTCTGTCGCCCCTGAAAAAAAAGAAAACTCCGTTTCCGGCGGGAATATTAAATGATCCCGGGTCGTAATCCATTGAGTAGCCTGGGCTATTGCTTATATCGCTTATGCCACGAAAATTACTTTGACTGAGCGAATTAGGCACAGGCGCAATATTAGGGCGGTAGAGATATAAAGTCGGGTTCCCCGACTTGTCAAAACCGCCGGCTGCACCTTTTGTCCCCGTCAAAAGCATAGATGATTTTAGATAATTGATGCTGTAAATGCCGCTGCCGGCAGCTGTGGAAACAGGTGACGATACTGCCCGGTAGCCACGGTAAGTAGCGCTTCCCCCCGTTACATACCGCTGTACACTTATATTACCGGTGATTGAGCCTCCTGCGGTTATCGCTGCAATTGTCGCGGAACCGTTTTCGTTCGACTGTAAGGTAAAACTACCCGTGTTGGTAATATTTGCTACGGCCGAAGTTAAGTTTATGATACAAGCCGAACCAACTGTTACAGTACCTGAATTATTAAATGTTCCATCGACTATGTTTATCGTAGCACCTTTAAAAGTGAAGGTACCGTTATGCAACAATGTGCTATGAGACTTTATAGTGAGCGAGGAGCCGGTATTTGTGGAGGAAATCCCCGATAGTGTCAAAGTGTTGTTACCCGTTACGATTAAAGCTGAACCTGCATTTAAAATCAATCCGTTCAGTATCGCCAAAGTAGATGTTAATGTAATTGTGGGAGTATTATTTGTGCCAATAATCACTGTTCCGATGGTTGAAGCAACCATCGGCGTAGGCTGATTAGTAGTGATCGTATAAGCATTAACGCCGATCTGGGCTGCATCGTTGTTTCCGGGAACAACATTTGAAGTATTGCCGTTGACTTTCCAGTTACCGGCAGTGTTCCACTTGTTGTCGGTGGCACCAGACCAGTCATAGACTTGACCAAAAGAGAAAGTAGCGGGAGTTGATAGGTTGGTTGTGCTTTCAGTTGGCGATGGGTTGTTGCTGTTATTGAAATAAGTCGCCACGGCCGGCGGGTTTACCAATGATAAGGTTACAGAAGCTGGAGGAGTATTTTGCAGATTGGAAATATTTACTGCTAAATAAAAATAATAAGCGCCGTTGTTCAATTGGCCTTGTGTTCCGCCACCTGCACTCTGACCTCCCGCATTGTTGATACCGAGTGAATTGATATTGAGTGTAGGACTGATAACAATGTTTTGTCCGACATTGAAAGTACCCACCGGATTGCCGGAAAGCGCCGAACCCGGGTTGGCTGATGTGGTTTGATATAATTGACCTGATGAAAAAACACCATTGACGTTTACACTGTTGGTAATGGTAAATTGAGTGATGGTCATATAATTGACGGGGTAATTAACAACGCCACTAATATCCATTCGAAAGCCGTATACGATGTAGTTGGTTCCTTTTGCCAACAAAACAGTGGGCGCGTTACCCTGAAGAGCGGTAAAGGCTAAATTAGGTACCTGGCCATAAGCTTTTGTTGATCCGAAAATTAAAAATAAGCCGATCAGCAAATATTTGATGAATTGCGTTTTCAAGATAGGTTATTGAATTTAAGTTAATCTGGATAGACGAAAGGGGATGTCATAAAATTAAGAAATATATCCAATAAAGCAAATAAAACATATTAATATTTAAATAAAATTATAAATAGTTAATATTGATCAAATATTTATTTCCTATAGCGTAATTATTAATTTTTAGTTTGGGAAGGTTTTTTCGCTGAACAGTTTATTTCTTCCTATGCCTGGCTGCAAATCAAACTCAAATTTCGTCCACAAAATGCAGAGTGTGATGTAACCTTTTTAAAGTTTACCCCGTCTTATTTTTACTGATCTGTTTTTCCTGGCATAAAACCCAATTAGCAATTTAAAACAGCTCAATTATGAAATCCAATCATTCAAAAAAGACCGGGTTCTTCGCACCATTGCTCGTCCTCCCATTTTTTGTTTTAGGGGCATTTTCAGTTTGTGATGCGCAAACAGCTAATAAGTATCCGCCCATGGGTAAACTGGTAGATGCGGGCGGTCACCAATTACACATGAACATCACCGGAAAGGGCGGCCCTGCTGTAATAATGGAAAATGGCAGCGGCGATTTTTCATTTATCTGGAGCCTTGTGCAGCCAGGGGTGTCCAAATTCACAACGGCAGTAAGTTACGATAGAGCGGGTTTTGCGTGGAGTGAACCCGGCCCGTTTCCCAGAACAGGGCATCAGATTGCTGCTGAATTACATACCGCGCTTCATAACGCAGGTATAAAGGGCCCTTATATTTTAGTGGGACAGTCATTTGGTGGTTTTTTAGTGCGGTATTTTGCAAAGTATTATCCAGATGAAGTGGCTGGTATGGTGCTGGTAGAAGCATTAAATGAAGACTCGCGAATAATCATCAATGACAAAGCGGTAAGGATACGTGAGATGACACAGGGCCGTAAAGTGCCCAAACCACAAGTCTGGTTCAAAAACAATGGTAAGGACGATGGCAAAAAAGACAGTATTGTGATGATCAATGAAATAGAACCACCCTTAGACAAACTGCCCGATAGTATTCAAAAAAGACAGATCTGGGCACAAAACCAGCCCGAATATCGAAAAGCCTATGGAAGCGAAATGGACTGGTCGCCCGAGGAAGTGCAGGATTTGTACCTTAATAAAGGCAAACCCGGCTATACGTTGGGAAACAAGCCCTTAATTGTTTTAACAAGAGGCGATGGCGGCTATAATGGAAGGGTGGACTCGGCAGAGATGGAGAATGAACGATTAATGCTACAAGAAGATTTAACCCATTTATCCACTAATAGCAAACACCTCATTGATAAAAACAGCGGTCACAATATACATATCGAAGACCCGGCGTTTGTTATTGATGCCATCAGGCAGGTTTACGATGCTGTCGTTAATCGCAGTAAATTAAAATAAGTACGAGCTGTGTTCCCTTATCAACGAGCAACTGTTAAATTGAAATAGCTTGTATAAAGAGGATATTTACTAAAAAACTCTTCAGCAGCATGAAGAGTTTTTTGGTTTAAAATAAGTTCAGAAAGATACTTTAATATTCCGTCAAACATTAATCAAATATTAATCAATTATTATAGTTAGGGCGTTTACTTAGAAGCTGGAAATCAATTATCAGGTATACGTTACTTATGTACATATGCCGGCTATCATCTTAATTATATTTAAAGAATCAGTTTGATGAAATTCTCAAAAAATGCTTTTTTGTTAACATGCTTGCTGCCTTTTTTCGGCGGCCCGGTTTTATCCCAGGATAAACCTCCAATTCCAATTCCACACCTGGAGAAACGAGGTGCGGTTACCCAGCTAATTGTCGATGGAAAACCATACCTGACATTGGGGGGTGAACTTCACAATTCAAATACCTCAAGTTTAGAATATTTAAAGCCATTGTTGCCAAAACTGGCGACTATGCACCTGAATACAGTTTTAGGAGCCGTATCATGGGATCAGCTTGAACCGGAAGAAGGAAAGTTTGATTTTTCACTCGTCGACGGGTTGATCCAACAATCGCGCGACAGCAAACTGCACTTGGTCATACTTTGGTTTGGAAGTTGGAAAAACGGCATGTCACATTATGTACCTGTATGGGTTAAAAAGGACCTTTCCCGTTTTCCGAGGGTGAAAATGTCGAACGGTAAAAGCAGCGAAACTATAAACGTATTTGCACAAGAAAATCTTAAGGCCGACGCAAAAGCATTTGCCGTGTTAATGAAACACATCAAGGCTGTCGATTCAAAAAACAGAACGGTTATTATGATACAGGTAGAGAATGAAGTTGGGGTACATGGTGATACCAGTGATCGCTCTCCGGTTGCCGATGAAAATTTTTCAAAGCCTGTTCCAGCTGAACTAATGGCCGGACTTCAAAAATATAAGGATGAGTTGCAGCCTGAGTTTAAAAAGGTATGGGAAGCGGCGGGTTCCAAAACATCCGGAACATGGGATGATGTTTTTGGGAAAGGCCCTGTTGCCGACGAAGTTTTTATGGCATGGTATTACGCAAAATACGTTAATGCTGTAACAGCAGCGGGCAAAGCGGAATATAACCTGCCAATGTATGTTAACGCCTGGATAAGCCCGGTTTATCCGCGGGGAGGTCCGGTGGCTTACATGCATGACGTTTGGCGTGTGGGCGCTCCCAAGATTGATATCTTTTCGCCTGATATTTACCAGCCTGATTTTAAGGGAATAATCCCGCTTTTTCATCATTCGTGGAACCCGTTGTTTATACCTGAGTGCTCTCCCGATTCGGCCGGAGCATCCAACGCATATTATGCCATCGGTGCGCACAACGCAATAGGTTATTCGCCATTTGCCGTTGAGGAACGCATTTCCGATCCTGTAAATGGTCCTATACCAAAGGCTTATGAAACCCTTGCCGGCCTTGCCCCGGTTATCCTTGACGCACAGGCTAAGGGTATTATCACAGCCGTAACTATTAACAAAGCCGACCCGGTACAAACTATCAATATCGGAGGATACAACCTCCGGATAAGAGCAAGGCGTGGCAGATCGGCAGGTGCACATTATTCGCCAAATTCGGCGTATGGCCTTATTATTAATTCTGCTCCCGATGAGTTCATTATTTCGGGACTTAATTTAGAAATAACTTTCAAGCCTTCAACACCAGGCCCTCAGATGGCTGGGATTGCTTCGCTTTGGGAGGGTGTTTATGTCAATGGAAAATGGAAACCCGGCAGAAAATTAAATGGAGATAATATAGCACAAAGTTATGCTATAACAGAACAGACCAATATGAACCAGACAGGGACTGTTGTCCGCTTTGAGAGCACCACCCCCGGAACATTGAGGGTTAAGCTGTACAAATTTGATTAGCGCAATTTACTTTTAGCGTCCAAATCAGAATAGTATATATAAACAGAATTTTTATAATATAGAGCATGAATAATAACTTAGGCCGTTTCAAATTAGCCGCATTGATTTTATTAAGTATGGCCTTTGCAATGGCTTCGGCACAAGATGGGCCTGTTAAGCACAAAACAAAGGGTTCAAAACAAAAAAAGAATGCCCAGCCACGATCGGAGATTAAGCCACTTTTGGATGCCAATAACGTAAGTTGGGATGTTCCCGGGCCAACGTCGGCTGAATCAATGCCTGTTGGAAACGGCGACATCGGATTGAACGTTTGGGTTAAGCCCGACGGCGAATTAAATTTTTATATCGGTAAAACTGATACATGGGGACAGGACATAAAAGGCCCGAAAGGATTAATGAAGGTTGGCGGGGTTCGCGTGTCATTAAGCCCCAATCCGTTAACAACCGGTGCACCGTTTTTGCAAACGCTTAGGCTAAATGAAGGTGAGATCATTGTTAAAGAAGGTAACGACGCAAATGCAGTGGAGCTACGTGTATGGGTGGACGCCAATAACCCTGTAATACGTGTTGAAACCAAAAGCAAGCAAAAGGTCGTTGTAAAAGTTAGCTTAAACGATTGGCGCTTGGCCAATGGTGGGGATACCGTCTTCAGTAAAAAAAATGACATAGCCTGGTATCACCGGAATCCGGCGACAGCCGAAAAACATGTGGCAAATTTAACCTTCGGTGCCGTTATAAAAGGTAAAGGATTTACAACTATAGACGATACTACTTTGCAGTCTGCGGCGGCAACATCACAACTTATTTCTGTTTATCCATACACCGCTCAAACAACTCTAAGCGATTGGCACGCACAGCTGGATAAAAATATAACCGCAATTGACAAACTCTCGCTCGAGCAAACCCGCACGGCACACCAGCAATGGTGGGATAATTTCTGGCATCGCAGCTGGATATTTTTTAACGGCGACGAGCAGACGGCTAAAGTAAACCAGGGGTATATATTACAACGATTTGTAACGGCCTGCGCTGGAAGGGGTACATACCCGATAAAATTCAATGGCTCCATTTTCGTAGTCGATCATTCTGCTTTGAAACAGGAGAACAGCAAGAAGCCACCAATGAGCGTTGATGCCGATTTCCGCACCTGGGGCGGGCAGTACTGGTTTCAAAATACCCGACCTATGTACTGGCCGAGGCTTATGGCCGGCGATTTTGATATGATGCTGCCCTTGTTTAACATGTATGCCAAAATAATACCTGATAACGCTGTTCAGGTTGAAAACTATTATCATCACGACGGTTCGTATTTTGCTGAAACCGCGCCGTTTTACGGAGGCTTGCGCTATTGGGGACCAGAAGTAAAGGAGGACTGGACAGGCCATTATTTCACCCCGATACTGGAATTGAGCATGATGATGCTGGATTACTACGAATACACCGGCGATAAGAAATTTGCTAAAGAAACACTGGTGCCGGTAGCTTCGGCGGGGCTTGAATTTTTTGACAAACATTTTGGCCGCGATGCACAGGGAAAACTACTACTCGACCCGGATAATTCCATCGAGATGTTTTGGAAAGTGCATAACCCAGCACCGGATATTGCCGGCCTTCGTGTTATAACAGCCCGTATGCTTGCCCTGCCGGAAGAACTAACCGACGAAAAATCGCGCGCAAGCTGGAAAAGATTCCAGGGGGAACTGCCAGAACTCCCAAAAGGTGAGAAAGATGATAAGCCAGTGCTTTTGCCGTACACCGGCGACCAAACAGCCAAACCGCGTAACCTGGAAAACCCTGAATTGTACGCTGTTTATCCCTTTCGTATTTATGGCCTTGGTAAACCTGATCTGCAATTGGCAATAAACACTTTTAACGCACGTAAATTTAAAGATAAAGGCTGTTGGGTGCAGGATCCAATACAAGCCGCCATGCTTGGACAAACCGACGTTGCAAAAAAATACGTCTCATTTAACTTTATGCGGAAAGACCCTGCGCTTAAATTCCCAGCATTCTGGGCCGCCGGCCATGATTATATGCCTGACGAAGACAACGGCGGCAACGGCGAAAATGGGTTGCAGGAAATGTTGATGCAGGTTGACGGCAAAAAGATAATGCTGTTACCCGCATGGCCCAAAGAATGGAACGCCGATTTTAAACTAAACGCCCCATATAACACAACGATACAGGGAAAAGTAAAGAACGGCAAATTAATAGATTTGGTTGTGACGCCTTTTTCAAGAATGGTAGATGTGATTGATATGTCGAAATAAAAGAAACTCTAAAAAATTGCAATCACAAAGGCATATATCAAATAGCAGTATGCTTTTGTGATTGTTTTTAAGTGACAAAATTTAATTCTCAATAGGTTTAGGCGTATTGTCCTCACTATCTTTATCCTTATCCTCTACCTTTTTAAATTCCAGTTTTCCAAATTTATAATTAACACTTATACCGAACGTACGGTAAGGCACCTCGCGGTAGTTTGTTTGATAAAAGTTTGACGCATAAGTAGTTGATTTCTGGTTGATATAATTGTTAAACGGATCGGCAGCGGTAATGCCTACGCTCAACTTTTTATTCAGGAATTGTTTACGCATGGCGATATTATAAAACGCAAACGAAGGGCGTTGCCCCTGGATGTTTTTTTGCGATGAATTATAATTGCCAAAAACTTCAGCAACCAGGTTATTACCAAAGTTATAGCTAACGTTCAAATTGGCGCGGTAATACACGCCGCTTACTGTTTGTAAACCCGGGTTGCTATCGCTGCGCTCTGCAACCATTAAATTGGTGCGTAAATTCAATTTTTCTTTAATAGGCAACGCTCCAAAAAAATTAACGCCTTCCTGGGTTTGCGTTCCCAAGTTGTAGCGCTTGGTAAGCGATACATCTGAGTAATCAACGCCGTTGATATCTAAAACATCATAAAAAGTTGTGAGCGATTGCAGATCATCGGTATTGTGGTGATAAAATGCCGATACGAACATGTGAGCACCGCCGTTGAACGAATTGTTGAAGCTGAGTTCGTAATTATGTCCGCTCTCTGGTTTAAGATCAGGGTTACCAGTGCTGATGTTATGCGGATCGCTTATATTATAAAAAGGATTAAGGTCACCGTACGAAGGTCGCTGAATGCGGTAGGAATAGCTGAATCTGAGTGCGCCGGTTTCGCTCATTCTGTGGGATAACACAAAAGAAGGCGCTAACGTATTGTAGCTAGGGATTTCGGTGTCGCCGTAGTCTTCGCTGGTTGACGTATGTTCATAACGCAGACCGGCCTTGCCATCGATAAATTTAAACAACGAAAAACTTGATGCCAGGTAAGCGGCGTAAATATCGCGTTCGTAATTAAAGCCATAAGTTTGGTTGGCGTCGGGTATAAAACTGCCATCATTCAACAATGTATCTGTATTTACATTATTGTTGAGATTCTCGATAACTGCCTTTGCGCCGGTTTCAATAGTAACGGTTTTGGTTACAGGTTGGGTATAGTCTATTGAAATGTCAGTTTCATGATCTGTTCCCGGGTTAGTGCTGGCTGTACCGGAAGTAGGGTAGTCGCCGTTAGGGTACACCTGGTTTTGTAAAAACTTACTTGTATTATTATTCCGGCTCGAGTTATACAATATATCCAGTTCCTGGCCTTCTTTTTTAAATGTTTTTTTATAGGCTAGGCTCCAGTCCACCCCATGGTTATTCGACTGATTGTTTGATATGCGCTGGCTGATGACGTTCGAAAGCATATTGCCTGCGGTATTTATTTCGTCCTGCTGTTGGTTGCTGAACCCATTGCTATTACTTCCAAAATTATTATAGCCGATTGATCCGGTTAAATTATCCTTCTTGGTAATATCCCATTGAAAATGAAAACCTGTTTGATAGCCGTGCCTTTTGGTTGTACTATGTCCCTGCTGTAACAGGTTAGTTATGGTATCGCGCGTGCTGCTGTATGATTGCCGGCTGTTAGTGCTGTTGGTTGTTGTACTAAGTTGCTCGTTGCCGGCAAAATAAGCGCCTGCGCCAAATTTACCCCGCCGTACATTCAGGTTAAAGGACCCGTTTTCCAGCCTTGTACCTGCTGATAAGTTAACACTTCCATTGATGCCTTGTATCCGGCTTTCTTTTAAAATAATATTCACGATACCCCCTGTACCGGTTGCGTCATACTTTGCACCGGGATTAGTGATTACTTCAATACTTTTAATCTGACTCGCAGGAATAGCCTGCAGGGCATCGGTTAAGTTTGCACCGAATATGCTTGATGGTTTTCCGTTGATCAGGAAACGGACGTTTGAGTTACCCTGAAGTTCTACATTGCCATCAATATCAACAGATATCATAGGCACTTTTTTCAAAATATCAAGGGCCACACCACCTTGCGCCGTAACATCATTTTCCGCGTTATAAACAATGCGGTCTATCTTATTTTCTACAACAGGCGCCCTTGCTGTTATAACAACGTCCTTCAGCTGGTGTTGTGCCGATTTTAGGATTATATTATTCAATACCACGGCATTTTTGTTTTTTGTGATGACCACATGATCAACCGTAGTACGCTGATAGCCGACAAAGTCGACAACTAATTTATAATCGCCTTCGGGCAAATTATTAAGTGTAAAGTTTCCCTTTGGATCAGTGCTTATGCCATTGAAAGGGCTCGCGGCACCTTGCTTATAAATACCTATCGTAGCATAATCAACAGGTTGTTTTGTTTGTTCGTCAATTACTTTACCATCAATACGCCCACGTGTTGTTTGTGCTTTTACCGCAATAACAAAAAAATGTAAAAAGATAAGGGTTAATATTTTCTTCATAAAAGGTTATAATATAGGGATCATGGTTTCGCATAATCCAGGGGCAAATGAAGAAGAAAAGATTAACGGGAGTTCTAATAATTTGTTAATAAGCGCGCGAAATATTAATGAAAAGGCAATTTTGTTGTGACAATACTGATTATATCAAAATTTTTACCCGGGATTTAGTTTTGAGGATTAACGGCTTTTCCGTAAGCCGAGGACGTTCTAAAATTAAAAGAGGTCAGGCCGAACTCGTTTCGGCACCCCATATGCAAAGTATACGCCATGTAGGTCTGTACGCAAGTTGTACACCAAGCAAGCCGCTTGTGCTATGGGGTGCCGAAATAAATTCGGCATGAACTGGTGGTTTTAAAGGTGATTTTGCAAGCGTATTTATGTTATTTTGTCGATTAATTTCAAATTAAGCATTTATTAATCTCAATGTATTAATATTGATTCGCCAATACATTTTAAAACCTAAAAATTCAATGATAAAGAAATCACGATCGTTTTTTTTACAACTTCTTATAGTTGCATGCACCATAGGTTCGGCTAAAGGCCAGCAAAATATTCCGCCGTTCAGAAACCCGGCTTTATCTATTGATGCACGTGTGGACAACCTGGTAGGCAGCTTAACCCTCGAAGAAAAAATATCATTACTTGGTTATCAAAGTAAAGCTGTTCCGCGTTTAGGTATACCCGCTTATAACTGGTGGAACGAAGCGCTGCACGGGGTTGCAAGGGCAGGGGAGGCCACTGTATTTCCGCAGGCAATAGGTATGGCGGCAACCTTTAACGATGACTTGTTGAAACAGGTAGCGACTTGCATATCCACCGAAGCGAGGGCTAAATACAACATGGCAATTGCGAAGGACGAACATTTGCAATATAGGGGGCTCACATTTTGGTCGCCCAATATTAATATTTTCAGAGATCCAAGATGGGGCAGGGGGCAGGAAACCTATGGTGAAGATCCTTATTTAACCGGTCGCATGGGCTCGGCATTTGTAACAGGCATGCAGGGCACTGATCCCAATCATTTGAAAACTGCCGCCTGTGCAAAACATTTTGCCGTACACAGTGGTCCCGAAGCAGGCCGCGGCTCGTTTAATGCCATTATAGATCAAAAGGACCTTCGCGAAACTTATCTTCCCGCTTTTCATCAGTTGGTAGATGCCGGCGTTGAATCTGTTATGGGCGCTTATAACCGGGTAAACGGCGAGCCTTGTACCATCAGCAAAACGCTGATTGGCATTTTAAGAGGCGAGTGGGGTTTTAAAGGACATTTATTGACCGATTGCGGCGCTTTGGACGATATATGGGCTAACCATAAAGTATTGCCTAACAGGGTTGAGGTAGCCGCTGCAGCAATAAAGGCGGGCGTTAACCTTGATTGTTCTACATTGCTTCAACGCGATTTAATGGACGCGGTTAAACAAAACCTGGTAACAGAAAAAGAAATCGACGCATCATTAAAAACATTGTTAAAAACGCAGTTTAAGCTTGGCTTTTATGATAACCCTTCCAGTTCGCCTTATGCTAATTATGGTGTTGATAGCGTACGATCTGCTAATCATATTTTGTTAGCCAGGAAAATGGCTGAACAAGGCATGGTGTTGTTAAAAAACAACAATAACCTGCTTCCGATTAATTTAAATAAAACCCAAAGCATTTTTGTGACCGGTCCTAATTCCTTCAACGCTGATGTATTGTTGGGTAATTACAGAGGCATTTCGCCGCAGATGGTGACTTTTACCGAAGGTATTACCAAAGCAGCCGGGCCGGGTATTACAGTCCAATACGAAATGGGCAGCGACCTTTTAGATTCAGCACGTGTTAACGGCATGTACACAGCGGCAAGCAGCGACGTAACGTTTGCGGTTATTGGTTTATCGCCGTTATTTGAAGGCGAAGAGGGTGATGCTTTTCTTTCGAAAAACGGAGCCGATAAAATGGACCTGCGCCTGCCCGCTGTACATATAGCGTTTCTGAAAAAATTAAGAAAAGCAAGTAAAAAGCCTATCGTTGCGGTAATCACCTCGGGTAGCGACGTTGATATTGCAGAGATTGAACCTTATGCCGATGCAATTATTTTAACATGGTATCCCGGAGAACAGGGAGGAAATGCGCTGGCTGATATCGTTTTCGGAAAAGTATCGCCGTCTGGCCATCTTCCCGTAACGTTTTATAAGTCACTTAACGACTTACCGGATTATAAAGATTATAATATGAAGGGACGCACCTACCGCTATTTTACAGGCGATGTACAATACCCGTTTGGGTATGGATTAAGCTATACCACATTTAATTACAGCTGGAAAACTCAACCGGTAAGTAACTACAAAGATGGCCAGAAATTAACTTGTACCCTTGCAGTAGATAACACCGGACAAATGGATGGAGATGAAGTGGTGCAGGCCTATGTTAAATATCCTGACGGTGAAAGAATGCCGTTAAAAGAGCTTAAACAATTTAAAAGGGTAAGCGTAGCAAAAGGCAGCCAGCAACAAGTTGCGATTGACATCCCCTTAGCTGATTTAAAAAAGTGGGATTTGAAAGACCAAAAATGGAAGCTTTATAAAGGAAAATACACACTGGTATTGGGCAGTAACTCTGCTGATCAAAAACTGGCGGCATCGTTTAACGTGAAATAATATTGTGCTGCTGTAACAATGGCATTACCTCTTATGACAGATTACTAAACCTACCCACCGTTGTCATTTCGAACGACAGTGAGAAAACTTATTCGCCAAGCATAGCGGCCGTGCATATGCGACTTGCATAGTTCGTTTTGTATACTGTAAAAGTTTTCTCACTGTCGTTCGAAATGACATGCAGGGTGGTAAAAGCCTCTTGCTCTACCTTCTTATAGGAACTCTCGAACCCTCCTAAATCCAATCCTTTCTAACAAATCTGTTACCTAAATTAATAATAACATACTTCTGTCTTTATTAATTCATTATTAAGGAATTTTTAATCACTCCCGGCGAATTTTAGCTCTTGAATTTTATACCAATTATAAAACCAATTAATAAAAAGATTTCGGTAAAAGTATTCTGTATCCACTATCCGGAAGTTTAATGCTTCGATTTGGATTGATCCAGGGAAAATAGCCGTAGTCCATAAACCAAACACATGATAAAAATTAGACTCATTTTTTCAGGATGCCTTTTACTATTGCTTGCAACCGCAAGCCAGGCTCAAAACAAACACAGTAAAACCACACTTTACCCAACTTACAAAGGACTGATTATGGCCGGATACCAGGGCTGGTTCCGCGCGGCAGGCGATGGAACAAAAGCAACCAGGTATGCTTACGGTACAGAGCAGCGCTCGGGAATGGATATGTGGCCGGATGTAACCGAATATGAAAAGACCTATGAAACTCCCTTTAAGATGGCTAACGGAGAGCCAGCCAAGGTTTTTAGTTCAGCAGATAAAAGCACCGTCGATCTGCATTTTAAATGGATGCAGCAATACGGCGTTGACGGAGTATTTGTACAACGCTTTTTCAACAACACAAAAGCGGATAACAGGAACAGTGAGTCATCTATCATTATAAAAAACGCATTCGAGGCAGCCTCAAAATATAAAAGAGCCATTGCTATCATGTACGATCTTTCTGGATTGAGAGGTAAGGGTGAAGACTGCTCTGCTATTATTGAGGACTGGAAATTTTTGGTCGACCAGCTAAAAGTCACCGACCAGGAAGGCACAAAAACTTATTTACATCAAAACGGAAAACCAATTGTAGCCATCTGGGGTGTAGGCTTTCCAGATCGCCCCTACAATACTCGCAACATCGGTCTTGAACGCCTTATCGACTTTTTAAAGAACGATCCCGTGTATGGCGGCTGCGCGGTAATGCTTGGTGTGCCTAATTCATGGCGCACACTTCGTGCTGATTGTTTGCCCGATCCTTACCTGCACGAGTTGATAAAGCAATGCGATATCGTTTTACCCTGGAGTGTTCAACGCTATTCTCCTTTGTTGCATAATGATATGGACAGGTACCGGGATGATGTGATAGACGATATTAAATGGTGCCGCGAAAATAAGGTAGATTATGTGCCCTGTGTATACCCTGGTTTCAGCTGGCATAACCTGAGCCGTTATGAGTTTCCGGATGATGTGAAGCCTGTTGGCTCGATCCCGCGCGAAGGAGGTCGTTTTTACTGGCAAATGCTTTCAACTGCAATGTCGGCCGGTGGATCAATGCTTTATGTGGCGATGTTTGATGAGATAAACGAGGGCACCGCAATATTTAAGGTCGCGCCGGTTCCGCCTGTAACCTCACCTGAATCGGGAACGGCCTTTGTGAAACTGGACGGTGAACCATCGGATACTTATTTATGGCTGACGGGACAAGCCGGGAAGATGTTAAGAAAGGAAATTCCGCTGAGTTTTAAAATGCCAGCGAGAGAGCCGGAGAAGAAATAAAATTTGAGATCCATTTAATACTGCATTGATATTTTAATATAATATTATGGACAGAAGAAGCTTTGTTTTTCACACATCGGGCTTAGTGGCAACCGCTTTTTTATCGAAGTCGGTTGCCAAAGCGATTTTATCAAGGGATAAAATGGACCGCCTGGCAATGGGTACGTTGCTGTTCAGATACCAGTTTAAGGAAACACCTCCACCAAATGGCATCGAAATAAAAAATCCGCTAACGCTGATGGATATACCGCAACATCACCGTGACCGGTTTGGGATAAGAAAACTGGAGTTTTGGAGTGAACATTTTGAATCGCTTGACAAAGATTATTTAATCCTATTAAAAGATAAGATCAGGTCGGCCAAATGCGAATTATTAAATGTACAGTTTGACGGCGCACCGTTCGACAAAAAAAACTATGATCTGGCTTCCACTGACGAAGAGCTGAGGCAAGCCAGTATTGATCACGCGAAAAAGTGGATGAATGCTGCTTCTTTTTTAGGTTCAAAATGTGTGCGGGTAAATCCCGGCCATCCAAAAAGCTCTGTAGAAAAAAGTATAACTTCCTTTAAAGAGTTGGTTCCTTACGCCAAAAGCAAAAAGTTAACAATCATTACGGCAAATCATTTTGGTTTGGAGACTGACCCTGACAAACATGTGGCTGTTGTTAAAGGCGCCGGGCCGGGTTTATATACAGAACCCGATTTTGGTAATTATAATGGCGCAGTAACCATGTACGATTCCCTGGCCAAAATTATACCATATGCCCACATTGTTTCTGCTAAGGTTGTCGATTTCAGGAATACTGCTGATGGACATCTTGAGCACATATCATACGATTTTGATCGCTGTGTGAAGCTTGCCGAAAGCCTTGGCTTTAAAGGCAACTACATGGTGGCTCAATGGAGTGGAAAATATCAACCGGAGATTGATTATAACAAAGTTGCAGATTGGACAATTGCCCACTTAAAAGCAAATATTAATTAATTTATGAAGTTTCGCAGCCTAAAGATATTTTCACATCGAATTGGAGTCATATGTATTATAGCTCTGGTTATTTCATTTTGCTTAGGTTGTAACATATTTCTAAACAACAAATCGGCATCGTCCGATAAGCAACTACAAACCGGGCAGCATAAAAGCTGGAAACAATATGGAGGTAGTGCCGATCAGTCTAAATTCGTGGAGTTTAAGCAGATCACAAAAAAGAATGTGAACCAGTTGCAGGTTGCGTGGAGCTGCTCAACCGGTGATAATGTTCAATACCTTTTCAATCCCATAATTGTAGGCAACGTAATGTACCTGCTGGCAAAAAACCATTCATTGGTTGCACTTGATGCCACAAATGGTAAGGAGATATGGATACATGCGCATCTGGAAGGCATTACCTGGAAAGGGGTAAATTATTGGGAAAGTAAAGACAAAACCGACCGCAGAATAATAATCGAATTAAACAATACCCTGCAGGAAATTGATGCTAATACTGGAAAATCAATTACCGACTTTGGAAACAATGGCGTGGTAGATTTGAAAGAAGGGCTTGATCGCGACCCGTCGCTTTTTAACCGCATCCAGCCGACCACACCCGGCGTTGTTTATCAAAATCTGATCATGCTGGGTTCATCTCCGGGCGAAAACTTATTCTCCGGTCCCGGCCACGTACGGGCTTATGATATTGTTACCGGTAAAATGGCCTGGATATTTCACACGATTCCGCTTCCCGGTGAGCCGGGCTATGAAACCTGGCCAAAGGATGCCTATAAATATATAGGCGGCACCAATACCTGGGGCGAGATTTCGCTGGATGAAAAACGTGGCATTGTTTATTTCCCTACAGGTTCTCCTACCTATGACTATTATGGCGCCGACCGCATAGGTGACAACCTGTACAGCGATTGCCTTATTGCAATTGACGCCCGTACCGGTAAACGTTTATGGCATTTTCAAACGGTACATCATGATCTGTGGGATTATGACCTTTGCGCCGCTCCACAATTAATAACCGTAAATCACGACGGCAAAAAAATAGACGCAGTGGCACAAGCGTCAAAGACTGGATTTTTGTATGTATTTAACAGGGTAACCGGTGAACCCTTGTGGCCAATTGTTGAAAAGCCCGTTCCGCAAAGTGATATTCCCGGCGAAAAATCATCGCCAACACAGCCTTTCCCCACCATTGTGCCGCCATTTGGTCGGCAGGGAATGACTGCCGATGATGTTTCACCTTATTTAATGACTGCGGATGAACAGGAATCCTGGAAAAAAAGAATAGCATCAGCAGGAACCGGGATGTTTCAGCCGCTTTCATTGGCGAGGGAGACATTTTCGTTACCCGGAGCCGTGGGCGGTGCTAATTTTGGAACCACTGCCGCTAATCCTGCCAAAGGCTTGGTTTACGTTATGAACCAGGATTATCCGTCCATATATAAAATAACTAAATACGTAGACCCTAAGCTGCTGAATGAGAGTGACCAGATTGAAACTGCAAAAGTTATCTATGCCCAAAATTGCCAGGGTTGCCATGGCGCCAATAAGTTGGGTGGGATAGGTCCGGCAATTGCTCAGGTTGGAACCAAACTCAATATCGGCAACTTTAAAACACTTTTAGCTAATGGCAAAGGGCAAATGCCCGGATTTCCACATATAAGCGATGCCGAAATGGCGGACATTTATCTCTTTTTGGGGGGCTCAATTGCCAAAAAGCAAAGGCAACCAGCAGCTGAAAATAGTGCAATGCCGGATGGACCTGTTGTTGCTTCCGGTGGTGCGCCGGGAACTCCGCCCTATGGCCGGCGTTCCGAAGGTATGCGCGATTATCCCCAGGGAGTGGCTGCACCCGCTGATCGCTATATCACCGACAATGGCCTTGCTTATCCTTTCCTGGTAAAACCACCATGGTCATATATCGTGGCTTATGATTTGAATAAGGGTACTATAAAATGGAAAGCACCGCTGGGACAGGATAGAGGAGTTGAAAAAGAAGGCGGCAAAAATACCGGTGTGCCCAATGGCGCCCAGCGGAAAGGAATGATCGTTACGTCCACTGGTGTTTTATTTTCTACAGCTAAGGACGACAAGCTTTATGCGTTCGATGCAGACAATGGAAAAGTTTTGTGGAGCGTGGATCTGCCCGGCGGTACCGAAGGGCTTCCGGCTATGTACGAATGTAATGGGCGGCAGTACCTCGTAATAAGCGTGACAGCAATGTCGGTTGTGGGGCGAAACAGGTCGCCTATGCCCAAATCGAAAGAGAGTTATATAGTTTATGCTTTACCAGTGAAATAGGCCTGTCTGAAAACGAAAAAAACACGTCATTGCGAGGTACGAAGCAATCTCGTCGAACTGCGTTAGCGCAAATGCATTTACGCCGATGCACGACTGAGAGATTGCGTCGTACCTCGCAATGACAAATTCTTTTTATTTTTTTAATGTCTAACAAATTTGGATAGTCTTTAAGATAATCGATTAATCAACAACCAAAGCCTACATTTCAAATAGGCTTTTACATAGTAGATAAATGAAACATATTTTATTAACGGTATTGCTGACTGGAATAATTATAGCATCATTTGGCCAGGACATCCCATGGGACGTAAACGGAAGAGGTTTGAGCTTTATTCCGGATTACACCTTTAAAGGCTCCGCGCTTACCGGCTGGCACACGTTAGGCAATAATAGCTGGCAGGCCAGTGATCGGGAAATAACTGTCAATACAAATAATAGGAGTGCGCTGCTAATATCAAACCGCTCTTTCCAGGATATCGGATTGAACCTGCTGGTTAAAGTCGCACCAGGCGCCGAGGCTGGAATTATATTCCGGTTAGAAAAAACTTCGAATGGTTATAAGGGAATATTAGTTTCTATTAAGGATGATGAAGCGGTATCATATAGGATAACATTGGATGGGCAGGGCAAGGAATTATCACGCGAAAAGTTGAGAGGTGCTGGAAATATTATCCGTGTTGCACCACCCACACTTAAAACACAGGATTCGCAGCAACCGGCAATCAGGCGTAACGGTGGTAATTTTAATCGCCCCGCAGGGCCGACGGATTTGCCAATGAAGCGCCTATCGACTGCAATCGCGGTTGGCGACTGGAACCAGGTTGAGGTGTTTTTGGATTATAATATCATCAGAAAATTCATAAACGATGATGGTGATAATTCTGGCGGCTCGATAGAAGATACGGACGCAAGCTATGGCCCTATTGCTTTGTATGCAGGCGGAACAGGAAAAGTGCAATTTAAAGATGTAAAATATAAGGACATAGCGGTTAGATTTACGCCAGCAGAACAGTCATCTTCTCGTTTTAAAGTACAGCGCATAAGCGATATGTACTATTCGTGGAGCGCTTCTGCGGCCGATTTTAATCATGATGGGCATACGGATATTGTAGCAGGGCCCTATATATATTATGGGCCGGACTATACCCATTATCAGGAAGTGTTTTTTGGTGGCACTTATAATGCTTCAAGAGAATTTACCAATGTAAACTGTGAGTATGCTTACGATTTTAATGGCGACGGCTGGCCTGATATATTAACCGGCCCCGGTGCACATCCTGCACTTTATATTAACCCCAAAGGTGAATCGCGCCGCTGGGACAGGTACGAGATTTTACTGGATGATAAACAAAAGTCGATCAATATTCAATCAGAGATAACATTATTCAGGGACATTGACGGGGACGGAAAACCTGAACTGATCTATGCAAATAACGGAGCTTTGTGCTATGCGAAATTTGACCCAGCCGATCCAACCAAGCCCTGGAAGCAATATGCCATTTCCGGTAGGGGATATGCAATGGCCCACGGTATAGGCATAGGTGATATAAATGGCGACGGCCGCATGGACATTATCAACCCAAACGGCTGGTGGGAACAACCTAAAAACTTAAACACAGATACTTTATGGACTTATCACCCCGAAGTTTTTGCACGTTACGGGCATCGAAGCTGGTCGGTTGGGGGAAGTGTGATGGCGGTGTATGATGTGAATGGCGATGGACTGAATGATGTGGTTACAAGTTTAAATGCCCACGGTTTCGGCCTGGCCTGGTTTGAGCAAAAACGCGATAAAGAGGGAAAAATATCATTTATCAAACATATGATAGCAGATGATTATTCCACTACCGATAAAAATGCCGGTGGCGTAACAGCTTCCGAATTGCACGGATCAACTTTTGCCGATATAGATGGCGATGGTATTCCGGATTTTATTGTGGGCAAGCGTTACTGGTCGCACCTTGACGATTACTTTGATCCCGATCCTTACGGCCCTGCGGTGCTTTATCTTTATAAAACCGTGAGAGATAAAAAAGCTTCGGGCGGCGCAAGATTTGTTCCGGAATTGGTACATAACCGCTCAGGAGCAGGCTCTGATGTTTTGGCTGTAGACCTTAATAATGATGGCAATATTGATATTGTTACGTCAACAGATCGCGGAACATTTATTTTTTGGAATAAGAAAGGAGGTAGCCAAAAAGGTCTAAAAAAATAGACGTTATGAGATATTAGCAGCAAGTAGTCCATATTATATGGCTTTTTACACTAAGCAAATTACAATAAGTACAAAAAGTAATTTTTTAAGGTGTTTTTAGCGATAAAATTGTACTACTAAACGTAAAAGATACACTAAGTCATCAGAATATTTTAAGGTCGTTTTAATGCATTATTCGATATTAAACACGCAAAATGACCTATTAATACAAAAATAAAAAAATCATTAATTAATTGATTATGAGATATTTAGATAAAAAATTAATAAAAAAAAGCCCGTTAATTAATTATTAATTTTTTTTTAATCTCCATAAATTTCTTTGTGCAACAATTAACCAATTTCTAAAAACCAAATTTATCAAACATGAAAAGATTTTTATTTATCTTGCTCACATGTTGTATCTCTTTGCATCTGAAGGCACAGAACTTTACGGTCACAGGTAAAGTGCTGGATGAAAAGGGGCAACCATTACCGGGTGCTACCATTAAAGTAAAGGGAACCACAATCGGTGTTGTTACCAATATCGAAGGGGTGTTTACTTTAAGCACACCAAGCGGTAATTCTTCGCTGCTCGTTAGTTTCCTGGGCTACATAACACAGGAAATTGAAATAAAGGGCAAGAAGGACATTACAGTCAATCTTTCAAAAACGGAAGGGTCGCTGGATGAAGTCGTAGTAGTTGCCTATGGTACGCAAAAGAAAACCAACATAGCAGGAGCTGTGGGTACGGTATCAGCGGCCGAAATCAGGTCGAATGTAAACGACAACACGATGAATTCGATTACCGGCCGAACTCCCGGAGTTCGTGTTTCTCAGTTGTCGAGCCAGCCTGGTATCTACAGCGGTTCACAAAGCGCATCATCATCGATCGACATCCGCGGTTTTGCCCAATACCAGGGTGACGGTATTACACCTAACACACTGAACGGCGCACCCTTATTTGTAATTGACGGTGTTCCGACGACTGACCAAAGCCAGTTCGCCCGCCTGGACGCAAACGAAATTGAGAGCTTCAGCGTACTAAAGGACGGAACAGCGGCCATTTATGGAGTTAATGCTGCCAATGGTGTTATTCTTGTGACCACCCGGCATGGTAGCCAGGGTAAGGTAAAAATAGATTACACCGGTAACTGGGGCGTAAACGTAATTACGAAATATCCGCAATTCGCTACAGCTTCTCAATACGCATTGATGTTTGATGAGCAGCAGCAAGACGGCTATATTAGCGGCCGGGCAAACCCAACTCCCGTTACTTATTCCGCACAGCAGATACAGCAATACGCAGACGGAACTCTTCCAAGTGCCGACTGGACAAAAGTGCTTTTCAAAAACACGTCGCAACAGCAGCAACACACCGTTACGATAAGCGGTGGTAGTGACAAGGTACAATCGTTCACCTCTTTTGCCTATTTGAAAGATGGCGGTGTTATGGCTTCGGGTATTGACGGGGACCAAAAATATAACCTGCGGGAAGTTGTGGACGTGACGCTTGCAAAGGGCCTTACTGCCGACTTAAATATTTCGTATAACGATGTTAATTATAACACCGCTAATACATCGTCAGCTACATTGTGGAGTTCACTCATAAAATCAGCTTTCGGTGGTATTCCACCTATCATGCCTGTTTATGCAAATGGAAACCCCGACTATCTTTACCAGTTTCCGACAACTGTAACCCAAAATGCTAATATTGCCGGCTTGATAGACAGAAACACCGCAGGCTATAATAACAATAATTCAAGGGTGTTTAATACCGTGTTTTCATTGAATTATCAGATTCCAGGTGTGCCAGGATTAAGTGCAAAAGGATTTTATGGTTACCAGAATACTTATTCAGAAAACTATAACTATTCTAAGGCTTTCAACGAGTATACCTACACTGGCGGCAACTACATTCCAACATTGCACAATTCGCCGTCGAGCCTTAATGAGGCTTTCAATCAAGCCATATCTAATGACTTGCAGCTTTCTTTATCGTATGATAAAATATTCGGCAAACATCATTTTACTTTGTTAGGTCTCTACGAGCAATTATACAAAGCGGGTGACAATATCAACGCAGGCGTACAATATGCTGTTGACGTTATCCCTACGCTCAGTGCCGGAAATAGCGCCACAGCTACCAACGGCGGTACCTATTACGCAAGTGCCCAGGATAGCTATGTGGGCAGACTTAACTATTCCTACGCTAACAGATACATACTCGATGCAGGTTTCAGGGAAGAAGGATCGTCTCTTTTTGGCCCGGGTCACCAATGGGGTTTCTTCCCTTATGGTTCGGTTGCCTACAGGATATCTGAAGAGTCATTTATAAAAAATAATGCTAAATGGATTGATAACATTAAGCTGCGCGCCTCAGTCGGTAGGTCCGGTGATGACCAAGCGGCCAGTAATTCTACTAGTTTTCCGCTTTGGCAAACTGGTTATGCATACCCAACTAATGGCAACGTGTATACTACCGGTGGCTCTACCGTTGGTACAGTATTTGGCAACGGTGGTGGTATAACTAAAGGTTTAAGCTGGACCAGCGTTGCCGCTTCGAATCTTACCTGGTATACCTCAACACAAACCGACATCGGTTTAGAAACATCGTTCTGGAACGGAAAGTTAACTTTTGAAGGAGATATCTTCAGGCGCAACCGCAGCGGGTTGTTAGCAACACCTCTTGTTGCTATTCCAACTACGTTTGGCGCAAGTATCCCGGCACAAAATATCAATTCCGATCGTACCCAGGGCTGGGAAGTACAACTTGGACATACCAGCAGATTGGGAGAGGTTGTTTTACATGTTTCTGCAAATGCAGGCTTCAGCAGAACCGAAGAAATGCATTGGGAAGAAACTCCGGCAAACAATCCGTATGATAATTACAGGAACAAATTTACCAACCGTTACACCGACCTTATATGGGGTTATGTTGTACAAGGCCAGTTCCAAAACTATCAGCAAATTTACTCAGCACCGATACAAGATGGCGCGGGCAACAGAACGCTGCTACCAGGCGATTTAAAATACGCAGACTTGAATGGTGACGGAAAAATTGATGCAAACGACCAAAAAGTTATTGCCAATGGCGGTAACAGGCCGCTTGTTTATTTCGGTACCACAATCAATGTTCAATGGAAAGCATTAACAGTTTCAATGTTGGTACAGGGAGCAACTGATTATCATATCAGCTACCAGGATCAGTTGGGCAGACCGTTCTTTAATAATGCCGATCCGCTTGCAATGTATACCGACCGCTGGCACCTTTCAAATGTGTTTGATCCGAGCAGCGCTTGGGTGGCGGGTAAATACCCTGCAATGGGCGCAAGAACCAACTTCAATGGTATAGGTTTTCAAACAATTGCCAGCGGTGCAGGTACTAACATGTATGTTATAAACGGTAATACCTTTAATGTATATGATGGTACTTATGTACGCCTTAAACAATTGCAAATTAGTTATGTACTGCCTAAAAAATGGTATAGTAAAGCAGGTATAAGCTCAATTAGTATAGTTGGTACCGGGTATAACTTATTGACCTGGACAAAGACAGGCTTGAAAGATCTTGACCCTGAATATAGCAATCAAAATTTATATGGTTATAATTATCCAATTGCTGCGAATTTTAACTTAGGTGCACATATTTCTTTTTAAACTAAAAAAATGAAACAGATAAGAATTTTAAGTATGATGGTTCTTTTTGCGATGATTTGTTCGTGCAGAAAGAATACATTAGACATACCTGGAACGAATGCCATTACGGCGTCGCAGGTATTTAGTACAACTGCTACGGTAAATGCTTACCTGGCAACCATGTACTCAAATTTGCCAATGGAAGAATTTTCATTTTGTAATGGAACTTACGGCGGTTTCCCAGGCAACGGCAACCAATACACCGCTAACTGGACCGATGAGGCAAACGACTCACACCTTTCAGAAGGTCAGTTGGGAGCAACCACTCCAAATGATGTTTTTGCTAATGTTTACAAGGCCATACGCCTTACCAATAATTTTATTACACAAGTGACCACCGCAAATTTTCCAAAAGCACAAATAAACTATTGGCTGGGTGAGGCCAGGTTTATAAGGGCCTATGAGTATTTTGCATTGGTTAAATACTATGGCGGCGTGCCTTTAATAACAACCGTTCAGCCAACTGCGGTTTCAGTAGCCAGAAATAAGGAAGTGGAAGTTTGGAATCAAATTAAAACTGATCTGGAAGCAGCATCACAATTAATGGATGGTACGCTTCCAAATAATAACTACGGTCATGCCACCAAATGGGCGGCTTTCGCGTTGGAAGCAAGGGCGATGTTGCATGCGGCTTCTATCGGAATATTTGACAATACCGGTAACTTAGCTCAATCAGGCGGTATAAATGGTGTTGATGCTACGTCTGCTCAAACCTACCTGCAGGCAGCATACAATGCCGCCGACAGCGTGATGTTGTCGGGCAAGTTCGCCCTGTACAATAAATACCCTACAAATCTTTCTCAAAATTTCGAGTATTTATTTTACGACGTTTCATCGGGTACTTCTAACAGCGAAGGTATTTTTTACCGCGGATACGATTATCCCGGCACAACCCGCACCCATTCACAGGATTTGATGGCCCTGCCGCACGCTATTCAATCATCAGTTGGCTATGCCAACAGGTTGTTGCCTACTATGGATATTGTAGAAAAATTCCAGAACCTGGATGGCTCAGCAGGTGTAATTGGCGGTGATCAGGGATACAATGCTACCAATAACATGAACGTTCAGCTGCATTATCCGTCTATGTCGGCTCCCTTTGCCAATAAAGATCCACGTTTTGCGGGTACCTTTATTGTTCCTGGTACGACATTCAGAAATTCAGCAACCCTGGGTACGCTGCAGGGAGGATGGGTTACCAGCCAAAGAGGTGTTATCCACAACGGAACCGTCTACAACGCAAGTAATTACGCACAGTATTTTAATGTTAGCACAAACGCATTCTCGGCCAATACCGGCGCTGTTCCGCCAGCCGGCTTTGTTTGGGGTTCAGGTAACTCCGCAGGCAGCCCTACAGATCTTGGAACAGACTGCGGTTTCTGGTTAAAAAAGTGGACCGACCCAGTTTTGGATATATCCCTTATAAAAGACTACGGTTCACGCACCTCATGGATGGATATGCGTTATGGCGAAGTAGTGATGGATTTTGCAGAAGCATCGTTCATGTTAAATCACGCGCAATCAGAAGCACTTGGTGCCGTAAATATGATCCGCGCACGTGCTGGTATGCCAGCTTATGGCTCAATATCACAGGCCACTATCCGTGCGGAGCGCATGGTTGAGTTTGCATTTGAAAATAAAAACTATTGGGATTACGTTAGGTGGAGAACCTTAACCGTTGACTTTAGCAACAGGCAGGAATATGGTTTACGTATTTATTGGGACGTAGACACCAATGATTATGTATTCATTAAAGTTCCGGCCGCTACAAAGACTTATGTGCCTAAAGACTACTATTTCGATTTACCGGCTGCTGACATAACTTCGAGCCCGGCGATTGCAAGGCAGGTTAACGGAGGACATAACCCTGGTTATTAATTAAAATTTTGATTAGAAATAATATGAAAACGATAAAATCGATACTTTTAATAGCCTGTGCAGCGCTGATTTTTGCGGGGTGTAAGAAAGACAACTACGCTCCACAGGATGCAGCCATTCACGGTGCTCTTACCGATGCGCAAATCGGAGGCCCTCTGCAGCTCAGCGAGGACGGGAATAATAGTAACGTCAGGTTGTTGGTAAACGACAAGGCAAAATATCCGGCGCCTACGCCTCAGGATCTTACAGTGTTTCAGGATGGCACTTATAATAACTCGCTCATATTCGCCGAGTCATATAAAGTGTTTCCATTGGCAGGATCAGGTCCGTGGCAGTATATTGCCGGTGACTCAACCCGCGTAACTATCGGCTCTGGCCAAAACCCAGCGGTGAATTTTAAGGTAGCTCCGTACTTTTATATATCAACACCTACCGTTGTTGATAGTACGGTTACTTTTACCATCACCAAGTCGACCATCACTACAATAACTAACAACCTAACTGGCAGCAATAACTTGCTCATCCTGATCAATAACTTTAACAAGGTCGACGAAAGCATTTGCTCGAACGGACCTGGTACTGTTTATGAAAACAAGTTCCAGTTCACGGTTACAAACAGCGTTTTGGGAGCTCCTTTAACACCAACCGCCGGAACTGATGCAAGTACAAACAAGCCTTATTCCTTTAAATTTAGCCTCATGCATTTGCCGCACGGCACTTATTATTTGCGGGTTGCTATTTTGGGAGCCGGCTCATCCGGGAAGTTTAATTACAGCCCGATAGTAAAAATTACGCTTTAGTAGTTTTTCTCCAGATTTCTTTTATCCCCGGCCTTGCGCCGGGGATATTTTTTGATAGCCAAAACCTGGCTATCAGGATTAGCTCTTTTTTTAAATAGCATTATTTAAGAAGTTGCAAACAGGCAATAGTAGCTGTTGAACTGCTTTATCTAATTGTTGTTCGGATTCCTACGCCCTGTATATGAATAAACTTAAATCAGCTATTTATCTTATTCTGTCAATGTTTGCTGTCAGCTCTTTTGCACAACAAACTGTCGATAGCAACAGGTATAATTCATCAGTCCATAAGGTTTTAGAATATTTCGGAACAAAAACGAAAATTCAATCCGGAATATATAACGGCCCTGAATACGTTTTTTATAGCCGGAAAGCCGACACCAATGTCTTTTTTCAAAGCCAGGTATATTTTAATCCGGCGGTAGTTAACTACGATGGAAATGTTTATGCTAACGTTCCGGTAATGTACGATTTGTTTAAAGATCAGGTAATTACCCTGTTTTACGATAAGTTTTCAGCTTATACATTGCTTAATCCAAAACTATCAGACTTTACCCTGCTTAACCATCATTTTGTATACAAAGACGAAAAGGAGGCAAATGGACTTAAATCGGGGATATATGATCAATTATACAATGGCGCAACTGAAGTGCTGGTTAAGCGTGTTAAAAATGTGCTTATCGCTGAAAAACAAAAAACCACCTATCCCGAAAAGGACATCATATATATAAAGAATAGCAATTCGTACTATGAGGTAGGAAGTCAGGGTAGAATGTTTAAGATTCTGAAGGATAAAAAACTACAATTAAAAAAATATGTCGATGACGTTAACCTGGACTTTGGCAGGGATAAGGAGAAGGCAGTGAGTTCAATAGCTTCATATTATGACTCATTACTCAATCAGAAATGAAATATCTCTACCTATTTTTATTTCTTGTTTTTTTTAAGACCGCCTTTTCACAGGAAAAATTAATTGATGTTAATTTTAAGGATGCCACAATAATCCAGGTTGTTACTGATATTGAGGCAAAAACAAATTATCACTTTTATTACAATCCGGTTTTGTTTGACAGTTTGCATGTTACTTTAACGGTAAGCCAGCAACCAGTTAAAACAGTACTTGAATCGGCTTTTAAAAACACAAAATATAAATTCGCCATAAGCGGCGACGAAATTTTCTTAACAAAGGACCGGGGTATAAATACCGATCTACCGGATTCTTTTTTCAATGATAATGCTATAATAAATACTTCAAAAAGTGCTACTGACAGCTTCGCGGATAACGCAGGAAAAAAAGCAATTGAAGCAACCACCGAGAATAAGCTTTACGAAATTGGGACAGGTACAGGAACATTGACCGGAACGGCAACATTATCGGGTTATGTGAGAAGTGCAAAATCCGGCGAAGCATTAATTGCGGCCGGCATATCCGTACCGGCTATTAAAGGAGGAATCGCGACCGATCAGTTTGGACATTATACCATCCGTTTGCCCCGCGGGAGAAATACATTGCTTGTTAAAGCATTGGGGATGAAAGATGCCCAGCGACAAATAATGCTCAACACCGACGGACAAATGAATATTGAGCTTCAGGAACGGGTTACCACGCTAAAAGAGGTTGTAGTTTCGGCCGACAGGACGCAAAACGTTCAAAGCACACAGCTTGGTGTCAGTAGATTGAGTATAGCTACAATCAAACAAATACCTTCAGTTTTTGGCGAGGCTGATGTTTTACGGGTGGTGCTCACATTACCCGGTGTCCAATCCGTGGGCGAAGCCACAACCGGTTTTAACGTGCGCGGGGGCGCGGCCGATCAGAACCTGATCTTGTTTGATGACGCCACTATTTATAACCCGTCGCATTTTTTTGGATTCTTTTCAGCTTTTGACCCCGATGTAGTAAAAGATATTGAATTGTATAAAAGCAGTATCCCAGAAAAATACGGTGGCCGGTTGTCGTCCGTATTGAGTATAACAAGCCGGGAGGGAAACAAGAAAAAGTTTACCGGATCGGCGGGCATTGGATTATTGACAAGCCGCTTAAGTGTAGAAGGGCCAATAGATTCCAACCGTACGTCTTTTATTTTTGGCGGCCGTACAACTTATGCTAACTGGCTGTTAAACCTGTTGCCACAGGCTTATAAAAACAGTAAGGCTTCATTTTATGACCTGGACCTTGGTATCAGCCATCAGATTGATCAGAACAATAACCTATATCTAACTGCTTATATCAGTAATGATAATTTTAAACTGAACAGCGATACCGATTACTCTTACAGCAACAAAAATATTTCGCTTAAGTGGAAACACAATTTTAACAATAGATTTTACGGCGCATTAACCGGAGGCTACGATAATTACCAGTACAATGTTTCGAGCGACGCAAATCCCATTAATGCCTATAAGCTAAAATTTGGTATTGGCCAGTTTAATTTGAAAGCGGATTTCAATTACAGATTAAATCAAAAAAACCTGCTTGACTTCGGTCTGGGAAGCATCTACTATAAACTGAACCCCGGCGAGAATGTGCCCAACGGAAACGCATCATTGATTGCAACAAATATAGTTCCTTCCGAACAAGCGCTTGAGAGTGCACTTTATTTTGGCGATAATTTTGACATTACGCCTAAACTAGCACTAAGTGCCGGCATACGTTATTCCATATACAATTACCTTGGCCCGCAGACTGTAAACTATTACGCTCCGGGATTACCTGTAACTACTTTGAATTTAGTTGATAGCGTAAAATATGGTACAAATCATGTCATTAAAACCTATTCTGGACCAGAGTATAGAATATCGGCGCGTTACCTGTTTACCAACGACTTTTCGGTAAAGGCGGGTTATAATACCTTAAGCCAGTATTTACACCTGATATCAAACACCACGGCGATCTCTCCCACCGATATTTATAAGCTAAGCGATCCAAATGTCAAACCCCAATACGGTGACCAGGTATCGTTGGGATTGTTCAAAAACTTTAAAAATAATACCATACAAACTTCGGTCGAGGTGTATTATAAACGCATGAAAGATTACCTGGATTATAAAAGCGGCGCAACGTTGGTATTAAATCACCACCTGGAGACAGACGTGCTGGAAACCCGGGGCAAGGCGTACGGGATTGAGTTTTTAATAAAAAAAGATGTTGGCCGCTTAAACGGATGGATCAGTTATACTTATTCCAGGACTTTTTTAAAACAGGATAATTTAAACGAAGGTGAGTTGATAAATGGCGGGAATTATTACCCGGCAAATTATGATAAACCACACGCGGTCAATTTTGTGGGCAATTATAAATTTACCCATAGGTACAGCTTTTCACTAAGCACTTTTTACAGTACCGGCAGGCCCATTACAGTGCCCATAACGGAGTATTACCTGGCGGGAGCAGAGCGTGTTTACTATTCGGATCGAAACGCATACCGTATCCCTGATTATTTCCGTACCGACATTTCATTTAACATAGAGGGCAACCACAAGATACAGCAGTTTACGCACAGCTCATGGAATATAGGCGTGTACAACTTGACGGGCCGAAAAAACGCCTATTCAACTTATTTTATAGAGGAAGGTGGCACCATTAACAGTTATAAGCTGTCAATTTTTGCTGCGCCGATACCGTACGTTAGTTATAATATCAGGTTTTAATATGAGAGATATCGGTTTAGTAACAGGTAATTATTTAACAGGAAATGAATTAATGAAAATCATACTTCCGGTAACAGTTTATGGAAAAAAGTAAAACTTATTTAAGACTGATTTTTATGTCAGCGGCAATTTTTCTATTTGCTTTTAGGCCGGTGTGTGCTTTTTCCTGTTTGCAGCAGCTCCCGAAAATTGACCCTGTTGAAAAGTTATACGTGCACACCGACAAAAACTTTTACATAGCCGGAGAAATACTGTGGTTTAAAATTTATGACATTAATGCAGGCAATTTGCCGTTCAGCTTCAGCAGCGTTGCCTATGTTGATGTTATCGATAACAATCATAATAGAATTATGCAAGCGCGGGTAAAATTGACAAACGCGACAGGCAACGGGTCGATTTATATCCCCTTATCGGTAACTAACGGTAATTACAAATTCAGGGTGTATACCAGCTGGATGAAGAATTTCAGCCCCGATTATTATTTCGAAAAGCAGCTTACCATAGTTAATTCTTTAAAAGCCTCCCCGGCAGTACCTGACACCGAAGCGAATTATGATGTTAAGTTTTTCCCGGAAGGCGGAAACCTGGTCCAAGGGTTAACCAGTAGAGTTGCTTTTAAAGTTACAGGTCGCGATGGGAGGGGTGCCGATTTTCGCGGCGCGTTAATCAATAAGCATAATGACACAATTGTAAAATTCGGCCCGATAAAATTTGGAATGGGTAGTTTTTCATTAAAACCCGTCGACGGAGACTCTTATAGAGCTGTAATAAATATCGCAAATAGTAAACCCATCATAAAATCTTTACCAGAAATTAATAACTCCGGTTTCGTTATGCAGGTGGCCGCAAATCAAACAGGTGATTATCATGTTACCATTAGAAGTAATCTTGTCAGTCAATCCGGCCCACTTTATTTGGTTGTCCACAACAACCTACGTACAAAAGCAACGGAAACTAAAACGATCGAGAATGGAACCGCTGACTTCACAATTGATAAAGACAAACTTGATGACGGAATTAATATAGTTACTGTTTTTGACAATAATAAGCAGCCTGTTTGCGAAAGGCTGATCTTTAAATATCCGTCTAAGAAGTTATTAATAACAGCGAAATCTAATCAATCGGTATATGGAACGCGAAAAAAGGTAGAAATTAACATTTCTACAAAAGACCAGGCTAATCTTTCATTAGCCGTTTATAAACTCGACTCATTACAAAAGCCTTCCAACGAAGGTATATTCAGCTATTTGTGGTTAAGATCAGAGTTAAAAGGTTATATAGAGTCGCCCGACTATTATTTTGGTGACAATAGCACCGATACAAAAGAAGCGCTTGATAATTTACTGTTAACCCAGGGTTGGCGCCGGTTTGTCGCGACCAATGTCAGCGCTTCTACTAAGAACGTTGATTATGAATTCCTGCCTGAATATAATTGCCAACTCATCACCGGTGAATTAAAGAGCGGCACAAATAAAATTGCGAAGGATGGAATTACCGGGTATTTAAGTATACCCGGCAAAAGGGTTCAATTATTTACGGCACAAAGCGATTCGACCGGGCGTTTTTTATTTAAAACCAAACCAATTTATGGGGTCGGCGAACTAATTACCCAGACCAATTATTCAACGGCCGATAGTATTTATAAAATTGAAATTGTAAATCCGTTTTCTGATAAATATTCGTCCGGTTTATTGACTCCGCTTAAGTTAAAAAAAGAGACAGAGTTCGATTTGAAAGCGCATAGTTTAGACATGCAAGTACAAAATTTATATACGCCGGAAAAAGAACGGATTTTTATTGAACCCTATACCGATACCACCGCATTTTATGGGGCGGCAAATAAGGTTTATGCACTTGATGATTATACCCGTTTTCCCTCGATGGAAGAAGTTTTACGGGAATACGTATCCGAGGTAAATGTTTCAAAAACTCACGGCAATTTTCATTTGCGGGTGATTAACGAGGATAACTATCTTAAAGAAAAGCCACTTACACTATTGGATGGTGTTCCAATTTTTAATGACGACAAAATGGTAGGCCTGGATCCACTAAAAATCCAAAAGCTAGAGGTAGTAAATAACCGTTACTATTATGGTGCGACGATAAGCGAAGGCATAGTAAGTTTAACTTCATACAAAGGCAATTTGGCCGGTGTTGAGATTGATCCGCATGCATTAGTTTTTGATTATGAAGGCTTAAGTCTGCAGCGTGAATTTTATTCGCCGGTTTATGATAATGAGCAACAAATCAACAGCCGTATCGCCGATTTCAGGAATTTACTTTACTGGTCGCCGAACATAACAACAAATGCCAGCGGTGATAACACCCTAACTTTTTATACATCAAACCAACAGGGTAAATACATTGGGGTAGTAGAGGGTATAACCGATGATGGTGAAGCAGGAAGTCGGTATTTTACGTTCGAGGTGAAAAGGTAATATAGGAATAATGACATATTAAGAATCAGATAGAAAATGAATAGGTTAAACCTTCCGATAAAAATGCAACGCCACCTAATTACTGGTGTAATTTTAGTAGCGATTTTTTTTGGCTGCAAGGAACAGTACGTGCGCCCGGTTGTTTCATCTAATGTCAACACGTTGGTGGTAGATGGGTTTATAAACTCGGGCAATGATTCAACATCAATCAAACTGAGCCGGAGCGTTGGCGTAAGCACTAATTCGGTAAAACAAAACCCAGAAGCCAAAGCCCAGGTAACTGTTGAAAGCAGCGCCAATAGTACATATCCGTTAAAAGAAATTTCGAAGGGGACTTACGCATGCGGGCCGCTAAATCTCAATAAAACACTACAGTACCGGTTGCGTATAGTCACATCTGATCATAAAATCTATTTATCTGATTTTGTCGAAGTGAAGGACTCACCGGTGATAGACAGCCTTGGATATAATTTAACCGCCGCTGGTTTGGGAGTTTATGTAAATACCCACGACGATGCAGCCAACACGCGGTATTACCGTTGGGATTACCACGAGACCTGGGAATTTCATCCACCCTATCAATCAGAGTACATTGCCAGGGGGAATAGTATTGTCGATCGGAATTTACAAACCGAGGGTATTTTTTTCTGCTGGCAGAATGCTTCTTCCTCTGACATCGTTTTAAATTCTTCGGCAAAACTTGCGAAAGATGTTATATTCCAGGGACCTATTGCTATGATCCCCAAAACATCCGAAAAGCTGAGTTTTGAATACAGCATTTTGGTAAAGCAATATGCACTAACACAGGATGCGTTTAATTATTGGCAGTTACTAAGAAACAACACCGAGCAAACCGGAAGTATTTTTGATACGCAGCCCTCTGTTTTAACAGGTAATATTCATAATGCAAGCGATAAAAATGAGCTGGTATTTGGATATGTGAGCGTAGGCAGCGTACGGCAAAAGCGAATGTTTGTATACGCCAACAATTTGCCGACGGATTTCGGAACGGACAATTCGGCATATAAGAATTGCACAATTGATACGGTCTCGAAGTCAAAATGGGCTGATTATTATTTCGGCCCTGGACATATATGGACGCCGGTTTATCCTGTCACTGTTTTTGTAGCTTTTCCGATTCCTCATACAGATACAACGGCATTCCAGGGAACCGGAAACGTTTGCGCCGATTGTACCACACGCGGAACCAGGGTACGGCCGAGTTTCTGGCAATAATTAAATTGTTCCGAAACATAAATGTTACAAACGGGAAAGCATGTGAGGGTTCTTTTAAGTCATTATTAATCTTTTTTTAAGCTGATTCTGCGTTTTTTGGGTCAGTTAATCAATTAACCGGTAAACCAATTATGAAAATCAGCTTTAAGCCTTCGGGGTCATTGCCCGCTTATATCCTATTCCTTTTTTGTTTGTTTTTTTTAGCGATCGGGGTGTTATCCGTAAACGCGCAAAAAAAATACACATCTTTTGTTGACCCAATGATTGGCGCCGGCGGGCATGGTCACGTATTTGTAGGCGCAAGCGTTCCGTTTGGAGCAGTGCAGCTGGGGCCAAGCAATATCCGCAAGGGTTGGGACTGGTGTTCGGGCTATCATTATTCTGATAGTATCCTGATCGGTTTTGCGCACACGCATTTAAGCGGTACCGGTGGTTCTGACCAGGGCGATGTGCTTATTATGCCGTACACGGGCAAAATAAAACTAACAACCGGTACCCAACAAAACCCCGAATTAGGCTGGGCCTCGCATTATTCTCATACAGATGAATCGGTCAAGCCGGGCTATTATTCATTAAAACTTAAAGATTATAATATAAAGGCCGAACTAACTGCAACAGAGCGTGTTGGCTTTCATCAATATTATTTCCCGGCGGGTAGCGAGGCCCATGTGATTATTGATTTGATGGATGGCAATGGCGACAAGGCAACGGCTACCTCTATAAAACAGGTTGACGAGTATACCATTACAGGTTCGCGTTTTTCCAAAGGCTGGGCAAATGATCAACGGCTTTATTTTGCTATTAAGGTCTCCGTTCCGGTAAAGCATTTTAGCATATATGAAGATACTGTGCAAGTAACCGGGACGACTGCAGAAGGTAAATCGACCAAAGGACTTATAAGTTTTGATAAAGCTCCTGGACTATTAAAGCTAAAAGTTGGGATTTCATCGGTAAGCGCGGAAAACGCTTTGGACAACATCAATGCAGAAATACCGGACTGGAATTTTGACGAGGTAGTAAAAGCTGCTGATAAAAAATGGGACACTGAATTATCAAGAATTGATATACAAACATCTAACAACGACTATAAAAAGATATTTTACACCTCGCTGTATCATGCGATGATCGACCCTTGCATTTTTAATGATCATAACGGCGATTATAGAGGGACGGATAAGAAAATTTATAATAAAGCTCCCTTTACAAATTATACCGTTTTTTCTCTTTGGGACACTTATCGTGCCTTGCAGCCGCTGTATACCATTATCCAGCCACAGCGCGAAAATGATATCATTAATACTATGCTGGCCATTTATAAGCAGCAGGGCAAACTACCCATCTGGCATTTGGATGGCTGCGAAACAAACCTAATGCCCGGTGTAAGCGGCGTGCAGGTAATAGCAGAAGCATATTTAAAGGGTTTTAAAGGTTTTGATGCCTCACTTGCCTACGAAGCGGTAAAAGCTTCGACAACCAGGGATGAATACGGGCTTAATTACACCAAAAATCTGCAATATATTCCTGCTGATAAAGTTCGTGAGTCTGTGGCAAAGGCGCTTGAATATGCCGTTAGCGATGGAAGTGTTGCCTTAATGGCAAAGAAAATAGGCAATGCCACCGATGTAGATTATTATCAAAAACGTGCTAAGGCCTACGGGCTTTATTTTGACCCGGTAAATAAGTTTTTCAGAGGCAAACTTGCTGATGGTACCTGGAACCCTGTTTTTAACCCGGTTAAATTTTCCCAACCGTGGATAAAGGACTATACTGAAGGAAATGCCTGGCAATATTTGTGGCTCGTACCACAGGACGTGGAAGGTTTAATGACCCTGCTTGGCGGCGAAAAAGGCTTTATCACCAAACTTGATTCTTTATTTACTATACAACCAACTCCCGATCCGCGTACACCGGTTGATATTACCGGTTTGATAGGAGAATATGCACACGGCGACGAGCCCAGCCATCACATCACTTACCTCTATGCCTATGCGGGTCAACAATGGAAGACCGCTGAAAAAGTGCGTTTTATCCTGAACAACATGTATCAGAACTCAATTGACGGCATCAGCGGAAATGAAGATTGCGGTCAGATGTCGGCATGGTATATTTTTTCTTCCCTCGGCTTTTACCCGGTTTTCCCGGCAAACGGAGCCTATGTTTTTGGCAGCCCGCTTTTTGACAAGGCCACATTAAATCTGGGTGGAGGCAAAACATTCATCGTACAGGCCATCAATAACAGCCCCGGAAATATGTATATCCAATCGGTAACGCTGAATGGTGAAAAATATGACAAAAGCTATATTATGCACAAGGACATTACAAAAGGAGGCGTGTTAAAAATTACGATGGGCAATAAGCCAAATTTGAATTTTGGAACAATAGCTGCAAGTCGGCCGCGATCTGTTTACGAATAAGAAAATCAAACCTGCTAACTTAAAAACCTTTAATATGAAGAAATCTGGACTTTTACTATTTTTTGTACTTGCCGTCTGCCTGGCAAACGCGCAGAGCAAGCATAGCCGTTCGTCATTATTTACCAGCTATAAAGGGCTGATTATGGCGGGCTACCAGGGCTGGCACGATACACCCGACGATGGCTCCGGCAGGGGCTGGGGGCATTATTTGCTGAAGGGCACATTTGGCCCTGGCAATATCAAAATTGATTTGTGGCCCGAAGAAGCAGAATACAAAAAGGTATATCAAACTCCTTTTAAACATGCGGATAGCAGCTTCGCTTATTTGCCTAGCGATCACGATGAATCGACTACCGACGTTCGTTTTAAATGGATGAAAGAATATGGGGTAGATGGTGTTTTTATGCAGCGGTTTATTGGGAATGTGAGAAGAAATGGCGTTACGCGCGATCATTTTAACAAGGTGCTTGGCGATGCCTTAAAAGCATCTCAAAAATACAAACGCGCCATTTCAGTTATGTATGATCTATCTGGAATGCGCGACAGTATTGATGTTCCGTTGCTGATTGCCGACTGGAAAAACCTGGTGGATAGCATGAAGATTACAAGCCAGGGTAACAAGCAAACGTATTTGTATCATAACGGAAAACCGTTGGTAGTACTTTGGGGCGTAGGATTTAATGACCACAGAAGATACACGTTAAAGAGCATCGAGAAAATCATCGACTTTTTGAAAAATGATCCTGTTTACGGCAAATGTTCGGTTATGCTTGGATTGCCTACTTACTGGCGTGAGTACGGAAAAGATACCGACCCCGATACCCACTTGCACGATGTAATTAAGAAGGTAGATATAATTCATCCGTGGACGATAGGAAGATTTAAGGATGAAGATACATATAACACATATAAACAAGTTCAAAAAGGGGACATAGAATGGTGTAAAGAAAATAAGATTGATTATGCTGCCACCGTTTTCCCCGGTTTTAGCTGGCATAATCTGAATCCTAAATCGCCATTCAATCAAATCCCAAGAAACCGTGGGCATTTCTTTTGGAACCAGTTAAAAGGTGCAATTAGCAACGGAGCCGAAATGATCTACGTTGCCATGTTCGACGAGGTAGATGAAGGCACGGCTATTGAAAAAATATCCCAAAACCCGCCGGTAGGTGCAAGCAACTTCGTGACTTTTGAAGAAGGCATACCTTCAGATTATTATTTATACCTGACAGGTTATGCCGGTAAGATGTTAAGAAAAGAGATACCCTACCAGGAAGATATACCGTTACCCAAAAGTAATAAAAAATCAAAATAAGAAACCTGTTAAATGAGCGGAGTGAGTATCAGAAGTAGTTTAAAAGAAAAAAAATTTGTCATTGCGAGGAACGAAGCAATCACGAATTTGCAATACCGCTCCGCAGTGTATGTGATTGCTTCGTTCTTCGCAATGACAAGTCCCTTGCTCGCTCAGCCTAAAACGCCTGCTGACTACGTGAATCCATTTATAGGAGCCAGCACCAATGCAGCCAAAGCAGGGGTTTATCACGGTCTCGGAAAAACGCTTCCCGGTGCTGCCACGCCTTTTGGTATGGTACAGGTGAGTCCCAACACTATTACAGGTGGTGATAACGGCAGTGGCTATAGTTACGAGATGGAATATATCGAGGGCTTTGCATTTACACAAATGAGCGGCATAGGCTGGTACGGTGATCTGGGTAATTTCCTGGTTACTCCTACAACCGGGCCGCTGCATGTTGTTGCGGGCAGACATCCACAGTTAAAAGGATACAGGTCGCATTACAGCAAAGACGACGAAGTTGCCCGCGCAGGATATTACGCTGCAACTTTAACCGACTATAACATTCGTACCGAGGCAACAGCATCACCGCATTGCGGTATACTTCGGTTTACCTTTCCCGAAAATAAACAATCGCGCATTCAGATTGATCTCGCTCGCAGGGTGGGCGGTACTTCTGTTTTGCAGTATGTAAAGCAGGTAAATTCAAACACCATTGAGGGCTGGATGAAATGCACGCCCGAAGGCGGCGGCTGGGGCGATGGGGGAGGTCATCCAAATTACACCGTTTATTTCTACGCCCAGTTTAGTAAGCCACTCAAAAATTTTGGAGTATGGAGCGCCGATATTCCCGATGGTCAATCCAGAAGACGGGAGGCAATTGAAAGCCTGCATTATGACTCACTGATTTCGCACGCACAAATACTAAACAACTGCACAGAAAAAGAAGGGAAACATTTAGGTCTTTATACCGAGTTTCCTACTACAAAGGGTGAAGTCGTTTTATTAAAATCGGGCATTTCCTTTACCAGCATGGAGGGTGCGAAGCTTAATCTTAATACCGAAATTAAAGACTGGGATTTTGATAAAGTGAAAACAAAGGCCAAAGCATTATGGAATGACCAGCTGGCAAAAGTTTCCGTAACAGGCGGAACAGAAGAACAAAAAACAGTGTTCTATACAGCCCTTTATCATACCATGATCGATCCGCGAAATATTACTGATGTAGATGGTAAATACCCCGGAGGCGATTTTAAAACACACACAACCAACAGTTTTACCAAGCGCTCAATTTTTAGCGGCTGGGATGTTTTTCGCAGTCAGTTTCCGCTCCAATCCATCATCAACCCAAGGGTAGTAAGTGATATGATCAATTCGCTCGTGGAACTCGCTGATCAAAGCGGCAAAGGATACCTGGAACGCTGGGAGTTGTTAAACGCCTATTCGGGCTGTATGGTTGGCAATCCTGCCCTGCCTGTAATTACTGATGCATATAACAAAGGGATAAGAAATTTTGATGTGGATAAGGCATACAAGTATGCCTTAAATACGTCTGAAAAGTTTGGTAATACGGAACAGCGCAAAGCGATGGATATCTCGGCCACACTTGAATATGCGTATGACGAATGGTGTATGTCGCAATTGGCCGATAGCCTTCATCACCCAAAGGACAAAGAGATTTACACAAAAAGATCTCAAACTTATCACGCAATATGGGATGCCGAAAAAGGATGGTTCAGACCAAAGGGTGTCGACGGAAACTGGCTGCCATGGCCAAAAGAAGGTCGTTTAAGACAAGATTACGGCACGGTGGAAAGTAATCCCTACCAGCAGGGCTGGTTTGTACCACACGACATTGATGGAATGGTATCCTTAATGGGCGGCCGCGAAAAGACCATAGCCGATCTTCAAAACTTTTTTGAAAAGACGCCGGCAAATTTTATGTGGAACAATTATTATAACCACGCCAATGAACCGGTACACCATGTTGCGTTTCTTTTTAACAGATTGGGAAACCCATGGCTAACACAATACTGGGTGCGCACCATCTGTGAAAATGCCTATCATAATTCGGTTGAGGGCTTGGTTGGCAATGAAGATGTAGGGCAAATGTCGGCATGGTATGTTTTGGCTGCCAGCGGTATTCACCAGGTGTGTCCCGGCGATAAACGTTATGAATTGTTTAGCCCTGTATTTAATACCGTTACGTTCCGGGTGGGTGCTTCATCAAAAAATTTCACTATTAAAACAATCGGTAACTCAGTTGAGAACAAATATATCCAATCGGCAAAGCTGAACAACAAGCATTACAATAAGTGCTACATCACTCACGACGACATATTGAAGGGTGGCACATTGGAATTGGTTATGGGCAATACACCTAACAAAAATTGGGGAATGGGAAATTAGAGGCCTCACCCTGCCCTTTCCAACCGCGTGCCGCCCTAGCTTTAGCGGTGGCGCAAGGAGAGGGTTCTAAAAAGCGCGAAGCTTAAGTCCTCTCCCTTGGAGAGGATTTAGGTGAGGCGAAGACGTTGCTTTTTTGAAACCAGGACTTTGAGATAATTATATTATACAATACACAATTATGAAGAAATCATTTTTACTTGCATTTTCAACTATATTTTCTGCTTTCTGCTATGGCCAGCACCTGGAATATAAGGGCGTTTATGCTCCATCAGAGAGTTTGGTTAAGCAGGTTGAACAGCCATACCGTCAGGATATCTGTCTTAATGGGTCCTGGCAATTTCAGCCGGTATCGTTACCCGCTAGCTTTCGGGAGGGGGTTGACCCTACTCCTGCTTTGCCGCCGATGCAGGATAATTGGGAACAAACACCGTTGCGGATACCTTCACCCTGGAATGTGAACAGTTTCGCTGATAACAGGGGGTTGGGCGGCGATTTTCGTACGTATCCAAGTTATCCCAAAGAATGGGAAAATATAAAAATGGGCTGGCTCCGGAAAAAGTTCAGTGTACCGGCGAAATGGAGTGGTAAACATATCGTTATCCATTTTGAAGCCGTTGCCGGGGATGCCGAAATATTGGTAAATGGTAAACCTGCAGGAAAACATTTTGGTATCTTCTTACCTTTTGATGTGGACGTTACCGATTTGGTACTTCCAGGAAAGGAAAATGAAGTTGCAGTTGGTATTCGTAAACCTTCTCTTTTTGATAAGAGAGGCATGTACGGGCGTCGTACCTACCAGGCGGGTTCGTTTTGGGGGCAGCACATCGCAGGTATTTGGCAGGATGTTTACCTTGAAGCAATGCCGCAGGTACATATATCAGATGTTTACATCAAACCAAAAGTAAGCGCAGATATATTGGAGGCAGAAGTGACTGTTAAAAACGAGGAAGGTAAAAGTGCAGAAGTTACACTTGATGCGGGTGCATTTCAGCGCATTGCCAAAAATGCCCAGTCGGTTGATGAGTATGCAACACCCAGTTCTGAGCTTGCAACGACTGCATCGTTAATTATAGCGCCTGTTAAACTGAAGCTGCCTGCACATAGTGAAGTTAAAGTTACACTAACAGCAAATGTTAAAGGCCAGTTAAAGAACTGGTCGTCCGAAAGCCCGAACCTTTACGCGTTGGTTATAAAGACAAATGTCAACGGCAAAACCGTGGACAATAAATATACCCGTTTTGGCTGGCGCGAAATAACATTCGAAGGCTCAAAAGTTTTACTGAACGGTAAGCCTATTATAATGAAGGGCGATTCATGGCATTTTTTGGGTATACCGCAAATGACACGCCGTTATGCTGCTTCATGGTTTAAAGCCATGCGCGATGCCAATTTAAATGCAGTGCGTTTACATGCCGAGCCCTATCCATCGTTTTATTTGGATGTTGCCGATGAAATGGGCATCCTGGTGCTTGATGAGACGGCCGTTTGGGCAAGTGATGGCGGCCCAAAGTTGGACGATTCTAATTTTTGGCTCGACACCAAAAGCCACCTTTCAGAACTTATACTACGCGACCGAAACCACCCCTCAATATTTGGATGGAGCGTATCCAATGAAGTAATGCCTATTGTAACCGGGGTGTTTAGGAATCCTCCCGGCATGAAGGATACCCTTGTCAAGTATTACGGCATTTGGGCAGACATCTGTCGCAAATTTGATCCTTCCCGTCCATGGATATCGGCAGACGGTGAGGACGATGGCCAAGGCCACTTCCCTGCATATGTTGTTCACTATGGAGGGACGACTGCTATGGAGCGCGGCAAAAACAGTGGCAAACCCTGGGGAGTAGGAGAAGCCGGCAACGCCTATTACGGCACACCAGAGCAGGTCGCCGAAACCAATGGTAACCGAGCGTACGAATCTTTCCTTGGTCGGATGGAAGGTGTGGCAGCCGACTCTTATAAAATATTAGTTGCGGAACGCGAAAAAGATGCCATTTATCGCAGCGTGTTTAACATGGTTTGGTACGGACTTAAGCCACTTCCGCTGGGATTAAAGGATACATCGAATCCGCCGACGCTTAATGATGGCGTGTATTTTACTTCATATAAAGAAGGTCAGCCCGGTGTACAGCCGGAGCGCCTGGGGCCATATTGCACAACTTTAAATCCAGGCTACGATCCGTCATTACCGCTTTATCAAACCTGGCCGCTATTTGATGCGATAAAGGATGCCGCTACCGAGCCGTTGGCTGGCGCCGATCGCTGGAATGCAAAAAAGCCCGAGGTTGCTCCCGCGCGGCCTTTGCCCGCAGTTAAATCTCTGAAATTAATTGCCGGACAAGGAAGCACCCTGGCAACTGAACTCGGCCGCACCGGTGTTCCATTCACGACCCTTGATAAGGAAAAAGTGCCTGCAATATTGTTTATAGATGGCGTTCATCCGCCGTCTGCCGATAGCAAATCATTAGTTAACAAAGTGTTACACAAAGGCGGTACAGTTATCGTATGGGGTGATGACGGAAACAGTGTGGTCGCGTTAAATTCGCTGCTGCCTGCGCCGCTCGAAGTTACCCAACGCAGGAGTTCTTCCCTATTGCCAGTAATAAATGATGATCTTATTTCAGGGCTTGGTGCCGCCGATATGTATTTTTCGGAACTGCGCCCGCCGGAAATAATAACTCATGGGCTTGCCGGCCCACTGGTTCAGCAAAGCAGTATCTTATTGGAAGCTAATCATACCGATTGGGCAAGATGGAACCGGCAGGCGGAATACGCTAAAACCGCAAGCGTTGTCCGCTCTGAAAGAGAAAAACAAGAATCGGGTGTGGCGTTAATAAAGAAAAAAGTAGACAATGGTACTTTAATAGTTACTACTCTCCCTGCCGCGCCAAAACTGGCAAAGCAAGAGAAAATGGTACGTCAGATACTAACCAACGCCGGAGTACCTCTTGAAGCAGGCAACGATGTTGGCAGGCCATTATTAAAAGACGGAACTATTGTAAGGGCGCTTTATTTAGGAAACTTTCCGATAGCGTCATTAAATGAAGGTGCAAGCAAGGGCTTCGTCGAGCCAGGCGCCGGTGAACAGATTCGCGCAAACGCAACTGTCGATGGAAAATCATGGACGCCAATTTACAACGCGAATGGCCTGGTTGATATTTCGAGGATAAAAACTGACGGGCCTCGTAATAATGCTGTCGCTTATCTGAGTTTTTGGGTTTCGAGCCAAAGATCATTGGAAGATTTGTTGGTTGAGCCTAACATCCCGGTTGTGAATATGGAAGTTGAGGCCAGCAATGCCATACAAGTCTACCTTAACGGGAAAATCATTATCAATAACATCCGGACAGGAAATATAGAAGGCGGGAATTCAAAGGCAGAGGCGCTTAAGTTACGCCAGGGCTGGAACCACATACTGGTAAAATTGATCCAGGTTGACGGAAGGTGGCAGTTTTCGGGACGACTGACTTGCAATCAGCCTGATTTCCTTTCTGGCCTGGTGTCAGCTCTTGAAAAACCTTAACTTGTGCCATCGGGATTGTTAAAATTTGTATTGTCGATAACTCAAACAGCGTAAATTATTTCAAACATGCGTATCAAAATAGCCAGGCCAATTATAATTCATATCCTATTAATGTCAGTCTGTGTCGCCGCGATGGCGCAGGACCAATATTTAAAGCTGTGGTATAACACTCCGGCAGCATCTGTTTGGGAGGCAGCTATGCCCATTGGAAATGGCAGGCTCGCGGCAATGGTATATGGCAATCCGGCCAACGAAACGCTTAAGCTAAATGAATCGACCGTTTGGAGCGGAAGTCCGAATCGCAACGACAATCCCGATGCATTGGCGGCTTTGCCTGAAATAAGAAAGCTAATTTTCGATGGGCAATATGCAGAGGCGAGTAAACTGGCCGGGCAGAAAATACAGGCAAAAAAGATTAACGGGATGGATTATCAGCCGGTAGGCGATCTGAGCTTGAATTTTCCGGGTCACGATCAGTATACCAATTATTACCGGGAGCTCGATTTGAATACCGCAACTACAACAACGAGATATACCGTAAACGGAATAATCTATACCCGCACCATTTTTACTTCTATTCCCGACCAGGTAATTATTATGAATATTACCGCCAGCAAACCTAACAGTATTGATTTTGATGCGGCTATGTCGAGTCCCCAAAAATCATCGGTAACTGTAAATGGTAATGATGAATTGGTTTTATCCGGCATAAGCGGCGACAAAGATGGTGTTCCCGGTAAAGTGAAATTTGAGGCGCTATCAAAAATTAAAATTGTCGGCGGTAAAATCTCTGCATCAAACGGAACGGTTAACATACACAACGCCAATAGTGCAACCATTTATATTTCAATCGCTTCAAACTATGTGAACTATAACGATATAAGCGCTGATGCAGCCAAGCGCGCGGATGCCTGGCTGCAAAAAGCACTAAAGAAAAATTATAACCAGTTGTTGACGGCCCATATTGCTGCGTATCAAAAGTATTTTAATAGGGTAAAGTTAGATTTGGGTAAAACCGATTCTGTAAAAAATCCTACCGACATCCGGTTGAGGGATTTTGCAGTCGGAAATGATCCGCAGCTTGCAGCTTTATATTTTCAGTTTGGCCGATACCTGCTTATTTCCTCGTCCGAGCCGGGTGGGCAGCCTGCTAATTTGCAGGGAATATGGAACGACAAAATGAATCCGCCATGGGGCAGTAAGTATACCATCAACATTAATACCGAGATGAACTATTGGCCGGCGGAAGAAACCAACCTTGCAGAAATGCATTTCCCACTTGTCGAGATGGTAAAAGACCTGTCGCAAACCGGGCAGGAAACCGCAAAGGTAATGTATGGGGTTCGCGGATGGCTGGCACACCACAATACTGATCTTTGGAGAATAACCGGCCCGGTTGACGGTATTTATTCGGCAATGTGGCCGATGGGAGGCGCCTGGTTAAGCCGGCATTTATGGGAAAAGTTTCTTTATAGCGGAGATAAAAAATACCTGGAAACAGTTTATCCTACATTAAAGGGAGCGGCCCAGTTTTATCTTGACTTTTTAGTTGAAGAGCCTTCTCATCGTTGGATGGTAGTTTCACCGTCGATGTCGCCAGAGAATGCGCCGCAGTCTCATCATGGGGTGTCAATCTCCGCCGGTACTACAATAGATAACCAGTTGGTATTCGACCTTTTTTCAAATACGATAAAAGCCGCACAGGTATTAGGTACGGACCAGGATTTTGTTAACCAGGTTAAGGCTATGCGCAATCGCCTTGCGCCGATGCAGATAGGGCAATACGGACAATTACAGGAATGGCTGCAGGATATCGATAATCCAAAGGATAAGCATCGTCACGTGTCGCACCTGTTAGGGTTATATCCGGCCAACCAGATATCGCCGTACCGTACACCTGAATTATTTGAAGCCGCCCGCACTTCGCTTATTGAAAGGGGGGATATTTCAACTGGCTGGTCGATGGGTTGGAAAGTAAATCTTTGGGCGAGGCTGCAGGATGGAAATCATGCCTATAAACTCATCAGGAATCAATTAACACCGGCTGGTTTAAATAAAGGTGAAAACAGCGGCGGCGGAACATACCCAAATCTTTTTGACGCCCATCCGCCATTTCAGATTGATGGGAATTTCGGTTGCACAGCCGGAATTGCAGAAATGCTGTTGCAAAGCCAGGATGGTGCAATCCATTTGTTACCCGCTCTGCCCGACGATTGGAAAAACGGCACTATAGACGGTTTATGTGCCCGCGGCGGTTTCGTGATTGAAAACATGGTTTGGAAAGATGGCAAACTCACAAAAGTTATCATTAAATCTATGCTTGGAGGCAATTGCCGTTTAAGGGTGTCGAATGCGCTAACAGGAAATACAAAACTCAAGGCCGCAAAAAATCAGAATCCAAACCCATTTTATCAGCCGGCGGAAACAGCAAAAGCTATCATTTCGGAAAAAGCCGGCTTAAGCCCTTTATCACTAAAAGAAACACTGCTTTATGATTTTGCATCCGAAAAAGGAAAGGTTTATACATTTACCTCCAAAGATTAGAGGATCAATTAAACACCATTCAATTAGTTTATAAAATCCAACATCTGTTGCTGATTTTATATTAAATTCAGTAACAGATTAATTATTAGGTGTATAATTGGTGTAAGAATGCTAAATTCATTGCACGCCTGATAGTGTATTTGAAATATTTATGCACTATTTTGAAAAAAGCGCAAATAATTACAATCTCATAGAAAATATTAATTAATCGTGTTAAATTTGGTAAGAGCAAAATTCATTGTTAAACTGTATAACTATGAATTGGCGTAATTGTAAACCTGTTTAAGAAAGTTAATTGGTACACAACCAGATAATGGTTGTGTATTTTGATTAATTGTGGAGATAATGAGATTGAATTTTTACCCTGTTAAAATTATTTTTTTTACCCTTATTGTATTTTTGAGCCTTCGATACAATGGCTATGGACAATCTTCTGGATTGCACTTTTCAAGCCACGAAGTTGTTCAGGACAAAAGGACCTCATTAGATCTCAGTCCGGGTAAGTCTCTTTGCTTCAATGATGATTTTGAATTGTCTTTTGAATTGTCCTTTGTGCCAAATCTCGAAACCTATTTCGGTTATATTGTAAGAATAATAAAGGATGATAAACAAAATATCGATATTGTTTATGACGCCCAGCTAAACAAAAATCGTTTTAATCTTATCATAGGCGAAAAACTATCACACATTACATTTGATATTGATCAAAGCAAATTGTTTAACCAGTGGAACAAGCTGCATATAAAGTTTGACTTTAAAAACGACAAGATCACCCTGTTCTCAGGCAACAAATCATACGTTGAAAGTGGCCTCGGATTAACAAAAAATGGATGTTATAAAATACTCTTCGGTGCCAACCGGTATAGCAAATTCGAAACAACGGACATACCGCCGATGGAAATAAGGAACGTTGCGCTATCGCAGAATGGGGCGACAAAATACAGCTGGCCGCTCGACGAAAGAAAAGGCCTCATAGTTCATGAGGTTTTGGCACAAAACGACGGTGCAGTCATTAACCCGGTGTGGGTAGCTGCACTACATCACGACTGGCATTTAGTAAAAAACATTACTGTAAAAGGTCCCGCGAGTATTGCTTTTAACCAGGAAAAAGAAACGTTATATGTTGTGGGCGCCGACTCGCTTTATAGTTACTCCGTAACTTCCAGCAAGTGGAACAACAAAATTTATCCCGCGGGAGATATTGTTCTTAACATCGGAAACGAGTCTGGTTATAATCCATTTGATAAGAAATTGTATAACATTTTGCCTGAGCAGGAAGTTATTCCGGCATATAATTTCGATACTTTTACCTGGGATAAAGCTTTTAAAACTTCGCCTTTAACCAATTACTGGCAGTTCAGTAAGATGTTCTCAAGCTCTGACACATCCTTATACTTATTTGGAGGATACGGACATTTACATTATAAAAACGATGTACAACAATTTAAGTTTAGCAGCCATACCTGGCAAAAGATAAACCCTAAAGGTGATTTTTTTATGCCGCGATACCTGGCTGCATTGGGCAGCACTGCGAAAGGGGATACCGCTTACATTTTAGGGGGATATGGCAATTCAAGCGGTCAGCAGATTCTTAACCCAAAGAATATTTACGACCTGATGCGGTATACCGTGAAGGATAACAGGTTTAAAAAGCTGTTTGAGCTAAATGTTTATGACGATTTTGTCTTTGCCAATTCATTGATCATTAATGAAAAAGCCAAGACCTATTATGGCTTGATTTTTCCGCAGCACAAATACGATTCAAACCTCCAGCTTGTCGAAGGTTCGTTAACAAAACCCTCATATACACGTATCGGTAGTTTAATACCTTACTCTTTTCATGATATCCACTCATTTGCTGATTTATATTATTGTCCGGTAAGTAAGAAATTTATCGCAGTAACCCTGTTGCGTTCTCAGGATAGCAAGACAACTACCGTTAATATTTACAGTTTATTATGTCCGCCTTTGGGTTACTCCGATTCGGGAATTTTAGCAAAACAGGTTAGCAGGTTGTATTTGTGGATAATAGGTTTTGTAGTTATTGTGGGAGGAGTTGTTTTATATTTTTACAGAAGAAGAAAAAAAGAACAAATAGCCCGGGCAGCCGAAGCTTTAGCAACGCACCCGGAATTGCCGGCTACTGAGCAGATACCTCCTCATTTTATAGAATATCATATTGCAGAAAATAAGGTGCCTGAAAAGCCGGTCGTAATTAAAAACTCCGTCTTCCTGTTTGGCGATTTGCAAATATTTGATGCTGAAGGATCTGACATAACCAAATTTTTTACGCCGCTGATAAAGGAACTGTTTTTGGTGATATTATTGTATTCGATAAGATGGGGCAGGGGATTAAGCTCGGAAAAGCTCAACGAAATTTTATGGTATGATAAATCAGCAAAAAGCGCCCGTAATAACCGCTCGGTTAATATCACAAAATTAAAGACGCTGCTTGATAAATTGAATAATTGTCACCTGTCCAAAGATACCGGCTATTGGAAAATTGATATTGATTACCAATCTATATACGTAGATTACCATTCGTACCTGGAAATTATTAAAGATAAAAAGCAACCAAGTATTCAAGCGGTGAAGGCGTTAACGGATATTGTTAACCGGGGGAATTTTTTATCCAACATCGAATATGAATGGCTGGATCCCTTTAAGTCGCAAATATCAAACGATGTAATTGATAATTTTTTACATTTTGTGCACTCGGGTAATTATTCACAGGATCCAGAGCTTCTTATAGAAATAGCAAATTTTATATTTTATTTCGATCCGGTCAACGAGGAAGCAATGACCATTAAATGCAGGGCGTTGTCAACATTGGGCAAGCATTCGCTGGCCAGGCAAACCTTCGAAAACTTCAGTAAGGAATACAGGGGTATTTACGGCGAGGAATTCAAAAAAGATTTTCATGCAATAAGTGAATAGTAATTCTTTTGTAGGGACTCCGCGAACCTTCGTGGCGTCCCTACATTTAAAATGTTGTGGAAACGTATAATATACCCAATATTCTCAAAATACTTTTCCGGTATAGGCTATAGATGCCTCGTATTCACCAAAATAGAAACTACAAAACATTTTCTGCGCCAAATTCACCCCAAAGCACAGGTAAATTAACCTTCATAATTAATTATCAGATAATATTGCAGGTTTTCGCAGTGTTATTTACCTATTTTCCAGCCTAAATCTGGCTGTTTTTTTAAGGTTTTTTGCCATCTCGAACTGCTGGTTTTCTGTTGGCGCGAAATAAATCTTTTATACATGTCAATTAATCATTTATTATACAATTATTAATTAACGGGCGCTTTATTTACCCCAGAATTAATCTTTTATAAGCCAAAACATACTAAAACAATAATTGACACATGAGGAAAACTTTAACCCTCCTTATCCTACTTTCTGGGTCTTGCTTACTGTCGGTGAACGCTCAAACGGGTAACGATCCAAATGCAGGCAGCGGTAATCTTAAATATATCGACCCAAAGATCGGCAACGTTGCGCAGCTGCTGCAACCAACCAGGCCAACGGCGCAATTACCCAATCAACTCATCAGGATGCATCCTCAAAGAGCTGACTTTATAGATGATCAGATATCAAGTTTCCCGTTAACTATTGTTTCGCACAGATTAGGTGAAGTATTTTCAATGAAGCCTGTAATTGGCACGCCTGTTTCTGGTTCGTGGAGGCAAAAACAAGCTTATGATCACGACCTTGAAGTAACAAGACCATGGTACTATTCAACCTATTTTCTTGATGATGAAATAACCACAGAATTTACTCCAGCCAAAAAGGCGGCAATCTTTCGGTTTACTTTCCCTTCGGCATCTGCTAAAAGCCTTTTGTTTGGCTTATATAATAACGGCGCAGGCTCGTTCAGCTTTAAATCGGGAAATTCAGTTGCCGGTGTAGAAACTTATCATGATAATATAAAAGTTTACCTATATGGCGAGTTCAGTATTCAGGGTAAACCGGGTATTGTCAGAAACCATCAATTGATTGATTCAGGTAGTGTAAAAGGAAAGAATATTGGAGCATGGATCACCTTTGTTAACCAGTCTTCAAATGTTGTTGAATTCAGGTACGCAATCTCCTATATCAGTCCCGAACAGGCTGTTGCCAACTTTAACGAGGAAATTAAAGGCAAATCGTTCGACGAAATCAAAAGCTCGGGCGAACAGGCTTGGAGCAAAGTGATAAACAAGATAAATGTTGAAGGTGGTACTGAGGCTCAACGCCGGTCTTTTTATACAGCTTATTACCGGTGTAACGAGCGGATGGTTGATATCACGGAAAACGGCCAATATTTCAGCGGTTACGATAACAAAATACATCAAACGCAAAGGCCTTTTTATGTTGACGATTGGACCTGGGATACTTACCTGGCGCTGCACCCGTTAAGAGCCATCCTTAATCCTTCCCAAGAGGCGGATATGTTGAACTCATATACTAAAATGTATGAGCAAAGCGGCTGGATGCCAACCTTCCCGGTGCTTTTTGGCGACAATCCCTGCATGAACGGCTTTCACTCAACAGTAATGTTTTTGGATGATTACCGCAAGGGTATTAAAGATTTTGATGCAGCAACAGCATATAGTGGCATGTTAAAAAATGCAACGCAGGCAACTATGCTTCCATGGAAAAACGGACCTAAAACATCCCTCGAAGACTTTTTTTATGAGAAAGGTTATTTTCCTGCGTTAAGGCCGGGAGAACCCGAAACGGTACCGGAAGTACATTCTTTCGAAAAAAGACAAGCGGTGGCTGTAACTCTTGGGGCCAGTTATGATGACTGGGCATTGGGTCAGTTTGCTAAGGAATTAGGAAAGACCGATGACTGGAAAAAATTTGAAGCGCGCTCAAAAAACTATAAAAACCTTTGGAACGAAAACACTAAAATGTTTTTACCGAAAGACAGCAAGGGTGAATGGATTATGATAGACCCGAAATTTGACGGTGGCATAGGCGGCAGGGAATATTACGATGAGAATAACGGATGGACGTATTTATGGCAGGTGCAACATGATGTAACAGGCCTTATAGGTTTAATGGGTGGCAAAAAGCCGTTTGAAGCCAAACTCGATCAACTATTCCGTGAGCCTTTGGGCCGAAGCAAATATGAGTTCTGGAATAAATTTCCCGACGCTACCGGCCTCGTTGGCCAGTATTCGATGGGCAACGAACCAAGCTTTCATATCCCTTACTTATATAATTTTACCAACTCTCCGTGGAAAACACAGGAGCACGTACGCCTTTTGTTAGATTTATGGTTTAAGGACAATGTGTTTGGCATTCCGGGTGATGAAGATGGTGGTGGGATGTCGGCATTTGTGGTTTTTTCTTCAATGGGTTTTTACCCTGTTACACCGGGGTTACCGCTGTACACAATCGGAAGCCCTGTATTCAGCAAAGTTACTATTGACCTGCCCGGCGGGAAACAATTTAAACTGATAGCAAACAACTGTTCCGTTGTAAATAAATATATACAAAGCGCAAAGCTTAACGGTGAGGCTTTAAATACGCCATGGTTTACACATCAGCAATTGGTATCGGGCGGTGTGCTTGAACTGGAGATGGGGTCTAAACCTAATAAGAGCTGGGGTGTTCAATAAAAAATATGTTCAGCATAAACCGGCATATATTAATTATAGCTTCTATGCTGTTTGCAACAGCTTCGGCAGCGCAGGGTGTAAAGTTTAATCGCGACCTGTCGCCTGCCGAAGGTTTAATCAAACCACAGGAGAAACCCTGCCGGGATGAAATTTGTTTAAACGGGAGCTGGGATTTTCAACCGGTTCCCGTTCCAACTGATTGGGTGAGTGGTAAAGGCATCCCACCCACTCTAGTTGACCCCGATGCCGCCAAATGGGAGAGTACTAAAATAAAAATACCGTCGCCCTGGAATGTAAATGAATGGGGTGGCGGCAGCAAAGTAGGTCCTGGTACCAACTTGCCTTATGCCCCAAGTTCGGTTTATTATCCATCTTACCCTCAAAACTGGGCACAAGTTAAAATTGGATGGCTGCGTCGTAAATTTAGCGTCCCGGCTACCTGGAAAAATAAAAGACTGATTATCCATTTTGAAGCTGTAGCAGGTGAATGCGTAGTACTGGTTAACGGAAAGGAGAAGGCGCGAAATATGGACGCTTATCTTCCATTTGATGTCGATATTACAAATGATATAAAACCAGACGCCGACAACGAATTATTGGTGGGTATAAGAAGCAGGAGGTTATTTGATAAAAAGAATGACCTCTACACCAAAATGAGCGCTACATATCCACCAGGGTCAAATACACACGATTTGATAGGTATTTGGCAGGATGTATTTTTACAGGCCTTACCCGCAGTACGTGTAGATAGTGTTTTTGCCAAACCGGCGGTTGATAAAAATGAACTTGAATTTGAAGTAAAGCTTATTAACGAATCAAGCAAGTCGGCGCAAATTTCGCTCAACTGCTTGATTAAAGAATGGGTGAATGACAAAACCGAGGATGCTTTAACTGCCGCCGAAATCAATTGGCACCTGGGCGAAACAGCAATGCAACTCACCAGTAATAAACTGACATTAGCCGCGGGTGAAACTAAAACGATTATAATCAAAAGCAAAGTAAACAATGCTTTGAAATTATGGAGTCCTGAACATCCAAACCTTTACACTGCGGTTTTTAATATAGTTCAGAACGGTAAAACAGTGGATGTTAAAACTGAGCGGTTTGGCTGGCGTACTTTTTCTATCAATGGAAAGTTCTTTTATCTTAACGGCGAGAAGATACAATGCTTTGGCGATCTCCAACATCCATTCGGGCCCTATATCACCTCTCGCAGGTTTGCCTGGGCCTGGTATAAAATGATCAAGGATTTTGGCGGCAATGCAGTAAGACCCCACGCACAACCCTGGCCCCGTGTTTATTATGACCTTGCCGATGAAATGGGATTGGTAGTTTTGGACGAGGACGCATTATTTGGCAGCTCAATAGCACTCAATCTGGAAGAAGATATTACCTGGCAGCGTACAGAACAAGAAATAAACCGATTGATATTGCGTGACCGTAATCATCCGTCAGTTTTTGGGTGGAGCGTTGGTAATGAGATATTTGCCATAGCGCTTTTGAACAAGCCAGCCCCCGAAGTTGCAAAGGTTTGGGATAACAAACTCGTCAAGCTGGCACAATATGCAGCATCGTTGGATAACACGAGGCCGGTTGTAACTTCGGACGGGGATAAAGATATGGACGGAAATATGCCCGTTTGGAGCAAACATTTTGGACACGGGCTTAAACTCGATCAGGTTCCGGATATAAACAAGCCGATAATTATAGGTGAATCAGGGGCTACCTATTATGGTAAACCACGCGAGTTATTCCAGTTTATTGGCCTTAAATCGTATGGTACTTATGAGCAGCGTAACGAAGCATTGGCGATAGATGTTTACCAAAACGTTGTAAAAATGGCAAAACCGATGCTTGCTTATTTTTCGCCCTCTGAAGTTTGCTGGTTTGGTATAGAGCATATGAATTTGGGCTATCACGATTATTCGCGACTCCCCGATGAGCGCGATGGAATCTTTCCGGCTAAACCTTATGAAGAAGGAAAACCGGGTTACCAATATGAACGCATACCCCCTTATGTAACGACATTTAACCCCGGCCTTGACCCCGAGCTTCCTGTTTATAAACCCCTGGCGATGTTTGAGGCATTAAAAGCTGCGTTGGCCAAGGGCGGACCTGTAGCCAGTCCCTGGGATCATTTTCAGGATACCAGCTGGCAAAAGCCTGTTTATCCTGAACCTGCATATAACAAAGCTGTACTAATTGCCAGTCCCGATAGCAAACTCGCCGGTTTATTAAACCGCATGGGAATTGATATCGCTGCTGGAAAAGAAAAAGCTTCACTAATTATTATTGATGGTGATAACGCTTCCGCGGAAGAACTCGGTATAAATAAAAAGATTATTGACGAGGTGCATAGTTCGGGTGGACTTGTACTGGTTTTTGTTTCAAAAGGACAACCTTCTACGGCCGCGACCCAGTTGCTACCGTCTGATCTGAAATTTATTCCTTATCAAACTACTGCGTTGCAGGGAAATATCCAAAACGCCGTGGGTAAATTATTCAACTTACGAGATGGATATTTTTCAGAAATGAACGGCGATAAATTTATGCTCAAACAGGCAATTGGCGGTGATATTTTAAAACAGGGATCAGTAGTGATTAGCCCGGCTAAGACAGACTGGTATTTATTCAGCGGTGCTCCCGAAAACCGCAAGTGTGCACAGGAGCTCTTGTACGAGCATCTGGAAAAGCCGCAAGCCGCTGCTGTATTAACCACAAACTTCGGACACGGTACAATGGCCGTTAGTGCTTTGGACTATACCATTAACACCCCTGAAGCAAATATATTCTGGCAAAAATTGTTTAAGGCAATGGCCATAAAACAAGACAAATCAGAAGGCGGTAAAAAGGATGGCAATAAGAAACACGATCTACTAATGGATGGCCCGGTGAATTAAAATAATCTTTAACAAGAATAAAATACCACTAATTTTAAAAAAAATATTGCTGAATATGAACCTATTAAACAAAACGGGTATAGTTGTTTTTAGCTTTTTGATGATGGGATTGCTTGCCTTTCGAAAAGATGCGAAGACAGTAATACCTCCCTATAAAAATGCTGCGTTACCTGTAGAAAAACGGGTAGCCGACCTTTTGGCCAGGATGACCGTTGAAGAAAAAATAAGGCAGCTGGATATGTTTTGGGGCAAAGAAGTTACCGATATGCATGGCCATGAAGCTACTTCATTTTCCGCCGAAAAAACTGCAAAAATGTTGGGTACAATAGGCGCGGGTTCAGTACATGATCTTTATCCGTTGACTGTTGATATTGCCAACAGCATTCAAAAATATGCGATTGAAAAAACCCGGTTAGGCATACCGGTTATGTTTATTGAAGAGGGTCTGCATGGTTACTCAGGAAAAGGGAGCACGTCCTTCCCGATACCTTTACAATTGTCAAGTGCCTGGGATACTTCGCTGGTACGCCAGGTTGGAAGAGTGATCGCAACAGAATCACGTGCTCACGGTATTGATATGATACTTGGCCCGGTGCTATGCCTGCCGCACGATCCGCGCTGGGGAAGGACGGAAGAAACCTATGGCGAAGACCCATACCTGGACGCGGCAAATGGCGTGGCAATGATAAAAGGACTGCAAGGCAACGGTTTAAACAGCAATAACTCAGTAATTGCAGAGCCCAAGCATTTTGCCGTGCATGGCATTCCCGAAGCGGGAAGCAATACGGCACCCGTGAACATAGGTGAACGGGAAGCCCGTTCAACATTCTTATACGTTTTTGAAAAGGCTGTACGCGAAGGCGGAGCTATGGGTATGATGGCAGCTTACAGCGAGATTGACGGAATACCGTGCGTTGACAACAAGTGGCTTTTAACGGATGTTTTGCGAAAAGAATGGGGCTTTAAAGGTTTCGTATTATCCGATTTGGGCGCTATCAAAATGTCGCTTGTTAACCATCACGTTGCGGCAGACACCAGCGATGCACTGGCACAAACGTTTAATGCCGGGCTGAATATGCAGTTTTATGACTTTAGCCATCAAGGCTTTATAGACGCCATCCAAAAAGCCCTTATAGCTAAAACACTTACCGAAGCGCAATTAAATAAAACCGTTGCTGATGTATTGAGAGTCAAATTTTTATTAGGTTTGTTTGATCATCCCTATACAGATAATGCTTTAGTAAACAAGGTTTTTCATACCCAACAAAGCCAGGACCTTGCTTTGAAAGCTGCACAGGAAGGTATTTGTCTGCTAAAAAATGAACAATCGGTTCTGCCGTTAAAATCAAGCATAAAATCGGTTGCTGTTATTGGCCCCCTTGCAGCAAGCAATTACCTGGGCGGTTATTCAAATACGGAAGATAAAGGCATTTCTATTCTTGATGGCTTAAAGCAGCGTGCTGGCGATAATTTGAAAATTACCTATGAGGAAGGGTATTCAACAGGCGCAGATCAAACGGACCTGCAGCAAAGAGCAATAGAGGCCGCCAAAAACTCGGATGCGGTAATTGTAGTTTTAGGAGAAGACCTTAACATTGTCGGCGAGGGCAAGGACCGTGCAAATCTTGATTTGGACGAACGCCAGGTAAATCTCGCAAAAGCACTCAAAGCTACCGGCAAACCGATTACAGCAGTGCTTTTTAACGGCAGGCCGTTGAGCATTAATTGGGTGGCCGAAAATATTCCGGCTATCGTTGAGTCGTGGTTTGCAGGTGAGAAAGGCGGTTTAGCCATTGCTGATGTACTATTGGGCAATGTTAATCCATCGGGCAAATTGCCGATTACCTTCCCGCGTTCAGTTGGGCAGATACCCTTATACTACAATCATAAACCTACATCATACCACCGTTATGTTGATGAAAAAGATACGCCGCTATTTCCGTTCGGCGTCGGTTTAAGTTACACAACCTTTGGTTACGCCGATTTAAAAGTTACTCCGGCTAAAATTCCGGTTAACGGTACAGCAACGGTAACTGTAAGAATTACCAATACCGGGCAAACAGCCGGTTCCGAAGTGGTGCAATTATATGTGAGGGATTTGGTGAGCAGCGTTACTACGCCGGTTTTGGCACTAAAAGGTTTCAACAGAATAACACTAAAACCCGGCGAAAGCGGTACAGCAACCTTTAAGTTAGGGCCTGAACAACTTTCACTTTGGAACAGGCAGATGAAAAGGGTAGTTGAACCCGGCGAATTCAGCGTAATGGCAGGCAGTTCTTCAGCTGACATCAGGCAGAAAACAAACCTATGGGTCACACCATAAACAGATTTATATACAAAAAGCCGATAATAAATCAAGTATATTATATATGTTACATAAACACAGGTTAATTAATAGCTTATTAATACTTAATTAAGCCGTCGCAGTAGTTTTGTAGTCAATTCTGGTATCCATGAGGTTGAGCCAGTAAGTTGATTTCTTATTTGATGATAAGTATTGCGTCCCGGGGTGAGAGACGGGGCGCATTTTTTTCTTACAGTTAATTGGAAATCCCTGCAGATATAAACCAAAATATGTTTTTCTTTTCCTCCAACCCCAGTCCGAATCCCCTGTGCTTAATATATTCCATTATAAAATGAAGAATTTTTCCTGTTTGCTAAAAAGTCTGTTGTTTGGCGTTTTATTACAATCAAACGCCTATGCTCAAACTGAATTTAAAATAAGCGGTCATTTCGATTCAAAAGTTTCGAAATACGAAAAAATAGGCAGGGGCGAATGCAGCATACAGGATACTACTCTAAAAACAAAAGATGCCTACGCAGCATTTGGCGACAATTCATGGACTAATTATGAGGTGAGGTTCAGTGTATCCGTTCCACAATCAGAATCCGAAGCGCAGATATGTGTTGGTTTTAGGGCGGCAAACCGGGATGATAGGTATATCCTGATGCTGAGAGGCGGCGTACAAAAGAACCTTTATCTTGCAAGGTTGGGCTATATGGGTACCGATGATTTTTTAGCCTTGCGGGAATTAGATTTCCAACCGGTAACGGGTAAATGGTACAATTTTAAGATCCAGGTTGTTGGTAACAGGATAAGGGTATTCTTAAACAATGAAGACTTACCCCGCATTGATGTGACCGACAGGTATTCGAAATATGCGCCCACGGGTAAAATTACGTTGGGAGGTAGCTGGACAGAAAATGATTTCATCAATTTTTCGGTCCAACCACTCGACAGCACCTCATTAAAAAATGTTCCCGTTAAGGAATTTGCAATGCCCACGGTAGACAAAGAAAAACTCCGGGAACAGCAAAGAGCGGCTTACAAACCTATAACCATCAGCCCGGTTTCAGCAACCCGAACCGAAATATCATTAAATGGCAACTGGCTTTTTGCACCAGGTTACGAGGTTAATGATGAAGATAACGCAACAGGTATCTCGGCAAATGATCAAAACTGGCATGTAATGCATGTGCCCGATTTCTGGAACCCGAGCAGGGTGTGGCTTCATGGCGAACGGTACAATACCGCCAGCAAAGGGGAGTCAGATAATTATTATCAGAAGGAGACCGATCGTTGCGAAGCGTATACTTTCGACTATAAAAAAACAAGTGTGGGCTGGTATCGGCAATGGATTACCCTGCCAGATAATATAAAAGGTAAAAATCTTGAGTTGGCTTTTGATGCCGTTTCGAAAGTAGGAGAAGTATGGATTAATGGGCGGAAGGCGGGAAGTCATATCGGTATGTTTGGTGATTTTAGTATTGACGCCACGCCATTTTTGAAACCCGGGAAAAATTTGATCGCCGTAAAGGTGATGAGGGATTACGTAAAAGATATTAAGAATGCCGATAAGATAGCTGGTGTTGCAGTAACGGTAGAAGTGACCGAGAAAATGGTAAAAGATCTTGCCCATGGATTTTTTGGCGGCGACCCGGCTGGTATATGGCAGCCTGTTAAATTAATCGTTACCAATCCTTTAAAAATAGAAGATGTTTTTATTAAGCCTGATCTTACGGGCGCTGCATTTGAAATAACTATAAAAAATAATAGTGCCCGCGATCAAAAATTTTCAGTTTCAACAGCAATAAACGGATATGAGGTTAATGACAAGCTATACCACAATACCTCACTTGCAAACCTGGTATTAAAGGCTGGAGAGGGTAAAACGTTTTCATGGAAAGTAAGTGACCTAAAACCCCGGCTATGGTCGCCGGAGCATCCAAATCTTTACAACTTCAGTTTCGCGTTGCTTTCGAATAATGGGAAAAAGGAAATTGACGAAAAGACGATCCGATCTGGTTTTAAGACTTTTAAGTCGGTTGGCGATTACCTTTATTTGAACGGCAAACGTTACTGGCTTCGCGGTGGTAATCAAACTGCTATGCCATTGGCCCCAAATGATACCGCTCTTGCCGATAAGTTTTGCAAAATAATGAAAGAAGGTAACATAATGGTAACCCGTACCCATACTGTGCCTTATACCGAAATCTGGATGGATGCATCGGATGCAAATGGCATAGGCGTAAGTTACGAGGGTACCTGGCCCTGGCTTTTCCTGCAAAGCAGTATGCCCGATGAAAAATTGATTGGATTATGGAGGGTCGAATTTTTGGACCTGCTCAAAAAGTACCGGAACCACCCCTCGATTTTATTCTGGACGGTAAATAACGAGATGAAGTTTTATGACAATGACCCGGACTTTGAAAGGGCTAAAGTGAAAATGAAGATCATTTCGGATGTGGTTAAAGCCATGCGCAATGTCGATCCTACCCGCCCTGTGGTGTTCGACTCTAACTATAAACGCAACACCAAAAAATTTGGAGTCGATTATTTTAAGGACATTGACGATGGCGATATTGATGACGTGCACGCCTACTATAACTGGTACGATTATTCGATGTTCCAGTTTTTTAAAGGCGAGTGGCAGCAGAAAAATAAGAACCCGGGCAGGCCGCTGATCAGCCAGGAGATGTCGACAGGATACACCGATGAAACCGGACATCCTGCTCGTTTTTATGATTATGTACATCAAAACCCTGAATCGTTGATTGGTAAATATGCATATGAGTACAATAACCCTTATTATTTTTTAACGGCCCAATCGTTTATAACCAAAGAACTGGCCGAGGCTTTAAGAAGGAGTGATGATAAGGCGGCCGGCGTTCTTCATTTCTCTGCTGTTACGTGGTTTAAAAATGCTTACCTGGCAAAAAGTATTCAACCTTTCCCGGTTTATTATGACATGAAAAAAGCATTGCAGCCGGTATTGGTTTCGGCTGAATTGTGGGGAAGGCACTTTTATGCAGGTCAGCCTTTATCAACCAGGATTTGCATAATCAACGATAAGGAGGATGGCAACATATTAGCGTCATCACAACTTGATTGGCAAATTATAGCCGACGATGGAAACGTTATATCGAAAGGAAAACTCGACATCCCGGCGGTTGAACACTATACGCGTTATTGGGTGGACCCGAAAATAATGGTGCCTCAGACTTTGCCGAAATCAAAAGTTAATGGCAAACTTGTTTTGAAACTGACAGAAAATGGAAAAGTGGTTTCTGCAAATGATTATGACTTAATATTTGCCGACAATAACAGCCTTGGAATTAACAGGATAGCAGAGAAAAAGATAATTGTTGTGGACTTGAATAAGAGTATTTCACCTGCACTGGATAACTTAAAAATCGGCTATACCCCTGCAGCTTCAATTTCTGCCGCTATAAAGCAAAAGGCCGACGTTTATGTTTTATCGGGCCTTGATTCGGTAAACACACCAACTAACGAAATTGCAGCGCTGCGGACTTTAATAATAAATGGAGGAAAAGTATTGCTTACCAATTCTGGTAATTTTGGACACTTGTTATATCCAGAGTATGTGAAAGGTATAATAAAAAGTAACGGCGAGGTAGTGACGATGGATATATCAGAATCGGACATTTTTGACGGTCTCGAACCGCTTGATACCCGAAACTTTAACAACAACGAGCGTGAGTTGCCGGCTGTAACTTCGGGCGCTTATCGTATTAATCGATCGCCGAATGTTGAAGCCCTTGCGTCTTTTACTAAAATACATGGGTATTTGTCAGGAAGAATAGAGGAACGTACTGGTCGATTAGATAAAATCAAAGGTTTTCCAATCGTAAAAATAAAAGATAAGGGTAGCTTAATCCTGTCTGAAATGTTATTGGATAAGGCTAAAACTGATCCCATTGCAGGAAGATTGCTGGTTAATTATTTGAATGATCTTTGTAATTGATCTCAATTAAACAAAATAAGATCGATATCATGCAAAGTAACTGCTTTTAAAACAGGATGTCATCCCGAACTTGTTTCGGGACTCCACAGGACAAACGGCTTGCTTGGCGTACATTTTGCATATTCGCTTGCATGGCGCAGACCAGCATATGGGGTGCCGAAATAAATCGGCATGACAATCTTTTTTATCTTTTATTTAAAACCATCAAGTCATCCCGAATTTGTTTCGGGACCCCACAGGACAAGCGACCTGCTTGGTGTACATTTTCCATCTTCGGTTGTATGATGTATACCTTGCATATGGGGTACCGAAACAAGTAATCGGCGTGATGTCCTTAGCGCTTCTCTTTCAATTAAAATCAAACCAAAGCGTTCCGTTTATTGCTGTTCCGTCAAAATGATTTTTTTGACTCTGCGGCCCCATTACGTTTGCTCCCTGGAATTTTGTTCCTATAGGTGGTATAGCATTTAAAAACCCGATATCTCCGGAAGGAAAAGCCGGTTCAACGTTTTTGTTCTTTAATGCATCCTTTTCCCGTTGCGGGTGAAGCATCTGAAAATACATATTTTTATCGCTTGTGTAGACCCTGAATGGTGATTCCTTATTTTCAACAACTACCCAATTTACCTCGGCGTGATAACCCTTAAATTCTGGGTATTGCCAGTCTTCTCCTGTAACGGCATTGTTATAAGCCTTTTGCCAAACACCGATTTGCTGTCCTTTAAGCCTGTTTTTCCACACCCGGTAAGGGCCTCTGCCAAGCCATTTCATACCCGTTATTTTTTGTTCCGGGTAGTTAAAGGAAATGCCCGCAAAATCGAAATCGCCTTGCAACGAATATTGATATTCCAGTTTAGCTGGCTTACCAGTAGTAAACGTCCATTTTATGTGTAATGGGGCATCTCCTTTGTAACCGGCTTCAACCATATAATTTCCATTTTCGGCTTTATAGCTGAACGTATCCAGTTTAGTATTTACCCCTGCCAAAACTGGTCCGCCGGAAAGGGAAATCGTTTTACCATGGCTGATCACTTTTTCAATAAATCCGGTAGTTTTATCAAAATAATATTGGATCCCATCACAAGTTACGATGAGATGATTTTCCTCAAGGCCATTTTTTACCGGTGTCTTAATCTGCACTGTGCTTTTTTGAGGAATAAAACTTGAAGGCGCTTTGATGGCCCAACTCCAGGTAAAAAGCTCTTTTTGATCTGGTCCATAAGCGGTTAAATAAAGAGCATCATCGTTTGTCCATGACGAAGGCAAATGCAAATTGAGCGATCCATTTTTTCCGGGCGCAATATCAGGTGGTGGAATATTGCCGCTTGCAGATATAAGCGACGAAGTACTTTTGTCCTTAGCTGACGGGAATTTAACCAGTTTCCAGGTAAATTTACATTGACTAAGATTTGTAAAAAAATACCGGTTTTCAACCGGGATAACACCGGTGAATGTTTTGTCGATAGGCTGAGGATTTATATAAACAGGCGACCAGATCTCCTTAATGGTAAAGAAACTCGCCTCCTTTTCACGGTGAGGGCCAACAATACCATCGGGCGCATGGTTACCGTCGCCATCGTAGATATTGTTTTTATCCGTCCGCAAAACAGACTCGTCCAGAAAGGCCCATATAAATCCGCCGGCACCATGCGGATGCTGCATCATAATGGCCCAGAAATCGTCCAGCGCTGCACCTGCGCCTCCATCGTACAAACCATGCATAAACTCGGTAGGGAAGAAGACATCCTTTTCGTTGGCCACTGATTTTAACATATAGTTATAATCGGGGTAATGTTTGGTGTTGGTGCCGTTAATTCTTTCAAACGGATGGATCACTGTGCGATTCTGCGGATCATATAAACCATAGTCATTGTCCAGACCGGTGTTCCAGCCGCCTTCGTTACCATTATCCCAAATAATAATGGACGGATGGTTTACATCGCGTACCACCAGTTCCTTAACCAATTTGTGCCCGACAACGGTATCATATTTGGCCTGCCACCCGGTGAGCTCATCTAAAACGTATAAACCAAGTGAATCGCAAACATCAAGGAAATCCTGATCAGGTGGATAATGTGACATCCGCACAGCGTTCATGTTCATTTGCTTCATCAGCCCTACGTCCATCAACTGAATGGGATGGCTCAGCGTACGCCCGGTTTCGGGCCAGAAGCTGTGGCGGTCGCTGCCTTTAAGCATAATCTTAGCACCGTTTACATACAAGCCATCATTCTTACGCAATTCCACCGTGCGGAAGCCAAATTTTTGTTTTACCTGGTGGATAACTCCGTTTTTGTTTTTTATTGAAACAACTACCTGGTAAAGATTTGGAAACTCACTACTCCATAACATAGGTTTATTGTAATTGCTTTTCAATTCCAAATGATCCGCGGAAGCGTTTGTAACTAAGGAAAAAGATTTGCCCACATTTTCGCCATTTAGTTTTTGAACCTGCGCCTCAATGGTTTCACCATTACTGGTGTTAGCCGGGTAAACATCCATTTTAAATGAACCATCAGCTTTGGCATCAATAGCAATGCGGTCGATAAAGGTATTGGGAACTATTTCCAAATAAACGGGCCTGTAAATACCGCCAAATACCCAAAAGTCGCTGTTTCTCCGTTCGGCATCATTTACCGAGGAATTTTCGGATGTTTTTGATACGGTGACTTCCAGGAGATTTTGAGCGTTTTGTTTGATCAAATCAGTTATATCATATTTAAATCTGTAAAAGCTCCCCTGGTGCACTGCGCCGGGCTGTTTGCCATTGATCATTACTTTAGTATCAGTCATGGAGCCTTCGAAAACGATGAAGACTCTTTTGTTCAGCCAGTTTTGCGCAGCGAATTGATATTTATACAATCCCTGTTCGTTTGATTTTACCTTGTCGTGTCCGTAATTATATTCGCCAAAACCCTGTAGCTCCCAATTAGAAGGTACCGCTATCTTTGTCCATTTACCGCTGTTCCTGCCGCCTGTACAATAAAAATCCCATAGTTTGGTATGATCCTTATCAGTACCGGACAGATACTTAATTATGGTTGATTGAGAGAATACTGCCAAGGGACAGATCAGCAAACAGAGTAATAATAGTCTTAGTTTCATAAGGTGTAAATATCAAAAATTAATCGTTTCGCCGTCTTGCTTGCCGAGGTTTCTTTCACTATTGCCGTTTTGGCCATATAACTTATTTAATATTTGCCATGATAAAATCCACGGCGGGTGCAGGGTCGTTTTGCAAAAGATAGTGACCTTCACCCTTTTTTACAATCATGGTTATTTTCCCATTGAGCTTCTTATAACGTTTGGCGGCCGCCAACGACTGATCGTTGATAGACGGATCAACACTGCCAGAAATAAACATAATGGGTATGCTTGCTTTAGCCAGCGGCGCAAGGTTATCGATTGGCGCAATTTTAGCCATTACTTTGCTTTTCAATATCGGGTTTTCCGCGTAAATGCAGGATACCTTATCGGGATTTTCTATCGCCCAGGCAATTGATTCACCAGCCACACCTCCGTCACCTTCAATAACTGGCTTGGCCGAGAAACCGTGATCTACAAAATGTTTATATATTGTATTCCATTGGGCCAAAACAGGACCATCATAATTATAAGGTACTGCACCGGTAACTATGTAAAATCCTTTAGCCAGAAGGGCCTGATCGACTGCCGCGTCACGCTTTAAATAATCACCACGAAAAACCCATGGATTTCCCTGAGCCGGCTTTTGAGGTGCGATAACGGTCACAAATGATTCTACTCCAGGTAACTGAAAGATATACTTGTTATAACAGCCGCTAAAAAGAGGGCCTCGTGTGGTGATAAAGGCTCCCTCTTCTGGATAGTTTTGATAAGTTGATGCAGTGCTATAGTAATATAATTTGGAAGGCGAAGCACCTGCAAAATCCGGTGGACTCCTTTTTACTTCGTTAACACTTTGTTCAATAAAATCTGCTATTGGTTTTGGATTATGAAGACTATGCGGATGGTGCCCGAACCCCTCTTTGATCATTACCGATATCCTGCCGCCAAACTGCGGATAAATATTTTCAGCGGGTAACGTGGCTATTTGAAATAATGGATCGAAGCTACCGCAAACATGAAGGAGCGGCACATTATTTTTGGCGAGGCTCCCAAGCTTCATCAGGATATCGGTTGGAATTGCAGGATTATCGGCATAAATGCAAGAAACCTCATCGGGGTGACTGGTTGCCCATGTGTACTCGAACTCACCGCCGCGACTCATGCCTATAAATGCCGGTTTGGTGGATAGACCGTGTTCGGTTAAAAACTTATACCAGGCATCCCATTCCTTTCCGGGCCGAAGTGTTGCGCTTGCAGAAACATAAGCGATATAAAACCCACGCCTAAGCAGTTCAACTTCTGTTTGCGGCTGATGATCCCAATAACAACCCCTCCACGACCATGGATTTCCCGCCGCTGGAGTTTTTGGCGCCACTACAACACATCTTCTTTTGCCAGCTGGTGGCTCCTTGATACCGAACTTTTCACCGTCAGGCGCTTTGAATGGTGTTATGGCAAGCGTCGTTTCATCCATAATAAAATCATAACGGTCAAACCCCTCGTGCCAGGTACTTTTTTCTCCATTGAATACGGCTTGTTGGGATTTTGCTGTTTGTGGTATCAATATGCTGAATGAAATAAAACAAGCTATCAGCCAGGCAACACTGCTGAATTTAATGTTGGTATAGTTTTTCATTGTATAGGTTGTTATCTTGATTTTTTATAAAATAAATTCTGTTAGTGGGTCATTTAATCACCCCATTTTTCAGCGTGATCTTAGCACTTTTTTTACTTGTTTTGTCCGACCAATTTACGTTACTGACCTGGTAAGTGTATGTGTCTTTATTATTTGCAGTAGTGTCGGTGAAGGTCATTTCAGGTGCCGGAATAGGAGAGGGCTGATCACCGTCATTCCACCGCTGATAACCAGTTTGGTTACTGAATCGTGATTTGGTCTTGTATTGCAGCGTTTGTAATTCGGAGCCATTTCTGTAAATAATAAAAGTTTTAATGCCACTTTCAAGATCAGAAGCAGCATTCCACTTTAAAGTTAATTTGTTATCCGTATAGGTCGCCGAAAGGTCATAAGGAATAGGTGGCGGCGTATTGTCGACGATTTCACCATTAGCCATATACTGTACCCATTTTTTAGCAATGTTTTGATTAGGGAACCAATAAGCAGCAGCCCTGTTGCCACTGAAAGATGTTTCTGGTGCAATTTTTTTGGTTGCGGTATCAGCAAGCCATGTGTTTTGGTTGTTGATGTCGCGCAGCTTTGCTTCGCCTGGTTTTTCCGGGAGGCGCATCCCTAAACAGGCGTCTATCCACGGGATGGCGAGGAAACGAAGATCGTGTACCTGATGACCGTCCATCGGCGACTTGACTACCGGGTTTACAGCGTGCGCCCAAAGAGCGCCGCGTTCGCGCCCTTTCGCAACAATAACTGCGTTGTTATAACACAAATCCTGGATGCCGTTATGGTGAAGCATCGGTACTTTTAAAGCCGCATCAACATTTGATATATCAAATCCGCATGCTTCGGCTACAGCTACTGCAACCCTTTGCGGGTATTTGCCAGTGATGGCGGTAACCCACAATGATCCGCCTGAATGCCCCCACAAAGCCCATGGTATCGTTTTAATTTCGGGATGATTTGCCTTTATCGCTAAAGTATCGAGCATATCAAGAAAAACAGGATCTGAGCCATTGGCCGGATTATACCAGTTAACGCAAACTTTTGCATTACCACCTGAGATAAACTTAGGCGCCAGCAAAACCGAATGCCATTTGCGTGCCAGTTCCCGCCATTGAACGTCGTACATCATTTGCCGTGCATCGCCTTCCCGTGTGCAACCGTGAAGTGTGTACAATCACGCTTCGTATCGTACCAACATCCGGCGGTATCCAGGCATAGCAGGTCGCATTGTCAATCATTGTTCCCTTTTTGGGGATAACAAATTCGTAAATAGTGCCGTTATCCTGCTGCTGCTTTTGTTTAATGAAAGAAAACGACGCCAGGCTAAGGCATAAAATTACCGACAGGATTCCTACCCGGTAACCGGTTTTTAATCTTTTCATACGTTGAGTTTGTGGCTTATAATTAGTCTTCAGATATAAAAATCTAAATAAACATACTTACGATAATAATTGATTAATTTTTCATTAAGACCAGTCATTAATTTAACCATCGTGGATTTTTCGCGTAGTTGATTCACTAATCTTTTGTGACGAATTGATGAGTTTTTATAAATACAAATTGGAGTTAATGTTTTATTAAAGTTTAATTAATTATCTGCGCTAGTATTGCCATAAATCTGATTATAAACTTTAAAATGTATCGTAAACTAAAAATTGCCTTAAGCATTTATGCAATGCTTTTCATTGGCTATGTAAGCAGTGTAAATGCACAAAATTTAACGTCGTTTGTCGACCCGATGATTGGGGCCGGTGGTCATGGTCACGTATTTGTTGGCGCCAGTGTTCCCTTCGGAGCAGTGCAATTAGGTCCTGAAAATTTTTATAAGGGTTGGGACTGGTGTTCGGGCTATAACTATGGCGATAGCGTATTGATAGGTTTCTCGCATACCCATTTAAGCGGTACAGGCATAGGCGATCTTTCAGATATCTTAATAATGCCTTATACAGGTTCGGTAAAAACTGATAAGGGCATCGAAAAAAATACAGCAACGGGTTATGCATCGCACTACTCGCATAAAACAGAAAAAGTAAAGCCGGGCTATTATTCAGTTAAGCTTCTTGATTATGATGTAGATGTTGAACTTACCGCCACCGAACGGGTAGGATTTCACCGGTATCATTTTCCATCGGGTAAAGAAGCTCATATTATTATCGATCTGAAAGAAGGCATAAATGATAAGGCTACCGATACTTATATTAAAAAGGTTGATCAGTACACACTTGAAGGCTATCGCAAATCAAAAGGTTGGGCAAAGGATCAGTGGATATTTTTCGCTATCCGGTCATCAGAACCTATAGATAAATTTAATGTTTATGACGAGGCCAATTTACTTACCGGCGACAGCGGACAGGGAGCGGCAATAAAAGGATTAATCAGCTTTAATAAGGCGCCGTCAACCATAAAGCTAAAGGTGGGGATTTCGCCTGTAAGTGAGGAAAATGCGCTTGCCAATATTGAAGCTGAAATACCGGGATGGGACTTTGAAAAGGTTGCCAAACAAGCCGATGATAAATGGAATAAAGAACTGTCATCAATAAAAGTCGAGACCAATACTTTATCCGATAAACGTATTTTTTATACCTCGCTTTTTCACACCATGATTGATCCAGCCCTTTTTAACGACCATAATGGTGATTACAGGGGGACGGATAAAAAGGTTTATAAAAACGCACCGTTTAACAACTATTCCGTGTTTTCGCTTTGGGATACCTACAGAGCGGCTAATCCACTCTATATCCTTACCCAGCCTGAACGGGTAAAAGACATGATTAACTCCATGCTGGCTATAAATGATCAGCAGGGAAGGTTGCCTATCTGGCACCTGGAAGGCAATGAAACCGGAACCATGGTGGGGATAAGCAGTATGCAGGTAGTTGCAGAAGCTTACCTTAAAGGAGTTAAAGGTTTCGACCCGGAGCGGGCGTTTAACGCGATAAAAAGCACCTCGGACGTTGATATTTTAGGGCTTAAATATGTAAGAAATTTTGAGGCTATTCCTTATGATAAAGAAAGCCGTTCGGTAGCAAAAGGCCTTGAGTACGCGATTGGCGACGGCAGCGTGGCGCTTATGGCAAAACAGCTTAATAAGACTGCTGAATATGATGCTTTCCTGAAAATGTCAAACAACTATAAGCAATATTTTGACCCATCTGATAAGTTCTTCAAAGGTAAAAATGCTGACGGTAGCTGGGTTAGTGATTTCTCGCCGACAAACCCTGCCAATAAAGCTTATGCAGAAGGGAATGCCTGGCAATATTTGTGGCTGGTACCACAGGATGTGAAAGGCCTGGTCTCGCTTTTGGGTGGCGAAAAGACATTTAATGATCGACTCGATCAATTCTTTACCACCGACTATCCGGCTTCCGAAAAATCAAAGCTTGCAGACCTTACCGGTACTATCGGTCAGTATGCGCACGGTAATGAACCAAGTCACCACATTGCGTATCTGTATGCTTTTACCGGTGAGCAATGGAAAACCGCCGAAAAAGTACGCTACATCATGAAAAACTTCTATCCGGATAACCCGGATGGCGTTATCGGAAACGAAGATTGCGGTCAGATGTCGGCATGGTATGTTTTTTCATCCATGGGTTTTTACCCTGTTTTCCCGGCTTCGGGAGTATATGTAATAGGCAGCCCGGTTGTTAGTAAGGCCACACTCCGTACAACTTCGGGTAAACCGTTTACCGTTGAGGCAATTAATAACAACCCGGAAAATATTTATATTCAGAGCATTACCCTGAACGGGAAAAATTATGACAAATGTTATATCACCCATGCGACTATGATGCAGGGTGGCACAATGAAACTGGTGATGGGCAATAAGGCAAACGTCAATTTCGGAAAATCAGAAATATCACGTCCATAATCAGCAAGTATCGATGATAAGAAAAGCTTTAACCTTTGTCCTGATCATTTTTGTTGGTTTCAAGGTATCGTATGCCCAGCCGGCCAACAATAATAAAAACGAAAAACCATTTATACATCCGGGTATGGCGCAAACACGCCAGGACTTGGATTATATGAAAAAAATGGTCCTATCCGGAACACAACCTTACAAGGATGCTTTTGAACGATTGAAAACTGCTACGTCTGCCGACTTTAAACCCGAGCCTTTTACCCATATTTCGGTTGGACCATACGGAGCCAACAGCAAGGGAGGTTCAGAACTTTTCAAAAGTGCCAATGCTGCTTACGATAATGCCTTGATGTGGTATATCACCGGCGAAAAGGATTACGCTAAAAAGGCTATAGAAATATTAAATGCCTGGTCGGCGGTTCTTTGGGATTTTGATGATAACAACGCCAAGCTAAACGTTGGTCTCACCGCTTATTATTTTCTAAATGCGGCTGAAATACTAAAATACAGTAACTCGGGATGGAAGCCTGCCGAAATAGATCAATTTAAGAGGTTGATGCTCACCGTTTATTATCCTACCATTAAGGATTTTTTTACAGAAGCGAACGGCAACTGGGATGGGTCGATGATTAATGCCATGCTTTGCATTGGTGTGTTTACCGATAACCACGAAATATTTAACCGGGCGGTTGAGCGTTTTTACCACGGGCCAAACAACTCAGGGATTGTCAAATATATTTACCCAAGCGGACAGGTACAGGAAACCACGCGTGATTGGGGACATGTGCAATTGGGTATCGGTGAGTTTGAAAAAGCTGCACGGGTTGCCTGGACACAGGGTTTGGATTTTTATGGAGCAGCCGGAAACCGCCTCGCGCTTGGATATGAATACGCTGCAAAGTATCTGCTTGGCGAACAGGTGCCGGTTTACGGATTGATATCAGAAAGGGAACGCGATAAATTCCGGGATATTTATGAATCCATTTACCAGCACTATATTTCAAAAGGTATAAATCTGCCATACACTGCGCGGGTTATACTGGAAAAAACACGATCAAAATCAACCGAAGCATTATTGAGCAGTGTTCGGGTTCCAACGAGCACGTTTGAAAAAAAGTTGACGACTTTGAAAGCCCCATCCAATATCATTTTAACAGCTGGTGCGCTCGCTAACGCAACTGCAAAACCACCTGCAAACGCCATAACTGTAATGCCCGGCGATTCGATACAGGCAGCTATAAATACAAGTAAAGGTAAAGGAAATTGGGTGGTGCTGGCAAAGGGAGTACATGTATTGAAATCACCACTCATTATTCCATCCGGCTTAACACTGTCCGGCGAGGGTAACTCAACTGTACTGATGCTTTTACCCGGCAAGGGCGGCAATACCATCGTTAATGAAGACAATACGCTGCATGATGTTACCATTCGGGATCTTCTACTGGAAGGAGCAAACAATACCGGCCCCGAATTTGACCCTAATGCTGCACGCAGGGTGCGATCATACATGAACGCAACCGCACGTGCCGGCATACTTTTTTCGGCAGATAGCAGCAATCAGATGCATAATATCCGTCTAGAGCATTTAACCGTTCAAAATTGTACTAAAAACGGTGTTTCAATCCTTGGCGCTGAAAATGTTATTATTGACAGTTGTAATTTCAGTGATAACGGATCGGCCGTGGTGCCGGGGCCGGGGCTGATGCATAACCTGCATATCGTACATTCAAGCCATATTAATATCAGCGGCAGCAGATTTGATACCTCGCCATGGGGAAACGGTATTGACTTGTCATTTTGCAACGATGCTACTATTTCAGGAAATGAAGCGGCCCGAAACAAACTATCGGGTATCAGGTGCACCGAAAGCAGCAATATTAAAGCGACAAAGAACCTTGCTGAAGGAAACGATGAAAATGGTATCCGTTTTGATGCGCTGATGTATGGCTTTAATAAAATAGATGTTACGGGCAATATTTGCCAATACAATGGGCACATGGGAATTTATACAGGTAAAGGTACCGGCGGTGTTGTATCGAGCAATACCTTAACCGGTAACGGGAAATAGAGGATGGGCGAGCAGGGTATTGTTATTCTGCTTTGCCACCATCTAACTCATCCTGCCAGTTTTTCAGCTCTTGCCATTTGCCATTATAGGCTAATTCAGCCTGTTTTGGCCATGTAGTAGGATCGTGCATTGCGTACCTTTCTCCGCCGCCATGAAGTATTTGCAGAGATGTTTCCTTACTGGTTTGAGCTAATGCCAGCCATGTCCTGATACCGGCTGAATGGTATAATTCTTCTATTTTTGGGCCAATCCCTTCAACTATTTTTAAATCGTCCTGTACTATTCTTTTGCCAAAAATATTGGCCGCTAAGGCTCCGTTAAACACAGGCGCCACTTTGGCGTTTGATAAATTAATTTGACATGTTCTTAAATCAGCCTTGCAATTGTTTAACTGGGCTCTGACAACATTTAACTCCGACTCAAGAATTAGCAATGCCGAATTATCAGCTTTTCGTGGACTCATTTTTCCGATTAAATAACCTAAAATCCCGCAGATTAGTCCAACTAAAACAGGAATTAATATACTAGACATACTCATAATAGTGGTCTTTAATTGTTAATTTATTGTTACAATTGTTCTTCTGTTTTTCGATTTCTTTCCGGCGTACTATTGTCTGCAATTGAGTCACTCTTGCCGTTACTTGATAATATTAAATCAATGAAAGGGCGGATGGAAATTGGGTGTCAAAGAATTGCGTAACACAATATTACGCAAATTTTCAATTAATCAATAGTTAATATAAATAACTGAGTTCCAGATATTGAAAATTCATTCATTAATCCTCTTTAGCAACCTTTTCCCGCTCCTTATTCAACTTCTGCTGTTCGTTATGTGATAGTTTATTGTCGCCGGGGATGATGGTTACTTTTTCAATCTTAAAAACCACAAATAGAAGCCGGTAAGCATCACTTTACAGGATGCATTTTAGAATGTGAAACCACTAATTGAAACTGCGAACTGCCAATTTTCTTAAGTTTGATTGATTCAATACCAATACATCTGGGGATGAAAAGATTAGATATCAAAAATCAATCGCTAAAGCAGGAGTTCTTTGTTGCACGGTTCTATAAATCACCTGAATTTTTGAAGAAGACTGCTTGTTGCTGCCTGGTATTCTTAGCCGTTCTTTTTGGCTCGGGTGATACGTATGGATGGCTTTTTCCGGAACATAGGCAAATTGCCCTGCTGGCCATTCAAAACCTAAGCCCTGAATATCGTGCTATGCTGGATAAGCTTTGGGCTGAAGCCAGCATGGGATACACAAACCGGCTTACTGCATCGGTAATAGATCCGCAGCAGGGCCTTAAACCCCAAAAACTTGATTATGCAACCTGGACTGCCATAGGCGGCGATCATAGCTGTTCACCCGAAATGATGTTGAATACCGTTTTGCACGCAGATTGGATATTGAAAGTAGCAGATGTTGCCGAGCAGCTGAAAATAGACCTCGCCAAGGCCAAAACCAGGGATCAGCAGATAAACGCCATTCGCAATTCCGACATCAAGCTTCAAAGAGCCGACCAGGAATATGCTACACGCGCCGGTTCAAACAATGTCCATTTCCTTCTTGCCCGGCCAAAGGTCGACACAAAACTACACGAGTACCTGCTCGCCTGTCTTTCGCCCGGCTCTCCGCTCAATGCACTCGGCGCTTATTCATGGTTTCACATGAGCGCCCTCCTCAAAGCCAGCAGATATGCAAATGAGCATTTGTCGCCCGAAGAGAAATCTGCACTACTGCTGTCGGCCCTGGCTGATGAAGCATTTGCATTACACTTTTTGGAAGACTCCTTTTCAGCAGGACATATAGCCGGTACGTGGGGCAATGCTTCGGTGCGTAAGGGAACACATGACTATTATAATGAGAAAGGCCTTGAAGTTATTACCTGGGATGGAAAAAAGAAGATAGTGAAGGGAGATGCATATATGCGCAACGAAGATGCCGAGTTTGCTGCGGCGAATGTGGGGTTAAGCCTGGAACAATTGATCGACGCTGCCAACGGGAAATTATCATTAAATTATAAGAACGATCTGGTTTCATCCAAAAATGTTCCGGATACTTTGAATGTTTGCAAAAATAACGTGTTGCCCGCACGCCACGCCGATACAGTTATTAAAACTACATTGCTAGCAATTTTAACCAAGACGCCTGTGCCGGCCCTGGCCAGCGGTTTGGGCGAGTTGCCGAGGTTTCGTTCAGAAGTGGGCGCCTTTATTGGTATTTCCACATCATTAAATAGCAGCGCGGTATTCGGTGGTTATGGAGAGAATCAAAAGGAAGCAGGCGCAATAGGGGGCCTGGAAGCGAGTATCCGTTTTGGTTTGGGACTTGATGGTGTGTTAGACGAATCGGGCGATGGACTGGTTTTTATACAGGCTGGCTGGAAGCAGAATTCTTCATCAACAAGTCGTTTTACCAACTCAAATGTTGAAAGTCAAACCAATTCAATAACGGCTGCCATACCGGGGCAATCAGCTTACTCGTTCAGATTGCGCCTGCCCTTTTGGCTAATTCCCGGTGACTTGCTGATTGCGGGACCATTTTTGTATTTTTTATCGCCCCAGACTTTAACTAAGATGGCAGTTATTGCAGGCAACGGCGGGCTTATTCCGTGGCAATCAGGAATAGCTTCACCCATCGGCCGTTTTCAGTTTGTGCTGGGAAGGGAAATCGGGGTATCCTTATATGGACAGGGTACGCCGGTACAATCAATTTTAATTCCTGTCGATCCCAAAAATACGGTTCTGATATCCTATAAAACTACTCAGCTTGACTTTCCCATACTCGAGTATATGCCTTTTCAAAGGTCTTTTTCGCAGGTGCAGAGTTCAAGCATGATCGTCCAATTTACGGGAGGGATCAGCATCCCGCATGGTGCCTCCGTCATTTCGCCGGTAAATGCTGCCATCCCGCAATTAAAAAATGTTTACCAGGTCGGCGTCAGGATTATATTTGACTGGAGACATTATTTTTAGTGTCAAATCTTAGCCGGCAAAGGCCAAATAAAAAAAACGATCGAGCGTTACAGACATCGTGGAAAAAAATAGCCCCGAAAAATTAATTCCGGAGCTATCAAGTTTTAGTTTTAGTTATTAAGTTGTTTTTATTTTTTCAGCTCGGTGATTGTTATTTGCGGCGTTAGAGCAACATCGTCTTTCTCTACAACGGTTTCCTTACCCAAAGTAAATTTAGCTGTTTGTTTGATGTTAGTTGATGAAGCGCCAATGCTAACCACATAATTGCCGCTTTCCGCTACCCATGCTTCAGCCTGTGTATCATAAGAAGCCAAGTCCCTTGGATTTATTACAAACGTAAGCTTTTGCGATTCACCTGGTTTCAATAACAGAGTTTTGGCAAATCCTCTTAACTCAATGGCGGGTTTATCCATTTTAGCGGCAGGTGCAGTAAGATATAATTGAGTTACTTCCTTACCGGCCACCTTTCCGGTGTTTTTTACGGTAATTGTTGCCTCTATTTTGCCATCAAAAGTTGACGAGCTTAATTTAAGGTCGCTGTAGCTAAAATTCGTATACGATAACCCATAACCAAATTCATATGCAGGTTTAACGTTAAAAGTATTGTAATAACGATAGCCTACATAAATGCCGTCTTCGTAAGTAACCTCGGCAGGCATTTGCCTTCTGAATCCTTCGCCGGTTGCCTGGTCGGGAAACTCCTTGCCGGGAAAAGTTTTTGCAGACGGTACATCTTTGTAGTCCATCGTAAAAGTTGTTGCCAGTTTGCCAGACGGATTAACTTTTCCGCTTAAAACGTCGGTAACTGCATTTCCTGCTTCCAAACCGGGCTGCCATGCTAATAAAACTGCATCAACATTATCCTGCCAGCTTGCCACTTCGATAACCCCACCGATATTTAATACCACAATTACCTTTTTGCCCTTGGCATGAAAAGCATCCGAAGTGCTTTTTATCAAACCCTTTTCAACGTCTGAAAGGTAATAGTCGTTATCCTGTTTCCGGTCAGCACCTTCACCGGCATTGCGACCTATAGTGATGATTGCTGCATCAGCATCATTGGCATCTTTAGCTAAATCATCAGCCGCAATTGCCATTTCGGGGATAGGAGGAGGGGCCTGGAACATATTGCGCGTTTTTGGGCGCTTGGCTTTGGCATCTTTAATATAAGCCGGATAAGTATTTAATAGAGATTCATTGATCTTAAAACCGGCGTTTTGTAATCCTTTGTCTAACGAAACAACATAGGCTTTATTTACGTCGCCGCTACCGGTGCCGCCTGCAATAATATCATACGATGTGTTGCCAAAAAGCGCCACCGTTTTTTTGCCTTTCAATGGTAAAGCGGCGCCGTTATTCTTTAAAAGCACCATGCCTTCGGAAGCAGACCAACGCGATACTTCAGCGTCTTTCTTTAAATCAGGGGTATTTGAATAATTGAACTTTTTAAAAGCCGGCGACAGAACAATAATATTAAGCATACGCTCAACGTTTGCGTCGAGTACGCTTTCATCTAACAACTTATTATTTACTGCATCAATGATAACCTTAACTTGTGCAGGATTTCCGGGCATTATCAGGTCGTTACCGGATTTCATCTGGGCAATAGGATCGCGGCCACCGCCCCAGTCGGTCATTACAAAACCTTTAAATCCCCATTCTTTACGCAAAATGGTTGTAAGCAAATCGGCCCTTTCTGAAGTATAAGTGCCGTTAACTTTATTGTAAGATGTCATAACGGTCCAGGGCTGAGATTCTTTAACAGCGATCTCAAATCCACGCAGGTATATTTCGCGCAAAGCCCGTTCGCTTGCAATGGTATTCACGGTATTTCTGTGCGTTTCCTGGTTGTTTGCAATAAAATGTTTAATGGAGGTACCCACACCATTGGATTGAATACCGTTAACAATCGCCGCCGCCATTTTTCCGGCTACTAAAGGATCTTCTGAATAATATTCAAAATTACGACCTCCAAGCGGGTTACGGTGAATGTTCATGCCCGGTGCTAATAAAATATCCACACCATAATCATGCACTTCTGAACCGAACGCCACGCCCACTTTCTTAACCAGGTCCAGGTCCCATGAGGAAGCAAGCAAAGTGCCAACCGGGAAAGCCGTAGCGTAATAGGTTTTAGAGCTATCGCCTTTGCGTATCGGGCTTATTCTCAACCCTGCCGGGCCATCCGAAAGAACCATCGAAGGAATCCCCAGGCGCGGTATGGCATAAGTATTACCGGCTGCACCGGGAACTTTTTGCTCTGTAGCGCCAATCATCGGGCCCACCGGTGCCGGCGGCGGCGTTGGTGCAGTGGCTTTATTGGTACTGTCTTTTTTTACGGGCGCGGGTGGTGGCCCGAAACCCCTGCCCGCGCCTACAAGCAGCTTGGCTTTTTCTTCGAGCGTCATGGCGGCCACTACCTCTTTAATTGAGGCTTTGCCTAATTGCGGTGCAGGCTTGTCCGTGGTTTGGGCCATACCAACGGCACAGCCAAAACACATTACAATAAGACTTAAAAATTTAGTCAGCGTAGTTGGATTTTTCATTATTTAGGTTTTAGAATCAGTAGCCAAATTAAAAGAAAACTTAACATGCATTCTGTCAACCAAATAAACATAGTATTCGCGGCGATAAGAAACCGAATAGACGAATACAAGGGTAATATAGATGAAAGGTGGTTTTTAGACGATGGGATGGGTGGTTAAGAAAGATAATCGGTTTCAAATTTAAAAATGAAACTTTAAAGCGCCTGCAAAATTCGTAGCCCTGTATTCTGTAAACGTACTTTGTTAAAGATCTCTTTTAGTCACCATGGTAAAAGGAATTTTCGTCTTGTGCGTTTTAGGCCTATTAATGAGCCACGTAAAGGGCCAGGAATTGGATCCGCGATCGTACGCGGCGTTGCCTGTTGGCATGAACGCCTTTGTGGCACAAACCGGAGTGTCCAATGGTAACGTGGTTACCGATGCTGCATTGCCCATCCAAAACCTGGACGTTACTATGTTTACCGGCAACGTTGGCTATCTCCACACTTTCGGAATTGCAGGTAAATTAGCACGAATAGGAGTGGGCGTTCCTTTTGCCACGCTTAGCGGACATGCACAATTAAACGGACGGGACACGTCTGCCTCGCGCTTTGGCGTCGGTGACATGCGCATTAGGTTCGGGATTAACCTGATTGGCTCGCCGGCGTATGACAGAAAGCAATTCACTCACTATACGGAGGAAACTGTAGTTGGCTTTAGCTTCATCGCCAGTTTGCCTACGGGAACGTATTATCCGGCCAAACTAATCAATATAGGCACCAATCGTTGGGGCTTTAAACCGGAGATAGGTGTTTCAAAACGCGTCACTCAGTTTTATTTGGAACTCTCTGCAGGCGCCTGGTTTTATACAAATAATACCGACTACCTGAGCGGCCACACCCTTAGCCAAAAACCTCTGGGTAGTATACAGGGGCATGTATGCTACTATTTTAAAAACAAAATGTGGATAAGCGCCGATGGCAACTGGTTTTCAGGGGGCCAGACACGGGTAAATAATAACCCGTCGGGTACCGATTTTGATAACTGGCGTGCAGGTGGGGTGTGGTCAATCCCGGTAGCAGCCGGACATTCTTTAAAGTTGCAATATAATAGTGGTGCGTTTACCAACAGGGGCTACAACTATACCTCATTTTCACTGGGTTATCAGTATATCTTTTTTTAAGGGGCTTTTTTACCAATGGAAGATATTTCCAAACCCTATCGGGATTTTACGCCTTGCCGGATTTATTTCTCTTAATAAACAACCTCAAAAATCTGTTCACAGGTCCTCTGAAAAGTACATAAGGAACTATCGCCAAAACAAAAGCTACCACTATTGATTCCAATGGATAAAACCTGGTTTGGGTTTCGAATTTATAAATGACGATTAATTGATAAATGATATCAATAATGATTCCAACAATAAATACTTTTCCAACATCTTTCCATCCTTCTTTTTTGCTGCTTCTACGTTGATCTTTCGAAACCGTAAATCTCCACAGGTATGGGACCTGGTTATTCTTTGCGTCGCGGATCCCCGCCCTGATTGCAAAAAATAATGACATTACAGGCTGGAGGAAGAAGCGAAAGTGCAAAGGCCCTTCGGTTCTTGCTAATAAGTTATCCCAAAGTCGGCTCAACATTTCTAACATGGTTTTTAAGATTTAATATAACGTTTAAGTTTCTGTCGGAATTGTAAAGGAATGAAATGAAATCAGATCATTCCTTTATAAATTGTTTTGAAAAACTATATCTAAAAGAAAGTTGCAGCTTGTTGCCGTTAGCGTGGAAGCCATTATCAAGATCATTTCTTCTTCCATATTGATACTCTATTCCCATCATTACATTTTTTACCAGGTAGTAGCGCAAATTGGCTAAACCATACTGGCCTTCTCTAAATGCACTGGACGACTGCAAACTCGTATTTTGAATTGTTAACATCGAATAACCGATTGAACTTCTGAATAACTCATTCCAGTTTATTTCGACAAAGCTGAAAAATCCCCATACGGGCAGCGCCTTGCCAATATAAGGTTTAGCCGGATTGCCGGGATTTTTTTCACGTGCTATATCAACCCCTGCGTCTGCTATATAGTTTTCTATGCCATTGCCAAAAATACCCTGGCATTTTATTGTAAGCCAATTTGATGTTCTTATCACCGTACTCAGACTCCCTCCCCAGGCGAAAGTGCTTCCACTTAAGTTGTAAGCCGATGTATCAGATATATCTTTCCATCTTATGCTCTTGGCAACCGCCCCAAGCTGTACATATCCCCATTTTCCGCCTTTCCTGTATTGCGCCGTTAAATTAGGAGCGTCAAAAACCGGTTTTACATGCTGCAAATCTATGGCTTCGGTATAATTGCTGCCGTCGGAAGTAGCGCCGGGCCGTTCCAATGCAAAAAGCAGCCTTTCATTCTTTTTCTCAAATACGATATAACGAAACTGGATATTTAAGAAAAAAGCCCTTGATAAAGGCCCCCAATAATCCAGCGTGGTTGGGCAGGCTTCTAAATCCATAAATGGCGTTGGTGTCTGTCCTGCTCCAAAATGCCCTACTTGCCCGTAAAAATTGACAACATGGAAAGTTGTTTGACCAACACCCTTTCCGAAACCAACCAGGTCAAAATCAAATTGTGTCTTTAATTCGCCGATGCTTGTTTCGGTATTGCTTTTGAAGCCAAGTTTAGACTGCCGCACACTATAGTAGACAGACCCATCGGGCCCAAACTGATTGGGATAAGAAGGAAGTTTAGTTGGTCTCATCACATCAAACCAATTTGGATCTATGCTATTAAAATTATAACCAGCATCCGTGTTAACATAACCGTATATTTCAAAACTATCTTTGTTGTCCTGTGCCATGGAATAAGTTGAAATAAAGGCCGTGCATAAGCTACCAATTAGTTTTTTTGAAATTTTCATTGGTTATTCAATGACAGGTCTCTTTCATATTCAAATTGTTGCAATATTTTTCCAGAATCGGTCAAGGCTGTCGTCGCTTCCAAAAAGGGTGGTAAATATTGTAGAGTCGGCCAGCAAAATATCACCCAGTCTCTCTCCTGTTGGTGGCATCCAAAGAAACATATTAAACTCGGTGTTACCCGCTTCAATAAAAGGATGTGGCTTAGACATATCAATGGGTTGCCGCGCTAAAACGTGAATTAAACTGGTATCAGTAGTAGTAACCGCATAGTGAGGAAGATGCAGGTGAAAGTTGAAGGTGGTAACCCCATTAAGCCAACCCCGGGTATCAAGTTCTCTTGAAATGTTTAGTGGCATTAATTGGGTAGTTCCGCTAACTGTTGCCGGCCGCAGGCCAAATTGATTTTCTACGGGTACACCAAGGCCTTTCATCAATGACCTGGTGTACTGACTGAACCGCTGCTGCCTTGGTACCAACGGGTCTCCATGATGAAGATATTCCATTTGCCGTTGATTCATATCGTTTGAAAATCCAATATCATGGTGCGGACCAAGAACGATACATGTTCCCTCCCTGGAAAGAAAATGCTTAACGGCTTCAATTTCTTCGGGCGAGGCGTCCTGCTCAGTAACCAGATGGTCCAAACCGAAAACCATCAGCACATCTGTATCATCAAGGATCCGTTCATCAAGCGGCAACCTCTGCCCGGCTTGGTCAATACGTTGAAACACCGACACCGGCTGACCGGTAATTTCACTTACCAGTTGTTGAAATCTGACAATACTGAGGTGAAATAACTCCAGTGTTCCGGCAATACCCTGCAGAAACATTTTCTCACAATACTCTTGCGATTCAAACGCGGGCCACGTCACCCGGCGTACTTCGGTCATCGTGGAAAAACGATTATCAAGTTTTGCGACGTCCTGGTTGGATTCCCATGGGTAACTCCAGGTCCAGTAAACGCTAACTCGTTTGTTGCCCTTAAGATATTTTCTTGGCGTAAGAAAATGGTTGTAAAGACGGGCCGAAGGTTTACTATTTGCGTTCATTTTTTTTGTTTTGATTGTGACAAACTTTCCTACTTCAATGAAGTAAGATATTTTAAAGCTTTTGTTCCGGGCAGAAAAAAGTAGGCGCCCCCTGTTACAGTTGTAAAAGCGGGTATCCCTTTTAATTTCTTTTTAATCGGCCTGGTGGGGATCGACATATCCAATGTGCCATCATTGGCGCCAATGATCGGGTCCTTTTCATTGAGTTCCAGAAACTCTGTATCATTCGTCCACACGGAGATCAAAAACTCAAATTGCTGTGCAATATTAGCGCAACCGCCAAATACAGCAACACCGCGGTTGGCACCGTCTTCCGGTGCATCATCCGGCAGATGGGGCCCGTACGTCCCGCCGCGTCGGATGATCAACCTTCTGTTCATGATCTGAGACACACGATCATCCCTTACATTCATTCTGCGGATGTGTGCTCCCATTGGACACGCGTAGCCATGGGGGTCCATTTTTCCGTAGTCGAAATTATTGTTCCTTGTTGCATCCCCTCCCAATTCGTGATCATCCTTAAAGGGGCACAAAACCAGCGGTGCGCCGCTTTTTCTCCATCGCCCCATCATTTTAGCTGCCACTAACTCCTGTTCTTCAATGGTATTGCCGTTCGCTTTCAAAAAGTCGCGAAAAGCGCCAACATGCTCCCGTATTTTTCTATACGCCAGGAAGCTTCCATTTTTTGTAAGGATCTCAGGTTTAGGCAATGGCTGTATATTCCCGGTTTCATCGGGATAACCCAAGAAAAACTCTCCTGGTTTACTGGGAGGATCGGAACCTGGCGTTGCCTCAATACCCATGCCTTCTATGGTAGGCGTTGTCATCCTGTCGCGATAACCGAAATGTTCATGAATATAATCAAAGGGAGGTACAGCTTCGAGGATAACTGTAGAAAGTGTTTCCACCCCCGGGTGTTGAGCAAGATACTCCTCGTGCCTTTTAACACAACGATCCCGTTCCTGCCCGTCGCGGGCAAAAAGAATAACAACCGCGTGCAGATCAGGGCTGGCAATATTATCTTCCCAGTTATCGGGATGGTTTGCCCCGATATCTCCAATTATTTTCGCCCGCGCGGCCATACCTTGTTTAAAAGGCTCGGGAAATGTTGAAAGCGAATCTTCGTCGACACCAATTTTACGCAGACCGTTAAATGTAAGTGCCAGTGTCACCCATTTCATATCTGTTTCAGATCCCTCTGAAACAGACTTGGCGGTGCCGACCATGTCGAGCAGGTCTGCTATCCATTGGCGCCCGCTTTCAGGATCTTTGAACGTCATAAACTTATACAACGCAACGGTAGCATTCGGGCGCGATAAAAGGTAATGTTGAATATCATCCAGTTCGAGCATTTTACAATTGATTTAAATTAACGGTTCTATTGCATTTGGTCCAACATTTCCGAAAAGGCAGCTTTCAGTCTCAGCGCCTTCTTGATCTCGTCAGCCGAAACATAAGGATATTCGCCATACTCCATAAAACTGGGGCATTGATGTTCACGAACGAACTTAATGAACGCAGGTGCATTTGTTTTCCAATCCAGGGGAAACCCTACCAGGTTCTCGAATACGGTATCAATTCCAGATCTCGAGAATATCGCAATTGCATCTTCTGTATATTTATCGAAATCGGTATCAAATATGCCCTGGTACATAAACCGGGTATCATTATCAAAAAGAACCCATCTGAGGTAATGCAACTTCAGCACCGCAAGTACAAAAGGATCACCGTCTACAGCCTTCGATAAATTAATCCCGTAATTTCTGATAGCTTCAGCCCGGCCTGGTATTACGTCGGCAATAACCGTGAACCCATAACATGCAGGGGTTTTTGGATAAATGGGGCCGTACCGTCCCATTTCCAAATTGTCGCTGTCCTTGGGAATTGCCACACCTTTAGGCGTCATCCATTCTTGAGTTTTCATATGTTATTTATTTTTAGTTTTTAGAAGCAATCGGCATGATTTAAAATGTACGGTAACTGAATTGAGTTTCTTGTTAGGAGTTGATCTGGATGTCAATTCATCGAAACATTTAAATCAGTAATCAAAGCGCAGTACCAAGGTAGATGGTTTCAGTGGGGTTGTATGTGATTGTTTGTTGCATATTTTAAAACGCAACGAGTTGTATTTGAGAAAGTGTTGAGTCGGAAGTCTGAAGTCTTTAGTCGAAAGAGTTTGTATTATGGATTTCAAACTTTTATTTAACTTGTACGGGTCATTCCCGGTTTGACTACTCAACGGGAGTTAATTGTTTACCCTTCAATTTAATCCAATGAAAAACTGTTTTTTACTCCTGTCGCTGATCACCCTTTTTGGTGTCAACGTGTTCGCTCAACAAAAGCCCGATAGTATGTACATGGTGAAAGGCTTTGCCATTGCAGCGCCAAGACCTGACGGTGTGGCTGACTTCGTTAAATTCATCAACGAAGAACTCGCTCCCCGTAAAATAAATACACTGATTATCAGGATTGATTACAATTACCAGTTTAAAAGTCATCCCGAGCTGCGCGATACATTGCCATTGTCGAAAGGGGACGTAAGAAAAATTGTGGAGGCTTGTAAAAAGAATAACATCAGCATTATTCCGCAGGTAAACTTGCTGGGTCACCAGTCGTGGGCAAGTAAAGTAGGTATGTTGTTAAAAGCCTACCCGGATTTTGATGAAACGCCATGGGTGCTGACGCCGTCAAAGGCCGATTATAAATGGCCGAATGCCGATAACCTGTATTGCCGCAGCTATTGCCCGCTTCACCCGGGCGTGCACAAAGTAATATTTGATGTGGTAGACGAAATAATGGATGTATTTGAGGCCAAAGCATTTCATGCAGGTATGGACGAGGTGTTTTACCTGGGCATGGATAAGTGTCCGCGCTGCGCAGGGCGTGATAAGGCGGTGCTTTTTGCCAACGAGGTTCAAACCATTCGCGACCACCTGGCCGAACGAAACCAGGAACTATGGATCTGGGGCGATCGCCTGATTGATGGGCATGCTACGGGCATAGGGGAGTGGGCAGCTAGTTATAACGATACCTATAAGGCGGTGGATATGATTCCCCGCGATGTGGTGATCTGCGATTGGCAATATGATACCGACAATCAAACCGCAGTGTATTTTGCGTTGAAAGGCTTGAGGGTAGTAACCTGCGCATGGAACCGTCCGAATGTGGCTGTAAACCAGGTGGAGGACCTGTATCGTTCAAGGGCCCTATCCGGAAAAGCGCTAAAAGGACGATTTTATGGAATTGCCGAAACCATATGGTCGCCGCCGGTGCAGTTTTTTAATGGGTATTATGGGAAGACGACACCAAACCCCACAGCAGGCGATAATACGCAGTGGAACACCTTTAGGGTGATGTTTGATAAGGTAGGGGAGATGGAGCAAACGACGGCAAGTAAATAGGAAAAATAAGCCGCGCGGAGCTGACAAATGCCTTATTCGCACGTTCACTGTTCACGTTCACAACGAGCGTTATGCTTTCACTAATCGCTCATTAATAGTTATTTATGATTTTTAGCGTGTCAAAAATCGCACTTTTTTACTGACAAAATAGTGCCACCACTTTATAAAATTATCTTTTGCCTTTGTTGGGAGTTGTCTCCAATAAGAGCCCTAGCCAAATGTCTATGAAATATAAAATGAAACTATTATTATATGTTTTAATGATTAGTATGCCAACATTGGTATATCCTCAAACCAATTTAATTTTAACTGGGAAAGCACCTTTACTTAAGGATGGCACCGAAATTTCCATAACCCCAATTCTTCCAAAACGCTTATTAAGTAAGGCAGTGACTATTATCACGCATACAGATAACCATAGCTTTGGGTTTTCTTTAAACGTATATGGAGCAGCATTGTATTATTTAAAAGGCGACAACGGTGGCAGCCTGCTGTTTTTGAGTGCTGGAAAAATAAATGTTATTGTAACAGACTCAATTTTAAGAAAAATAACGGTTATTGATAATTTAGTAAATGTTGAGTATCAAACGTATAGAGCTCAATTAGACAGCGTGAGCCTTTTTAGAGATTATGGTAGGGCAAGAGTTGACTATGATGTATATATGCGTAAGAAAGATCCTGATACTGCCTTAGCAAAACAAAAAATGCAAAAAAGGGATTCGCTGTTGTTGCTGTTACATAGCCAATTAATATCTATGAGTTCGAAATGGATAAAACGGCACCCTGATTCCTATATAAATGCTTATATTTTATATGACCAAATAGAATATATGCCAGAAGATGACTTAAAAAGGGTTTTTAATTCAATGCAGGCGATTGTAAAAAACAATATTTGGGCAGATGAACTAAAATATCGAATTGATAGCCTTTTTATTGGTGGAAAAGCACCGGGATTTACGCAAGCCGATACAAGTGGCAGACTGGTGAACATGGTTAACTTCCGTGGGAAATATGTGTTGCTCGATTTCTGGGCATCATGGTGTATTCCGTGTCGAGGAGAAAATCCTAATATTGTAAAAGCGATGCAAAAATACAGAGGTAAAAACTTCACAGTTTTGAGCATTTCATTAGATGAAAAAAAAGAAAACTGGATCGCTGCGATAAATCACGACGGTTTGAACTGGACACATTTATCCGAACTGAAAGGCTGGAAAAATGCGGCGTCCGTTAGGTATTGCGTCAATTCTATTCCTGCTAATTATTTAATCGATCCTAATGGAAAAATAATTGCAAAAAATTTAAGCGGGACTGAATTGTTAAATACCATCGGTAAATTAATCAGACAATAAAAATGTTCTGCCGTTCTTCGTCCTTGTTGAAGTGACAACTCCAACACCGGCGGTGATCGGGTGTTCCCGTTCACGGCGAGTGCTAATCTTTTGTTAATCGCTCATTAATAGTTATTTATGATTTTTTGCTCATCGAAAATCGCACTTTTTTTGCTGACAAAATAGTGCCACCATCATATATTCTTGTGCGCATTATATTTGCGCAGCCATTGCGGAAGGGTGCTTCTCAGTTTGTATCCGCCTGGGTTGTGGTTATGGAAGTTGTCTTCATAGATGTTCGGAAGATTAATTTGACAATCAAATTCCAGCCTTGGCATGGGGTATCTAATAGTTTTACTCTTACCTCTAAACTTTATTTCTTGCTTCAGACAGTGATCTGCCCGCTCATGGCCGCGGAGGCCTATTACTTTTTGTCTTGATACAAAAAGTAACAAAAAAATCAAGTCAGCCGAAATGCTTCTTTGCCGCCAAGGGCCTTTGCGCACAAGCAGGAAAAACAGCTAGGGCTGCAATCTTTTTGCGGGGATACCCTATCGCGTCAATACCTTTCATGCAAAAATTTGCTATGCCCTTACCCACTTCACAGGCCCGCTGTTTTTCATGCTTTTTCCCGAAGCCGTTCTGCTGACGGGAAAAAATGATATAAATAATAGGACGTAAATCATTTTATTAAAGTAAAATCAAAAGCGGGCACGCCTGTCGTAAAAGCGGGCCAGGTCCAAAGGACTCCTATGGAGGTGTTTTGCCTGCAGCGTGGAAGCTTTTTTCTGACTTGATTTATTCACGTGTTTTTATTTTTTAGTGGCGTTCATGAAGTCGCAGCGCTTTGTTTTTGGTTCTTTTTCATCTAAGGAAAAAGAACCAGGCCTCCGCGGCCATGAGCGGGACAATCATTAAATGAACCACAAATAACTTCAAATTGCATCACAAAGTGCAATTTTTGACCTTTCGAACACCTAAAGACGCGTGAACCGGCGGGTTTTGTGCGACCAGTTCAAAATCGGTTTGATCAGCTATGGACCTGCAAACAGAATTATCATGCCAATAACGAAACGAAACCTGCACCTGATAACCCCATCATAAACCCGGTTATAGAATTTTTCTGGTTTCATTTTTTCCAGTGTATGGTGATTTCACTATTTCCGGGGACCAGGTACTCCAGGTTCCCGCCGCCCGCATTCCTGCCTTTTAAAGGCTCCCCGATACCCTTGACCGTGATCTTAAATTCGGGTAATTTTTCTTTTCCGGATTTTACCAGCATCAGCCTGCAGTTAAGCCTGCCGTCGCCGGCCAATTTAAAGTGGGCCGGCTGATGTTTTTTGGGTGAGAAGCCATAGGTCGGATAATCCGTATAGATCCAAAATCCTCTTTCCTCCACCTGCATATAGTGACGCGGCAGGATCCCGAAGGCATTACCCGCGCCATAAACTTCCTGGCCCACCTCGCCTGATTTTTCCCAGCCATCGTGCATGTCCTCCAGTGCGATCCATAAGTTGGCATCCACCTCGCCCGTTTTAACCTCATCAGAAAGCATTTTCTTAGGCAGCATCGACGGATAATAATATACCGCGCGCTCAACCAGGAAGCGGATATATTCGGCCATTAATAAGCGCAGGGATGGCAAAATATCCTGACCCTCGGCGTGGCGCAGGTAATCATGAAATGCACAAAACACCTCCTGCTCTTCATACACGGCTGTATATGGCGCATCGTTTAAAGGAAACAAGGCAAAAAATGAAGGGAAATTTTTGCCATATCCATAATTGCAGTCCCAAAGCCGCACATTTTTAAAAATGTTGGCCAGGCACAGGTAACTTAATTCTTTATATATTTCTTTTTTAGTGATCTTATATAACCTGAGCAAAGCGCCGGCAGAAAAGGACGTGTTGTTGGCCTGGTAAAATAATTCAAAGCCCAGGCCGCGCAACCGCTGCGCGGCCCGTTCTGCTTCGGCCAGATAGCGTTTACTGCCCGTCAGTTCCCAGGCTTGCAACAGAACGTGGGCATAAAGGCCCGGCACATCTTTCTCGCCGCCCATGCCCGGCTGCGTTTCCGCTTTGATCACTTCCAGCGTATCCATTTTATAGAATACCGGCCAGTTATAGTCAAAATGATGGGCTACCTTAATGGCAAATTCCAATGAATCCAAAAAAAGCTTTTCGGCGGTCTTATCACCTTTAAGCGCCAGGCGCGAAAGGTTGAGCAATGGATGCTGCAAATACCAGGAGTCCATCACCAGCGGCTTTTTATGTTCTTCCTCACCCTCCATTTTATCCGCTGCTTTTGGGTGCCATCGCATAATCGTCCCATATTTTTCTTCAAAAAAAGCAGGCAGTCCTGCTCTGATCTTTTTCATGACCGCCAGTTCCGATTCACTCCACTCCACATAATCAAGTAGTGGCAGCAATACGGCCAACTGTACCATGATCTCCGGCGGCGTGGCATAATCGCAGACATACGCATTTAAATAGTGGTTGCCATCAACCTGCGACCAGCAGCCGGGACTTTCAATAAGATCATGGAGGCCCTTTTGAAGGATATCCGGCCAATTCTTATAAGTCGTGCCGGGTTTCGGCAGGGCCAGGTAAGCTGCGGCAAGCAGATCAAGATACTGACGGACCATTGCCGCTTCGTCAGCGGGTATTTGCTCATCCATGGCAATAACGGCATCACTCAGCACATAAGTCTGTCCTGCGATTAATGGTTTGTTTTTCAAGGTCGGCGGCAAAGCGAAGCCGATCTCGGGCCATTCTCCCCCCACGGTGTCCCCTGCCGAGGTTTCCGTTTGCTGGTTGTAATCTGCCAGGGCTGTCAAATTTTGCAGGTACAGCACACTTCCGGCTTTTGGCCTGGTGAGGCTGAAATATAATTGACCTGACCGGGTTCCCACCTGCTTTAGCTTCACCTCACCTTCAGCCAGCAGGTCGCTGCTTGCTGCGCCAAGCGGCACTATGTCGCGCGGCCAGTAGGGAAATAATAAGGGTGCCGCCGCTTTCAGGCTGGTCGTTAACCGGATAACCGGTTGATCCTGGCCAGTCCATTGTATGGTGGATTCATATTCCCCCAGCAAAGAAGTTATCCGGAATTTGGCCTGTTGATCTTCTTCTTTGATTTCCTGAATGGCTAACCGGTCGTTGGGAGAATAAGCCAGTCGAAAGGCCAGCCGGCTGCCTTTCGGCCATCCAGTAACCAGCCATAAAGAATCATCAATCAAATAAACCGTCACGTGATATTCTGCAATTTTTCGTTCGTAAATGGCCTTAAGCCCTGAACTGTTCAATTTGGCGTTGACGGTAAGTAACCAGGGTGAATATGCATTCATTGTAAAAAAATTATAGGTTAAACAACATTTACTCCGGAACGCGCCTGTCAGCGCGAAAAAAAATGTATGTCATTGACCAATATTTAATAATGTTTGTTTTGTATTTCTTTCTAAATTATTTTATTAATTACAGGCATAATTTACGCACAAGTAATTGAAATAGGGCGGTTAATCATTTTACAGCGGGTAAATCTTCAAGCCGCGACTTTTCAAGTATCTCCTTGATAGCACCTATGCTTCGCTTGAATTTAAGCGATTGAATATTGTGGGTTTTAGCGAAAGACGCTTGACACGGCGGCGTTTATAAATCCACCTCGCCACCCAGGAAAAATAAATTGAAAAAAACTGTGATAATTTAATACCCTGTTCGAATCATATATCAAAACAAAAACAGGGAAGCCGAAAACTAAACAGAGTAGGCATCAATTCAAATCTTAAAAAAATGAAAAAAATAATTTTATCTGCTGCCGTTTTGGTACTTTCAGTTGGTACGCTCCTGGCTCAGTCTGTTAACGAGATAGTTACCAAAAACCTAAACGCTATAGGCGGTATTGCGAAACTTCATGAAGTCAGAACTTTGATCATGGAAAATACTGTAAAAGTGCAGGGACTGGAAATTCAAAATGTGACAACCGTGTTAGTGGGTAAGGCCGTGAAAAGTGATTCAAAAATTATGGGTAATAGTTTGGTACAGGCGTTTGACGGTACCACAGCATGGGCAATTACACCAATAATAATGGGCGGTAATGGTGAAGCCCAGGTATTGTCTGAAGAGATGTCTAAAAGTGTTATTAACCAGGCAGATCCGTTCCCCCTTTTAGATTATGCCAAAAAAGGTACAGTGTTAGCGCTTCTGGCTCCTGAAAAAGTAAAGGATAAAGATAATTACCATTTGAAAATATCCCCAAAAGGTGGTGCTGAATCTGAAATATGGATAGATGTTGCGACTGGCCTGATATCAAAATTAAAAACCACTCAAAACGGACAGGAAGTTGAACTATTCTTTTTGAAATATAAAGAAATTGAAGGGATAAACTTCGCCATGAGTTCGGAAACTTCAACCCCTATGGCCGGCACTGTTTCTATTGAAAGTAAAACAGTCAAAGTAAATAATGTCATTGATGAGGGAATTTTTAAAATGCCCGCCGCAAAAAATTAAAATCATGAAACAGATAAATAACATAATAGCCAATATCATCTTATTGGCTATCTTAATCTTAAGCGCTGAAAAAACGAAAGGGCAAAATTTATACCCAACCCCAATTCGCGAAATAAAATTGCATAACATTAAATCGGCTTTCAATCATAAGACGTACCAGTTATGTGTTTCACTTCCGAAAAGCTATTCAGAACAAGACACTTTACATTATCCGGTTTTATATGTTTTAGATGGAAAATTTTCTTTCAACGGTATGGGTTCCATTCGGGATGTAATGGATTTAGGCAAGGAAATCAAAGACATAATTATCGTAGCCATTGAAGACAGCTGCATTACGGATGCTGATTGGCTTGCAAGCCGAAACAATGATTTTACTCCGTCGAGTATGCCGCAGGTTGATACGCTTACGTCAAAGATTATGAAAATTCCGCAAGAAAAACTAAAATCTGGCGGGGCCGAATTATTCCTTAACACCCTCCAAAATGATATGATCCCATTTATTGAAAAACATTATAAAACCACCAGCGACCGTGGCTTATCGGGACATTCACTTGGAGGATTGTTTGCGGGCTATTGCCTTTTGAAAAAGCCGGACCTGTTTAAAAGATATGGCATAAACAGTCCTTCTTTTTGGTGGAATAATAGTGAAATGGTGCGAATGGAGACTGAATATGCCAGCAGCCATTCGGAACTGACCGCCAAAGTGTTTTTCTCGGTTGGTGGCTCTGAAGATTCCAATATGCTTGCCGCCTTCAATGCTTTTACCAACGCTGTGAAAAGTCACAATTACCAGGGTATGGTTATGACTGTTAAAATATTTGACGGCGAAACCCATCTTTCGGTAGTACCGGCGTGCAGCAGCAGAACGCTAAAAGTATTATATGGTGCTAATGTTAAGTAAATTGAACCTTAAATAAAACTCGGAAACGATGACAAGGGACCAGGAATTCACCAGGCTTATCACGCAAAATAAGGGGATAATTTATAAGATATGCAACACCTACTGTGCTGACAAAGATGACAGGGAGGACCTGGCCCAGGAAATTATTTACAACCTATGGAAATCGTTCAGCAGTTTTAATCCCGGGTTTAAATTTTCAACATGGATGTATCGTATCGCCCTGAATGTGGCCATATCTTTCTATCGCCGGGAAAAAAAATTCAAACATCATGATCCCATTTCGGAAGGTTTGATTGTTTTTGAAGACACTTCGGCGGATAAAACTGAAGTTGAAAAAAATCTCGTGCTGCTACAGGATTTTATAAATGGATTAAAAGAAATTGACAAAGCAATTATTCTGCTGTATTTAGAAAATAAATCACATAAAGAAATTTCGGAGATCACCGGTTTTTCAGAAACAAATGTAGCAACTAAGATCAATCGGATTAAAAATAAACTAAGAACAAATTTTTCAAACAAATAAAATCAGAGTCATGGAATTAGATGAATTAAAAGAGCTATGGATTGCCAACGATGCAAAATTAGAGAAAAGCGTAAAGCTGAACGAGCAAAGCATTGCATTAATCCAGGCTCAAAAAGTCGCATCAAAACTTGCACCATTGTATCGTCAAAGAGTAATTGAATGTATATTTCATTCAATCGCAATAGTATTATTGATTGGCTTTCTGTTTAAAAATATTTTTGAATTTCCTTATGCAATGTCGGCAATTGCGTTATTGGTATTTTATGTAACCACTTTAATAAATGCCTTAAAGCAAATTAAGTTAATAAAAAATATGGATTTCAGTAAAGACCTGTCGACAATGCAAAGTTCGTTGGTTATGCTGCAAACGCATGTTATTAATTACGCCAAATTATCTGTATTATTTATCCCAACATTTTTAGCGTACCCAGTGGTATTAACAAAAGTCATCAAGGACTTTCATATTAAAGCCATGGCTGATTTTGATATTATAGCAAAATCAAATGGAAGCTGGTGGACCTTAGAACTGGTAGCTTTAATTGTTTTAGTTCCGTTGGGCATTTGGTTTTATAAGGAAGTAAACTATAAAAATATGCACAAAAAATGGGTTAAAGATTTCATTCAGAAATCTTCTGGCACAAGGGTAGTGAAGGCATTAGAATTTTTAAAAGAATTGCAGACCTTAAAACATGACATTATCTAACAGAAAAAGTTCCTAAAGATGCTAAAAAGTGGTTCGAAAAGCTTCCATACAGGCTACTAAGCCACTTTTACAAAAGTAGACGGGCTCTTGTTTTTTTAGATACAATTCAATGCAAGTAAACCAGAGAAGCCTGTTTACCCTTATCAAAATAGGCTACTTATTTGCCAATATCGGGAAGCGAAGTCACAGCACATCCCTGTACTTTCGGGATAAACAAAAAGAAGGTGATTAAGATCATTAAGAATACGAGCGACAAGCTAAAGGATGAGCGGCAAAAAGCCGATGCGGGTGTCAGGCAATCTGTCGAAGAAATGATAAGGGAAGTAGAGTTGCGCAAAGACCAGGCAGTTCGTGAGCTCTCAGCAAAATTGGACAAATGGTCGCCGGCCAGCTTTCGGCTTTCCGATAGCGAGATCGCCGATATCACAAACAGCTTACCCCCAGGTGTCCTGGATGACATCCGTTTTGCACAGACGCAAATCCGCAATTTCGCACGGCAACAATTGGCTTCAATAAAAGACATCGAAGTAGAGACTTTGCCCGGCGTTTTCCTGGGGCATAAAAACATTCCGGTTAACAGTGTCGGTTGTTATATTCCCGGCGGGCGATATCCGATGGTTGCATCAGCGCACATGAGTATTCTCACGGCAAAGGTTGCCGGGGTAAAGCGTGTGATCGCCTGCACACCACCTATCCATGGTGAAATTCCGGCTGCCACCGTGGCAGCTATGAATATGGCAGGCGCCGATGCCATTTATATATTGGGAGGCGTGCAGGCTGTCGCCGCGATGGCCATCGGCACTGAGACGATACGGGCAGTGGATATGCTGGTTGGTCCGGGTAACGCATACGTGGCAGAAGCAAAACGCCAGTTGTATGGCCGCGTTGGCATCGATTTATTTGCTGGCCCTACCGAGACACTGATCATTGCAGATAATACCTGCGATGCAGAGACATGCGCCACAGATCTGCTCGGACAGGCAGAACATGGACCGACATCGCCTGCGATATTGCTCACCACATCTGAAGCGCTGGCCAACGAGACCTTGCTGGAAGTCGGGAGGCAATTGAAAACCCTCCCAACAGCCGACGTTGCATCAGTGGCATGGCGCGACTATGGACAGATTATCCTGGCAGATAGCATTGAGGAAATGGTAGATGAAGCAAATCGCATCGCAAGCGAGCATGTACAAGTGATGACTGCGGATCCCCGCTACTTTTTGAAACACCTCACCAACTATGGAGCGCTGTTCCTGGGAAGCAGGACAAACGTAGCCTTTGGCGATAAAGTTATCGGTACCAATCACACCTTACCCACCCGTACAGCCGCGCGATATACAGGCGGGTTATGGGTTGGCAAGTTCCTGAAAACCTGCACCTACCAGGAGATAAGGACTGATGAAGCAAGCGCAATGATCGGCGAATATTGCTCCCGCTTGTGCGAGATCGAAAATTTTGCTGCTCACAAAGCGCAAGCTGATTTGCGCGTAAGGCGCTACGGTCACAAAAAGAATAATTCCTGAACATAATACCTCGCAATGGACGTACTAATCATTATTCTTGCTCTGGTCTTGCTGATGGTCGTCGCCTATCGCGGGTTTAATGTTATCATCTTTGCACCAATCTGTGCATTGCTCGCAGTGGTACTTATCAATCCTTCGTGGGTATATCCCTTTTTTTCGGGCATCTTTTTGGAGCGTCTTGCCGGGTTCGTGAAACTTTATTTTCCTGTTTTCCTGCTTGGCGCTATCCTGGGAAAGCTGATGGAAATATCAGGTTTCGCCAGGGCTATAGTTACGTCTATTATCCGCATCACCGGGAAGGAAAGCGCAGTGCTTACCGTTGTGATCGTTTGTTCCGTTCTGACTTATGGTGGAGTGTCGCTCTTTGTGGTTGTATTTGCAGTTTATCCATTCGCGGCTGAACTATTTAAAATTTGTGACATCCCTAAACGCCTCATTCCCCCGGCAATTGTCCTTGGCGCATTCACCTATACGATGGACGCGCTGCCGGGAACTCCGCAGATTCAAAATATTATCCCAACCACTTTTTTTCATACAGATGGCTGGGCCGCGCCCTGGCTTGGCATTCTCGGTTCTCTTTTCTCATTTGTGATAGGCATGTTCTACCTGGAACGACAACGGCGCAAGGCGATAAAAAATGGAGAAGGCTATGGCACAGGCCACATTAACGAACCTGAGATACGAATCCTTGATAAACTTCCGTCTTTCTGGCTGGCCATGCTGCCACTCTTCCTGGTAACGGTGTGCAACAAGATTTTCACCATATGGATAAGTACTTCGTATACGCCAACATTTTCATTTGAAAATATTGGCGTGTCCGGCGCTGCCGGTATCGACACAACAAAATTTATTGCGATCTGGGCAGTAGAGGCTGCGCTCGTAATAGGAATCTTAACGACGGTGGCCGCAGCATGGCAGCAAATCAAAAATACAATTGGTAACGGGATCACTACCGCGGTAACCGGCGGTATCATAGCCACATTAAATACAGCATCCGAATATGGTTTCGGTGCCGTGATCGCAGCGCTCCCCGGATTTAAAGCCGTCAGCCTGGCCGTCTCGTCTGCAATTAAATACCCGCTGCTCAATGAAGCAGTTACCACCACAACGCTTGCCGGTATCACCGGGTCGGGCTCGGGTGGCTTAAGCATAAGCCTCGCGTTGATGGGAAGTAAGTGGCTTGAACAAGGCAGGCAATTGGGAATACCTCCCGAAGTATTACATCGTATTGCTGCGATGGCTTGCGGTGGAATGGATTCTCTGCCGCATAATGGAGCAATTGTGACGATGCTGGGCGTTGTCGGATTAACTCATCGGCAGGCCTATAAAGATATTTTCGGCATAACATTGATCAAGACCGGAGCGGTATTTTTTGCGATCGGTTTGTATTACTGGCTGGGTATTGTGTGAGTTGCCCGGATGGATTCTGCAATCAGCGCGACGATGAATGTCACTTTGTCAAAATAAGACATAAAATCGACGGGATTGATAAAGTATGATAGGCGGAATTTTGAGTTATTAGCATAAAAGAACCTAACATGGAATCACCTGATTTATCTTCAGAATATCCGTTAACAAAAAGCCAGGTAGATGCCTTTCAGCGCGATGGCCACATCTTCGTTAAAGAACTGGCCAGTACATCAGAAATATCCTTCTACAGGGTAGCTATCCTCGATGCGGTTAAAAAGCTGAATACCGAAAAAAGAAAACTGGAAGATCGTGATACTTATGGAAAGGCGTTTCTCCAGATGTACAACCTGTGGCGACAGAATGAGATTCTTAAAGCATTTGTGTTGTCAAAACGCTTCGCACATGTAGCCGCGAAACTAATGGGTGTTGATAAAGTGAGGCTTTACCACGACCAGGCATTGTTTAAGGAACCAGGCGGCGGCCCAACCCCGTGGCACCAGGACCAGTATTACTGGCCGTTGGATACTAACAACACAATTACAATGTGGATGCCCTTGGTAAACCTTACCGAAGAAATGGGCATCATGCGTTTTGCGTCTCAAACACATAAGCTTGGATATGTTACCGCCGAAGCCATTTCAGATGCTTCCGAGCAATTCTTCAGCGACTTTGTGGAGCAAAATAACTATAAACTGGAAGGGGCACAGCAGGCAAACGCGGGCGATGCAACATTTCATTCAGGTTGGACGCTTCACAATGCGCCGGGTAATCAGTCTGGCCTGATGCGCGAGGTTATGACGATCATTTACTTTCCCGACAAAACAAAAGTACTCAAACCCGATCACCATAACCGGGAGTTAGATCATTCCACCTGGTTAATGAGCATTCCTCCCGGCGAATATGCAGCAAGTGAATTAAATCCGTTAATCGATTAAGTTATGAGAGCACCTTTCCCCATTAAAACAAGTATTCCAACGCGCTTTGAGTCTTTGGATGTATTGAGAGGATTGACGGTAGCCTTTATGGTGATTGTCAACTCGCCGGGCAGTAACGTCGGTTATACCCAGCTTGAGCACGCGCCATGGAACGGTTTCACCTTAACCGACCTGGTTTTCCCAACCTTCCTGTTTGTTATGGGAAATGCGATGAGCTTTACTATTAGAAAGTATAATAAAGAAAACCAACGGTCATTTCTTACCAAAGTATTTAAACGAACACTGATTATTTATCTGATTGGAATATTCCTTAATGCTTACCCGTTTTTTAGGTTTGTCAATGGTCATTACGAGTGGATAGATTTTACGGCTATCCGGCTGGTTCATGTGCTGGGAAGGATCGCTATCTGCTATTGTGTGGTCTCACTCATTATCTATTATTCCGGGCCTATCACCGCTTACGTTTTCAGTGCCGTTGCAATCCTGGTTTACTGGTGGATCTTATATCATTTCGGAGACCAGCCCGACCCTTATAGCCTGACAGGTAACGCGGTTTCAAAGTTCGATCTGTTTGTGTTAGGCACAAAACACATTTGGCACGGCGAAGGTGTTCCTTTTGATCCGGAAGGATTGTTAAGTACGCTACCGGCTATAGCGAATGTTACGGCCGGGTACTTTGCAGGGCAATACATACAACGAGCCGGAATTTCGAAGCCCGGTATCCTTCGCCTGGCTATGGCGGGAGTGTTACTCGCGTTAATTGCAGCGGGGTGGGCCCATGTATTTCCAATTAATAAAAAGATCTGGACAAGCTCGTATGTATTGCTTACGGTCGGACTGGATTTATTGATCCTCGCCATCCTGGTATTTGTGATCGAAATTGCAAAAATGAGACGCGGCGCGAAATTCTTCCTGGTGTTTGGCCGCAACCCGCTGATATTATATATATTGTCATACCTGATAGTAAAATTGCTCTATTATCTCCAGGTGGATGGGGTAAATGCGAGAGACTGGATTTACAAATCTGTATTTCTGCCCCTTATTGATCCGGTTAACGCATCTTTATTATTTTCTCTCACCGTTATGATGATTGTTTGGATAGTTGGGTACTTCATGAATAAAAATAAATTGTATGTTAAAGTTTAAAAAAATCAATTTAGTCATTCTTTTAATGGCTATCGGTAGTGTATCAATTGCGCAGCAGCGCAGCATCCAGGAACGATTGGGTTATCCGAAAGACACGAAGTTGCTGATTATCCATGCAGATGACATAGGTGTTTCACACTCCGAAAATATGGCATCTATCTATGTGATGGAAAAAGGGGTTGTTACCTCCGGCAGTATCATGGTCCCCTGTCCGTGGCTGCCAGAAATTGCTGAGTATGCAAAGTCGCACCCCGACGCTGATCTGGGCCTGCACCTCACCCTAACCAGCGAATGGAAAAATTATAAGTGGGGGCCTGTAGCGCCATCGGACAAAGTGCCGAGCCTGCTCGACGACATGGGCTATTTGCCCAATAGCACCTTGACGGTTATGAAAAATGCAAAGCCCGGCGAGGTTGAGCTGGAGTATCGCGCCCAGATTGAACGTGCACTAAAATTTGGCATTAAGCCCACGCACTTTGATACGCATATGGCCAGCGCCAGCTGCACACCCGAAATTTTGAAAATTTATATAAAACTGTCGCACGAGTACAAGGTGCCGGTTCTTATCTCGCAGGAACTGGGAAACCTTTTCAAATTTAAAATTACCGATTACACAACCGAAAACGATATTGTAATAGCCAGGTCTGTAATGGCTACCTATGACGATTACAAGTTTGGAATGGAGAATTTTTATACCAAACAAATAAAAGCAATGACTTCCGGTCTTAATGTGATACTGCTTCACGCTGCCTACAGCGATGCCGAGATGAAGGCTGTAACCGATGGCCACAATGACTACGGCGCCAACTGGCGTCAGGATGATGTTGATTTCTTTACCAGCGAGAAATGCAGGAAGCTGCTTGCAGATGAAAAAATAAAGCTCATTACCTGGAAAGAGATCAGAGATAAATTATTCCGGTAAATGCAGTGAAGTTCGGGTGTTCGAAAGATTTTAAAAAGATTGTCATGCCGATGAATATCGGCATGACGCAAGGTTTATAACCCCTCAATAAATAACCTATTTTTGCTTTCATTGAACCTATTTTCAACAAATTGTTGACAAAAAAGGTATATATTGCAATATGAAAGCTCAATACGAACGGTTAGAACGCAAGGAATTCCAGTCGTTTGGGGCTTACGCTTATGAAAAACCTGAGTTCGATACACCCTGGCATTACCACCCCGAATTCGAGTTGACCTATATTCTTTGCGGCCGTGGCATACGCTATGTCGGCAGTGGGTTCGAATACTTCAAAGAAGGCGACCTGATATTACTCGGCCCCAATCTTCCACACTGCTGGCGGAACGAGGGGGTGCAAAAAGGCAACTCCAGCGCTATTGTAGTTCATTGGGACGAAAACCTGCTTGGCAACGACTGGTTGAACAAACGCGAATTCGATTCAATCGCTGAGTTGCTTTCAAAAGCACAGCATGGTATCAAATACTCAACATCATTCAGTTTGCTGATGAAGAAAAAGTTGCTGACTATGCTCAACCTTCCTTCGTTTGAAAGGTTGATGAGTTTTGTCTCCATATTAAATGAACTGGCAACTACCCAGGACAGACAATTATTAAGCACGACTATAGTCGACGCAACGTTCAGAAACTATGATCATCAGCGGATGAACACCGTTCATCAGTTTGTACGAAACAGGTACCAGGAAAAAGTTACCCTCGCTCAAATAGCATCCGAAGTTCACATGAGTGAAGAGGCATTCTCACGATTCTTCAGCAAGATGATGAACAAGCCATTCTTTACATACCTGAATGAATACAGGGTCAACGCAACTTGCCAGCTATTGATAGAAACAGAGCGGAAAGTGTCGGATGTGGCGATGGATTCCGGTTTCGAAACGCTGCCTTTTTTTTACCGGCAATTCGGTAAATTCAAAAAGTTGTCCCCCAAGAAATACCGGGACAACTTTCGTCAACTCAAAACACAATAAAAGGCCATGCGAAGACCTCTCTGCCTTTGCGATTCGGATCGTTCAACCTGATTTTTTGGAACCTTTGGCCGGCATAATATGTCAATAATCCAGGGTAGATATTTGAGATCTTATATAAATTATAATACTTTAGGCCGTCGGCAGGTTAATTCGCCTTTATCAAGATTATAATCCTGGTTATTTTAAACACGAATAAATTTAGAGCCGACAATACAAAGTATGAAACTGTCCACACTGTTACTATCTGTTACTTTTATTATATTCACGCTAACGGGATGCAAAAAGACTGTAGCTCCTGAAGTCGCGCCTGCATCTGTGTCTATTGATCCGGCATCCTTAAATTTAACCAAAGGCTTTATATTGGCAGATATACGTCAGCTGAAAGCGATAGTTACAAATGCATCCGGATCATCAGACGTAGTCTGGAGCTCAGAGGATTCAAGAATAGCCACCGTTACTGCTGATGGACGGGTAACGGCAGTGGGCGGCGGTGAAACAAACATTGTTGCAAAATTGGTTAATGGTACCGCCACAGCTAAATGTAAGGTAACGGTTACTGACGAAGATGATTACAAATACCGCCTGGTACTTAAAGATAAAGGAAATTCTGGCTATTCAATAAATAACCCGGGTGATTTTCTTTCGGCTAAAGCAATAGCGAGAAGGCGAAAAATGAACATACCAATAGATGAAACTGATCTGCCTATTTCATCGGATTATATAAAGGCTATACAAAATGTAGGTGGGATCATTGTAGCTCAAAGTAAATGGCTGAAAACCGTTAGCGTTCATTGTACAGATAAATTTTTAATAGACAAATATAAAGCGTTGCCATTTGTAAAGGACGTGGTATTGGTTTGGGAAGGAAAAAGGAGCACCAGCGGCACCCCGGCCAAATATATCGACGTTCCACAAGCAGGCGCCCCACAAACTGTTGCAGCACCTTTGGATTACGGTTCTGCCACAGGTAACATCACGATGAACAACGGGCAGGCCCTGCACAATCAAGGATATAAAGGTGCTGGAATCGACATCGCCGTAATCGATGGGGGTTTTATTGGCTTAAAGGCCAATCCTATGTTCAATAATATTAGCATAAAGGGAGCAAAATCTTTTGTATATGAGAATCCAGATCCCTATTCGATTGATAGTCACGGCGTATGGGTGACATCATGTATGGCAGTCAACAAGCCGGGAAATTACGTCGGTACTGCACCAGAGGCAAATTATTGGCTGTTTCGCACTGAAGATGAATCGTCAGAGTTCCCTATAGAAGAAGATTATTGGGTTAATGCCATTGAGTATGCCGATAGCGTGGGCGTAGATATTGTTAATTCATCGCTTTACTATACTAATGGCTATTACATTCCGTCGGCAAGGTACACGTTCAACAACATGGATGGCCAAACGGCCCTGGCAACCCGCGCAGCTAACATGGCCTTCAACAAAGGAATATTTATTGTTTGCTGTGCCGGAAACGAACAGCAATGGGTGGGGACCCCTGCAGATTCACCTGATGTGCTAACCGTTGGGTCTGTAACCTCAAGAAGCATTATAGACAACTTTACATCATGGGGCATTACAGTTGATGGGCGTATGAAGCCAGACGTTGTGGCACTGGGGGGCGGCGCGTGGGTTGTCAACACAAGCGGTACTACTGAACAACGAAGTGGGACATCGTATTCCAGTCCGATTGTCTGTGGTCTGGTAGCGTGTCTATGGCAAGCTTACCCACAACTCAGCAATAAGAATTTGCTTGATATTATGCGTCACTCGGCTGATAGGTATAATAACCCGATTGTGCCTTATGGATATGGTATACCTAATATGCAACTGGCGATCACTTACGCCCAATGATGAAGGATCTTTATACATTATGAAACTTCTATCTATCGTTACACATGATATCCCACTATCGCCCCTGTTGGTTCAAATCAAGATGTGTGAATTAGCGAATACAGAGTGTTGATTAATCTGTACATCTTCCGTATCCCAAACTATATAATGATTTTTTATAATTAATTTATTTAATTATTAATATATTTTTTGTTGCATTCGGCATGATTTTTATTGTTTTTGATTAACTAACCAAATGTTAAACATTAAATTTTAAAAGTTATGCCTAACACAAAATCAAACAATCAAAGTAAAGAGCACGAAACTTCAAAAAAGTCCGCCGGAAACAAGTCGGACAGTGGACAAACCAAATCTTCATCTTCTAAATCAAACAACTCAAAAAGTCACAAGTAAAGGCAAGGCGTCGTTAAACGGCACCCGCTTTTTACAATTTTTAAGCAATCATTCAAACATTTACCATTATGGCAACCAATAGAAAAACAGGAATCACAGGAAAAATGAGGGACTCTGAGTTCCACCAATTTTTTATCGACGAACTAAAGGACATTTACTGGGCCGAGAAGCACCTGGTGCCGGCTCTGCAAAAAATGCAAAAAGCTTCCACAAGCCCCGAGCTAGCTTCTGCATTTGAAAAACACAGGGGAGAAACCCAGGAACATATTTCGCGGCTGGAGCAAGCATTCGAGCTACTCGGCGAAAAGCCTGTGGCAAAAACCTGCGAGGCAATGCAGGGGTTAATTAAAGAAGCCAGTTCCATCATGGAAGACACCGAAAAAGGAACAATGACACGCGACGCCGGCCTGATACTGGCTGCGCAAAAAGTAGAACATTATGAAATAGCGACTTATGGCACCTTGAAAAAGTTCGCTGAATGTATGGGCCACAGCGATGTTGTTGATTTGCTGAATCAAACACTGGAGAATGAAAAGGCTACCGATGAGGCATTGACCCAGGCGGCAGAAAGTTCCATTAACGAGCAGGCTGCGGCAGAGTAAACGTGCAGTATATCGCATAAAAACCGGAAGCTGTCTCAAACTGAGGCGGCTTCTTTTATTCTCCATGACTTAATAAAAACACCCTATGAAAACATTTACGGTAGTTGTAGAAACACAAAAGGCTCAACGCAAAAGTATGATTACGATGAAAAGCTAAATGGGTATTGTCTTGGAAAGATTATGCCAACGGGTATGATGTTCCCTTATGATTTCGGATTTATTCCTGATACCAAGGCAGCGACGGTGACCCGCTTGATATCATCGTTATTTCGGAATTTCATAGCTTTGCCGGATGCATTGTCAAATGCCGGATCATTGGCGGGATCAACGCCGAGCAGGAATCAAAAAAAGGTATTATCCGTAATGACCGGTTTATCGCAATCCCGGAGCTTTCATTAGTCTATGGCTAAATAAACGATATTGCTGATTTGCCGAAGAAACTCATTGCTGAACTGGAAGATTTCTTTGTAAATTATAATCGCATCGAAAAAAAGAAATTTAAGCCACTTGGAACCATCGATGGAAAAGAAGCGAAGAAGCGGGTGAAAAAATCCATTGACGAGCAGGAGGAAAAGTAGTCATACGACCTACCTTTGCGGTATGAAAGACATTTTTGAAAGACTGAATACGGCAGAACTTGTTAGCCTGGATGATCCGGAGTTTTACAAAGTGGATGAGGTCGTCAGCCGCACGCTGGCTTTGTCGCCTGCGCTAAATGCCGCTACCAGTGTTGAAGCGATAAGGGAAAAACTAAGCGATATCATCGGCAGGGATATAGACAAGAGCACGACCATATTTGCACCCTTCTACACCAATTTTGGCCAATTCATCAATTTAGGCAAACATGTATTTATCAACCATGCCTGTTCCTTTTTGGATATGGGTGGCATTACACTGGAGGATCACGTCCTGATCGGGCCGAAAGTTAACCTCATTACTGAAAATCATCCGCTCGATCCGGATGCCAGGCGGGGCATGCTGTGCAAGCCTATCATTATTAAACGCAATGCCTGGATTGGTGCCGCAGCCACGATATTGCCGGGTGTAACTATTGGCGAAAATGCTGTTGTTGCGGCCGGGGCGGTGGTAAGCAAAGATGTGCCGGACAATACCATAGTGGGCGGTGTTCCGGCAAAGTTCATAAGGCATATAACTAAAAGTTGATCAAATGAACATTGCATCGGCCATTACATATGGCTTAATCTGTATTCAGCTTTGTGCCGGGAATAAACGCTCTCGCCGGAACCAATGGAAAGGATTACCGGATACCGCTACGATCCGGGGAAATGGTCTGTTTATATGGATGGCACAGGAATAGCCAGGCTCAACCCGGAAAGCATTACCGGTGGTAAACCCTTTCGCTGAATCAGCACTTTCATTTTGCTGCCGATACCGTTAAGTAAATCGCAAATTACCGGCAGTTGCTGCAGGCACTCACCGTTTGTCTCCAGGTTCCGCAAATAACCGGTAACTCCAAGGGCCCGCAGGAAATGTCCCTGCACAGTAAAACCACATTGCTCCAGCCCCTGCTTAGCTCCCCAATGAGATAGGGCGGTGAAATTGACATGTGCGGTGATATCCTGTTCTCCGATATGCTGATAAGGATCTTCATGCACCTGGTGTTGATGATAGCACATGAGCGTGCCCCTGCTGCGGGACGGGTGATACAATTCTGCAGCGGTATAACCGTAATCAATAGTGAGCACAAAGCCGTTTTTGAGGTGTTGACCTACCGTTTCGATCCACCTCACAGCTTCAAGGTTGATCTCCGTCATAAAACCCGGGTATAAGCTCACATTCATTTGTTTTAAGTAATCTTTGAGTTCGGTTCCAGCTGGTCTGAGATATTCGGTAAAACCACCGTCCTCATAAGCCACAAACACTTCCATCAGCTCGTCTTTCATCACTACCCGGTGCACCGCGAAATTGTCGAGCAACTCGTTGGACAAAACTACCCCGTTAAATTCGCCCAGCTGCTCTATGCTATCATACCAACAAACCTTTTCGCAAATATTTGCTTTTTCCTTTTCGCGCATGGATGGACTCTTTTCGATGATCACATATCTCAGTTGCTTATAAAGGGTCGGATGGTTTTTTAATTCGGCAAGGATGCTTCTGCAAAGCGCACCGGTACCAGCGCCATACTCTACTACCGTCAAAGGCTCTTTACCCAACAGGTACCACATTTCTTCCAGTTGACGTGCTATCATTGCGCCGAAAACAGGAGCCAATACCGAGCTGGTGTAATAATCGCCTTCAGGGCCAATCTTTTCCCCTTCGCGGGTGTAGTACCCTAATCCCGGTTCGTATAGCGCGGTTTCCATGAAATCATGGAACGGAATAGCGCCTTTGCCGCGAACTCTTTCGATAATAATTTCTGAAAGCTGCATAAAATCACGCTGGTTTCCAAAGCTCAAATTTTCGCCCGGACGGTTTATCCAAATCGCGGACAACCATAGACAGGTGTCCTTTTCCATTAACGGAATTACCGTCAGGCTTTTTTCTAAATTGTTGCAGTAATGCTGCAACCCGTTCGTAGGAATCAGCGCCGGCAACTATCAGCAGGACTTTATCATTCGGAAAAACGCCTTGCACGCTTGCAATAGCTGTTTTGATTGATCCAATGATATCCGGCCGGTCTGGCGGGTGCTGGGGTGGCGGAATTGGTTTGGGCCCGGCAAATTCTATTACCAGGCATTCGTGGTCATGATTTATTGTTTTCATCGTGCGGTTCTTAAAGTCTTAAAATGCTCAGGGCACAAAAAGATCGCGACGGCTTCTAAATAATTAACAACAATTGAAACACAGTCTGGTTTAAAATAAATGTTTATCAACAATTAGCGGGATTTTGTTATGTCCGGGGTTTAGGCTAAAGATTGGTGGAAGTTGTGGAAATGATAGCAAATACGGGCAATTTTCAACAAACATTACGAAGAGTAGAAAGACACATAAGCAGGTTGATAAGTTATGATTTCAAAACCGCAAAGGGTGTTTTAACCCTGATTATCAGGTGTTTTAACGGTTGTCTATTTGGGTTTTATTGATGTAGATTTATATGCACTAACTTAATCCCGGTCATTATGAAATTATTAAGTTCAACGCGCGGGTTGATCATGCCCGCCCTGTTTATTAGTTTTACTATTCTTTGTATTTCGTCCTCTGCACAAGTTACTCCGAAACCAGAGCAAAAGGACGAAATGTTACCAAACAAGATCCCATTTGTAATAAAGGTTAGGGCCAGACAGATTGAGGTTGACCGGGCAAAGCAATCTGCCAGTGCCGGGGACATCATTTTACTTCAGGTTACAAATCCCAAAGAATTCATTAAACAGCGGCTGCCCGAAAAGGCAAAGATTGTTCTTTATGCCGGCGGCGTTGAATTGAAAGGGATTACTTCTGATCTTTTTAATGGCGTACGAAAGGAAGATTTTGATACCAGGGATACCACGATGTGGATTCCTTTTACACTAAAAAAGGACAGCACCACAAAAGTCGCATGGGATTTTCTTTACAAGCTTGCAGATAAATGGGACCAAAATGAAATCAAAGTAAACTTTTCGCTCGCATGGGAAGGCAATCTCCCGTTAAGAGTTAGTCCCAAAGATCTGAAAGAAACCGAAATTACAATTGTATACTACGATAAGTTGGGCTTCTACGCTATAATTGTTGTTTACCTGGTGTTACTTGTGGGATTAGGGTTTTTGGTAGTAGAAACCGATATATTAAAAGAAGGTAAAAAAGGCGCCTATAGTTTAGCACAAACTCAATTAGCATTTTGGACTATCCTTATATTAGGTGGATTTATTTATTCGTTAGCATTAACAGAAATACCCTCCACACTCAACTCTTCTGTATTGATGCTGTTAGGTATTAGTATCGGAACAAATGGGATTTCAAATTATATCGATTACTTTAAAAAGATAAGGCCGGGAGGAGGCGCTTTTAAACCCAAAAAGCCTTCGGGATTTTGGCGGGATATTTTAGGGGATGGTATAAGCATTAATATGCAAAGATTTCAAATTGTCGCCTGGAATGTTGTATTGGGAGCTTATTACACCGTTTATACGGTCCATAATAAAACGATGCCAATCATCCCCGATGTCCTGTTAACCCTGGCCGGCTTGAGTTCATTGACTTATGTAGCGGCCAAACCAACTGAAACCTAAATATATTACTTTTGCCCCTGTTTGAGTTGTTTTAAACAAGGGCAAAAGTACGGAGAGCATTATTACTCTCCGTTCACATTTTGATATTGTCCTCTTTCCATATTTATGCCAAGACGGCCCAGCATAGCCGGTAGATCAAAGCCCTGTTTTTGGTATTCGGCCCTTACCAGTTGCTTCGCGTTTTCCAGGTCTGATTCGCTGGCCCATATGGCCATCGTGATGCAGATCAGGTTACCCTGTTCGTCATTACGTTCATAAGCTTCGTCCCTGATAATACCGGGCAACTGTTTGATAAAATTGCGGCTCATGGCCATTCGTTGTGAAAATTCGGCTTTGGCGCCTGCCGGTACAATAAACCGGTCGATAAAAATTTGTTCCATATTAGTTTTGTTGAATTTGTTTTTAATAGGCTATCTCCACAGTTGCCTGTTGTGTCGCCTGGTTGTCCACATTATCCAATATAAAATGTGCTACGTCGGCGCGAGAGATCTTTAGGGCATTCTTTAAGAATTGGTTAACAGCCACACGGTAGTTCCTGATAAGCGGGCCGTCCGTTAGCTGCGGCGGTCGTATAATTGTCCAGTTGGTTTTACTTGCTTTTACTATGGCCTCCATGTCGCGCAAGTCGGCATACATATGTTTCAGCAATTTTTGAATAACATATTTGGCAGCAAACCGGGCGTACCAGGGGAGTACCGGGCTGATTTCGAGCGCTGACGCCGAAATAAAGAATGCGCGTTTAACCCCATATTTTTCCATGGCGGCTATCAGGTTGGCGCTGCCCTGCGAATAAAGGGAGGTCGGTTTGTTGCTGAACAGACCGCCACTGACGCCAAGGGCGGAAATTACCGCGTGTGCGTTTTCGATGTGATGCGCAAAGGTTTCCGGTCGCAGTACATCACCTGTAACAATTTGTAGATTGGGGTGGGCAAGCGGGAGTTTGGCAGGGTCGCGCACCAGCGCGGTAACCTTGTGTCCGGTCTGAAGGGCCTGTTCAACCGCCTGGCGCCCGATCCCGCCGTTGGCGCCGGCTATAAAAAGATGTTGTTTCATGTTAGTTAAATTTAAAAATGCTTAGAAAGATGATCAGCAGAAACAAGGTAAGCTGTAGCATGTGAAATCGGCTCAGATTGGTTTTAATGAGTTGCAGAACCGGTGTCGACAAAGGCTCCGGACCGTCCAATAACTTGCGCAGCTTACCCGACTGGCGCCGGCCTATAACAAGGGCGTTGCTAATTAGCACAATAACCAGCCCAAACTTAATCCGGAACCATAGTTGTTCGCCAAAAACGCCATGCGTAAGGGCCATCATACCGAAACCGGTGACAATGAGCACCGCTGCGCCGATACCCACAATGCGCGGGAACCAGCCCATCAAATTCAGCAGGGCTGCGGGGCGGTCTTGCCGCTCAAGGGATTTCCAAAGCACCGAATAAGAAAAATAATCTGCCAGCGTAATGCCGGCCATGGTAACCAATGCAGTTAAATGCAAGGTTAAAAAAGCTGGAAAAAGGTAAGAGATGTTCATAATTAAACCATTTGGTGTTTTTATGGTACAATGTTATACCAAATGGTAGTATAATGCAAATTAGTTTTGTCATTTTTTTATAATTTTGCAACCATATGGTAGTAAATCAAACAGTGGAGCTGGTTAAACTTTGGGGCGCTTACGAGGCGCAGCATCCCGGCGCTAGTATTGAAGATTTTTGTCGGCACCACCTGGCCGGCAGCATTAAAAAGGAAAGCTATGGCGCGCCCAAAGGCGAATTGCGGCCAGACCTGAACGGGCAGCTGGTAATACTGCTGCGTCGCATCGGCAAGTTTCATATTGCCTATTCAAACAAAGCGCTCGAAGGTACCGGACTCGACCAGATGGAGGAGTTTGGCATCCTGGTAACCATCTTTAATCAGAAGAACCCCATCAAATCTGAAGCGATATATAACAACATCATGGAACTGTCCAGCGGTACAAACATGCTGATGCGCATGAAAAAACGCGGCCTGGTTAGCGAGTACGATGATGAACAAGATAAACGGGTGAAAAGACTAAAGCTGACCGCAAAAGGAGAAGCGGTACTCCAGAAAGCGAAAGGACTGGTGTTGCAGGTGGCACAGATGATGGTGAGCGACCTAAGCGATGAAGAAAAGAGATTATGTATCCAACTGCTGCAGCCAATAGACAAGCATTTTTCAGGCCGGTTCCAGAAACAGAAGAATAAGCCGTTTGAGGAGATTTATAGGGAGAATACTAAAGTGGGGGTTTGAAAGTAAGGCTTTGCTGATATTAATAGGGTAGAAATGTCCCTACCAATAGTGTGGGTATAGTCGACAAGAGTATTTTTTTGAAGTAGGAAACCGGACAGCGGATACTAACCAGTTACATTTGTGTGTAATTTAATCGAAAAAAACATGAAAGCAATTCAAATGACAGGATACGGAGATTCATTCGTATTAAAAATAGCGAATATAGATAAGCCGGTACCTGCATCTGGTCAGGTGCTGATCAAAATAGCTGCCACAACGATTAACCCGTTTGATATAAAAATTCGTTCGGGCGCTATGAAGCAATTTATACCGGTTCCAATGCCATATGTTCCCGGCAGTGATCTGTCCGGAACGGTTGAAGAAGTGGGTGAAAATGTTACCCGGTTGAAAAAGGGCGACCAGGTTTTCACCACCACGTTTGGAGGAACGTATGCTGAATATATCGCTTTGGACGAAAAGAATATCTCTTTAATTCCGGAGAATGTTACCTTGAACGAAGCTGCCGCGTTAGCCGTTCCTTTAAATACAGCTTACAGCGTGCTGGTGGAGGCCGCAAATTTGCAGGCAGGACAAAAGCTCTTGGTTCATGGCGCATCGGGTGCAGTAGGGGCGGTGATAGTGCAGATGGCAAAAGCATTGGGTGCTTATATAATAGGCACAGCTTCAGGGCAGGGAAAAGATCTCATCAAATCATTGGGGGCCGATGAAGTGATTGATTATAAGTCGGAAGATTTTACCAAATTGGTCCGTGGTGTCGACGTGGTGGTTGACCTTGTTGGTGGTGAAACGCTTCAAAAATCATATGCTTTGGTAAAAAAGGGCGGTAAATTATTCAGTATGGTAATGCCCACTTCAAATGACGAGGCTGAAAAATATGGTATCACAGCAGCATTCATCAACTCCGTACCAACTCTTGAAAAATTAACGTTCGGAAAAAAACTTGTGGAGGAAAATAAAGTTGTTCCGCAGATTGCCAAAGTTATGAATCTGGAGACTGCCGCTGCCGCACAGGATATTGTTACCGCCGGTGGCCTTAACGGAAAAGTAGTTTTGCAGGTAACTCAATAAGTTTGATTGCAAAAGTGGTGGTTGGCTGAAATTGTGGTAAACAGGGAAGGTGGTGTAGACATAGTCTAAATGCTTATTCGTCCGAAGTTTGGAAAGTTCGGACAGCGGGCAATAAAATAGCGAATTGGAAGATCGCGGTTTGGAAATAAATTTTAAACTTAAATTTTGACACAAAAATAAACGCTTTGAAATTGAGTTGATATATGATATTTCGCCTTTCAACTTTAATTCGTTGGTATTCGGATTAGTATTTATGGGCTAAATAGTGCATAACAAGCTTTTTATAATTTGGATATAGATTTGAGAGATGAAGGAACGATTCCTATATTTATATTGTAATCCTTGACCATGACCAATTTAGATAGCCAAAACGAACTTTCACCTTCCATTGAGGAAATGGAAAAGGAGAACGCTCTATTGCTTTTATTAAGTAAAGACATTACTTCCTGCCGCACAAAAAGCGACATTCAACAGATCGTTTCCGAACGGCTTGGCAGATATTTTCAATTCAACGAAATTATGCTTTGCCTGGATAACGCTGATGGAGAGACGCATACGAACTATATCCATACCATTACGCAACAGACAATGAGTCATCCTGATTTTCTGAAAGGTGTTGCAATGAAGTATTATATCAAGGATGGCATATATAATGTCATACAAGAATCGGCCGGGTCAGCGATCTTTGATATGTTTGAACTAATGCGCCGCGAAAAACGGCCCTATTACGTCGATTTCTTTTACGATAACCTGGTAAGGCAACTCATAGGTTTTCCCATAAGGGTAAAGAATGAAAGTTTTGGCGCGGTGTATATTTATGTAAAAGATAAAAGGTTTTTCACCGATGCTCAATTGAAACTTGCCGGGGCTGTTTGTTCGCATATTTCCATTGCTATCGCCAATGTACTCGCATACGAAAAGATACAAAACCAGTTAGCGGAAATCAATAAGTATAAATCGCAATTAGAACAGGAGAATATCTACCTGCAGGAACAGATTAAAAAAACTTTCAATTACGGAGAAATCATCGGTACCAGCCCGGCCCTGCAACAAGTATTTAAACTTTTGAGTAATGTAGCACCGTCCGACAGTACAGTACTGATTCTCGGAGAAACTGGTACAGGTAAGGAACTGATCGCCCGCGCTATTCATAACGCTTCCCCACGAAGTAATAAGCTGATGATTAAGGTAAACTGCGCGACCTTACCTGCACAATTGATCGAAAGTGAACTCTTTGGTCACGAACGAGGCAGCTTTACCGGAGCGACCGAACGGCGCATTGGTAAATTCGAATTGGCGGATAATAGTACCTTATTTCTGGATGAAATCGGTGAAATGAGCCTGGACCTACAGGTAAAATTGTTACGCGCTATACAGGAAAGAGAAATTGAACGCGTGGGTGGCAAATGCGTGATCAAAACGAATGTACGATTGATCGCGGCAACTAACCGTGATCTGGAGGCGGAAGTGGATGCCAGGCGTTTCAGGGCGGATCTTTTTTACCGCCTTAATGTTTTCCCGATCATGCTTCCGGCATTACGCGAACGTAAGGATGATATTCCTTTATTGGCCTCATATTTTGTAAATAAATTTGCCAATAAATCCCGGAAGAAGGTTACCAGTATCGCACCGCAAGCACTGCAGGAATTGGTGTGTTATGATTGGCCGGGAAATGTTCGTGAATTGGAGCACGTAATCGAGCGAAGTATCCTGATGGCTGACGCTGCCATCATCAAAGAAGTTTATTTGCGGAAACAGAATAAACCTAAACAAGTTACTCAAGTTGCATCTATGCAATCCCTGGAGGACATCGAGCGGAATTATATTCTTGAGGCTTTACAAAAATGCAACGGGCGGATACGTGGCAAAGGTGGTGCCGCAGAAATATTAGACCTACCTCCAACAACATTACATTCTAAGATGAAAAAGCTGGGCATTAATAAAATGCATTTTTAACGTAATAAAAAAGCAGGACCATACCCATACCCGGCCCTGCTTTTTTTATTTGTTCAGGCGTTTAATTCGCCATTGATGCGTTTGCTCATCGCTACATGCTCGGTAAATGCATACAAGGCCACTTTAGCCAAACGCCGTACTTCCGGGTCGGCAGCGGATAAGTTTTCTGCTTTACCATTCAAATAGTTCTGCGCCAGGTCGCGCAAATACTCGTGATTGTCCTGTTCCGCTTGCATGTAAGCTTTGTCGAAGATATCGCCCTCCAAACTTTCGAGTTGGGAAAGGAAAGCCTGGCTATTAGGATCGATAGCAGGTACCGGAGTGCCGACCTCTTTTAATACGTCAATCACCGCAATAGCTTCCATTAGTTCAAAACCCGCAAATTCTTTAGTGTTTTTGTTAGTTGCTTTCGCTACCGCCAGTTGGCTGGCTAGCATAGATAATTGCGCACGTGGTATCACACCTTTGCGAAATTCCAGTTCTGTTACGATTGCTTCTACAGTATCAGAAGCGTGTTGATTTGTGTTCATAATATTTTAAGTTTAGCGCTCCTTTATCGAAGCTTACCGGCACAAATGCAATTCCTTAACCAAATTCGTAAATTATTTATAATGAGCTATTTAAATATATAAGTACTGTTAAGAAGCGACGTTATCTCGTCTTTCGCCGTTGCTGCGGTCTTGAATCGTCATATTAACCAATTCAAACTAAACCCAATCTTATCGATGGAATCGGCCACCAACTCAGGTTGATAGGTGTATCGGATTAAAGTACTGCCTATCAATTGTTTGAATACCGACAAGTGATTAAACAAAGTCCCCGACAGATCACTTAGACGATATATCGTATAACGCCTGTCGTTACGCGGCTTTATTCAGTCTTAAACACGATGACATAAATCGGAGGTTTGTAGCAAGGAGCTGTATGTCAATTGCTTGTGATTTTGGTTTGTGAATTGCCTTTGATGTTATAAAAATTAATTCATTTCAGACATGGAAACAATACAAAATCAAAACAGAAGAGCGTTCCTTAAAAAAACAGGTACAGGTGCGCTGGTTATCGCTGCAGGCATGACAGCATCCGGAAGCATTTTAGGATCGTTAAGCGCCACGGCAAACACTAAAACAGGTGGAACAGCAATTAGTTTAACCGAAGCTGACTTCCGCAATGGGGTTATGCCACGTGCCCAGCTTTCGAGGGCGGCCAGCCAACTTGCAGTGAACAAAGCCACCCAAAAGAACGCAGCAGAATTTGCTGGTTTCGAACTGGAGGAAGCCATCGCTGTTATTAAAGTGCTTGAAGATGTAGGAACCAAAGTTCCTGTTATGAGCGCCGAAGGTAAAGCATTCATCGAAAAGTTAAAAGCGGCTTCAGGAAACGAATTCGACCGTTTGTACATGGAAGCAGAATTAACCAACCATGAGTTTTTACGTGACCTGGCAAAAAGCTATTTGAGTAATGCGGCCGGCAAAACCTCGGCCGCTGAAAAAGGTACTTACCACCTGGCCACGCTGGCTCTGTTCGCTTTTGATGAACACGTGGCACTGTGCAAAAGAATTTACCGCGAAGTGAGCGCCTAATTCCAAATGGATATCAAACCCGCTGATATTACCAGAAGCTGTCCTATACAGGGACAGCTTTTGATTAGTGGTTATGAAAACAGTTGTGATTGCGCGGCCTGTTCCAGTACCCGCTAATTGAATAAAAGCTATCTTAAGCGTCCACCCGGATAAGGAATTTAAGTGTTAGACATCTAAATCTTTTAGTTCAAACGAAAGACGCTCATATCTTGAACTGACTCAATAACTTTTATTAAGGCTTCTAACTCTTCAATGATCACTCCTCCGTATCCTCCAATTGAAATAAAACTTCTACAGTAGTATTAAAAACTTTTGCCATTCGTGAGGCAAGTAAGGTGCAGGGATTTATCAACAATGTAGACATAGCCTCCATGCATTTTGGTCCGAAGTTCGGAAACGTCGGACAGCCTGATTGTAAATATAGCTATTGGTAACTAAAAAATAAACTGATAATATCTAATCCCGGTCCCATGCCAGAAGTGTGAAATTGAAAGTTAACTGATGTATATTTTGGTCGTGTTATATCTGCGGTTCCATCATAAATCGATTGTGTTGACGTGTAAGTAACCCCGTTTAAATAGCCCATAAAATAAAGTTTACTTCCGCTACTTTTTATAGTAAACTCCATCGGTGCATAAAAAGCACTTTGATTTAAACCCGTAAAGATTTCTTCTCCGTTAAAAGTCAGCTTATTTCCGGTAACGAATCCTAAAACAGCGAGTGCCTTGTTGGTCGTGTCGCCTATTTTAAAGTACATATATTTACCTGTTCCGGTTGTTGGATTGCCAGCATCGGACTGAAAAGCTGCAATACTTAAATCCAATGCTCCATCAACTTGCCAATCTGTTGCCGTTCCTGATCGTGGTAAAAGCCTCGTTATTCCCTGATTTAAGATTGTATCAGAAATATTGGAAGCCTTTACATAAACATCAGGTGCTTTCTTAAGATCATGTTCAGCCTTTCTAACGAGCGTGTTAAAATAAGATCCCGAAGTATTAAAATCAGTCGTTGGGCTTCGCGTCCAGCCATTGTGCTCATTTACAAGAGGTACATTTTCAGCGTTCCCGGCCAATAAATTGTATCTGTGATTAGTTAGAACGGCGTAAATTTTGTTAGTTAAAGTGAGGTTAACTGAATCAATATGAATTGAACTTAGATTAGCAATCGTCCACATTACGACCTCTGAGCGCCTAGCCTCGTCATTTTGAAGTACTTTGAGCGTTCCATTGTAAGATACCAGGTTAGTTGTTAGCGTATTGCCTGCCATTCCTAAAACTGCCTCCTGTCCTGCCGTTTGGGCTGTACTGGTTCCGGCTTGCCCTATCATTAAACCAGTTTCCGTATTAAAATGCTCAATGAAGTTAGATTGTCCGGCTTTCCAGTTCTCGCCGTGAAAGTTAAAAACAGCATCCGAATTTAACACAGCAACACTTCCGGCCTGGGCGCCAGCGCTATTGCCTATATCAAACCGTTCATTTTGAGGAAACGTTCCTGAATAAGCTGTAAATGTCGGCCTTCCTGTTTTCCAGTCTACCCAATTGTGGGTAAGATTATAAGCTCCTAAATGATATTCGCCTGGTCGTGTTGCAGAATAGTTCGGGCTTAAAACTATTAGTTTGTTTGTCGGGGTTTTTATAAAAGATGCATTGCTTGAAAGTGAATTACCTGCACGCGGGAATGTTGTACCCAAATCGTAACTGGCTAACGTTGTAGGTTTTTCTGAAAGGATAGGTTGCCGCCCGCTATATCCTGTTTGAGCATAGCCTTTAAATACTTGTGTTGTTCCGCTTATTGTGCATGTGCTGAATGTTCCATCAGGGTTGTATGTCAATCCTGGCGGTAAAACAGTTCCAAACTTCGTTAATCCCGTGGCAGTAAGTTCTGAAAAGAAACCTTGCGCCGCATTATTTCTGATTATGCAGTACGTACCACCATTTGACAGGGTGAATATCTGCAGAGGTTCATAAGTATATATTACAGGAGAATCGTAGTATTTTGTTGGTAAAGAATATCCATAATTATGAGTTAATGCCCATGATGATTGTATGGGCTGACTGTAATCTTCGCTGAACTCTAAGAATCCATCAAATACGCGCGTTCCTATTGCATTACATGAATAGAAATGGCCCAGATATGCAATTTGCCCGATGAAAGTGCCTGAACTATTAAAATGAAGGCTGCGCTGATTGCCGGGGTCACCTGTCCATAAACTACCGTCTGAAAGATGAGTTATAAACGCCGGCAACGGGCCGTGCAAATCTTCGATGTAGACGCGGTCATTGGATACTACAGATGTCGAAACATATCCCCCGGGCTGTAGCAAATGTAGAACTAGTGCGCCAGTAGAACTGTTGTAAATACTTATATACTGATTGGTGCCTCCATCTTCAATGTAAACGTTACCGCTATAAGTTGAAATAGCTGCTACTCTTTGAAATCCGCTGATAATAACTATAGGATTTGTTAGCGTCCCATCGGTATTAACGGTGTATTTCTCAGCGGATGTTCCTTGTGCTACCCATAAAGTACTATCGTTTTCGAGTTTTAATTTACCTGGCGTTGTTATCGAAATTGTTCTGATTAATGCGCCGGTAGTTTTATTGAATTCGTTAATTTGGTTTTGGCCACTATGAGCGATCAATAAATAATTCCCGCTTTTCTGTACCGCTATTCCAGTTACGTTACCGGTTACGGAAGATAGGTTTTTATCAATTACACTGGCATATGCTCTAACCGCAAATGATGTATAAGGCGAACCCGAACTAAATACGTTTTCAAGGTCATTACTCGTTTTTAAGGCATAAACGAAATTATCGGTATTTTGATAGCCAACAGCAGCGATATAAACAAGCGTACTGTCGGTGCAAATATTGTTAATCGTTTGGCCGGTTATGGTTGATGATATTGCAGGTAAGTTGATCTTTTGGTTAGGATGAGCGGTATCTATTTTAATGACCGATTGTCCACCCTCATTGAAAGATAAAGCACAATATATTTTCGAGCCTACTTGTACCATATCAGAAATAGGCGAATAAGCATGATGCACAGTTGAACCACTTAAACTATCAGATGTGTTTCCAATTCCGCCGTTAGGTGTATATGTTACGCTGTCTGAAAGTATTTTGATCTTATAAGTTCCGGTTAAAGTGTTGCCCGCGTCATCTTTAGCATCCCATTGCCATTTGTGCGAACCACCGCCAAGCCAAACATGAGAAAAAATGGTAGCCACCAGCTGGTTATTACTGTTATATGCCCCGGCTGAAACATAGCGAAAATTAGGTAAAATAAAGAAAAATTGATTTGGTTTACTATCGTTTAAAGGGACTCTCTGCCCGTATGACCATATTCCCCATATGGAGAAAATGATAGAAAGCAATATTTTTAGCCTTAATACCATGTTATTTTTCCTCCCGAATTTGAATAATGTAAAATTACTGTACCACTTAATGAACTAAAATAACCGCCGTTACAGGTTACTTTTTGCGTCCCTATAATAACTAACCTCAACTTCCCTGAATAACCGGATATGACACCATTTGCATTAAATGAAAGCGGCCCTGTTACGTTGTCAATTTCTTGGTTTGGCCTTGTTGCATCAAAATCCCAATTGTCAATTGCATAATAAGGTCGTTTCTCAAAGGTTGTATTCTGCAAAACAGTTTTAACTCCGCCACACGATAAGCACGGGAGTAAAAACATAATTAATAGTGACTTTTTCATTTATTATTTACTTTAAGTTATATGAATCACTTTTTATATTACTGTTGAATAATATCTCTTTCATTATTCTATTCTTGAAATTGTATTTACTTTCCATATGTCCTCCCTCATCGAATCCTTTTTCGATATTAATTCAGGCACCAGGTACTCTGCTCCGGAAAAAATAAATGAGTCAGATTCTAAAGCGTCATTATATTCCGGTATTTTTTCAGTTTTTCGCTGGATGACCGGGTAATCCACACTCGAACCTAAACCAAAAGGACTATTACCTGCGCCGGAATTGTATGACAATGTTAGTGAGGGTGTAAAGTTATTCCGGCCAGGAGAAAGCGGAAGAGGGACATAATAAGCTGCATTGCCATTAACTGCATTTATAAAAAATTTTTCATCAATACTCTTCATTGCCCCACCGCCTTTTGGTAGGGTAATTGAAGGAATCTGAATCTCATTGTACTTTGTTTTAGCTGAATTATTTTGCGTGTTATTTAAAAAGGCGGAATTGTCTCTGGATATTCCAGTGGGTATTTTTTTTTCTTGCCCATAATTTTCAAATTTTGACATAGCCAGAAAAGAATTGTGTACTTACTTAGGATTTTAGAAGTTTTGCAAAAACTTAGAAAATGACATCTAGCATGTAATTATTGTATAATAGGGGAGGAATAATTACAGAAACGCAACTATCAGTATTTTAGGTAGTCTAAATTTTTACTATCTCGAATTAGGTATCATCTTTTGGAAAGAGGAATAGTAATGTCTAAAGATAGCAACTTATTATTAATAAGCAAATATTAATTTACAGGAAAATGAATTTAAGCTGTCTGTTTAAATTTCCAATAAACACCTACAAAACCCGCACCTTGTATGTTAATCGGCTACAGGTTAGTCAGGCTTCGGCGAGCTAATTGGTCTTTAGCACTAAGGCGGCATTTCGTCCGTGAATACTCACAAAAACCACATCAACTTATTAACTGTCAACAGATTGCTTGATGAAATTACTTTTGGAGAAAATGGACAAATTGATTACTCCACTATACTATCAGCATCAAGACAACAAAGCTCACATCCGATTAAAAATAATTTTATGAAAAAACAAACTGTAATAGTTTCCCGTGCCTCTTCTGGGATCGGTAAAGAAAGCATAAACATATCAGGGGCAGGTTCGGCTCTGCTTCCCATTTCTTTTTTTCTATAGATTGATTTTTACCATCGCAAATGCCTGGAGAGGGAGAAAATGGTCATTATTTACGAAAATAGACTTTTAAATTTGCTGTGCCCACCTGGGCTAAGACAGTATCTCTATATATAGCTAATATTCAGTTACTTACAACGATTTTACCCCGCCCTGGTGGGCGTTTTAGTGTAATATCGAATGCACTCAAATATACCAAAAAGCATCCTGATTTCCAAGAAAAAAAGCAGGGTTCCTGGTTCGGGCCCGATTATGGCTACTTACCGTCCCGCCTTAAAAATCCGTAAGTGTCCCGTCATTAAATAATTATTTTTGACAGGCGTTGTAATAAAGCAATTCTGTAAATATTTAAAAATCGCAGGATGGAGGAAACTCTCTACATCATAGGCAATGGATTTGATTTGCATCATGGCATAGCTTCAAAGTATACCGATTTCAAGGCATATTTAGCAAAGCATGACCGGGACCTGTTATATGCTTTAGAGAATCTCTATGATTGTAAAGATATATGGGGAGACTTTGAAAAAAATCTGTTAACGATCTCGCGCGAAACCTTCATCAAATACATAAGCCCTTTTTTTCCTGCGAACGAAGTAGACGATGATGATTTTACCTACGCAGAGTTATCCTTTTCTCAGGATCACGCAGGAGAGTTAGTAGACGAACTTACGGAAAACTTAAGGGCACGCTTTCATCAGTGGATAAAGACTTTGCATATGCCATCAGGATATGAAGACAAATTAATCGAAGTTGACAAAAATGCCCTTTTCCTGTCCTTCAATTATACTGATTTCATAGAAACAGCCTATAGGATACCCGCTAATCAAGTTTGTTATTTACACGGTAAGAAGTCGGATAAAGTTGGGAGCATTGTTTTAGGACACGGAGAAAGTCCGGAAAACAGCTTAGAAAACTGGCTTAAGGAGAACGATAAAAAGCCGAGGTTTCAATCCCGGTTAAAGAATATAAGAAACAAATATTACAATAATTCAAATCCTGCTTATCTCGCCTATTTTCTTAAAGATGAGCGTAACGGTAACTGGGGTACAGAAGCAAAATATCACGCTATTACCTTCGCGGCAGAAAGAATAGAAGATTATTACGAACAATCATTTAAGAATTTTCACAAAGTGCTGCAAACGCATAAAAGCTTTATTTCATCTTTGAATAAAATAAAAAGGATTATTGTGACCGGGCATTCACTGGCTAAAGTTGATATGCCTTATTTTGAGAAAATTTTAGAAGTGAACGTTAGTCCAAAGAATATCGAATGGGAGGTTAGTTTCCATTCTGATGCCAGCTTGACCAGAATAGATGAGTTTGCCCAGGAGTTAAATATTGATCCGGGGCATATTGAAAAATTCAAGCTAAGTGAACGCAGGTTATCTTAAACAAATTACGGGTTTGAGCCCGGCCTGCGACTATTCACGGTTCTTTGTCGACTAACAACCGCAGTCTCTGCTGGGTTTCGTATTGAATGCTGATCTTGTAATCAAGCCGGCTGCGGACAGCTGTTCCCAGCCGAACGCCGGGATATTTTTCCATCGCAATATCCGTCAGAAGTTTCCTGTTCCCGGCGCTCATCTTTTCTCCAAAAATAACAGACTTAACGGCGGATGCAGGATAATCAAAAAGTTCTCCGTTTAATGAGTCACTCCCGGAATGATAGATTAGCCGCATTTCCTTTTCGTAACACCATTCCATAGGTTTCACGGCCAGCTGTTTTGCATAGAGACTGAATAATAACCTTCGCGATCTTTTAAGCCAGTCAGCGTAGGGTCTTATATTATCGCGTTTATGATCTTTAACGTATTTCCGGTAGCCTAATTCTTCATCAATCACCATTTCATGAAAATCCACCTGATCCTCTGCAACACTATAAACCATTGTATCAATATGCTCAGGTTTTCTGCTGTATTTTACTTTGAGGATGACTGCCTGCTGTGATGGTTTTATCAGTTGATCCGGGGCAAATTCAATACAAAAACCACGGAGGCCGTCCGTATAATGAGACCACATCAGCATGTTGGTAATATCTCTGCTGAAACAAGCTATGCGGGCGCTTTCGATATAGCGTAAGATGCTTTCGGAATATTCATTATCGAACTGATCACAGTATTCATTCAGCTCTTCTATTCCCGATTCGGAAAAATCAGCTTCATCAAATCCCCACGCACGATAAACATTAATATAGCGTTGTTTTTCACGTACCGGATGCGGTATCCCCGTCTCGCCGATACACCAGCATTCAAAGGGATCATTAAAAGCACTGTAATGACTGCAGAATATCTGACTGTTACTAAATGCGCTGACCGAATAATCACTGACACGATAAAATTTAAAAATGCTTTTTTCTTTTGCCATTTGATTTCAGTTCGGATTAGTAATAAGCTAAATTACCTATATTTATGAGGTCCGCCCTACACTATGCCCCTTAAGCCCAAACCAAATTACGCTAAAATCAATGACCACCGAAGAAATATGCATCGAACTGACAAATCTTGCTGAACAACACGAGCTCGGCCTGGCAACTACGCTGCCGTCGGATTCGGTCTACAGCATTCCGATATTTATTGAAACTGTCAGAACGCTGGATATCTACGCTATCAGCGACTGGGTTGAAAAAAATCCGGAATCAAATGCTGCAACATTTGATATTATCAGAATGGGCTGGAATCTTGCTGCATCCTATCTGCTCAAACCATTTAAAGTAAAAGGATTTCCCATGCGGCCAAGCGATGAGAACACACAAAAAGAAGCGTTTTCTATTCTTTATAACTTCGGATGCTGCGTACAGCTCAGACGCACAGTGGAGATGGTCAGGGCCGGAATGCTGACTGTCGAAAAAAATAACAACTCCTTCAGATTTAGCAAAACAGGTATGTCTGATAACCAGCATGCGGATCTTTTCGAATACGAACATTTTGATAAACTCGAAAATGACATTCTTTTAAAACAGGATCACTACAAAAACTGGAATATCAACCGGTCCGAAACCTGGGAAGATGTGAGGTATCTGCCTGGCAGTCACCTCGGAATTGGCTCGAAAGACCGTTTTGCGGATCATAAACTAAAAGATCTTAAAAAAGAAATGTTGCCGCTTCTTCGCGAGTGGGATTCAGGACACGGTAAAATGATGGCATATGATAGTTCTCCGAAACTCGATGATCATTTTCTGGCCAGAGCCGGCGATCTGGTCCTGAGCTGGCGGGGTGACGCGGGCATACATCCTGACACCAGAATCGGCACATTAAAAGGCGCTGATTTGACCTGGATAATTATGATTCTCGTAAGCTTTGATCTGAAACACCATGAATTTACCGGACTGGCAGCCGGGCATTTTCCGGATATATCCATTCCGCAGAGTGTCACCATCTGGCAGATAAAAGACGAACTGATCGGCGAAATAGCAGCATTTACCGGGCTGGAAAGAAAACATGTAAAAGAAGTCATCGATCTGGTGACTTTCAGGCCCTCTGACTGTGATCTCCTTAAAAAACACAGTTCGCTGTTTATGCCGCTTCTGATCGATCTGGATAACGGGTTTGTGATCCGCCCGCTTTCGGCCATTGGCAGGAATCCGTTTTATTCAGTAATGGCGGTGCTTGAACACCGCGATCCGAACTTTAGACACGTTGTTTCAGTTCATCGCGAAAAATGGCAGCGCGATGAGCTCTATGCAAGCTTTCAGGGAAACCGGTACCAGCGTCTGGAAGGGAACCTGAAACTTAGAATGAACGGCAAAGTTTTAACTGATATTGACGCTGCAATTTTTGATAATACGAACGGTGAGCTGGCGATTTTTCAGATCAAATGGCAGGACTTTTTCTTCAACGATGTAAAAAAACTCCGCAGCAAGGCCAGCAACCTTGTTCGTGAACTTGACGAATGGTCAGAAAAAGTAAACCACTGGATAAGTGAGAATGGGCTTGCTGAATTAAGAAAGTTGCTGGGATTAAAAGCCGTTGGCGAATTTCAGATCAAGTCAGTTTACCTGTTCGGGATCTCACGGAATGCGGGAAGGACCACTGGTTACGGATTTAAAAGAACTGCTCCTGATCTTGTAGTTGCGAACTGGCCTCAGTTCCGGAGAAACAGAATTGAAGTTGGTCCTGTAAAAAATGTGATCAGCTCATTGTTTAGTACACTCCGAGAGCAGGCAGAGCTGAACATCGGCCAAACGCCAATTCCTGTCATACTCTATATGGGCGACAACACGCTGGTCTATGATGACCTTTGGTTTTTTCATAAGAAAGCTGAGCAAAGACCATCAGACCGGTGATGATCAGCATATTTTTATATACCAGCGCCGTCGTCAGAATCAGAAATTACCTGAGACGGCAACGGAATATATTTATCCAGTCCGGTGTCGATTAAAAAGATCTCCTGCATCAGCGAATAGAGATCAGTATTCTCCTGTTCGCATATATCAAAAGCTTCATTCATCAGCCGGTTACGCAATGCTGCCTCTTCCTCGTTGAATGTAGGTTCACCAGTTTCCATGTGAACATAATCTTCAAAGTCCGTATCCGGATGACAGTTAACACCTTCTTCCACCAGCGTGTGTATGAACTCTTCCACATCGCGCAGGTCGTTCAGTTTTGTAAGCATTTCTAATTGGTTTGATTGGTAAAAGAAAACCTTAACGGTCATTCCATGAACGGACGTAAGTTTCCAGATCTTCACTGATTACCACCAGCTGATCTTTAGGGATCAGCTGCCTGCGGGCTGCTGCGGGATCTTTGATATTACGCTGTAATTCTTTGAGCTCCACGACTTCAATCGTTTCGTGGGATGCTGAGCCGGCAGGATCTTCCGCAACGATGTAAACCTGTTCTGATTCCATATCAGGAATATCAGAAACGATCTTACAGATCTGTCCGGGCCTGGCGGGGTTTATTGAAAAATCCATGTACAAATTTAGTTAAAAGTAAGCGATTAATATCAGGGCCGCCCCTGCAATGATGCAGGCGGCTCCCAGTAAGTTAATTAAGGATTCCATAAGCCGTATCAACAATGCGCTCCGGTAAGAACGGAATTGCTGCAATCCGGCAATTCCTCTGCGGCAAAACCTGCGGCGTCCGATACGGTATCTGACGTATAAACCCCATGCGGTTAAAAGCAAACCGCACAGGGCTGCATGGTGGTGATTGACTCCCATAATCAGGCAAATAAAAGTTCAACTGCCGGTTTGAATTTCGGGTCGGTGTTTTTGCCCAGAGCGATATACTGCACTAAGGCATGCGCCGTAAAAATCGCCGTATAGCCGCCAAATAACTGATCGCCGAAAACATTAGCGCTTTTGTACAGGTCTCTGGCATATTTTGCCATTATCCGCTGAACCTCTTCAGCCAGTTCAAACCAAAAATCAACACCGAACATCTGGTCTTTCCATTCGGCAGCAATCCGTTCTTTATCGTTGAGCACCGTTTCGGTCAGTTCATTGAGATATCCTAAAAATCCGGGTATCTCCTGTATCAGTAAGCTGTGCAAAAGCCTTGCTTTCTGCACATTGCCGAGCATTTTTAATGGTTGCATCGTTTTAGTTTTTGATAAGGTTTAAAGCATCGGCTCCGTTACGGACAAAGTTTTGGCAAAGGTCAAAGGCAACCTGTGCCCTTTGCCTGGCGGTACCATCCATGATAGACCTGAATTTGGCATCGCCGTCTTTAAAATTGCGGACGTTCTGGTAATAGCCGGTGATGGCATTATAAGCACCAAACAAAGTTCCGGCAGTGGTTTCCATTTGCTGGGTGGGGTCTGCCATGGCATAGGCAAAAGCATTATCCACGATATTATTATAAGTAGTGGAAAGTTTGTCCACTAAACCCAGTTCCAGATTGCTGATGACTTCCTTATTCGGAGCCATGGCAACCTGTATCAGTTTCTTCACCTGCAAATCAGTAATGCGCACCTTTGTCCAGTGATTAAACAGTTCCTCCAGTTCCTGCGCCATGACATGGGAAATGCCCATTAAGGTATGTGCCTGTTTGAGGCGGTCATTGGCCGAAGCGGTATGCCGTATTTTAATCCCGCTGGAATGATTACGCATGGCGGCATTTAAGGTGTTATTACAAACGATGCGGGTCGGCGTAAAAGCGGCGGTAATGCTGCCGAAACCATCGTGTGAAGTGGCCAGGAATAAATACTGCTCGATTAAATCCTGTTTGCCGACTTTGATATAATCAGGCAGTTTGGCTGTAATAAATATGCGTTCACCCTTGCCCAGTGCGCCTGCGGTTTCGTATTTAATACCGCTTCCGCCACTTACGATGGCATCAAAAAACTGAAACGCATCCACATTTTGTACTACCTCGTAATCTTTACCAACGACACCCAGTACCGAGTTGTTATCGTTGCGCACCGTAGCGAAAAAATTGGGAACATTGGTTTTAGGGAATTGCCCTGCTTCATCCAGATCCGCTAATTCATTAGCGAGGCTGTTGGTAAACAAAGGGCGTTTTTCTACCAGATAGTCTAAACCTGCGTAGCGGATAGCCTCTGCGCTTGTCGGGTAATTCTCTACAATTTGCCCTAATCCGTGCCATGCTTTTTCCTTTACACTAAAGAAGCTGTGTTTTCCTGTCTGCTCGTCATAAAAAAGATTGTGTGCCATGATCTTGTTGTTTTAAATAAAAAAATCTGTTCGTTATCCTTTTCCCTTTCGCCGGCTTCCCCCAAAAGTTTTTTCCAAAAGAAAAAGGAGAAAAAGAAAGCAAATCAGCGGGCACGACACGCCGCAAAAAGGAAACGGAATAACTGGAGGGGACCCTTTGGGGAGGAAACCGTTTATGCCGTAGTCTTTTTGAAACTATCAGCAATCGTCAGTCAGGAGTGCCCAACTTGTTTTCCTTTTTCTCCTTCTTTTGGAAAATGCAGTCTGCTGCTATTCTGATCAATCGCAGTCAGTGCAGTCAATCAGGCTTTTGCAGCAAAGCGAAAATGCCTGGCAGCTTGCGGCAGGGATCGCAGCGGCATCCTTTGCAGGAGATACAGCGGAGAGCGCGGTGCGTTCCGGGATACCGGTACGCAGCCGGCCGGATAAAAGCCATAATAATATCCGGTTGATTCAGTTAATTTGTATATGGCAGACGTGCATTCCAAAGAGACCAGAAGTTTTAATATGTCCCGTATCAGGAGTACGGATACAAAGCCCGAAATGCGCGTCCGTAAATTCCTTTTTTCCACAGGTTTCCGGTACCGTCTGCATGTCAAAACCCTGCCTGGTAAACCCGATATCGTGCTGCCAAAATATAAAACCGTTGTTTTCGTCCATGGCTGTTTCTGGCACGGGCATGAGGGCTGCCGTTACTTTGTTGTGCCTAAAACAAGAACAGAATGGTGGCTGGAAAAGATCGGCCGTAATAAAAGCAATGACCTGCGGTCAGAGAACGCATTAAAAGAGGCGGGCTGGAAAGTTATCCATATCTGGGAGTGCGAGATCAAAACGCAGGAACTGTTTTCGGCCCGGATGGCCGGAGTGTTGAAAGAAATCGCTCCAAAAGTTTGAGAAAAATTTGTTAGTTTGTGGCTTATTTTTTAACGGGGATTATTGACTTATATGGCAGTTAACAGCATTAAGAGGACGAAATTAAAATTGCCGGATGAGCTGGATCTTGCTGTACTAACCCACTATCATTCGACCGGAGACGCACACTATGCCGATGCGGAAGAGATTGCGCAGAACAATGGTCTGATTGCCAGGCCCCTCTCGGTAGCAGATACCTGTAATACGGTTTTTAAAGAAATGTTCGGTACGGAAGAAATTTCCTTTCCGCAGGTTGAAAAGGGCAAAGAGGCGTTCACGTTCGTTGATCTGTTTGCGGGAATCGGTGGCTTCAGAATGGCCCTGCAGAGCCTGGGCGGCCGTTGCGTATTCACCTCTGAGTGGGATAAATACTCCAAACAGACTTACTTTGCCAATTACGGTGATTATCCCTTTGGTGATATTACAAAAGATGTAATCAAAGCGCGTATCCCCGAAAAATTCGATATTATTTGCGGCGGATTTCCATGCCAGCCGTTCTCGATAGCCGGTGTGTCCAAGAAGATCAGCCTCGGCAGAAACCATGGTTTTGCTGATGAGAAACAGGGAAACCTGTTTTTCCATGTGGCCGATATCATTGACAGGCACCGCCCGAAAGCATTTTTTCTGGAGAATGTAAAGAACCTGATCTCCCACGATAAAAAGAAAACCTTCCAGGTCATTAAAGATACTTTCGAAGAACTGGATTACTCACTGGACTTTAAAGTCATTGACGGCAGCCATTTCGTTCCGCAGCACCGGGAACGTATCCTGATGGTCGGCTTTGACCGCAGGCAGTTCGGCCCGGAGGTAAGGTTTGATTTTAGCAACCTGGTATTCCCGGAAAAAAAACAGGCTTTTAAAAACATTCTTGAAGCCGATCCGGAACCTAAATATACGCTGAGTGATAAACTGTGGAATTACCTGCAGGAATATGCGAAAAAGCACAAAGCCAAAGGAAACGGATTTGGTTTTGGCATGACCAATCTGGAAGGCGTGTCGCGTACGATCAGCGCCCGGTACTATAAGGACGGTGCCGAGATCCTTATTCCGCAGGAAGGAAAAAATCCGAGAAGGCTTACGCCAAGAGAGGCAGCCGCTTTACAGGGTTACCCGATGTATCCGATCAATACGGACGATGAGCAGCGTTCGCTTCATATACCGGTTTCGGACAATCAGGCTTACCGCCAGTTTGGGAACTCGGTAGTGATGCCATTGATTCAGGTGGTGGGTGAAGAACTGGTGCACACACTGCGTCGTGCCGGAGGCCTGGAAAAAAAGCATAAGGTGGCCTGATAGCAACCGTAAATTATCAGCTCTTTTTTTCCGCCCTAATCCGGAGCTCCCGTGAGACGTCCTGCCTGAAGATTTCAATTACTTTTTTGTCGCGGTCACGGAGCATTTCGTTTTCTTTTTCAGCCATGACATTCAGCAGTTCGCCCAGCATGTGTTCAGCTTCGGTTCCATTTTTTTGCAGTTCATCACAATAGGGATGCAGTTTATTCATTACTGCATAGGTTTTGCCTGACGCATAGGCCGGTTCCCAGATACTGCCGTCACTGACGTTACCATATATGACTTCGTTCTCGTTTCCGGAGTCTGTCTTTTTCTGGCGCAGATCAAAACCAGTGGCGCTGACATACTTTTTCTGTGCAGTGCCGGAATACCTTAGCACAAATTCAATAAGTTTAATGAATATACTGTTGAAAGCATCCGCGAAACCCATACGGTAAACTTTGAGCTCATCAGCGATTACATTGGAAAACATATCCCAGTTGCTCAGCGACATGTAGTCCAGCAAATCCGGAAAAGCTTCCTGCAATTTCTGCCTTACGGGTACGGGGATATACAGCCGTTTATATTTGCGGCCTTCATGGCAAATGGCCTGCACCAGTGCCTCAGCTCCGGTGCGGTAATTTTCCAGTAAAAAAAGCTCCGAAAGCCCGGCCAGGAGTTCCCCGGTCTGCGCTTCGTCGAAATGTTTGGTAAACGTTTCAATGAGTGTGGCCTTTTGAGCAGTGTTTGCGGCTGTGGGCTGGAGTATAAAAGACGCTTTCCAGTCTTTACCTTCCTGGCGTTCGCTCCAGGCGAACAGATAAGCCGCACCGATATGATCAAGATAAGTGCGGAATAATGTTCCCCGCTTATCAAATATATTGTAGATCAGATCTACCGGCATCGGAATCGTGTTTTTCCAGAAGATCAGTTCTTCCTGGCGCGTGTCTGCCAGCTCATCCAGCAGATACTTTTTGAATTCATATTTGTCCAGGGCATACTCAGCCATCGCCTTTGATCATCTGTTTAATTTCCTGTACAGTATACGGAGGATTTTTCAAATGTGCAACTGCGTGACAATTCGGGCAAAGCGGCACCATATCCCTGATGGGGTCCGGTTTTGTGATTCCCGCGGCCGCTACCGGATTCAGATGATGGACATGAACAAAATCGTTCTTCAGGCCCCGGTAAGTTTCCCGCATATTCAGTCCGCAGGCTGTGCAGTCATAACCATGAAAAGCGAGGCATAATGCCCGGTTAAACCGGCTTCTTTCCAGCGATGAACTGATACCGTCTTTCACGGCACCTTCTTCTTCTCCGATGGTCTGATAAGGAAACAGAAAGAACAGGAGAAACAGCAGAATATCCGAGAAAGTCAGCATATCCGCCTCAGCATCGCCCGCCTTATATTCAAACGCCAGTGACCACCTGTCCTGTTGTACCGAGGCAGAGTCAAAGATATTTTCGCTGGTCTGCCGGAATATCCGGCCACTGAAAGCCGGATATTTTGCCGCAAGGTCTGCCAGAAAATGCTGCTCCGCGTTAAGCTGAGCAGCCGCATAATCAGCCAGCTGCCGGGCATAATCTTCAAATTCAAAGATTGCCTGAAAATAACGTTGCTCTTTGGTGACCCGGAGCCGGTATCCCTTGCCTGCGTCGGTGGCCGCGTCGCGGATCAACAGCCCGCCCGTCTCATTTGAGATACTGAGCTCAGCGGGCAATTGCTGCAACAAAACGGATTTTAATTTCTCAACGGCATTCATTAATCGTTATTCTCTTCTGAATCGTCATCATTTTCTGAATCATCGATTTCCGGCAACTCTTCCGCCAGCATTCTGAGCGACCGAGAAACACTGATACGCATTTCTTCCAGGTTTCTCTTTACACTGTCGCTGTACACGCAAAGCTCTGCTTCAGCCAGGCTCCAGAGCATGGAGTCCATGGCGAGTATCAGCGTAGAGTTATTTTGGTTGGCCAGATAAAAACGTTTGTAAAACTCATGCGCCTCATTGATAAATACCGCATGTTTGTTCCCCTCGATAAGCCCGGGTGCCCAGAGCACACCGTCCTGCAGGCTCGGACTGGTTTGTACCACCCTGTTCGGACTGTCGTTAAACTGAAGCCTCACATTGGATACTCCAAACTGATTCGTCACCTGTGCGGTTCCGGCTTCACGGTCGGTAGAGCCAATTTGTGATTTGGCGGTGGTTTCACCGTGATGTTTATTGATCGCATTACTCGATTTATCATGCTGCAGTCCAAGTTTGGTGAAGCCGGAGGTATTGGCATCCCGCGTACCTTCCCGGTAACGTTTCTGCGCTTCGCGGCGGGGCGGCGTGATGATTTTACCCAGAAGTTCCTGAATGTTTTTTGGAAAATCAATCCGCGATTTCTTGATGTCAATCTGGAAAATATCATCCAGTTTGTGATCAAAAGAAAGCTCCACGCGGATTAGGTTGAGGTGCGGATCTTTAACGAGCAGCTTATTCGGCCATCCTCCGGAATAGATCATACGTCCTTCACGAAAGATATGAAAGCCCTGATTGTCCAGGCTGTACCGGGCCTTCTCAATTTCGTCAGCAGAAAGGGCATGCCGGTTTGGCAAAATAAATACATTCACATAAAAGGTACCTATTATTTCGGTCTGCCCGTTCTTCTCCAGCGTGAAGTCAACGGGTTCCTGCCGGTGTACCTGAAGTCGGTCGCTGTCACCTTCATTCATCCAGCGGCAGAACGGGTCCCAGGGTTCAACGGCTTTATCGTTGATCTTTATGGTCAGTTCAGGAAAGCTGTTGCCTTTTTCCAGGAAATTATAAAATACACCTGAAAGATGTCTTTCCAGTTCTCCGCAAATGCTTCCGATTTGTTTCCGCATGGTGCCGGTGGCGTGGGTACGCATCAGGCGGTCAATATTTTCCCATACGACAACTGTGCCCGCCCCGCCGTCCGCAATCTGGTCAAGAAATTCAACTGCTTCGGTATAGTCGTCTGCTTTGGGGTCAAGTAGCAGCCATTTATCGGTCCTGCTGATCACATCCAGGTCCCATTGTTTCATGCTCAGCAAACCCTCCTTACGGGAGATCACGGTCAGCTTGCGGCAAAACGAAGTGGATGCGGTCTTTAAACCCATACCAAACTTGCCCAAAGATTTTGGATCCGGCCGTTTTGGTGAACCATAAACCATCGCACTGATGAGTTCTGATTCATTCATGCCTTTACCGTTATCGGCAATCATCAGCACCGGGTGCTGGCCCATCACCAGCGTAAGGCTGATACTAACCTGGTCTGCGTCCGCGGCAACGGAATTATCGACGATATCTGCTACTGATGTGGTAAAAATGTAGCCTGTGTCACGTAAACCTTCCACCAGCCGTGCGGCCGATGGCGGAAACTGATTTTTATCTTCTTCTGACATATTCATTTATTTTAAAGGTGATAATTGTAATGCGTTAAGATATTCTTCCATATTATCGGTGTCGGTGACCGTAATCACCTCACCGGACAGGGCTGTTTTATTCCTGAGTCTTTCATCAATAACTTCTTCGATGGTATCAGCATAATACAGGTAATAAATATTGACAGCCTTCTTTTGTCCGTTACGGTAAGAACGGGCCGAAGCCTGTTCTTCCAGCGCCGGATTCCACTGCCGGGTGTAATGAATCACATGATTGGCGGCGGTAATATTGAGCCCCATGCCTGCAGTTTTCGGGTTAAGTACCATTATTCCGAAACCGCCGGCAGCAGAGAACCGGTCTATATTGGCCTGTCGTTCCGAAGTTTCCACACGCCCGTCAATGGTGAGTATTTCTATCGGCCAGAGGTGAGGCAGTACCCGCTTCAGGGTATCGATCATATCCAGGAATTCGGTAAATATCAGCACCTTTTCCTGTTTAACAGCGATCTCATGCAGCAGCTCCAGCAGGCGGCTGAATTTGAAACTTGCCTGGCGCAGCTCATTGATTCCCGCATCAGCAAGAGCGGCCGGGTTTCTCAGCAAAGGATGTGTTGTAAACATCCGCAGTTCTGTGATCATTTGCAGGATATGGGAACCACTGCCGGTTGCCGTTGCTGCCGAAAGTATCTCATTTCTTTTGGATTCATAGCCGCTGACTTCACTGCTGTGCATCAGCAATGCCTGATGGATATCAATTCTTTCCGGCAGGTTGTCCAGCACATCTTCCTTTTTACGGCGCAGCATAATGTAAGATACATCGTCTCTCAGTCTGGCAAGCCCTGAATTCGCCAGGTCTAAGGAATTTTTTCCTGCATAGCGGCTGGTGAAATCTGACTTTGATCCCAGATAGCCCGGCTGTACGTAATCTGCGAGCGACCACAAGTCAGTCAGCGAATTCTCTACCGGGGTTCCAGTCATCGCAATCCTGACGCCTGAAGGCAATACTTTTAGTGCTGTTCTCCGTTCGGCATCCGGATTCTTGATCAGGCTGGCTTCGTCCAGAATGGTCAGGCCCCAGCTGATCTTGTTGAACAGGTAAAGGTCATTGATAATCATGGAATAGGAGGTGATGACTATCGGTTGCTTTTTTAACACGTCTGCCGAACCGGTACGCTGGCTTCCGTGATGGATAAAAGGCACCAGTTCCGGAGCAAAGAATCTGAACTCCCGCCGCCAGTTTTCCAGCAAAGTGCCGGGTACGACGATCAGTATATTTTTCAGGATTGACCGTTCGATAATATTTGCAATCAGCGCGATGACCTGAGCCGTTTTACCAAGGCCCATATCATCGGCCAGAATTCCGCCGATACGGTTCAGGCAGCAGTAGGTCAGCCAGCTGACCCCGTCGTGCTGGTATGGATAAAGGTCTTTGACAAAAAGCCCGGTATTAATGCGATAGGAACCGGAAGTAAATATGTGGGTAAGGTCAGATGACCACTGATCAAACTGGAGCAGTTTGTATTCATCACGTTTGGAAAACAGGTCAAGCGCAATATGCAGCGGCAGGGTCATTTCCGGAGAAATATCAGCCACCAGCCATTTGCTGAAAGAAAGGGCTTCCGGATCGACCGGATAACATCTGTTATCCGCCAGATAGTAAGCCGTTTTGAAGATCAGCTGAAGGGCATCATAACTGAGTTCGATAGGTGTACCTTTCAGCATGGTGCGGACCTCAGCTTCATTTTCACTCATCCTGATGGTGAACGTAATCTCTTTCAAAAAGCGCTGAAAGCTGATGTTCTGTACCTCTTCACTGATATCAGGAGAAGTTACGGTACTGCCTTCCGGTACGTGGTGTTCGGTCACCAGCGCATAGATCTCGTCTGCTGTAAGTACGCGCAGGCCCTCCGAATCATCAGAAAGCAAAACTTCACCGGTATCTTCATCAAGTAAAAAGACCGGAAAAGCGAGTGCATCTTCACCGGCTGACCGCCCGCCGGCACTTTGTTTTTGTGCTCTGATTACCTTTTTTCTGATCACGCTGATTTGCTTTACGCCTTTTTCAACGATCTTATCCGGATCTTTACCGGCAGCACGCAATACTTCGCGTGCTTCTTCGATATCCTCTTTTATGAGTTCCGAAAATGCTTCCAGCAACTGGTCTACTTTTTCTTTATAACTTTTTTTCTCACTCATGACTGCTTCACTTCTGATAACTGATCGATGACTTTTGTTGCCAGCCTTCTTAACCGTTTCTGGGTTGCCTGCACCTTTGCCTTTTCTATGGCATACTCTTCGGCAATCTCTTTAGGGGACAGGCCATCTTTGAGCGCCTTATATACCAGGCACAGGGTTGGATCGCCCCGCATCGCTGCCGACACCTCCTCGTCCAACTGCTTACTGTACATTTCTTCATCCTGGGTATTTTCAACGGCATGGTAGCGGTCGGCAATCCCGTCCGTACTGGTTTCGCCTGCGCCGGAAGACCTCAGCTCATTAATGATAATGCTGTTGGCAACGGTTTGCAGGTGGTTCAGCAGGTCCGGTTCTTTTTCGTAATCCCAGGCACGCTTCCCCTCCCATGTCTTTAGAATCGCCGACAAAGCGATATCCTCAGGTTCCAGTCCTTTGGGTAAGCGATAACGCTTCCACTTACAATATTGCACGACATAGGCCGACAGTTTGGTAATAATACCATCCCAGTCCTGAGCATCCAGAATTTTCAGCAAGCCTTCGTTCATACTGTTTGATTCCCCTTTTAACCATATAGCTGACTAAAATGCCTTTTTTGCCATGAGGTGCAATTTTTATTTTTTTTCTCACGCGGTGGCAAAAAGCAGCCTCTCGTCAGCTATACCTTTTGAAGCACCAGAGCAGGCCGGGACAACAGGTGAAATTACATAAAATCCCGCACCGGCAAAACGGTGGTGAATTATATCAGAAGAATTATGGAAAAAGAAAGATTACATTTTTGCATCGGGCGGTTTGATCAGTATTACAACTCGGTAAACTCGAAAAGCAACGTTCAGCTGGCGCTGGGCATTTTCGTAACTGGCGGCCTGATTTCGCTGTATCCATGGATGCAGCAGAAAGTTGACTGCACCTTTTGGGTGCACCTGCTGCTGGGCGGGGAAATCCTGACGGGCCTCGCAGCTGTATTGCTGACGCTGATGGCTACAACCCCTTACCTGGCTTCGCGCCAGCAATCACTGCATTACTTTGGCAGCATTGCGCGGCTATCCGAAAAACAGTTTGCGGCACAGTCAAAAAAAATGACCGCAGCTGAAGAAGAAGAAGACCTGCGGGCGCAGGTATCGGCGCTGGCCAAAGGCCTGAAAACCAAATTCTGGAAGCTGCAGATTGTCAGCTGGCTCATTATAGGCCAGTTCATTCTGGCCATTCCTTTCATCATTATCGTGTACATAAATTTAAAAAAATAATATAATGGATCTTTACAAAAGTTACGTCGACAACATTCGTTCGGCAATCGGCAATGACCGCAAAAGCGGCAACACCACCTTTAATTTTTCCGGTGCAATATCCGGAATCGGTAATGACATTCAAAAAGCGGAGCTTCGCACCCGCCTGCTGAACGAGACCCGGCAAACCAAGCCCCTGTTCAGTTTGCAAAACATCGTTGACCAGCTGGGCCTGCACCCCGATTTTAACCAGCAGCTGGGCCTGCATCCGGATTTCGCCCATCTGAAAAACACCGGCAATATCGAAAAGCATTATATCCAGTCGATGTTTATCGATATCAAACGCTCAACCAACCTTTTCAAACGTTACGAGCCGGAAACGGTACTGATTATTACCAATACTATTCAGCGTGCAGCGATACACACCTGTATCATTTTTGGCGGGTATATCCAGCGGCTGCACGGTGACGGTATGTTTGTTTATTTCGGTGGCAAGAACCAGGACAGGAAGGATGCGGCCAAACGCTGCCTTACTGCTGCCAGTATGTTTTCTTACTTTGTTAAAAATGACCTGAAAAACCTGTTTACCGAACAGGGCATCGAAGCCATATTTACCCGCATCGGTATTGACCACGGGGATGACAAAGATGTGGTATGGGCGATGGCTGGCATGGCTGAAATCAGCGAAGTGACGACCTGCAGCCTGCATACCAGCCTTGCTGCCAAGATGCAGGCGTATGCCGAAAATAACGGTATAGTCGTAGGAGACAATATCAAAACGCTGGTGCCGTCTCCTTTTTATGCGACCGTAGCACGCCGCACGGGCCAGGATAAAGACCGTTATATTTTTACCATACCGGAGGAAAGTTTTTACTACACCCAGTACGATTTTGACTGGATGAGCCACCTGAAAAGCCTGGATTACATCATCACCAATCCGTTATACGGCACGATCAGTGTTAAACAGCGCCCTGCCGAACAGGTGTTTAAATCAGCCGCGGGCCTTTATCCCATTGCAGCCAAAAGCCAGCCTTACGCCGCATAATGGGTGCAGCACAGGCCATCAAAGATGATATCGCCCTGATGAGGGAGCGTTTTCCGAAACTCACGTTGCTTAACGATGACGGCAAACCTCCTTCATTTGCGGGTGTGCTGGACGTTTGTGACGAAGCCGGCAGCTGGTACGACTCTTTCAGCGTGCGGCTTAACGCGCCCGCAAAATACCCCTATGGCATTCCGCACATATTCGAGACGGGCGGGCTCATCGAGCGTATCGCTGACCGTCATGTTAATGGGGACGGCAGCTGCTGTGTGGCTATAGAACATACACTGCTCTACCGCGCGGCCAGAGGGCTGAAGCTGTACGATTTTATGCAGGATTTTGCTTACCCTTATTTCGCCAACCAGTTATATTTCAAGGCAAAAGGCCGTTATGCTGCGTCTGAATATGCTCATGGTTTTGCAGGCGTGGTGCAATTTTACAGAGAAACACTTCATACAGAAGACCCGGCAAAAGCAAAGCTATTGTTATCAGCAATACTTAGCAATGCGCTTCCTGCCAGGAATGCACCCTGCGCCTGTGGCAGCGGTAAAAAATACAAACATTGTCACATGGAGGCCGCCCTTTATCTCGCATCAGTCGGGCGTTCGCGCATGTTGCATGACCTCGCCGGATTTGAATCCTTGCTGGCTCCGGCAGTTTTGTAAATTATTGCATGGGGCCGTATATCCTTTCATAGCATTCAGACTGCAGCCAGCCCAGTCCTTTGCCTTTAATATCTTTAAAATCATAATGATCCTGAAACGCCTCCAGGGATTCTGACGCAACAAGCGGCAGCTGCGGTTCATGTACCGGGAAGAAAAAACCGCCAAACTGTGTCATGAATTTTAAGGCTGATGCCAGGCTTTCGTAAGGATGTTCACCACCCAGCTCTTCAAAAATATCATTGGCGGATACGATATCCTTCCGGTTTATCCAGGAATCGAAGAATAGCTGAAGGATGGCGACCGCTGCATCTTCGATACTACCCTGTGGCGGGAAGCCCCTGTTAGCCTGTTCCATCCAGCGGTAGTTGGCATGTCCGCTCATCAGCATCAGTTTGCCCAGGTCATAGATCTTGTCACCGCTCAGGGAAAGTTTGGATAGCAGGTCCCCGTACCTTTTTTGCAAACCCGGTTCATTCAGTCTGCAGGCGATATCACTGAAAGTGTTGCGTTTCAGCTGAACCAGGCTTGTTAGCTTCGCCAGCATTTTCGGGAAGTAATAAATATCTTCCCTTTTGATTTTTGTAAAGATGACCGGGATACCGGTTTTCGAGCTGTAAGACCGGTCGGTATAGACACGAAAAAGGTCTGTCAGTTCCCAGGAAAAGAATGGCAGTGCAAGGGGCTCGCCCTCAGGCAGTACGCTCATATCAACCAGCAGAAAGATACCACCGGGCTTTAACAAACGCCGGATATCCTCGAAGATAACTGCCATATCATAAAGTGATATTTCATGAATCACATTCATGAGGACCGCAAGGTCGAAACGGGCCGGAGATTCTTTGCGGAGATCCTGTATTCCGGCGAACCGTGCTGTGTCCTCGAGCAGTTTACGGCCTTCTGCCGAAGGCTGCTGCAGGTCTGTACCACAATACCTGATTTCCGGCAGCTTTAGATTACTTTTACTGATGGCATTCAGTAACCGCAGGTTGCCGCAACCATAGTCCAGCAGCTCAACGGGCCCTGTAAGTTCCGAAAGCTCTTTTAAAATGCCCTGACATTGTTTGTCATAATATAAGTCTGTGCCGGCTACCGGCGGGAGTTTATTTAACGTTTCTTTAAAAAAACCGATCAGTTTAGCCGACCTTTTGTCCTGGTCTTCACCGTTTACTTTATCTTGTTCCATAGTTTTTCGTTCAGGCCGGAGCGCTGAAAAGAATCTTCTCCATAAGCGCATCATTGTTCCGTTTTTTGTCCGACCTTTTCAAGGATAAAGTTACCGAAAGCCGGTGTAATCTGCATGCGGTCAAGTCCCCATTTAAAGCCTTCAAAGGACTGCACGCCACGGGGCTTGATATCCGTATTGGGATGGTTTTTGTCAAAGGCATACAGCAAACGGTAAATATCCAGGTCGTTGGCCCACCAGTCACGGCCATAGTCTTTGGTCATATTCTTTCCGGTTACATACCATGGCCAGCGTTCTTCATCCGGCGCATAATGCGGAGGCGTCATCATTTTATAAACCGATATGATTTTACCGCTGCCCACCGCAAATGCGATCAATATGTCACCAACTGAGATATTCTTCGGGCGGCGTTTTGCAAAATGCAGCCGGTCTCTTTCCTGATCAAACTTTCGGTCGGGTGAAACGTGACCGTGGGCGTGGCCAATCGGTTTAAGCCAGAAATTCGTTTCGGAACTGATGCGGAGAGCCGGTAGCCCGGTGATATTTTTCAGCAGGCTGACCGGTATTTTTGGCCGCGGCGGCCGTCCCTGTTTTTTCAGGTAGTCTTCTATCTCCGCCGCCATTCTGCTGATATCATCATGCCGGATACCCGGGAACTCTATACACCCGGTAACCTGCTCATAAAGCGCAGAGACTGATACTGCATCGCGGATCAGCACGCCCCATTCATGCTGATCGTTCAGGCCGCTGTTGGTGAAATTTGCGGAAGAAACAATTGCAGCCTGAAAAATACCCCTGTGCTGAAAGATATAGATTTTACCATGTAATTTATTATTAACGGAAATCACGGTACTTACTTCATTTTTATTACACCAGTCGAGTAAAGAAGTCATTGAGCGAACTTTTTTGATCTGGTCGGGCGAACGCGGGACCAGCGTTGTAACCAGATGGATCTCCAGTAATGTCTTTGGCCTGACGGAATCCAGATATTTGTTAAAATCGGGCATCAGAAAGGGGCTGACGATGGTGACACGGTCGGCCTGTCTGAACAGTTTTGCGATGGTGGCCGCATGATTCTCACCGGTCAGGTTATTGATAAATTCTGTTGCCACGGCTAAATATTTAAAAAGACCTGTAAACGCAGCGGGTCCCGTACAATCTGCTGCAACTGTGACCTTCCGATAAAAATGATATTCAGGCCGTACATTCCGGCCTGCGGTATCTCTGCATTAGTCACCAGCACACGGCGGTCGGCATTACCACGATTCAGCTGACTGATGGCATCTTCTGCATCACGGGGACTGAGCTGCCTGCGTTTAAACAATTTTAGCTCAAACGCATAAGTCAGGCCTTCGGTAAAAGAGATGATATCAACCCTTGGTTCAGAAAAAACAATCTCCGTGTTTACAGAGAAACCATTACGGTTAAGTATATACAGCCAGAATTTTTCAAAAGAGAATTCCGTCATCACATCGATATCCGTTATGGTCGTGAACTGCTGGTAATTGGGAATAGCGGAGATAAACACCTGCTGTGCGAAAACCTGAATATTAGTGATCTCAATGACCAGAACGCCGTCCTGATACCGGATATAATAGTTATCATCTAATATCCGTTCTTCATCTTCCCGGTGATCCTCGAAATTCAGGAACCCTTCATAAGAAACCAGTTCGCGGTCAACACCGATAAAAAGGTAAGCATTTACCGCAGTTTGGGTGAATGTACCCGCATAGGTCCGTCCGGAAAAATCAATCTGTACATAGTCATTCCTGATCTGAAAAAACATCCGGTCTTTATCCAGCTGTTCACCCCTCGATATCGTCTGCATGATCCGTTTGCGCATCTGCGTAAAATAGCGGCTTAACGCACTGTGGCCGAGGAAACTGAAAACCGACGCATAATGACCGGCCCGCAGAATATGCCGTTGCTGCTGCGGATCAAGGTCAGGTTCATCAGCAGGAGGATCGACCAGCCTGGTATGACTGATCTGATTTTCTTTGATCAGCGTTAAAGACGCAACCCGGATGTCTGCCTGCCGTCTGTTCTTTTGTGCAAGCGCTCTGATACCCTGCGTCTGTCGTGTTGGTTCACTGGATGCTCCCTTGCTTTCCACCACCAGGGTTTGTGCACGCATGGTTTGACCGCTCCAGTCGGGCCGTTTTTCGGTGCCGTATAAACGCTGAATAGTTGAATCTTTGAGATTAAAAAGCTCCTTTGCAATCAGCACGGACAGCCCGACCCCAAAATCTTCAGAGATAGACGTCAGTGCTTCGCTTCCGGGCCCTCCGCGAATGCTTGACAACCGCACCCGGAACTCACCGCCTGTCGCATCTATCTTTTCCAGGAGATCGCTTTTGTCGGAGAATTTTTGCCGGTTCGACGGCGCATAGCGCCGGGTTTGTATCGTGCCGATCATGTAGATCAGTTTGAATATCCCAACCTCTACCACGCGGGTAAGCGATACATTATCATGGCAATCCAGAAAAGGTTGCAAAAGCGGATCGATATCCACTTCCACACGCAGCCTTCGGAATGTATTTAAATAGGAACTAATCATGGTGTGATTCAGGTCTTTAAAATTAATGTTTTAAATATATAAACTATCATTTACTGCATCCTTTAATCAAATCTGTCGCCCTGATCGAAGAATATTGTATAAATAAGAACTTACTGCCTGACTCAAAAAGTGTTATGGTATTGACTGAACACAACGGTTAATTTTGAAATAAGCAGGGTTTTACTTAGTTTTAAATGTTTTTTCCCTGCTTTGAATGGCTGTTTATGAGACGTTTGCGGATGGTGATTTATTTGCTTTGGTAAAGCAGGATGACCAGGCTGCGTTCAAGGAGCTGTACCTGCGATATGACGCTTTATTGTATAGCTATGCTTACCGGAAATTGCAAGCTAAGCAGGAGGCGCAGGATGTGGTGCAGGAGGTATTTATTGCGCTTTGGAACAAACGTCATTCCTTCGAACTCAAAACAACCTTGCAGGGTTATTTATATAAATCCGTTTTAAACCGCGTATTGGATGTATTTAAACACCGTTCCATTAAAACCGCTTATGCTAACCAGTATGTCGATGTAGATAGTACAGAAACAGATTTTTTGCTGCGGGAACATGAACTGGAAGCGCTGATCGAAAAGGAGATTCAGGCGATGCCGCCAAAAATGCGCGAGATTTACATCTTAAAACGCCGGCAATATTTATCGGCCAAAGAAATCGCCGAACAACTGGATATTTCCGAACATACGGTCAATACCCAGATGAAGCGCGCCCTTCATCACTTGCGCATGAAACTCGGCATCCTGGTTTACCTCCTTTATATTTTCCATTAAGTCAGCGGCAGACAGGCCAAGCTATACCGATAGAAAAACGCAGCGCTGGTGTATGCGGCATAATCCGTTTTTAATGGTTTCTGCTCTTTAGTAATTTCTTTCCCTTTACCCCCGTAATCAGAAACGGATTTTAACGAGATGAATAAAGGCTTCTTTAAAAATACGGTGTGCTCTGCGGCGTAATAAACCCCGTAAGTTTCCATGTCCAGGCCCACCGAACCTGCATTATCTTCAATGAGCTTATCGAAATGCTCGTCTGCCCGCATCAGGGCATCACCGGTGATCAATTTGCCGGGCAGGGCACGGAGCGGTTCAAACAGGTTGCCGTGGGCGTAAGCAGACTGGATCTCGGGCAGAACATTGGTTTGCCGGGCGAACTCTTCGATATTCCGCACCCAACTTGGGTCCGCGGGAATTTCCATCTTACGGTCGGATTCGTACAATTCAGGCTGGCCATCTTCGCCCGGCCGGGTCTTATAAACTACCTGGTGGTAGTTGACCGAGCTGGAGGCAATCATAATATCGCCCAGATTGGGCTTATGGGTACTTTTCCGGCTACCGGCTGCATGCCCCAGCATCACGATATATTCCGGCAGGAATTTCCAGATCAATTTACCTGCAACGGTAGCTGCGGGAGCTATGCCCTGGTGTAATCCTCTTGCCAGGATAACGGATAACGATTTGGTACCATCCTCAAAACTACCTCCGTAATAATTAATTGCATCATTATCACCACCGGGCAGCTTTTGGAAATTAGTCATCAATTGCCTTACAGCATCGAACTCCTCCTGGGTTGCCGTAATAATCGCGATCTGGCAGGAAGAACTTACCGTTGTTTGTGGTACCATTGTCCCTAATCTTTTGTCCTCTTCCGCCAGTTCAAGGGTTTCTTTTAACTGGTAGAGGACACGAAAAACCAACGTCTGCACAATACCGGCAGAAGTGTTTAATACACCCAGTTCTTCGGCATCTGCGACTTTTTTAAACAATGATAAACTAGCTTCCAACCGTGTGATAAGTTGGCTGATATTGTCCAGTATCTCGGTATCGGGTGCCTGGTTGTCCTCAAATAATTTGGGATATAGTTCCTCATATAACGAACCTTCTAAATTTGCCATCAAGCTGTAAATTTCCTCATCAAAAAGAAAAGCAGCCCAACCTTGACCCAAGGTTAAATTAGCGGCCGCATCGCGGTATTCGTCCTGATTAGTGTTTAAAAAGTCCTTGAGATAGCTTGTTGCACGTTTAATACGGGAATACTTGGAGGCCATAATTGCTGCGGATCAAATGTTCTCCAAATATCTAAAACTTTTTTTCATCGTTTGTACTTAATCGGTTTTTCAGGATCGTCTTTGTTTTGAAATGGATAGAAAAGACATTACTGAATTGCTGGATAAGGTAAAGGCAGGGACGGCTTCTCCAGCAGAAGAAGCAGCGGTAAAACGCTGGCTGCATCAGTTGAATGAAAATGATGCTTCGGGGCTTTCTGACGATGACCTGGCCCAGGGACGTGCCGCGATGTGGCAGGCTATCCAACAGGCACAGCATTCGCGGGTCCGTCCACTATGGACGCGTATAGCAGCTGCGGCTTCCATCTTATTAGTATTGGGTGCGGGGAGTTATTTTGTTTTACGTCCGAAAGGGAATGTTGTTTTGCAACCCGAAGCGATGTTACCCGCTACGCAGGGCATTACATTAAGGGTTGCCGGGCAAAAACCAATTATTATCGCCTATCATCATAAGGGTCAAATTAACGATAAGATCGATCAAACCGACAGTTTACTGCGTTATCAAACTGGCACCAACACGGCGGAAATGCAGACACTGACCAATAATAGCGGCCATAAAATCACCGTGCAGTTAGCCGACGGCACAGAAACGATATTGGATGTCGCTACAACACTTACTTATCCTTCTGCCTTTACCGGTAAAGAACGCCGTGTCAGCCTGAATGGGCAGGCCTACTTTAAAGTCCAGCATAATGCCGAGCAACCCTTCTTTGTCGATTATCATGGTCAAACCACTGAAGATATCGGTACGGAATTCAATATCCATGCGTATGACAACGAACCCTCAGCAACCACCCTGGTCAGCGGCAGTATCAAAGTTGATCGTCAAATCTTAAAGCCTGGCGAACAGCTGATCGAGGGCAAGATACAACCAGCCAATTTATTTGTCGTCATGGCCTGGTTACAGGATAAGATGGAATTGCGCGGCGAAACATTGGAAAATTTCATGCGCAATGTGGCCCGTATCTACCATGTAACCATCGTTTGGGAAGATGCGACGATTCGCGGGCAGACTTTTGGAGGTACGGTGCGGCGCAACACTACGTTAGCCTCCGTGCTCAATTTTGTTCGGGAAACCGGCAAAGCCGATTTCCGGGTGGACGGCAAAACGATCTATGTAACGAAACCTAAGAAAATCAATAAACAACCAATTGTTAAACCCTAAAGCAACCAACTGATTATGAAAAGAATTTTACGCTGTTAAAAACCGCGAGGTGAACGGATAAAAAAAGCCGCAGGGTGTCTCACCACCCAACGGCTCAATGTCCGGGTCGCCCGTTCCATGGGAACGAAATCATTTGTGTGTCAACAAAGTATTAACCCGAACATTCAAAAATATGAATTTTTTAAATGTGCAGCATCATCGCATGCTGCGGCAAACCTTTTTAGTCATGAAGATCACGACCCTCCTCCTGCTGATCTCTATAATGACCGTGAGCGCCGCCACTAACGCGCAGCAGATCACCCTCAAAACCAAAGGCGCAAGCCTACAGGAAGTCCTGAGCAAAATCAGCGACCAAACCGGGTTCAACGTTTTTTACAGTCAGGATCTATTAACTAAATCAAAACCGGTAACCGTAGATTTAAGAAATACACCGCTCGCAACGGCCCTGAACGAAATCCTCGCCGGACAAGACCTTACGTTTAACATTAATGACCATTCGGTCGTCATTAAGGAAAAAGAACTGTCTTTCATCGACAAGCTGAAAAATAAAGTTACGGAATCGATTCAAAACATTGACGTCACCGGTCGTGTCATCGGCGAAGACCGGCTTCCCTTAGCCGGGGCTACGGTACAAATAAAGGATGGCAATAACAGTACTGCCACGGATGCCAACGGCTTTTTCACCCTGAAAAACGTCGAACCCAACGCCACTATTGTCATTTCCTTCATCGGCTATGACAAAAAGGAAATCCCGGCGACAACAAATCCCGGTGCCATTAAACTATCGGCCGCTACCAGCCCGTTAGACGAAGTCAAAGTCATCGCCTACGGCCAAACCACCGACCGCCTTAGCGTTGGCAACGTCAGCTCTATCAGCGCCAAACAAATCGCCGAACAACCCGTCAACAATCCCCTCCTTACTTTGGAAGGCCGCGTACCCGGCGTCATCATCAACCAGGTCAATGGTCTCCCCGGCAGCGCGATCAAGATCCAGGTGCAAAGCCAGAATAGCATTAATAGCGGCAATAACCCCCTTTATGTGGTGGATGGGGTGCCTTACGCCGCAAGTTTACCTACAAACTTAGAAAGTGTGTTAGGACGCGGCAACCCCGCACCCGCACCCGACAATACCTATGGCAACCCCTTTAGCTATCTTAATCCCGACGATATTGAAAGCATCTCAGTTTTAAAAGACGCGGATGCCACCTCTATTTATGGTTCCCGAGCTGCAAACGGTGCCGTGCTGATTACCACCAAGAAAGGAAAAGCCGGTAAAACCCAGATCGACATCAATCTGCAAAGTGGCGTGGGTAAAGATGCCAAATTTATTGATATGATGAACACCCAGCAATTCCTCGCAATGCGACGCCAGGCTTTTGCCAATGACGGTTTACCCGTCCCCTCGATCGTTACTTCACCTTTTGATTATAATTATGATATCGATGGGCAATGGGATACAAAGCATAATACCAACTGGCAAAAAGTATTACTAGGCGGCTCAGCCCAATATACCGATGTCAACGGTACAGTTTCTGGTGGAACGGAAAATATTCAATTTTTAGCAGGCGGAACCTACCACCGGGAAACCACTGTGTTTCCGGGCAATGCTGCTGATACAAAGGCATCGGTCCATTTTAGCCTGAATAGCAGTTCAGAGAATAAGAAATTTCGTTTTCAACTCACCGGCTCCTATTTGGAGGACAGTAGCTTACTACCAAGATTCGATCTTACTTCAGCGGCTATTGAGCTGCCTCCAAACGCACCAATGTTATTTAACCCGGATGGTTCACTGAATTGGGCGCCAACCCCGTCCGGTACAAGTTCATTTAGCCAGAACCCTATGCTTGCTTTTCTTACCCCTTATCAAAGTAAGGTCAAAAACTTAATGAGCAACGCAGTGTTAAGTTATGAGTTTTTTTCAGGTCTGACACTCAGGAGCAATTTTGGTTACACCAATTTGCAGCAAAACGAGTTTAGTCCCGGGCCATTAAGCGCAATAGATCCAGAAGATAGGCCGACTTCTGTTAGCGAAGCTCAATTTGGTAATGATAATAGTCAATCCTGGATAGTTGAACCTCAATTGAATTACAGTCGCACAATTGGGAAAGGACATTTAAATGTTTTACTCGGGGGTACGATCCAGCAGTCCAATATCAATAACTACCAGATATTAGGCTTCGGCTTTGCAAGCGACCGGCTTTTAAACAATATTCAATCCGCCAGCACCATCCAGGCGCTTAACAGCTCTAACGCCGATTATAAATATGCCGCCCTATTTTCCAGGTTAAATTATGATTGGGATGGCAAGTACCTGATAAACCTCAGCGCCAGACGCGATGGCAGCAGCCGTTTCGGAGCAGCTAACCGTTTTCATGATTTCTGGTCGATGGGCGCGGGATGGGTGTTTTCGGAAGAAAAATGGTTAAAAGAGAAAGCCAGCTGGTTAAGCTTTGGCAAGATCAAAGGTAGCTATGGAACCACAGGGAACGACCAGATAGGGAATTATAGCTACTTGAGTTTATACAGCGCCTTAACTGCACAGGTTCCCTATCAAAGTGTTACCGCTTTAAGGCCGTTAGGGCTTCCCAATCCCTATTTGCAATGGGAATTAACCAAAAAATTAAGTATCGGGATGGATTTGGGATTTTTGAAGGACCGAATTATTCTTGGTGCCGATTATTTTCATTACCGTTCTTCAAATGAACTATTGGGTTATAGCTTACCGAATTTTGTAGGTTTTAGCGGCCTAACATCAAATTTTCCGGCAACAATCCAAAGTACCGGGTATGAATTTACTTTAACAACGGTTATTATCAGGCATAAAGATTTTACTTGGACCACGAATTTTAATTTGACCGTGCCTGTGGATTTTATGAAATTGATTGCTTTTCCGGGCTTGGCAACTTCGACTTATGCCAGTAGTTACGTAATAGGACAGTCAATATACAATGGCAAATTATACCATTTTATGGGTGTTGATCCAACCAGAGGTGTGTATCAGTTCAGTGACGGTAAAGGCGGCGTGACGTCAACCCCGGAGTCGGATTACAAAAATACCGCTTATATTCCCATAAATCAACAACCTCGGGCATATGGCGGAATCACCAATACAATTCATTACAAAGCGTTAACCTTAGATTTTCTTTTCCAATTTCGAAAACAAACAGGGGCTAATCCTTTCAAATTTGGTAACGGAATTGCGGGAGCACCAGTTACTAACCAACCTTCCTTTTTAGCCAATGGGTGGACGAAACCAGGTGACCTGGTTTCAATCCAGCGTTATTCTACCAATTTTAACTACAATGGCCCATTTAGCGATTTAATGTCGAGCGACGCTGTGATAGAAGATGCTTCCTTTATTAAGTTAAAAAACGCTTCCTTATCGTGGCAATTACCAGACAACTGGGTTAAACGCATTGGACTTCGAAGTGTAAGAGTTTATGGACAAGGCCAAAACCTGCTGACATTCACCAAATACTCTAATGGCGTTGATCCGGAAACTCAGAGCCCACTTACATTGCCGCCTTTGCGGGTTATCACATTTGGGGCCCAGTTGGGACTATAGTACAAAATGAAATTAAACCATTTAGAAATTAAACCATGAAAATATTCTATAAAATTTGGTCAAGCCGAACTAAAGAATTCGCCCTGATCATCTTTGCGGCCTGCTTCTTGAGCTGCAATAAATTAGTGGAGGTTGGCCCACCTAATAATAAAATAGTCGACGCTAATGTTTATCTTAACGATGCGACCGCAACATCGGTGCTAACAGCGTTATATACAGGGCTGGGTAAAACAGGCCTTACAAATGGACTCCTTTCTGCACCGCTTTACAGCGGTCTTTTAAGCGATGAACTTATGGTGAGTTCCAATAATGCAACCCTTAGCCAATATTACACGAATGCGCTGAATAATACGGATACAACGGTGCCAGATTATTGGTCGACTTTATATAGCAATACGTCGATTTTCACCACAAACGCTGCCTTAGACGGCATAACTACATCCACCACCCTTACCCCAGCTGTAAAACAACAATTATTGGGCGAGGCCAAATTTATGCGGGCTTTCTATTACTTCTATCTTGTCAATTTCTTTGGCGATGTGCCGTTGGTGTTAAACACGGATTATAAGGCCAACACTTTGTTAGCAAGAACCCCTAAAGCTACGGTTTACGCCCAAATCATAAAGGACTTGACAGATGCTCAAAGCTTATTAAGTCCCAATTTCCTGGACGGCACTTTGCTGACAAACTCTTCGGAAAGATTGCGCCCTTCTAAATGGGCCGCGATTGCGCTCTTAGCAAGAGTATATCTCTACACCAACGATTTCGCCAACGCAGAAAAACAAGCCTCCTTATTGATTAACAGTTCGACACAGTTTGGCTTGACCAGCTTAGCTGGTGCTTTTTTGACCGCCGGATCGGGTAATAACGAAGCTATATGGCAGTTACAGAACACGGTGACGACGTCCAACACACCCGAAGGACGATATTTTATACCTCCTTCAGCAGGATCTTTACAGCAGGTGTATTTGAACCCTATCTTGCTCAATGCATTTGAGAAAGGTGACCAGCGAAAAACAAATTGGATTGGCAGCCAAATATTAAATGGTGTTACTAATTATTATGCTTTTAAGTACAAAAATAATAAGGGAGGGGCCGTTACTGAATATGAAACCGTATTCCGCCTGGCGGAGCAATACCTGATCCGGGCTGAGGCGGAAGTTAATGGCGCAGGCGGCGAAATTTTGGGAGCAGTCAGCGATCTGAACGTCATTAGGAATCGTGCCGGCTTGCCCAATTATACAGGCACCGTGGATAAGCCATCATTATTGGCCGCTATCCTGCACGAACGGCAGGTGGAACTATTCACTGAATGGGGACACCGCTGGTTTGATCTGAAAAGGACTGGTAATATTGATGCGGTGATGACCGTAGTTGCACCACAAAAAGGCGGCACCTGGAGCAGTTACAAAGCACTCTTCCCAATTCCGTTAACTGAACTTCAGAAAGATCAAAATCTTACTCAAAACGCTGGGTATTAAATTAAACTTCCGGCGGTATGTGCTACCGCCGGAAATCACTAAAACGCTTCAATTATGTTTAAAATATTCGTTTCGGCGGCATGGCTGTTACTATCATGCAATTTTTTATTTGCCCAGGACAAAGGCATTCAATTTGAAAATGACCTGAGCTGGCAACAGGTATTGGACAAGGCCAAAGCAGAAAGCAAATACATCTTTGTGGATTGTTATGCCACATGGTGCGGCCCGTGTAAGCAAATGGATAGGGGGACCTATCCAAATGAAAAGGTTGGCAAATTCTTTAAAGCCCACTTTATTTCGGTCAAGGTGCAGATGGACAGCAGCAAGCATGACGACACCGAAGTTAAGGCTTGGTATGCTGAGGCGCACCGTTTGCAAAAGCAATTTGTAGCACTCAACGGTGCAGTCGCGTACCCAACTTTTCTTTTCTTTTCCCCGGATGGAAAAATTATTCACCGTTTCCTGGGCTTATTGGATCCACCGACTTTGATCTCGATTGGCAAGGAAGCATTGGATACAAATTTTCAATACTATACTTTGCTTGAAAAGTATCGAAACAAACTACTGGCTGATACTTCCAAACCAGTGCTGGCTATCCGTGCAAAATTACTGGGATCACAAAAGCTGGCAGATAGCGTGGGGTACGATTATGTAGCCAATTACCTGCTCAAACTTCCGGCGGATAGGCTCTATACACCAGTTAACTGGCTTATGCTGGACAGGTTTACGGAAAAGAAGACTGATCCGGGTTTTTCATTTATGCTAAGGCATGCCAATGAAATAAATGGGGCGGCCAACAGCCCCTACTATATACAAAAAAAACAGGTCAAAATCATTTTGAATAATGAAGTCATTCCCGAAACTAAAGGGAAGGAAATGAACGCAACTGCCTGGAGTAAAATGGAAGATAAATACGGACGGAAATACGGGCGCCTGGGAAAGCTCGCAGTTTTAGAGCAGCGATTACTGCTAGTATTTGACAAAACCGATAAGCAGTTCACTGAATATGAAAAAGCCTATGTGCTTTATTTTAAAAATGCGGGCCCACTTAACGTAATGCATATCAACAATAGTGCATGGTTGATTTTCCAGCATAGTGATAAACCGCAGGTATTGGCGCTTGCTATCAAAGTTATGGAGCCTCACAAAGAAGAAGATGTCCAGGCAATGGATACGTATGCAAATTTATTATATAAAGTTGGCCGCAAAAGTGCGGCTGTTGAATGGGAGGGAAAAGCAGTAGCCTATGAAAACAATCATCCTTCTAACCCATTCACTCACAATGCAGATCCGGTTTTTCAACAAAATTTAGAAAAAATGCAGAAAGGAGAAAAGACATGGTAGTTCTTGGAAAATCAACCAGCGGTGTTTGCTGGAAAATGCCTTATGTTGGTTTGTTATTGGTATGCTTAATATTAGATGCATTCGGACAGACAAAGCCGGCCTTGACTTGGGACGTTATTGACCATACGGACTGGCGGAAATATGATATTCGAGATTTGCGACTATCTGATGACGGCAGATACGTTACCTATCTTGTCAATTCGCAAACCATTCTGCAAAGCACTGAAACAAATTTTAAAAGGATTTTTCCGGGCTTCAGCAGCCTGGAATTTGTACCGAACAGTGATCTCGTCATCCGACGCATTGCTGATACCGTCAAGATATTCCGACCCAACGATTATTTACTAGCAAAAACATATTCCGCAGTTGGTTATAATGATCTTGTTAAATTTAGCGACGGATATTTGGCAATAAAATCCAAAACTGATCTGATACTGTTAAATACTACAACATTTTCTGAAAAAGTATTTTCTGACGTAACAGGTTTTAAGTATGCCGAATCAACAAGCGCTCTCTTGTATACCACCCAATCCGGCAACATTTCAAAATTATTCTTGCTTGATCTAAAGGATCAAATCAATAAAGAGATTATGGAAACGTCCGGTAGATTTCAAAAATACACCGGGAACCGGGCCGGGAATTATATTGCTGCCACAGTTTCCCAGGGGGATTTTAAGCATCCCGAAATCATTTTGTACAACACCAAAAGCAAAAAAACGCAAATTATCGATGAACGGTCATTGCATTTAAACAAGGGGTTTTCTATAAATGAACACTCTTTGCGATTTGCCGGGAACGGCCAAATCCTAATTTTTTCGCAAAAATTGGAACGTCCTGACGTTAAAAAAGATTCTAACAAGATAGCCTTAAATATTTGGAATTATAAAGATACTTTCCTGCCAAAAGTTCGCATTCCAAGCGTGTTTGAAGATGGTCCGGAAGATCACCAAGAACTGCTCAATGAATTTAGAATGGCATTTAATATAGCAACTGGCAAAGCTATCGAACTAGAGGACCCAAATACGGGGCTATTGCGCAGAGACCAGCATTTATTTAAAATTGGACCTGAAAACGGATATTATGCGTTGGCGCAAAAGCCGGGTATTTGGGGGTACAATACGATTCCAAGAGCCGATGTCTACACATGTATCGATTTACTTTTCGGCAAAAGAAAAATCATCCCGATAAAAAGTTCCGCAGATATACCATACTTGTCGCCAGATGGCAAGTATATTTTGTTTTATAGTCAAACCGGCGCATTTTATTCATTTGACACCTCCAATGGTAAAACCCAATGGCTTACCGATCCGACGCAATTGCCGGTGTTAAATCGCTACGAGCAAGAACCTCTTAATTTTTGTTATGGGATCGCCGGGTGGTTAGATCACGGCAAAAGTGTGCTCGTCTATAGTCAATATGATATATGGAAACTGGATCTTAATGGCAGGCATAACCCTGTTTGCATCACCAGGCATGAAGGTAGGCGCAGCCAAATGATGCTCAGGTTGACCGTTTCTGGCAACCCGCAAATATTGACAATACCCGATGCAGAGCCATTGGCTCCTGATAAGCTTATTCTTATTGGCCAGGATATAAACAGTAAACAACAATGCATTTACAGTTTTGATCTGGAGGGTAAAATCTCCCCCCAAAAGTTTATGGCAGGTAACCATTGTCTAAATTCAAAATTTGGCGAGAATGAGATTGACCAAGAAAATAAACCCTATATCGTTAAATCAAAGTATAATAATGTGTACGCCATTGTAATTTCTGATATCCGAAAAGGCCAAAATCTTTACCTGACCAATGATTTCAAAACGGTCACGCAGGTTACCGATAATAATCTCCACGCAGACCATAACTGGGTAACATCCGAATTGCTTCATTGGGTTGGACCGGATAAGATACCGAACCAAGGCATATTATATAAACCGGGGAATTTTGACCAATTAAAAAAGTACCCGGTTATAGTATGTTACTACCAAAAGAATTCAACCCAGTTAAACGCCTGCCCTGTTGGCGAAGAATCGAAATGGAGCGCTTTCATGCGTAACATGGGTTATTTTGTAAGCAATGGATACCTGGTTTTTGTGCCGGATGTCCATTATAAAATTGCGGACCTCAGAGAATCGGTTTACAATTCGATAGTACCGGGAGTGAAAGAATTGATCAAACGCCCTTACGTTGACTCGAGGCACATTGGTGCAACCGGGCAAAGCTGGGGAGGTTACGAAACGATGTGGCTGGTTACTAAATCTAAAAAGCTTTTTGCTGCCGCATTTGGCGAGAACGGCGGCTCTGATATGTTTTATGCTTCTTATATGGCCCCGAATTTCCCCTTCTCAGGAACATTGCGTATGGGCGTTATGCCTTGGCAACGACCGGATCTCTACGTTAAGAATTCGGCTGTTTTATTTGTCGAGCAAGTTCAAACTCCTTTATGCCTTTGTAACAATGACTTGGATTACCGTTGTCCAATACCATTTGGCATCGAAATGTTTGAATACTTAAGAATATTGAATAAGCCGGTGTGGCTATTAGAATACAAAAACCAAGGTCACGGTGTCGGCCGTTACTACGACAAAACCGATCCGGATGTCGCCGATTACCGCATCCGCTTCCAGCAATTCTTTGACCATTATCTCAAAGGCGAACCAGCTCCCAAATGGATGACACAGGGTACACCATACCGGTCACCCAATGTGCAATCTACGCTGGAACCTGATACTAACCAAAATCATTAATTCTAAATCTAAAAACTACAAAGATGAAAATCTTATCAGAATGCAAAGCATCATTATTCATTACTGCATTGATCCTTTTTACTACAACTGCCTTCGCCCAGCAACCCGCTTTCTCCGGCACCTGGACCCTCAAAGAAAAAACCAACCTATCCGGTACTGATTACGGAAATGCCGTACCTGCCCAAATCAAACTCGACCAAAGTGCAACCGAACTCATCATCACCCGCACCGAAGTAGGCCCGGATGAAGACAGCCACGGCATGAGCAGCACCGAAAAACTTCCGCTCGAAACCGGCAAGGGAACTGTCGGCACTACTGCCGACCAGCGCAAGATCATATCCAAAGCCATCATCAACGGCAAAGTACTGACCGAAATCAAAACCATCAGCCAGCCCAATAGTGAAAACACCGCCATCCGGACCAAGGAAACCTCTACGCTCTCTGATGACGGCAAAACACTCACCCTGGTCAAAGAATTTACCAACCTGACCGAGGCGAACGATAAATGGACGTCCAAAGGCACCTATGAAAAGCAATAATTACAATAATCATTCATCCGATTAGCATAACCATCAGAGCATGAAAAGACCACTGCTTTTTTTAAGCTTTACAGCGATAGCTGTATCGGCATTTGCCCAGCAAACCTATACCGTCAGCACCAAAACCCCCAAAGCCAAAGTCCCCGCCACCCTCTGGGGCCTTTTCTTCGAAGACATCAACCGCGCCGCTGATGGCGGCGTCTACGCCGAAATGGTAGAGAACCGCAGCTTTGACTTCCCCAAACCCATGACCGCCTGGAGCAACTGGCCAAAAGCCAATCTCCGCGATGGCATTTTCATGGTGATCAATCAAAGCGCCACGAATGCTGCCGACCCGAAGTACCTACAGGTCAACCTTGGCGCTAAAGACACTGTCGGCTTGATGAACAGCGGCTTCGACGAAGGCATGGCCTTCAAGACTATCCCTTATAGCCTGACTTTACGCTACCGCGCACAAACACCAGGCATACACGTTCGTGTTTTCCTTTTTAGCAGCAAGAATAAGGTCATCGGAAGGCTACCCGTTAAACTTGTTGTGCCAAATGACGGCGAATGGCATAATCAGGAAGTAACGATCACCCCAACAGACACCGCCACTCGTTGCAGGTTGCTGGTGATCTTTGATGGCCAAGGGAAACTCGATGTTGACCGTATATCCATGTTTCCCTCCGATACCTGGAAGAACCGCAAGGGTGGCTTGCGTGCCGACCTGGTGCAAAAACTCGCCGACCTCAAGCCCGGTTTTTTGCGGTTTCCCGGTGGTTGCATTGTCGAAGGCAACCAGATCGTACACCGCTACCAGTGGAAACATACCATCGGTTCTTTAGAAAACCGCGAAATGGTGCAAAGCATATGGGCTGATGATGTACCCGACCGCCAAACCCCCGATTACATGGAAAGCTTTGGCCTCGGCTTTTATGAATACTTCCAGCTCTGCGAAGATATTGGCGCAGCGCCGTTGCCGATCATCAATGTCGGCATGTCCTGTCAGTTCGATGCCGCCGAAGTCGTTCCCATCAACGAACTCGAACCCTATATCACCGATGCCCTCGACCTGGTGGAATTTGCCAATGGCAGCACTGATACCTATTGGGGTAAAAAACGCGCTGAACTCGGCCATCCTGCACCTTTTAATATGAAACTCTTGGGTGTCGGCAATGAAAACTGGGGGCCACAATATGCGGAACATTTAAAGCTATTTACAGATCGTTTAAAAGCCAAATATCCCGATGTCAAACTGGTCAACGCCACTGGCTACAGCCGCAATGTCCCTGTCTTTACCTATATGGACAGTGTACTGCGCGCCCGAAAAGCCGATATTATTGATGAGCATTTTTATGATACACCCAAATGGTTTATGGATAATTCCAATCGCTATGATACTTATGACCGCAACGGCCCGAAGATTTTTGTCGGCGAATACGCCGCGCAAAGCGACCGGATCGGCTCGATGAAAAACAAAAACAATTTACTGACGGCGTTAAGCGAAGCCTGTTTTATGACCGGTATCGAACGCAATGCCGATGTCGTGAGTATGGCATCTTATGCGCCCTTGTTCGCGCATGTTACTGGCTGGCAATGGACACCGAACCTGATCTGGTTTGATAATAATAGCAGCTATAACACGCCGAATTATTACGTGCAGCAACTATTTTCGGTGAATAAGGGTACGGAAGTCGTGCCTTTACTGAAAGACGGGAAAGCGATTTGCGGGCAGGATAGCTGTTGGGCAAGCGCCGTAATGGATAAGGAGAAGCATGAACTCATTATCAAGATGATCAACATGAGCAATAAGCCCAGTGCAAAATACTTCAAACTGGATCAAAATGCGGTCAGCGCAACAGTAACTGTTCTGAGTAATAATAATACCGGTATTGAAAACAGTTTGACACAACCTGAAAATATAAAACCAGTAACCAATAAGCTGGCGGTCATGAGTAAAGAACTCAACTTTTTAGCTCCAGTTCATTCCTTCAACGTAATTAACATTCAATTGAAATAACGTTGTATTTGAAAGAGGATCTATGCCAAATAACATGGAAAACTGGGGGAATGATGCGATTTGGGCTGGGTTTGCCGTATTTATGCTGGTGCTCGGTTACGTCATTATTCATATGCTGTATAACCGAAGTAAGGGGCGGGACGAACTTGAGAATTTGTTCCGCATCCGGAAAAAGAAATAAGAATTAAACAGCCGATGGGCTAAACAATATTCGCTTGCGTTCTTTTGAGTTTTTTCATTTCTCGATAAAAGTGATCAGTTAATAGTAAAACATATAGCGCCCCGTAGCGAGGGGGCGCTTTTTAAACCTGAAATTTTTAGTTAGTGAGTTAAATATAGTTAGTTAAATGCAACGGTTCGTCCCGCAATGCGGGGCGGCCGTTATTTTAGAAAGAAATTTTACACCTCCCGTCACAGGAAAGAATCTGGAAAATTTTAAAAAGGGCATGGGAGCACCAAGACCGCTGATGCGCGGGTCTGTTGGTGCTGTGCCCGGTTTTTTCCAGAGCCGATCCTGTACTCCATCTTCAGCCCGCGTATGAGTGAAAACATTCATACCATGAAAAATAACCCATACTTCTGTGTGATCATCCACGCGGACCTAACAACCGAAGCCACCATTGACCTGGCTGGATTGCGCCGGTTACCCGGAATTGAATTGGTCCATCAGTTAGAGCGGCAAGCTGCACTGTTGATCTTTGCCTCTGCCATCAATCCACAAGCCTGCCACGAATTGGTAGCTAAACTCCAGAAAATACCCGGCATCAGTGCGGTAAGGCCTCGTTACTTATTTTCAAGCGTCACCACTTTTACTGTATCCACTTATCAACCCCGGACATGGCTGTTATAGACTTCATCACTCGCCAGGACCTGGAAAAGTTCAAACAGGAACTCTTTGCCGAGCTCAAAGCTTTGGGCAAGATCAACACGCCCGATGAAGCCGCCAAGAAATGGCTGAAAGGCTCGGAGGTACGCAAAATGCTCAAAATATCTTCAGGAACCCTGCAAAAGCTGCGGATCAACGGCACGATTAAGTTTACGAAGATCGATACGCTTTACTATTACAAATACGAAGATATCGTCAAACTGCTTGAAAAAAACCAACAAGGAGGCTGGGCCAATGACCGTTAACAAATCCATTTACCGCTTCCTCACCAAAGTGGCCCAGGAGCCACGCCTGTGCACCGGACATATCGGCCTGTATGCCGCGTTAGCATTTCTTGGGAAAGACCACCCAGCCGGTGAATTCTTTCCGATCACACGTAAACAACTGATGCGCCATGCCGCGATCCATTCACCGGCCACCTACCATAAGCGCCTGTCCGAATTGGTTCGTTATGGGTATATCCTTTACCGGCCGTCTTACGACCCCTTCCGCGGCAGCCAGGCCGCCTTAACTATGAAATAATAATCATCTAAATCAATACCCATCTATGAGAACCATTACCGACCGTTTTTACACGGCCCTGGAAAACCAGCTGGCCGACATCACCCTCAGCGAAGCGCCTGTTGCCGAACAATACCGCGCCTCGATCAAGGTCTGCAAAAAGGCCATGAAAAAACTCAAAAACTACATGGCCAGCTACGCCTTCGAGAATGTAAGTGAGGAAGTCCACTTCTTTAGAACCATCAAACCCAAGTTTTACAGCAAGTACATCTATTTTATTAACGTTCATAATTTGCTACTACAAAAACCGACCGGCGGCCAGAACATCCAGCAAGATTACATCCACATGCACCTGGCAGAACTCAAAACCTTCTTTGACCATAACCGGGCCTTTTATTCTTATTACCGCTCCGGCATGACCCAAATGGACGAAATTTATTACACGCGCGGCGGTTTCGACGTGCACGCTGAACTCGAAGACTTCGAAGAGGATGAACAATACAGTACCAGTCACGATTACAAATTATCGAAGATCATTGCTAACGAAAAGTTCCAGGATTACCTTAATTTGGAAATGGCACGTCTCGGTAACGAGGACCTGGTGCAACTCAATGGCCGCAAGATCTTCCCCTTCGAGCATCCCAAATGGACGGCCAGTCAAACCGACGCCGCCGAATTATTGTATGCACTGCAAACCGCCTGTGCCATCAATAACGGCAACATCGAGATCAACGAGTTGGTGGCAATCTGGGAATTCGTCTTCCAGATGGAAATCAACGAACCCTACCATAAGCTGCTGGACATCACCAAGAGGCATAAGGAAATGTTCATTTTTTTGACCCGGTTAAAAACAAGTTTCTGGAATTTTATCAAGCAACGGTTCAATAAAGGATTGCCACCGGATAATGAATAATCAGTATTCCGTTCTATTTGCGTCGATATCAGTCCATGATTGATAGAATGATCACCCCACCCAATGACAGGTTGTATCATTGGCAGTAAAGGACTTTCCACTTTTGTTTTGCCCGGCGGCATGGTGTCGGCGGGTTAAAACAAAAGCTTATGCTCCACACGATATCCTGGCAGCAATACCTGACTGTCGTTTTTCTGCTCACCGCCGCATGGTATGCCTTTGTTGCGCTTAAATATTATCGCACGGAGGTCGCTACCTTTCTGAAATTCACACCAAAACCTTCCGGATTTACACCGCCCGTGGCCAATCAAATGACGGCCGTCATCGGCGAAGCGGTAACCGCGCCCGGCGAAGAAACCTTTGATCCGCAGGACGTGCTGTATGCAGGCAGCGGCATACCCGATGAGATTAGTGACCAGACGCTGCCCAAAGGCCCGGCAGATGATCTGCTGGCGGAGGCCCAAACACTGGTTACCGTTTTCCAGGAAACCGATAACAAATCCGAATTCCTTTCCCTGCTTAAAGTATTGATCGATAAATACGAAGTATTCGCGGACGAGATCAGCCTGCCGGCGACAATTAACACCCTGAAACAATTTGCTCAGAACCGCTTGCCTTTCCGGCTCAGTGATACCGAATGGCCATTAAACTTTTAAAGCATGAAAAAAATAGGTTATATCATCATCCTGCTGCTGATCGCAGGAACTGCGCTGGCGCAGGACGGCAACGCCGGGATCAACGAAGCGACCACGCAGGTTAAAAGCTATTTCTCCACCGGCACCAATCTGATGTATGCGATTGGCGCCATTGTCGGCCTGGTTGGCGCAATTAAAGTTTATAAAAAATGGAATGATGGAGAGCATGATACCGGTAAGGTGGCGTCCAGCTGGTTTGGCTCCTGCATCTTTTTGGTTGTAGTAGCGACGGTACTTAAATCATTCTTTGGCGTATGAGTTATACTATCAATAAAGGCATCAACCGCCCAATAGAGTTCAAAGGTTTGAAGGCACAATACATTGGTTATCTCGGTGGCGGCCTGGTCGTTTTGCTGATCCTGTTCGCCGTGTTTTACCTGATCGGGATGGCGGTTTACCTGTGCCTCCTCATCATTGGCGGCTTAGGCAGCCTGTTATTTTACAAGGTCTTTAACCTGAGCCATACTTATGGCCAGCACGGTTTGATGAAACGCAACGCCCGCCGATACGTTCCGACCTACCTCAAATTTAAAAGCAGAAAACTATTCTATGAAAAACGCTGAGCAAGTATTTCCCATTTATCGCGTCGAGCATGACAGTATGTTGTCCATGCAGGGTGAACTAACCATCGCATTCGAGGTGATTTTACCGGAACTGTTCACCCTTTCCAACGAAGAATACCTGGCTTTACACCAAACCTGGGTGAAAGCGATCAAACTGCTACCGGTGGGCAGCATCTTTCACAAACAAGACTGGTTTACGGAAGATCACTACCGCGCTCAATATGATGAACAAACCTTTTTAGGACAAGCCAGCGAACGCTTCTTTAACGAGCGCCCTTACCTCGCACACCGCTGCCTGATCATGCTGACCAAAACTCCGGACAACTTTAAGCCGGTCAATAGCGCTGCCAGCAGCTTGCTGCGTAAACACCTCACGCCCAAAGAAAGTACCTCGACAGAACTTTTCCGCGATTTTGAAGACCAGGCCGGGCAGTTCAAACGCGTATTGGAGGACAGCGGCATTATACAATTAAGACGATTAACCAATAATGAACTTGCAGGAACTTTAGTTACACCCGGCATATTAGAACAATACTGTTTTCTGGTGAGTCAACACGATGCGCCGGTTTTAAAAGACATTCACTTTAACGATGAGATCCGTATCGGTGATAACCGTTGCCAACTCTATACGCTGGCGGAAGCCGAACACTTACCGGCTTTAGTCGGCCCGCGCATCACCTACGATGCGTACAGCACGGATAAAACCAAATTCAGCACCGGCTTTGCCAGCCCCATCGGTGCTTTACTCGACTGTAACCATATTTATAACCAATACTTATTTATTGAAGATAGCCATAAGACCTTAAAAAAACTGGAAGCCAAAAAGCTGCGGCTGCAATCGCTATCGGCTTACTCCCGCGAAAACGCAATCGGCCGTGATGCCACCCAGGAGTTTTTGCACGAAGCGATCAGCCAGCAGCGGCTGCCAGTCAGAGCACACTTCAATGTGCTGGCCTGGACCGATGATAAAGCAGCATTAAAAGAGGTCAAAAACAAAGTCAGTTCGGCGCTGGCGCAACTAGATGCGCAACCCAAACAGGAAACGGATGGTGCGCCGCAGATCTGGTGGGCCGGTCTGCCTGGTAACTCCGGTAACTTTCCGATGAATGACACCTTTGACACCTTCGCCGAACAAGCCTGCTGCTTTTTCAATAATGAAACCAATTACCGGAGTTCCTTGTCACCCTGTGGTGTCCGGTTCGGTGACCGTTTGAGCGGCAAGCCGCTACATGTTGATCTGAGTGATGAGCCGATGAAAATGGGGATCACGACTAACCGTAATAAATTCATTTTAGGACCATCCGGCAGTGGGAAGAGCTTTTTTACCAATCATTTGCTGCGTAGTTATTTTGAGCAGGGAGCCCATATCGTATTGGTGGATGTCGGTCATAGCTACCAGGGGCTTTGCGATTTTGTGGATGGTTACTATTTCACCTATTCCGAAAAGAACCCCATCAGCTTCAATCCTTTTTATGTTGGGGCCGGTGATGTGCTCGATACCGAAAAACGCGAGAGCATCAAAGCGATGATCCTGGCCCTATGGAAAAAAGAAGATGAAGGCGTGCAGCGCTCGGAATATATCGCTATATCAGACGCGCTGTTTCATTACTACAACAGCAAGCCAGAATCCCCTTGCTTTAACAGTTTTTACGATTTCCTGCAAAATGAATTTTACGAGACCATGAAGCAAAGCAAAGTCAAGGATAGCCATTTCGATATTGATAATTTGCTATTCGTATTGCGGCCTTATTACAAAGGCGGTGAATACGATTACCTGCTCAATGCCACGGAAAATCTTGACCTGCTCCAACGCCGTTTTATTGTTTTCGAGCTGGACAACGTCAAGGATCACCCCATTTTATTCCCGGTCGTAACGCTCATCATCATGGAGACCTTCGTTTCCAAAATGCGCAAACTGCCGAAAGATGTGCGGAAAATGATCCTGATCGAAGAAGCCTGGAAAGCGATCGCGCGGGAAGGCATGGCTGAATACATCAAGTACCTGTTTAAAACCGTCCGTAAATATTTTGGTGAAGCCATCGTTGTTACCCAGGATATCGAAGATATCATCAGCTCGCCGGTCGTCAAACAGGCCATCATCAATAACAGTGATTGCAAGATCCTGCTCGATCAGCGCAAATACCAGAATGATTTCCCGAAGATCCAGCAATTATTGGGCATTACCGATAAAGAAACGGCACTCATCATGTCGATGAACCGGGCGAATGATGAACGCTACAAATACAAAGAAGTATTCATCAGTCTGAACGGCCAGCTATCACGAGTTTATCGTACGGAGGTTAGCAGCGAAGAATACTGGACCTATACCACTGAATCCGCTGAAAAAGCCAGAGTGCAAGCCAATACCCAAAAATACGGCGACATCCGCAAAGCCATTGTCGCTATCGTCCAGCAAGAAAAAGAAACCCAATTAAAAGCGCATGAAAAAGTCATTAGTCATTATCATCCTCTTATTTGCCGCTTGCAGCGTCGCAACCAACCATGACGGCAAATATGTTAATCATACCACCGGGACGTACTCAATAGTTGATGATACCCTGGAAATAAAAGATACCGTCATTATCGAACATTCGGGTTATCAGCGTATCCGTAACGGCATCACCCAACCCAAAGAGTTCAAAACCAAACAGCTTTTTGAATTGCACCCGCAATTCAATGGCGATCAACTGATCCTTAATAATGCTACTTATGAAAAGCTTTAAGATCACTTTAATACTACTGATGATTACCGGTGCGGCACAGGCTCAATTTGTTGTCGGAACGGTGCTTAATCAGACGGTCGGCAGGATCATCCGTGCCATTGACTTGGAAGTACAAAAAGCGCAGAACAAAACCATCTGGCTGCAAAACGCACAAAAAGAGATCGAGAATCAGCTGCACCAGATCCAGTTGTCCAATATCGCCAGTATCAGCCAGCAGCAAAAGAACCTGTTCAGCCAGTACTACCAGGAACTCTTTAAGGTAAAGGCATTGATCAGCGATTATGAACAAGTCGAGCATATCATCAACCGCCAGGAACAGTTGGTCAGCCTGTACAAAACCAGCTGGGCAAACACCCAGCAGGACGGGCATTTTAACGCGGCCGAAATGCAGCAAATATCTTCTGTCTACAATGGCATCCTGCAAGAAAGTGCGCAAAACCTGGATCAGCTAGCCAAGGTGATCAACTCCTTTCAAACCCAAATGACCGACGGCCAACGCATGGAACTGATCGAACGCATCTCCAAACAAGTCGATGGTAATTATAACGACCTAAAAAAATTCACTAACCAAAACATTATGCTGAGTATGGCCCGCGCCAAAGATCAGCAGGATGTGCAAAGCATCAAAAATCTATATGGCATCCATTAAATATATCGCGCCTTTTATATTGCTCGCCGCGACGAGCACCCAGGCACAAAGTTTCAGCTTGGGCGACCTGTTCGGACAGGCCAGTAAGCAAAAGAATTATTATTTACAGCAAATCGCAGCCTATAATATGCTGGAATCAGAGTTAAAGCAAGGCTATAACGTGATGAAAAACGGGTTGGACGGCATCCGGGATATCAATACCGCAGAACTCAATGCCCACACAGCCTATTACATCGCTTTAAAAACCCCCTCTTCGTCCGTTAAAAATAATTCCCAGGTTAAGGATATTTTCACTTATCAAACCTATATCAGTAGTGCCTTTAGTCAGCCCTACACCGATCTAACTGCTGACGAATCCAATTATGTGCAATCCGTCAAAATAGCAGTACTAATTGATTGCAATAAAGATTTGACCGACCTGCAAAGCTTACTGGCGACCGGCAAACTGCAAATGAGTGATGATGAGCGGTTAAAGCGCCTTAACGCGATCCATAGTTCGATGCTCGACAAATACGAGTTCAGCCAAAGCTTTACCAATTCCATCAAAATGCTGGTGATCCGTCACCAGCAAAATGCGAACGACGTGCAAACCCTGCAAGCCTTTTATGAAAACCGTTAAACTCATCCTCATCGGCTTATTATTGAGTTTGGGCGCCAGCGCCCAAACCAGTGACCTCACGCAGCTAATCCTGGATATCGAAAAGCTGACCCAACTCAAGGGCATTCTTTCCGATATGAAAACCGGCTACCAGATCGTCGACGGCGGCTATAACCAGGTGAAGTCTATTGCCATTGGCAACCTTAGTTTGCATACAACTTTCCTCAATGGCTTAAACGCCGTTAGTCCCGGCGTGGCTAGCTATGGCCGTGTAGCCGATATTATCCTTCAGCAGGCCAATTTGGTGGCCGAATACAAACGCTACCAGGCTTCGTTTCGGCAAAGCGGCAGCTTCAATGCCGATGAGTTGGGCTATATGGCCAATGTCTGTACCACGCTGTTACAACAAAGCCTGCAAAATCTCAGCAAACTGGCCGATATCTTGGCGGCTGGCAAGTTGCGCATGTCCGATGCCGAGCGACTCAAAGCGATTGATCGCATTTATGCCGATAGTTCCGATCAATATGCCTTTCTCAAAAACTTCGACCGGCAGAGTGTCGCCTTATCGCTCCAGCGCTCAAAGGATATTAACGATACGAACACCCTTAAACAACTTTACGGCTTATGATCATCTTACAAATAACCGGCCTGTCCGGTGATATCGGCGGGCTGCAAGGCACGCTCAATGATGTCTATAATCAAATGATGCCGCTTTGCAGCAGCCTGATTGGCGTCGGTCGCGGGATCGCCGGTTTCGGCGCATTATTGTATATCAGCACGCGGGTATGGCGGCAGATTGCTGCCGCCGAACCGGTGGATTTTTATCCGCTGTTACGCCCGTTCGCGTTGGGCCTGACCATTCTGCTTTTTCCAACGTTCATCGCCGTATTAAACGGGGTGCTTAACCCAACCGTTACGGCAACTGGCGGCATGGTGCAAAATTCGGATGCGGCTATTAAACAATTACTCGCCGCTAAAGAAGCAGCGGTCGAAAAAACCGATGCCTGGCAAATGTATGTTGGTGCGGATGGTGATGGCGACCGCGACAAATGGTATAAATATTCACATCCTGACGACCCGACCGATAGTAAGGAAGGCATGTTCTCCAGTGTTGGAAACGATATGAAGTTTGCCATGGCTAAAGCCAGCTATAATTTCAGGAACACCGTCAAACAATGGATGAGTGAGATCCTCCAGGTTTGCTACGAGGCTGCTGCGCTTTGTATCAATACCATTCGCACTTTTTACCTTATCGTATTGGCAATTCTCGGTCCATTGGTCTTAGGGTTAAGCGTCTTCGACGGTTTCCAGTTCACACTGAATACCTGGCTGGCCAAATATGTCAACGTGTTTTTGTGGCTGCCGGTCGCCAACATTTTCGGGGCGATTATCGGCAAGGTGCAGGAGAATATGCTGAAGCTGGATATCCAGCAAGTGCAAAGCGCGGGCGATACTTTCTTCAGTTCCACCGATACGGCTTACCTGATCTTTTTACTGATCGGTATCATCGGCTACTTCACCGTGCCAGCGGTTGCCGGTTATATCATCAATCCCGGTGGCGGCAATAGCCTGGTGAACAAAGTCAGCACGCTGGCTTCCAGCGCAGTGATGTCGGCAGGCGGCGCTTTTGGTGGCTCATTTGGTAGCAGCCATTCTTCAAACAACAATTCAACAAATCATACAGCACCCGCTCCGGCAGCAACCGCAGCACCTGCCAATAACTATCAAAAACAAAAACTTGATCCCGAACCTCAGAAAACCAATCAAAATTAAGCATTATGTTCACACACCTCAGAAATATTGAAACCGCTTTTCAGCACATCAAACGCTTTAGTTATTTGCTGATCATTGCCTGCCTGTTCATCAGCTGCTTTGCGCTCTATAAAAGCTATGCCTTTGCTTCAGCCGCTAACAGTCATGTCTATATTTTAGCAAACGGCAAAGCTTTGGAAGCCATATCCGCTGACCGGAAAGACAACATTCCGGTGGAAGCGCGTGATCATATCAGTATGTTCCATCATGATTTCTTTACCCTTGATCCTGATGAGAAAGTGATCGAGACCAATATCGGCAAAGCGTTGTACCTCGCGGATGAAAGCGCCCGTAATCAGTATAATGGTCTGAAAGAAAAAAGCTACTACAATAACCTGATCTCCGGCAATATCAGCCAGCAGATCGAAGTCGACAGCATCCAGTTGGATATGAACCATTATCCCTACTATTTCAAATGCTGGGCCATCCAAAAACTGGTTCGCTCAACCTCATCCGTTAACAAACTGCTCATCACCCAGGGCTATTTGCGCAATGTCAGCCGAAGCGATAATAACCCGCACGGTTTTTTGATTGAGCGATGGGAAACACTGGTTAACCGCGACACCACCCTAAGCAAATGAAAAAGCAACACCGCATTTTGATCGCCGCAGCTACCGCTTATGCGTTGCTGCTGGGTTGGTTCTTAAACGATAATCAAATCAATATCAAACCCGGTCTGATGCCTACCTACATCGGCCACAATCTTCAAGACCATGCAAAAACAACGCAAATTTTACCTCGTCCTGCCGCTACTGGTGATACCCTTCCTCACCATGGCCTTTATCGCCTTAGGCGGCGGAAAGATACCACCGGCACAACAAGCTTCCCGTGGTATCGACACCACATTACCGGTGGCGCAATTCAACAAACAGGAAAAGCACGATAAACTATCCGTGTATCAAATGGCGCTGCGCGATTCGGCGCAGAATGGGGTCAGTCCATCCTTCTTAAAAGCGATGGGGATAAAGAATGCAGATTCAGCAAAGATCAGGCAGGTCGACACCAAACCCCAGGCCGATCAAAGTGCTGCACAGATCCAACTGAAACTGGCGCAATTAAATAAACAACTCAGCCAGCCGCAGGTACAGCCAACCGCCTATGATCCTCAAACTGAACAAGCCGAACAAAAGATCAGGCAATTGCACCAACTGATGAAGTCGGTTAAAAACAGCGATCAGGAAGACCCGCAAATGAAACAACTGAGCCAAATGTTAACGCAGATACAAGCCATCCAGAACCCGGGATCGGTCGTTAAACCCAAAAAACTGGAAGACACTACGCCCTTTAAAGCCATACCTGCCATAATCGACGGCAAACAAAAAGTCATGGATGGTGCAGCGGTTAAGCTTAAACTAACAGACAGCGTTACGCTCAAAAATCAGGTGGTACCTAAAGGGCAGGAGATCTTTGGCGTCTGCTCCGTAACTAATCAAAGGTTGCTTTTAACCATCCAGAATATCCGTTTAGGTGAACAGATTATCCCGGTGAACCTGACGGTATTTAGCCTGGACGGAATGCCCGGCATCCCTGCCCCTGAAGCGGAACTGGGCAACGCGGCCTCCGGCGGAGCCAGCGATGCCGTTCAGTCAATGCAGTTTCTCAGCATGGATGCCAGTTTAGGCGCACAAGCGGCGGCGGGAGGTGTTAATGCCGCCAAAGGTCTGTTCAGCAAAAAGGTTAAAAAGATCAAAGTCAAGCTAAAAGACGAATACCCGGTGCTGCTCAAAAATAACGACCATAGTTATGGAAGATGAGCTAAATATAGATCCCCGTGAGACGGATTACGCTGATGATTACGATATGAATGCTGCGATGAACTTCTTTGAACTCGAAAAGCAGTTCGCTAAGCTTGGTTACGAATCTCCGGAAATTACAGCAAGGTTGCGCGATGTCGTTCGGTTTGACAATCACAGTTACCGCATCCAGCACCGGGAAAAAGAAGGGCAACTGACACGTGACTACTTTTTTGAATTATACCGGGAAAAACCCAACGAGAATATCAAGCTGCATCACTACGAAGCTTCCGTATTAGACCGGGAGACCTTAAACATGTTTTATCGGGGCTTTGACCCTACCATTCCTAAAAGCCAGGCTGACCAGGTTTTAAACAAACAGCGTCAACTGAACCAGGAGAATGGCAATCCTTACAATTTGGATCAAGCTGGCGTAGACACCTATTTAAACAACACAAACAATCCACTAAATACCCAACAAATTATGAATACAGAAAATTTAAGCTACCTGCAAAAACAACTGCTAAACCTCGGGTTTGGCGAGAAAATGAATGAAGAACTCGAAAAAAAGATCAAAGGCAAGGAAAAAGAATTCACGCTCCAGACCAGCCAGGAATATAACCGGCAGAACGTCGATTATACCCTGCATTATAAAGCGGGAGACAAAGATGAAATGTACTTTTTCAATAAGTACGATGCCAGTATGAACGACACGAAACAAACGTTCTATCTAAATAAAGGCAGCGGCATCACGGCCAAAGAAGCCTACAATTTAATGGATGGCCGTTCCGTTTACAAGCAATTGGAAAACCTGGAGGGTGAAAAATATCATGCCTGGCTCGTTTTAGATAAAGAACATAAAACCGAAAACGGCAATCATAAATTGAAGCCGTTTACTGACGGCTGGAACTTCAAACCCGAACGGGCGGTAGACAGTATGGCCATTGTCGGGATTGGCGAAGAAGGCGCGCGGGATAAACTGCTAAAGTCGCTGGAAAAAGGTAACCGCCACCAGGTTACCGCGTTGAAAGACGGCAAAGAAGTGAAACTGTTTTTGGAAGCCAACCCTGCTGATCACCGGGTCAACCTGACCAACTACAAGGGTGAACCGCAAAAGCTGGAACATTATAAAAAACCGGAATTGAAAGCCGAGAAAAAGCCTGAACAAACCCAGGAACAAACAAAAAAAAAGTCCAGGGGAGCTAAGCAACATGTCTGAAGACGAAAGGCCTTCTCTTAACGGGGAAGGCCTCTATAAATGGCCTAACCCAGTTAACTTGTATCCCTTAAGCTGACAAACGTGGCTGCCATTCAATAAAAGAAGAAAATAAAGTAGAATTCCTCGCAAAGAAGCTTATTCTTAATACTAAGGGCGTAATTTAGTTTGCGAATTAAAAAATGCAGGCTTGAGTCTTTTGATCAATCAGATTTCATTTGGTTACCCAAATGCCGTCAATACCTTAAACGAACTAACATTTCAGGTGCTCCCGGGCAAAACCTTATGCATTCTGGGGGCATCTGGCTCTGGCAAATCCACGCTTTTAAAGATCATCGCCGATTTGATTACCCCTCATAGTGGTCATATTGCTTTCAATAATCAACCGATAGAAGAGCTGAAACGTCAGGGACGTCTTTCTTTCATGTTTCAAGACCCTTGTTTAATGCCAAACTTAACCGTCCAGCAAAATGTCGAATTTCCGTCAAAAATGCTTGGCAGAACCTTCGTTACCACGTTTTTAGATACCATACGAATGGTGGGCCTTCAGCAGTCGGTTAACAAGCTCCCCAATGAACTTAGTGGAGGAATGCGGACGCGCACGGCGCTTGCCCGTAGTTTTATCTCTCAACCGTCGTTGTTGCTTTTAGATGAAGCATTTACCGGATTGGATCAAGGATGGCGTTATGATCTTTATCAGGAATTAAAAACTTTACAGCAGAGAGATAACACCACAATAGTAATGGTGACGCATGACATCGATGAGGCATTAGAACTTGCTGATGAGATTTGCTTTTTAGACTGTGCAGGCCAATTGCGGTTTTCTATTGCTAATGCTATTGCCATTGATGAAAGATCAATGATCCGTACAAAGTTAAAAACGATCATTAAAGAAGATCACTTAAAGCAATTACAACTCCATGCGTAACTGGTTTCAATATATTGTCTTATTAGTGGTTTTGCTGATCACCTGGCAATATTTTGGCAGTTCAAATAATACAGTAAAGATCCTGATTTCGTCCCCAACAGCTTGCCTACAGTATTTTTCTGAAAATAAGCAGCAATTATTAGGCGCTGTTGCTATAACCGCGTTTGAATCTATTATCGGTCTGATTGCCGCCACCGGGATTGCTTTTATACTGATGGGCCTCTGCTTTAGATTTCCATCCTTTTATAAATTCATACTTCCGATTGTATTGACAACACAAGTGATACCGCTGATTACTTTAGCCCCTTTTTTTATTTTATGGCTTGGCATAGGTGTTAGCAGCAAAATAGCTCTTGCTGCTACCATATCATTTTATCCGGTGTTCATGAATTTTGCTACCGGATATAACGCGATTTCATCAAATATTTTTGACCTGCTGGATATCTATAAAGCCAAGCGATCATTTCGGATACTGAAAGTATATTTTCCGTTATCATTACCCAACATATTTACCGGTTTAAAGGTCGCAGCCACCTTAAGTGTTATCGGGGCAATAGTAGCCGAATTTTCGGGTACAGATAATGGGCTTGGTAAAAATCTGCTGCTGTCTTCCATTCGAATTGAGCCAGAGTTAATGATGCTTTCCATTTTCTTTTCAGCATTGGTTGGTGGTGCCCTGTTCGGTTTCATATTTCTGATTGAGCGTATTTCGGGCAAATGGTATCTAAATTCTAATAAATATTAAACATGAGTGGTAACTTCTGGATTAATAACGCTGAAGACTTTTTATATTTTGAACATCCATCTGAACGGGATGTGTTACACCCGATGATTATTGAGCGGGTCAATAAATTATCTCCTAAAACCTATTTGGATTTCGGCGCGGGCGACGGTCGCATGACCGCAAAAATCGAGGAGCACATACCTATTGATATCTATGATATCAGTTCGCAAATGATCAATTCGGCTCGCAAAGTATTGGGCGGGCGTTTAAAAAATGTTTATACGGATACTGTAAACATCCCAACTGAACACTATGAAGTGATTGTATGTAGTATGGTGCTCATTTGTATCAATAATGAGCACGATTTCATTAAGGTGTTGAACAATATTTACGACTCGCTCCAAAGTGGCGGTACTGCTATATTTTCAGTGACACATCCCTGTTTCAGACAAGCGTGGTTCAGCGATTTTTATACCGTTTATACTGATGGTAAACAATTCGACTATTTTGAAGAGGGTAAACCTTTTGATGTAACTATTCACGATCCTGAAAAAATAAACCATGTGACTTTTGAAGATTATCACTGGTCACTGAGTTTTTCTATCAATAGCCTCATTAAATGCGGGTTCCGCATTGCCGAGCTCGTTGAAACAAAAGACGACAATAAAGTCGAAAAACATAATCAATTTATACCGCCTTTCTTAATCATTATCGCAGAGAAAAAATGAAAACAAAAATCACCATCGCATTAGCCATTCTGTTCTTAACGATAGGCTGCACTAATCACACCAAAAATGCTACGGATAGTAAGTTAACAACCACGCTTAAACTTAACTGGATATTTACAGGCTCGTTTGCCCCCGAGGCATTTTCAGCAAAAAATTATGCGGCAAAAAACAACTTAACGCTTAAGCTGGAGCCAGGCGGTCAGGGAAAAGACCCATTGAAATTAGTTAAAGACAATGAGTTTGGAGCAGCAGCGGCCGACGAAATATTACACGCGAATGATAAGGGTGCGGATTTTGTTATCGTCGGACTGATTAATTACGATTCTCCGGCATGCTTTATCTCTCAGGAAAAGGATAATATCAAAACTCCGAAAGACTTTGAAGGAAAGACCGTTGGGATTCTGCCTTTCGGGTCAACCGGTTTGATTTATAAAATACTGTTGAAAAAAGCGCGTGTTGACGAAAGTAAAATAAAGGAAGTATCTGTTTATCCCGACTTAAAAATTTTCTTGACAGGTCACACACATCAGGTACAACCTGCATTTATTTATGATGAAACAGTTTCATTAGATCTTTTAAATGTTAAATACAATATTATTGAGCCAGCTAAATATGGCGTCGTATTCAAAGGGCCATGTTATTTCACCACCGCTAAAACTGTTGCTGAAAATCCTGCGTTGGTTAAAGCATTCATAGCTACGATGGCCCAGGGAATGAATGCGGCCATCGCACGTCCTGTTGATGCCGTCAAAGCATTAAAGGCGGTAGCCCCAGAAATCAATGAGTCTCGTGAGCTTAAAGTTTGGGTCAAGGGCGCACCTTATTATCGGGGGCATTCAAACAAGCCATTAACCTGGGATATCGACAGTTGGACAAACATGGTTTCAGAATTAATGGCTTTTAAAGAATTAAAACAAACGCCCAACCTAAATAAAACTTTAAATGCTACATTTATAGACGATTACTATAAGAAATAAACCTAAACGTTCATGCAACCCGTTTCAGAAACAGGCGCCGCTGTAAAAATATTTGTCGACAATTTTAACAATAAGAAGGAAAATAAAGGATTTCCTATTATCGCGTTACAGTTTGTTAGTCTCGACAATATCATAGAGGGCAAAATGATATGGTGGAACTATCTACATAAAGCTATCGCCGATAAGTATGCTTTGGCGGTTAAGGAGTTTACGGGAAAAGTTGAAAGTACAGCTACCATTAAACGGACATTGATCAATTGGGAATATGAAGATAATGCTTATTGGTACGAGGATTTAGGTTCTAAAAAAGTCTTGGATCTGTCGATTGAAAAAATTCGCCTGGATTTTTCGGACGTTACAAAGGATATTGATCAAAGCGGTGTAGAACGTATAACGCCCAATTCTATTGAGAAAGAAAGATTGCTCCAAGAGTGGCTGGATATTTTGACAAAACATTTCAATGCCTCTGGCTCAACGATGTGGATCAGCTTACCGCATAAGGATATGAGCGGAGATACTATTTACTCCTCTATTTTTTGTGTGTTTAATAAATCTATTGTCGCAACAAAGAGCCGGGTTAAAACAGGCCGAGTTTTTCGGAATTTTATCATTGATTATGTAATCGATCGGTACAAGGAACCTTTACAACGTGAATTAGCTACGGTAACCGCTGAGTTGGATGCCAATATTAATGATTATAAGCCGGAAAAATTTAGCTATACGGGAAAACTCAAAAGAACTCGACTTAATGCAAACTGCTCTCGGCTTTTTCAATCACAAAATCTTCCAGCTTTAATTGAGCAACGGAATTATGCGCTGGGTTATCTATTAAAAGACCGTACTTCCATTCCCGGCGATGAAAAAAAAGCAGAACCCGCATTTGACGACTTTGTACCATTTCATAAAATAACACCTTTTGATAAAACGGGGTTTAAAAAACTCATCTACGGTAGATTGTTGCTGTTGGCGTTTTTTGTTGTAAAAGAAAAATCTTTGGATAATTCTATCGTCGAATTAGTTGGCCACGGTCTTTCACAAACTTATGTTTTGGATATTTTCGGGATTGATGGGCTAAAAAAAGATAAAGACCATAACCGGAAAAATGCAACTCGTCAATGTGAATTGGATAAGATCATACCATTTATTTCCAAAATAGAATATCATTTTTTACTATCGGCATGTGATATTTATAAGGTTAATGAATATTTTAAAGACGATATTATCGCGGCCAGGCCTCCGGAACTAAGATAATTCTACTTTTTGTTGCACTTTTCCGTCTTCAAAATTTTGCTTTTTTAATTACTCTCTTTGTCCTGCTTTCAGGGGATAGTTGATTTTTAGTGTGTTTACCTTAGCTGCATAAACTTACAGTATGCAGACCAATGATTTACACTTCAGCGTTAGCAATACCGAGGAGTATTACCAACGAGTTTCGAATCCAAATTTGGTTGACGAAACGGCCAAAGACACAAATGCCCTTATTAAAAAAGAGATCGAAAGGGTTAAAAGGTTAGACGGGAACGCAAACAAAAAGGTAGTGCCTTTTTTTTGGGAACCTACTGAACCGGAACAAACCTAAAGCCGCGATGGGTTTGTATGGTTACAGCGACCTTCCAAAAATATTAATTTGCAGAGTATCATGGCTAGATTCTGCGATTCTGGCCCCGGCATCGAGTGCCGGGGCATTTTATTTTGGTCTAAAGCTGATGTTTAATCATTTCGGATACGAAGTTCATGCCAATATTTGTAGCTGTCCGTCGGAAAGTCTAAAGATCACCCTGCATGGAAAATCATAAATCGAGAATAATGCGATTGGTCGTATCTCTTTTCTTTTGCTCTAACAACCGGGTATAACGTTGTGTCGTTTTTACATGCCGGTGCCCTAGCATCTTAGATACTGTAAAAATATCGGTGCCATTATTAAGCTGCAAAGTCGCATAAGTATGCCGTAAGCAGCAAAAGGTAATATGTTTATGGATGCCCGCCTGCAATGGCCATAGCTTCAGAAAGTCCCTGACCCGGTTATAATTCAATCGTTGAAAGACCTGGCTTTTCGGATCATCCGGCTCACCCAAGAGCTGATAAGCCTGGTCACTGATTGGCATGTGCTGGGTTTTGGTGGTTTTACGCTGAATAAATTGCAAGTAATATTCACCGGGTTCACCACGCACTTCCTTCCAGGTTAGGTATTGTACATCGCAAAAGCGCAAGCCAGTGAGAATGCCGAATAACGACACCCGTCTGCTCAATTCATCTTTTACAGGCAGCGGGATCAATTGTCGGATATCCGCCATGGTCAAAAATTCCACGTGGGCCTCCCGCTCTTTTAATCCGGGGCTGAGCGCATAAAGATCATCTGGTATCAGCTTTTCCCGCCAGGCCATTTTTAATGTCAACCTGAACTTATTATAATAACTCAATGCGCTGTTATGACCGATCCCTGCACGTTTTTCACGTAGCTTTGGACCACTTCGCAAGAATGCCTTGAAGTCTTCACAGAAAGATAAAGTAATATCGATGAAACGGATATCATCACTGGCGAACTGCTGAAAATAGCGAACACTGCTATCCCAATTATGATGGTTCATACCTCGCTGCCGGTTGGCGGCCCGGCGGAAATAAACGGTAAAACTGGCTAGCCGTCGGTGATCTGGCGTAAAGCCGTGCAATTCGCTTTGCAGATCCAATTGCTTGCGGGCGCGAATGTTTTCTGCCAATTGTTCCGTTTCTTTATTATGCTGCTTTTCCAGTGCAGTTTTAGGGGTATTATACAAGAATAAACGCAGGTTCTCGAAGCGCCTTTTCTTTCCGGTAGACGGATCAATCAACTTCGGATAATAGTCCAGGATGAGACGTGTCCGGTTTTTGACCAGTGGCTTTTTTCTGATGGTGACTTTCATATCAGGGCACTTTATTTTCGAGAGGTCCAGTTAATTGTTCAACCAGCGCTTTAATATCTTCCTTTATGCGTTGATAGTTGCGTTGTATCTCTTGGGGTGACAAGGTTCGCACCACAGGTATTTGCTGATAGCCCGCTTCTTCCAGGCCAATACCTGCATGGTCATTTTGAATCTGGCAATGAAAAGTTTTCAGGTTGATCTTGTTGGTAGGGTCGTCCGCCACCATGCCGACAAACTCACCCGAGGATAGCCCGGCAATCTTAGAGGCGGGTATCGCATAATCCAGCTGGGTAGAGCGGGTGATCGACGTATCACTGCTGTTGATCGACACACTTTCCTTCTGCTGGTTGATCTTTCCAAACCGCTCAGACAATTGTTTCGCTGTATCCCCGGTTACCTGACCGCAAACGATATTGCCAACAATATTCATGATCACTTCTGCCTGCTCACGCCCGTAGTCCTTTTTTAGCTGGCTGTAATCCTGGACCGCTAAGGTCACCGCCACTTTGTTGGAACGGGCCGTGGCGATTAAGTTATCGATACCGTTAAAATAAATCGTCGGAAACTCATCGAATATCAAGCTGCATTTCTGCTGATTTTTACGGTTGACCTGTTTATTTATGCGGTTGATATATAAAGACAGCACTGCACCATAAACCTGGGATTTTTGAGGATTGTTAGCCAGGCAGACAATTTTCGGATCATCGGGATTATTGATGTCCAATGAGAAATCACTGCCGCTTAAAACGTAATACAATTGTGGTGAGGATAAACGGGCAAGGCTGATCTTGGCGCTGGCGATTTGACCTTCCAACTGCTCATAAGCCTCGTTTTTCCAGGCGGAGATAAACGGATTGATCAATACCTCAATCTCCGGTTCCTCCGACAGCACCTCAAAAAGCGCTTTGTAGTCAACCAGCGAAAGTTCAATGGCATGTGGTAAAGTGCAGTATTTCCCGTTCTCGTATTTTCGTAAAAACCAGATCAGGGCCGTAACGAAGTTGATCGGTGATTCCACAAAAAAGTCACCTTGCTTTTTGATCCATTCCCGGTTAAGGCCGAGCATAACGGTACGGCTCGATTCCATCGCATCGGTGATGTCCAGCATCGTTTCCGGCTCCAAAGGGTTGCTCCGGTGCATGATCTTCTCGAAATTGATCACATAGTAGGAACGTCCACCATGCCGGAGTAAAGCGTTATAAGCGATCCTGGACAAGTCATCATATTTAAAGTCGTAGATCAGCATACTGAACCCTTTGGCGACATGCTGAGTGATGATATGCCGGATGACAAAATAAGATTTACCGGCACCAGGACTGCCACCAACCAGTGTCCCCCGGAAAGGATTGATGATATTGATCCAGCTGCCTCTTTCTTTACCTTTCAGCTGATATTTGGCCGGTAGGTTAATCGAATATTCATTTTCAATCAGTCGTTCCTCCTGAGGAAAGGTTTCATTTTCTTTGTTAAAGATATCGCCTCCCAATTTTAGTTTAAGAATACGGAAGAACATCGCGCCACCAGTCATAAACAGCAAATAACCCAACGCTGATAAACCAATGTAGATAGCAGTGAAAACAATCAGGTAATCACTTGCAAAATATAAAGCAAGGCCTAGGAGGCAATAAGTCCCGGCTGTACGATACCGCAATTTTTCATCTTTTTTACCTTTGCTGCCAACGAGCGACACGGCGAGTAGTAACAGTGCGGTAAGCTTCGCATTTAGCGCCGTTTTGAAGATCAGCATTCGCGATAATGGCAATAAGATCCTGTCAACGATCTGGTGGGTTAAATGCCATTGCTGAAAGGAGGAATAGCCACTCAGGTAAAAGTGAATGAGTAAAAGCGCTATGCCCAATAGCCTGGTAAAATCGATGATCTTGCGTAAGGCTTGTTCGTTTTCTCCGGTTTGCATAATTAAATAGTTAGTCCTTTACGTTTCTTCTTGATTTTGTTATAGGCCGCCATATCCTCCTGATCACCGGCCAGTAGGATATCCAGTAATTCATTATCCCTTTCAGGTGCTTCATGGAAATTGCCATGAGTTTCCGGCCTTTGCCCGGTAAACTGTTCTTTTGATCTGGATGGCAGGAAGAAGTCAGCCATTTGGTTCGCGCTGTAAGCTTTGCCCAGGTCGCTGCCGTTGAATACAGTTTTGTTTTTCTGATCGATAAAAGTGATCCCGTAAAGACGGCCCTCGTCATTCCGGCGCATGACCACATCGATCTGCTGCTGCTTCAAATGATAAATGAATGCCTCTTTGGTAAGCGGCTTTACCAAAAGTTTAGCAATGGTAGCAGCTAATTCTTCTTTATGAGGTTTGCGCAGTTGTTCGTTCAAACGATATTTTTCTTCGAGCGTTTTCAACGTCGGCTTGCCATAGATACTGCTGGCTTTGATCGGCACCCCAGCTTTTTGTCCTATGGTATCTGTTATCCAATAAACCAAACCTTCATGAGCGAACATCCTGGAATCTTTCGAGCCACGGTCGGCGATGATATTAAACGGGCCGAGTACCGCATTTAATTCCGGCAGGCTGGTAAACCGGTAAGTTCGCAGCACATAACCCAGCGTGTTAGTGATTACCCGTTTGGTTTCATCTTTGCCATATTCAACCGCACTGATCTCTGCCTTCAGGTTGACCCTGGGTTTGCATTGATCTTCGGCCTTCACTAAACCATATTTCAGTTCGATAGCCTTACGTGCTTTCTCCGATTCATTTTGGCCGAGGTAATGTAGGCTGATCCGGTAACCATCGCTTTTGATATTGGTGGTTACGATATGGATATGCGGATGGCCCGCATCTTCGTGCCGATAAACCAAATAAGGCTGGCCGCCAAAACCAATGCCCTGCATATAGTCCTGCGTGATCAGACAAAGTTTGTCTTCCGGCAAATTTTCGCAATTAGGGAAATTAAGCGAAATATGCACCGTATTGGTTTTGGTTCGCTCGTTACCCGCAGCCAGGTCTGTCAGTCGCAAAAGCTTATCATGAAAGTTCAATTGATCCATATCTTTTGGGTAGCGCTCAGCTGCGATCAGTTTTGCCAAACCGCGCGATACCTTCCGTTCATTATAGTTGATGGCGCCGATCAGGCTTTTACCGCTTTTAATTTTTGCGACCATATTTCTGCGTAGTTATTCATCCGTTCTTTGATCTCATTGATGGACGGTTCCAGTTTTCCGTTAACTACCGATAGCAGGTTTAGCCATAACCGGGCATCAGCTTGTCCATGCGCGGCATTGATCTGCCTTACTGCCTGGTTCAAATTATTACCGACCGCATTCAGTTCCTGGCGGAGCGTGATCAGTTCTTCAAGCAGGTCATCCATGGCTTTATCGCGATACAACACGGTCACTGGTTTCTCCAATAATACACTGCGCATATACTCGCTGATCTTTCGGAAACGGGTCTTTTTGAACCGTCCTTCCAGTAGCTGGTACTCCTCCGGTTTAAACCGGATATTCTTCCACTTTATCCTTTTATCTTCCTGTTTGGCCATTGATCATGGTTTTAAAAAATCCGACTTCGGAGGATTTTCGCCTGGACCCGCAGCAAAGCGTTGCGGAGGGCAAGATTCGATTGTGACACAATCGTACATCTTGCTGACTGCCGCGAAACGGGCAGTCTAATCCTGCTGTTAGTAGTTTACACGGCATTTGGAGTAGTTTTATCAGGCTTTGCCTTTTGGCTGAGATAATGTTCGAGCGCTTTAATATTGATATCTTTTAAAGAAAGATCATATTCAAGGCCGAAGGCTTTAAGCCGTTTAAGCAAGGCTTTGGGTATCCAATTATTAAACTGCACTTCCGGCAGTTTGATCGCCGCCGCAGGCTTAACAGGTTCTACTTTTTGAATCGGCGTTTGAGGCTTATCCTTTTTAAGTTTATCCGCCAGATTTCCCAGTTTGTTCTGATAGTTGTCCATGTCCGTTTATAGATTTATAGCATTCTACAATGCCGCTGCGATCTTTATAGAATTGTAGAATGCTATAGTTTTTATCGTTTGCGGTAGAATTCTAAGTTTATAGCATGCTATCTTTCTATCACATTAGCTTTATAGCTTTCTGCAATTACAGTTAATTAGAATTATAGAATGGCCGTAAAAAAAATCAGACGCTGATCAGTTCAACAACTTCCTCAGCAAGCGCCATCAACTCGTCCTTTGCTTTTGGGTCGCTGCCCATTAAAACACCAGCGGTCATGGAAGATCGTGCAATGCTTACACGGTCATGGATCATTGTTTTTAATAAGCCAACTTCCATTTGTTCGAGTAATTCCGACACGTCTTTAGTGATACCTGAGCGGGGCTTGACCATGTTCAACACAATGCCTGCCCTCAGTTCCGGCGCTGCTGCTAATGCTTCCCTGATCAATGCAATAGTAGAACGGATCGCCATCACATCGAAAAACCCAGCTTTGGTTGGTACGAGGATAAAGTCAGACTGAGCGAATAAATCCGGCAGCCTGCTTGATAGATAGGGCGGGGTATCAACGATGATCAGATCCTGCGGCAAGGCCCGAATATTTGCCAGCTCGTCCGCATTCACAATATTCAATTCAGGAAAATCTTCACGGATATGATAAAGACTTCCCTGGAGGTCGGTATCGACCAGCGCGACCGAAAGGCTATTCTGAAAACAAAGCGCCAGGTTCATGGCTAATGTACTTTTCCCTACGCCACCCTTCTGGTGCGCGATGGTGATGATCTTTCCCATAATGATAGTTTTATAGATTCATAGAAATTTAGAAGTCTAGTTATATCGTTTTTGCATCGGTAAACGGAGATTGTCCCTCATCCTGCGGCGCAGTTTGCAAGCCTGTTCATAATCGAATATCCAATCCCCGGCCAGCAGTTTCCAGTTACGGTAGGGCGTACCCTTCGGGCTGCACCAGTTAGCCTTTTCATAAAAATCATAGAATGGCTGCGCCTGCCCGCCCAGGTCTTTTTGATCAAAATAGATTTGAACAAGCCGCATTTGCGGCGGCATTTCCGTACCGAAACCTTTTTGAGTAATGAGTTCCGATTTGGGCAATGGCCTGTCCCCGGCGGGTACCCGTTTTGCTTTTCGTTTTAACAGCATGAGTAGATGAATTAGGCTGGCCTTCAGACGAGGCCAGCCGGTTAGTGATTAGTTTACGCCATCTTGTTGGTGGACATCATGAAAGTGATATCGTCATAGTCATAATAGATCGACCCACCGATTTTGGTGAAGGGCAAAATACCGCTGTCACGTAAGGACTGTAAAAAGCCGTGCGAAATGCCCAGCAGCTTTTTGACTTCGGCTGATTTAAGCCATTTTTTACCGGGGGTGCCACTAACGCACTCTTTTATAATTCGTTTGACTTCCTGGATCATATCGGCTTTGAAGTCTTCCAGGTCTCCGAGCGTGAGTATTTGGTTCCGCGTCGGAATCAGCCCCATTCTTGATCTTTGTTCAGTTGCTTTTTCCATAAGTATATTTTTTGGATGTGCTTCAAAGATCAGCAGGCGGAAAATTAAGTTTAGACAACTTTGGACGGGGTGGGAGATCTTTTTGGCTTAAATAGATACAGATGAACTGAAATAGATTGAAAAGAAAAAAGGTATCACAAACCGTGATACCTTTTGGGTCACAATTTATGACCTCAAAAAATCATACCTGGACAGCTAATTCCATCCGGCCACCCAATCCGTTTTCAATAATATTTCTGATCGCGGATATTTTAACGCTCCCGGCCTTCGTTTCAATTTTATTGATCATTGTTTTGGTAGTGCCGGACTTTGCCGCCAATTCTTCCTCGGTCATCCCTTTGTCCAATCGTGCCTGACGGATTATCGCACCGATGTTGGATAATTCCATTTGTTGTGTGTTCATAATAGATCGATTTGTTTTTTGAGTTCTTCTTTACTTGGGAGATACAGCTTGTATTCCTTGCTGAATATTTGTTCATTGTCAAGGGGCAACGTGAATTCGACAACTGACCGGTTGTCCTCTTTACAAAGTATGATCCCCAACGTCGGCCGCTCGTCGGCAGATTTTATTTTGCGGTCATAATAATTCACATACATCTGCATCTGCCCGATATCCTGGTGGGTGAGTTTACCGATCTTGAGATCGATTAGTACAAAACATTTGAGCAGCCGGTTATAAAACACCAGATCGACCCAAAAATGATCACCCTCCAGCGAGAGGCGACGTTGCCGGCCTTCAAACAAAAACCCTTTGCCTAACTCCAGCATGAACGCCTCCAGTTTATTGATAATTGCAGTTTCCAGGTCATTTTCAGAATAGCGATGATCTTCTTTCAGATCTAAAAATTCCAAAACCACCGGAGTTTTCAGGGTATCAATAGCCTTTTCCAGCAACTGTTCCTGGCTGCTTAAATTTTTAACGCCTTCTTTATCCCGGCTAAGCGCCAGTCGTTGATATATCGAAGAATGATACTGACGCTGTAATTCCCTTACGGACCAATTGTTTTGCGCCGCTTCCAATTCGTAAAAGCTGCGTTCCGCAAGATCATCCATCTTCATGAGTTGAAGATAATGTGTCCAGCTTACTTGGAACTTTTCAATAAAAATGGGCAGGCTATTTTCGATAGCCGGTCTGGTCGATGCCTTATCTAATTGCGCAATCACTGATTGCGCAATTCGTTCCCTATAGGTGAGATAAAATAATTTGAAGTAATCCAGATTGCGTGGTGAATACCCTTTTCCGTATTCAGCAGTCAACGATTTACTGAGGTCATCGATAATTCGCTCACCATAACCAGCCCTTTGGGTTCCCCGCTGCTCTTCTTCAACGATCATCTGACCGATATGAAAATAGGTTTGCAACATGATGGTGTTTACGTTCCGTACAACCTGACGTCTGGAGATTTCGATCAGTTCCTTGACCGACCGAAAAAGTGCATTAAGCTCAACGGGTTTCATTAGCTGACTTTTTTTAGATGATTAAGGGAATTGCTTTTGCGGACTGCTTTCCTTTTGGGAGCTGCCGGCTCCAGTTTTTCCTTCAATACATGCATGTCATCACTGATCTTTTTCAGGAGTACCCGAGCATAAATTTGTGTGGTGGCGATCTTAGTATGCCCCATCATTTTGCTGACCGTTTCGATAGGTACGTTATTAGCCAAAGTGATAGTAGTAGCAAAGGTGTGGCGGGCGACACCAAAGGTTAATTTCTTTTTGATACCGATGATCTTGGCGACTTCTTTCAGGTGCATATTGGTTTTTTGGTTGGTGAGGGTTGGGAAGATCGTGCCCTGGGTAATCGAGCGCGGGTTGTCCTTATATTTTTTGATGATCGCCAGCGCGGGCGGTAATAAAGGAATGTTGGTCGGTTCGTTGCTTTTCTGCCGGAACAGTTTGAGCCATTTGCCCCCATCATCACCATTGACGATATTTCGCTCCTGCAAGTTCATCAGGTCGACAAAGGAAAGCCCTGTATAGCAGGCGAACAGGAAATAATCGCGGATAACAATAAGCGATTCGGAAGCAAACTCGTGTTGTTGGATAGCCTGCAATTCGATGCCGGAAAGAAAAGCGGTCTCCACTTTCCTGTACCGGAACTTATAATTTTTAAAAGGATCTTTGCTGATCCACCCGAGCTTAAATGCCAGGGTGGTCATTTTGCGCAAGCGGATGAGGTGCTTCATCACGCCGTTATTATTCAGCGGCTGGTAGTGGTCGGCTGGTTTGTAATTGCGCAGAAACGTTTCAAAATCGACGATGAATTTGTAGTCAATATCATGGATGCGGATATCCGTGGTGTGCTTTTTCTCGCGCAGGAACCTTTCCAGATAGCGCCGGGTTACGGCGTAGTGTTTGAGCGTACTCCAGGTGAGCGCCGCCGAAGCTGTCTCATAGTGATAATCCATGAGTTTGCTCAGCGAATAGGTGTCCTCCGTCTGATCGCCGAGGAACATCGATTTTAATAGTTGCGGGGTCACTTCCTTACTTGCGATCTGCAATTGCTGGTAATAGGTGGTGATGGTGAACTTTACCTCTTCCAGATAGCTGTTGACTTCCTTTGCTTCGGGTGCCTTAACTTTAAGGCATCCATGACCTTTGTCCCATTGGTCTACGTTTACATAACGTTTTAAGGCAAATAATGCTCTTTCCTTGTTGATAGTGATGTAAGCGTAAATATTGGTCTTGCCATCCTTCGCTTTTTCCTTTTTAATGGTGAAGTTGACACCAAACGACTGCGCTGTTTTCATTTTTTAACAGTTTTAAGTGAATAAATAATTGATTTACAGCCTGAAATAGTCATTTTTTCAGGTCGCATTTTGGTCGCACAGTTTTCTGAATTTTAGTCCTTTTTGATGCATTCTAGTGCATATTTTAAGGATTTAATAATCTGATAAACAGTGCATTAAATCATAAATGCGACCTAAAATTAAAAACTAATTTCAGGTGGGCGTTCTGGTGTTACAAGGGGTGAATCCGTAAGGACTGAAAAGGATTGGAATAAAACAAAAAACCCTCTAAATCAGCTATTTAGAGGGTTTGTCTTTGTCGGAAACCGACCATTTGTGCGCCCACCTGGGCTCGAACCAGGGACCAAAAGATTACAATTACTGTTCCGTTTCCTCCAATTGAAATAAAATTTCTACAGTAGTATTAAAAACTTTTGCCATCCGTAAAGCAAGTAGGGTGGAGGGGATAAACTTTCCGGTTTCAATAGAATTTAGGCCCTGTCGTGATATTCCGATGTGTTTTGCAAGGTCGGCTTGTGTCCAGTTTTTCTTGGCGCGTTCAACCTTTATTGTGTTTTTCATACGCCGTATTTTCTTTTCGAAATTAACCAACCAATAAGATAAAAGAGCCAGCAAAAGCCCACCAGTTGCCCATAACCAAACCAAGTGGGGTTTGATATATCACACAGGCCTAGCAAAAATAAGAGCGTCAGCAACATTGCTGTCAGCGCAAAACCGATAACAACGGCTTCAAATTGCACCCGTTGCTTCACTTCGTCCATCGCCAAAAAGGTTTTGATGTATGAAAAAATGAAAATGGAAAAAGTAATAATTGGCACTAAGGCAATAATTATCGAAAAGGGTTGCCCCACCATACGATGTTTTAACACCCATGTTGCCGGCAAATAAGTTGCGCCATAAATGAGGGCGAAAATAATGCAGCGCTGGTTCTGTACTTTTTTAGACCGTTCCATAAATTAAATCGTTTAATTGTTCACAAAGATAGGTAAACATTTCTTTTTGTCAAGTATAATTGACAAAAAGTCTACAATAGTGGCATATTGCAATATAGGCGAAAAGCACGGCTAAAATTGTCGTACAAAATATTTTAGCCTGGAAAGGGTTCGTTTGTTAAATGCCCCGGGGTGTTCGATGTAATTGTTAAAAATAGTCCTCGGTTGAAGCTACGAGGGAAAGCAGCTCAAGTTTAGGTTCAATCTCCAGTTGGCTTGACTCAAGCTCGTCGGCAAATTTTTTGAAAGAAGCCAGGTTCTGTAGTACCAAATGGGCCTCCTCGCTTTCAAGTTGATCAAAGTGCATAAATGTTTTGCCGTCTGGCAGCAGCCAGGCAGTGTATTTTATGCCCGGATGAGCCAGTATTTTCAACTCCTGCACAATAGCGGCAATATTTTGTTGATTAGTAGCTGCGAACTCTGGCCTGGTAGTATATTGAACGCGTACGATTTTCATACTATAAAATTAAGTTTAATAGTATTTGTCAGCAAGCATTAAATACGCCAAAAAGCGAGGCGTTTGCGACAAAAAAGGAATTAAAGTCGAAGTTTTTAACTTCATTATTCGAAATTCATTCCCGTATGTACGGGAATGTTCGATATTTTTTACACCACATTCCTTAACTTGAGGATATGCCCTTGCGGTAGCGGTGCTTATGACATGAGCGGGGTATCCCTGGTAATGGTTTAACCCTTTTTTAGTTTTCAAGTATGTAAGCGGTTTCATGTTTAGCTTCGGACATAACAAATAAACTCTGCATTGTTCCCACATCGGGTAACATCGAGAGTTTTTTCATCAGCACCAGGTTATATTCATCCATATCCTTAATGGCGATCCGGAGCAGAAAATCAAAGGAGCCGGTCATATGGTAACATTCCATAACCTCGGGAAGCTTGACAGCCTCGCTCATAAATGCCATCAGGCGTTCCTGGGAATGTTCCTTAAGTTGTACCTGTGTGAAGGCGATCAGGCTTCGTCCGATCTTTTTATGGTCGATGATGGCGGTATAGCGCTTAATGTAACCTTCTTCCTGGAGTCGTCTTACGCGGGCATGAATCGGAGTGATGGTTTTGTGTAACCTTACTGCAAGCTCTTTATGAGTAAGCCTGGAATCCTCCTGGAGCAGGTTCAGGATTCCGACGTCGGTTTTGTCTAATTTATTTTCCATTTTCAATTTTTCATTACTGCTTCCTCTGCCAAATTAAAACTCTCTGCTTTGATAACCATATGTTCTGACCCTATAAAAATGGGTGAACGCTCATGAAGTTCAGTTACCGGCAATTCTAAAATTCGGTCCCTGCCATCAGTTGCCCTGCCGCCAGCCTGCTCGATTAGAAAGGCCATCGGGTTGCATTCGTAAACCAGTCTTAATTTCCCGTTAGGGGAAGTGGCAGTGACGGGGTAAATAAAAATGCCGCCCTTGATCAGGTTACGGTGAATATCGGCAACCATTGAACCGATATACCGGGAGGTATAAGGGCGGCAGGTCACCTGATCTTCCACCTGGCAATACTTGATAAATTTTTTTACGCCCTGTGGGAAATGAACATAATTGCCTTCATTGATCGAATAGATTTTACCTGTTTTTGGAGTCTTTATATCCGGATGGGACAAACAGAACTCGCCGATAGAGGGATCAAGAGTAAAGCCATTCACACCTTTGCCCGTTGTATATACTAGCATGGTTGAGGAGCCATAAATTACGTAACCGGCAGCTACCTGTTCAGTACCTTTTTGCAGTACATCTTCAAGGCAGGGTTGTCCCGAAGTGAATTTCCGGTAGATGGAAAAAATTGTACCTACGGGCACGTTCACATCAATGTTAGATGAGCCATCCAATGGGTCAATAGCTACGATATACTTGGCGTCTTTGGATACGCCGTGATCGAGCATAATGATATTTTCGTTTTCCTCCGATGCTACGATACAACATTCACCGCCGCTTTTGAGGGCCGAAATAAATTGCTGATCGGCATAAACATCCAGTTTCTGCTGGCTTTCGCCCTGGATATTAGTACTTCCCGAATGTCCCAGAATGTCCATCAGCCCGGCTTTATTCACTTCGCGGTTTACAATTTTTGCTGCGATGCCGATGTCGCGCAGCAGCCTGGAAAGTTCGCCCTTGGCATAAGGGAAATCGCCTTGTTTTTCAATGATAAATTGTCCTAAGGTCATTACTTTTGTCATAGGCTTAGTGTATTATTTACAGTATTTATTATTTTAATTACTTTCAGCAAAGTAACCGTAAATGTTTCTTTATTACAAATTTAGGCATTAAAATACATAAACTGCTTCCTGTTTTTTTGCTTTCATAGTGTATTTAAGTTGTATTTGTGAGGGCTGATTTCGAACATTTGGCCCGTTTACAACCAGAAAACAGAAATAATGACTAAAAAGGCTATAGTTTTTAGTCATTATTACCAAAGTGATTACTGCCTATAGCATTAATGACCAAAAGACTGAACCTTTACTTTAAAAAAGAAGCACGCTGCCGCCTCCGGGCCAAATCAGTACGGAGGGTTTGTAAAGGCCGAAATAATGCCCCTGAAAAGATATAAAATACTTAATATATGCTTGAATTATTGACCAATACTAAAATACACTTCCAGTTACCAATTCAGGAACTTGTGGAGCACACCCTTCGGAGGAAAGAGGGTGTTTTAAATGATACCGGAGCCCTGGTGGTTTTTACAGGAGAATTTACCGGGCGCAGCCCTGCCGACAAGTTTATCGTCAAAGACGAACTGACCGCAAACGCGGTGGATTGGAATAAGTTTAACAATTCAATCGCCCGGGAACACTTTTTACTCCTCAAAAAAGATTTACTGAATTACCTTGATCAGCAAAAAGAAGTTTGGGTACGGGATGCCTACGCGTGTTCTAACCCCGCATATCGTTTAAATATTCGCATAGTGAACGAAAACCCCTGGTGTAACCTGTTTTGCGCCAATATGTTCATTGCGCCGGCTGCCGGGGAACCTGATCAATTTGAACAGGGATGGCTTATTATACATGCGCCGGGTTTTAAAGCCGACCCCTTGCGTCATGGAACGCGTCGGGCCAATTTTACGATCATTTCCTTCAGCAACAAAACCATTCTCATTGGCGGAACGGGCTACACCGGCGAAATAAAAAAAGGGATATTTGCAGTGCTGAACTTTATCCTGCCTTACCAGAGGAACGTATTAAGCATGCATTGCAGCGCAAACGAGGGAGCCAAAGGCGATACTGCCTTGTTTTTCGGTTTAAGCGGAACAGGTAAAACCACCTTAAGCTCGGACCCATCGCGTAAGCTGATCGGTGATGACGAGCACGGTTGGAATGACCGGGGCATTTTTAACTTCGAGGGTGGATGTTATGCAAAAGTGATCAATTTGTCTTCAAAAGATGAGCCGGACATTTTTCAGGCGATCCGTTCCGGCGCGCTGGTTGAAAATACGACATTCACAAATGGTACAAATACGATTGATTTTAAAAGCAAAGCGATTTCGGAAAATACAAGGGTAAGCTATCCATTGGATTTTATAAAGAATGCGAAAAAAACGTTTGTATCAAGGCCTCCTGAGAATATTTTTTTCCTAACCTGCGATGCCTACGGCGTATTTCCGCCGATCAGTAAACTCAGCATCGAACAGGCTGCTTATTATTTTATCAATGGTTATACGGCAAAGATTGCCGGTACGGAAGAGGGAATAAAGGAGCCACAGCTTACCTTCAGCGCTTGCTTCGGAGCACCTTTTTTACCGCTGCATCCTGAATTTTATGCAAGGTTGTTCAAGGAGAAATTGGCGAAGCACCGGCCAAATGTTTGGCTGGTAAACACTGGCTGGACGGGCGGTTCGTACGGAGTCGGTAGCCGGATAAACATAGCTTATACGCGGGCGATGATTTCGGCGGCGATAAACGGGCGACTGGATGACGTGAACTATCATCCGCACCCGATTTTCAGGATAATGGTACCGCAAGATTGCCCTGGTGTGCCTGAAGAACTTTTAAACCCCTGGAATACCTGGGCCGATAAGCGAGCATACTACGCAACTGCCGAAATGGTAGCCGGCAAGTTCCGGGAGAATTATGAAGAAGCCTTTCAAAAACAGTATTAGTTAGTTAAAAACCAGTTGACAGTATGCTTTGCCTGTTAAAGTATCTGCACTGAACAAAAGCTATTTTAAGTATCCACACTATTGGGGGTATTCCGTCTTCGCAGATTCTCTCGCAGAGTACGCTGCGCAGTGAAGTGATCTACAACGCGGGATCCCTTTCAGGAGACCCTACGAAGACGAAAGGGAAATAGGTGGTTAACGCGCCGCGACAAAAGGTTTTCGAGCAGTTTTTTACGTTCACTGTTCACGTTCATAACGAGCGTGGGTTTGTTGTTAATGACTGATTAATAGATAATTATAAATTTTTGTTTATCAAAAATTCCTCATTTTTACTGACAAAACACCGCCACCAAATAATCATTTATATTGGTTACTTCAATTTCCATCTTCCGTCTCCGCGGGATATCTCACAGAGTATCCTGCGCTGTGAAGTGATCTACAAATTTCTAACACCCTTTACTTGTCAACTAAACCGGAGGGTTGTTAAAGAATGATCTGAATTTGAAACACTGCCTGCCAGTTTCCTACTAATTCCGGTTTGGCTGCATTATAAAACAATTGGGCGTCGGCAACATAAAAAAGCTTACCTAGTTTAAATGTTTTGCCCGGTCCGCCACCGAGCGGAACCGTCCATTGGTTTCCGGACGAAGCGAGCCAATTGGCGATGATGGTTGCATTACTTTCTAAAAACCAAGCTTTTGGTAAATTGTAATAGACAAAATACTGTGCGCTGAACTCATTTACCTTATTTGCACCGGTTCCGCCAAGTGACCAATAATGTTGAAGCACTATCCCGCTGGAAAAGACATTACCGGCGTAGTTCAACAATCCCGTTGGGCCCAAACTTACCCGGTTACTTGCCAGCCCGGCAGCGGTTCTGGTAGGTATTTGAATTGCCGGCCCTATGCCTACCGTAAACTTCCCCAGTGGATGTGTTGGAGCAAAGTAGCCGTTAAAAAGAATATTTCCCAAACCCGAAATGCTGTTTCCTGTATGATATAGCGGAGGTACCCATTGAAAAGGAATTATGGTATAGGTAATAAGTTTAATGCCCTTACTTATTTTAAAGGGCCAAACAGGTTGTATGGAAAAGGAATTGGCGTTGCCCTCCCCAATAGGCACTAGTATATCCTGCAGAAAAATACTTCTTAAACCACTCACGGGATCCTGCCTTTTTTTGCTCATCTGCTCAGCGGTCATCTGAGTGGTGTCGTCCTGAGCATAGGTCAATAAATGAGAAAGAAAAAGTGCCGTTATGATGAAGAGGAGTCTTTTCATATATTATATTCTCTATTTATTTCACCTGTTATTTGCCGTTTTGAGAGCATTGGTCGAAATTCAGAGGACCCTGCGCTGTGAAGTGATCTTACAACGCAGGGTCCCTTTCAGGAGACCTGCGAAAACGAAAAAATTATGGGTATTTACGCACACCAATGTTAATTATCATGGTTCTTTAATTTCTATCAAATCATCCGGCTTCCAGCTCTTTTCAAAATACTCTTTTTCCGGGCCATATAGGCGGAATAAGAAAAACCATCCAAGTCCGGGTACTGTTTTTACCCAGTTTGCTTGCTTACCGGCGGGAACCTTGGGACCAAAATATAGATCGAGACTGCCATCATCATTGAAGGTTGGCTTGTCGAAGGTAGAAATTGCCGAAAATGGTTGTCCATTATGCAATTGAGATCGCGTCTTATTATCATAGCAGGTGACAGACCAGTACAGTTTTGCCGGAATTCTCTTTGGCAGATGCATTTTGTAATATTTGCCTCCATCAAAAATATTACCGTCTTTATCCCGTGAAGCCCAGGGATAAGCTTGTCCTACACCAGGTGTAGTGGACGCCATCAAATTACTGGTTCCACAGGCCAGGTAAAAAAAGTAAGTTCTGGCATTGTGATTGGTATGCCCGTCCTTTACAAAGGACGGACTTCCGCCCATAAAGGCTTCGGAGTATTTACGGTCAGGCCAATGGTACCTGCCTTCGTCATTCCCGAAAAATGAAATGGTTCTTGCCATCGCCTGGCCAGTGTTTGCCGCCCGTTCTAATATCTTCGTCATTCGTTCATCGGGCTGAAACGGTTTGCCCGGCTCCATCCCAATAGCTTTCATTAGTCCCATAGCAAACGCATCGGTCTGATATAGGTCTTCGCTATTGACTACTTCTGCAAGCCGTTTAAAATAATCAAGGCCTTCCGGTGGTACCCTATCTATTTTTTTATTGCTCATATCAAAATATTGCAGTTGAGGATGCGATTGAGATTGCCCGTTTTTGCTGAAAGGATAGATTTTTATCTTCGTTTTCATGTCTTCAACAGCCGACTTTGTGTCTGGCCCATTTGCTGTTTGTTGTATGTTGCCCCGTAACAGCATCCAGGATACATAAGTGTTAGGCCGCACAACAGTATAATCTTTTGGTGCAGTGCCTGTCCACCGGGGAGGCACAATAAGATATTTTCCGGTTGGGGATACTTTCGGAATAATATCTATCACCGGAAACTCCCACATATCGTCAATAAAGCCAGGTAAGGTTGGGGGTAATTCAGCTATAATTGGCCCATTACGCGTATCGAAAAAGTAATCAATATACATCGAACTCGGATTACCTGTAAGATGCTCGATATCGCTCTTAAGCAATTCGCCAAGGTATCCGAATTTATAATCGTCGCTGCCGCCACCCATTGCTTGCGCATTTGCTACCCGGTACTGCTGCATACCCACAGCTGAAAGGCCCCACAGATAAACCTGTACAGCCCGTTGATAGTCCAATTCATCAAACATTTTTTTTGCTGTCGCTTCCGTTGGTACACCCAACTCGTAATTAATTACGGAATCTAGCCCGGCAGGCGACGCTTTTTCGTTACTGGTTTGAGCCGGATTATTTTGTTTACAAGAAAACAATGCAAATGTTAAAATTCCGAGAATTAGCAATTTCTGGCTAATATTCAAGGTTCTTTGTTTTTGTAATTTCATATGACTGGAGGTTGCATATTGGGAATAACGTAATTTCTTTTCTTTGATCTATTTCTTCGCCTTTGTTGGTGTTTTTACCAACAAACCGTTATCCTGATAACAGGTAATGCGGAGATCATGCCATGATGCTTCTTTTTTAATCGTCAGTGCCGGGCTTTTTCAATCCAATATCCTTCATAGGATACTTTTTATAGGTAGCCAGGTGAGTAGTAATAAGGCTCATCATACCTGGCAAACCCCATTCGAAAAAACGGTGTCCTGAACTTATCTGTTCTTTCGGATCTACATACAGATCATATATCCATGGGCTCATACCGATGCCTTCAATCGTTGATTGATCAATATTCTTTCTTGGCGCTGAGGTATTAAACACATTCATGTGCAACTTATATTCCTGCCATCGTATAGCCATAAATTTTGTCTCAGAATACATGAACACCGCATTCCGGTTAGATTTGCCGGTATCAGAGAGTAAAAAGGAAGCCTGGTCAACGCCATCAATATAATTAGTGCCTGGAATTTTATCAAGTGCACCGCCAACAGAAAGGGATGTGTTGAACAAATCGCAAAGGTCAAATAACCCATCACTGATACGTCCGGGTTTGATCATACCTTTCCAGTAGGCGATACCGGGTACGCGTACTCCACCTTCCCAGGTAGTACCTTTACCACCCTTAAATGGCGTATACCCTGCGTCCGGCCACACATCTTCATTGGGCCCATTATCTGATGTTAAAAACACCAATGTGTTATCATCTATTTTTAATTCACTAAGGAGCGCCATTAACCTGCCCACAATATCATCTACTTCCACTACAGCATCTTTATAAGGGAATGCAGCAGGGCTTTTCCCTTTGTATCCTGCTGATACATAATTATCATTATGCACCTTTGAGAATGAATGTATTAAATAGAAGGGCTTGTTTTCCTTTACAGATCGCCTGATAAAATCTTCACTATAATTGGCAAAAACCTGGTCAACTTTAGAAAGCTCCTCTATGGTGCCTATAGGCTGCACCACTTTATCAGGTTCTCCTTTTTTGCCGGTAACTATATTTTGATCCACCAGTCTTCTCATCGCATTATATCTTTCCGGCTTATTAATCAGATCGGGGTAAAGCCACTCGTTTACAAATTGTGCATATTCAGACTGTACACCCGAAAAGCCCAGCCATTCGTCATAACCTACATCATTAGGTAAACTGCCTTTGGTTTCACCGAGATGCCATTTTCCGGAAATAGCCGTTACGTATCCGCTTTGGGAAAGAAGCTTGGCAGTGGTATTTTCTGAAGCCCATGGGTTTACCTTCGGGTTTTCGCCGGTAAGTGTTGGCCTCGTTAGGCCCGAGCGGGCAGGGATTCTTCCTGTCATCAAAGCTGCACGCGTGGGTGTACAGGTAGGCTGGGCATAGGTTGATGTAAGCTGCAATCCTTCGTGAGCAAGCCGATCCATGTTTGGTGTTGGCGCGCCAATAGCATAGCCCCCACCGTATGCTCCGATGTCGCCATAGCCCATATCATCAATAAGCAGAATGAGAATGTTAGGCTTTTTACCAACACGGGTTAATTTATCATGCATCTCTTTATCCTGGCTTGGATGCGGTATGGCCGCTTCCAGGTATTCTTTTACTTTCACTGTTGGGTTAAAGTAGCTTTGCTGTGCGTGTACACTTAGTGCAGCAAACCCGGTAAGAATTAATGTTGTGATCGTTTTCATGACTAATTTTTTACTAAATATTTTATCTGACTTCGGTATTTGTACATTCAAGAACTACTGTGATTGATTTGAAATGGCAACGTTCTGCAATTTCATATAACTACAGGTTGCATATTGGTTATTGCTTAATTTCATTTCTTTAATCTATTTTGCAGGCTTTAACTCGATATTCACCTCATCAATTTTACCCTGAAACTTGAAAGGCGCCTGGTAGTTATGGGTAACAGGTGATCCATCATCTTCGCCAATACCGAACGTGTCGATACCAAAGCGGCCGGGAACGGTGGCATTTACTCGTTTTTCGCCCACCTTTTCATTATTTACATACAGTGCAAATACGCCGCCTTTTCCGGCGCCGCCACCGTCATATTTAAAATCCACTTTAACAGAAGCGGGGCCATCAGGCAGTTTTTTGGCAGATTGAATGGTGGTAACTTCTGCCTCGAAGTAATTGTACAGGAATGTCGGAGTACCATCCTTTACGTATAATACATACCCTGAACTTTGACCGCCTATGGCATTGATCACACCGTCTTTATGACTTCCATCAGTAGTTACCATGGCCTCCATTGTCCACGAAGTGTTTTTTGTATTTGGCGCAGCAGTTTCGGGTAGGCGCGTTGCACCTTCATAAAAAGTAAATTTGGTTCTGCTGCCAAGCGGCGATGGCTTGGGGCTACTTAAACGTGCAGCTCCTCTGTCGTCCAGTGGATATACATGGTATTTTACCGCTTCCTGGTCAAAAACCTTTTTCAACTCGGCCAATTTTGCGGGATATTTGTCGGCCAGGTCCACGGCTTCTGAAAAGTCCGTTTTTATATTATATAATTGCCATTTTTCGTGGGCAAAATCAAAGCCTGGCGCTAAGTCCTGCCGCCACGGCAAGGTGTGTTGTATAGCGGCTACCCAACCATTATCATAAATAGCGCGATTGCCGAATATTTCGAAATATTGAATATTTCTAATCTCAGGTGCATTTGCATTGGTAAATGTCGATAGGAAGGATTTGCCTTGTAATGGCACCTGCTTTACGCCGTCCACATACTCCGGCATTTTAACATGCATAGCATCAAGTACAGTAGGCATTACATCTATAAGATGTAAAAACTGTGATCTCATTTTTCCATCCGGTTTTATCACTTTGGGCCATGATATGATCATCGGGTTACGGGTGCCCCCAAAATGAGAAGCAACCTGTTTTACCCATGGGAATGGTGTATTGCCTGCGAAAGCCCACCCAATTGGAAAATGCGGTTCTGAAGTTGGGCCGCCAATTTCATCGGCCCTTTTCAAATTTTCCTCCATCGTGCTCGAGATTCCGTTCAACGCCTTAATTTCATTAAGTGTTCCGTCCAAACCGCCCTCCGCACTTGCTCCATTGTCGCCTATTATGTAAATAATTAAGGTGTTATCGGCATCCGGCAATTTCTTAACCGCATTTAATAATCTGCCCACCTCATGATCTGCAAAAGCAAGGTAGCCCGCATAGTTTTCGTACAATAGCTCATAAAACTTTTTAGATTGTGTACTGCAGGTATCCCATAACGGCACAGAAGTGATTCGTGGAGATAACTTCGCATCCGGTGGGATGATACCCATTTTCTTTTGGCGTTCGTACACAATGTCCCGCTCCTTGTCCCAGCCATCGGGGAATTTCCCTTTGAATTTATCGCGCCATTCTTTTGGAGATTGGTGTGGCGCATGTGCCGCACCGGGGGCAAAATACATAAACACCGGTTTATCGGGCGATATCGATTTTTGTAAGTCCAGCCAGTTGATGGCTCTGTCGGTCATATCGGTCATGAAATGATACCCTTGTGCGGGCGTCTTATCAGGTTCAACCGGCACTGTGTTTTCAAATATAACCGGGTAAAACTGGTCGGTCTCTCCGGCGTTAAAGCCGTAGAAATAATTAAAACCCATGCTGGTGGGCCAGCGGTCAAAAGGCCCTACGGCCGAGGTTTCCCAATCAGGCGTGTTGTGGTTTTTCCCAAACCAGGATGTGTTTACGCCATTGTATTTCAGCACCGCTCCGATAGTTGCGGTACTCTTTTTCATCATCACATTATAGTTATCAAAACCAGTGGCCCATTCGGCAAGGAAGCCATTTCCTGAAACATGGTGATTACGACCTGTGAGCAACGCCGCGCGCGACGGGCCGCAAATAGACGTAGTATGAAACCGGTTGTACATGATGCCATGCATTGCCAGCGTATCCATATATGGTGTTGGAATGGAGCCGCCAAACGTACTCGTCATACCAAATCCAACATCGTCAAGCAGGACAATAATTACATTGGGGGCGCCTTTGGGCGGCGATGGCAGTGTTGGCC
>DASYEP010000078.1:0-174152 GCA_036498965.1 Mucilaginibacter sp.
ACTTAATCAACCACTCATTATGATCCTAACCGAAGACTTCTTAAGTTACGTATGGAAGTTCCGGTTGTTTGATCGTTTTGATTTGAAAACAAATGACGGTGAGGAACTGGAAATTTTTTCGGCAGGAATACATAATGCAGATGCGGGGCCCGATTTCCAAAACGCGAGAATAAGGATTGGCGATACCGTTTGGGCCGGGAATGTTGAGTTGCATACATCTTCGTCCGACTGGCAAAAACATGGACACCATTCCGATAATGCTTACAACAATGTGATCCTTCATGTAGTATATAAGGACGACCAACCGCTGATACTGACAGACGGCCGGAGGATTCCAACACTCAATCTCCAAAATCGTATTCCGGAAGATTTGTACAGCAGGTATCACAAGTTGATTTTTGGCGATCAAACCGTTATTCCCTGCGAGGCAAATATAGGGTCGGTTGATAGTCTTACCATGTATAACTGGCTTACGCGCGTTTTGGTTGAACGGCTTGAAAAACGTTCAAAAGCGGTTATTGACGCGCTTAACCTTAACCGCGGCGATTGGGAAGAAACCTTTTACCAGTTTTTAGCCACAAATTTTGGTTTTAAAACCAATGCCCTGCCTTTTGAATTACTGGCTAAATCACTGCCTCAAATCATACTGGCAAAGCACAAAAATAGCGCAATGCAAATTGAGGCGCTTATTTTTGGCCAGGCTGGTTTTTTAGCTGGTGATGTTAAGGATGAATATCCGCTAAAACTAAAAAGTGAATATGAATTTCTGAGCAAAAAACACCAGTTAACACCAATAGAAAACCATTTATGGAAATTTATGCGGCTGCGGCCACAAAACTTCCCAACTGTACGACTGGCTCAATTTGCGGCGCTGATTGTGCAATCGAATCACCTTTTTTCAAAACTATTAGAGATTAAAGACGTAAAAGGGTTAAGATGCCTGTTTACGGAGATAAAAATTAACCCTTACTGGGAAAATCATTACCGGTTTGATGTTGAATCTCCCCCCTCGTCGAAAAACCTGGGACGGGCATCTGTAGATATTTTGCTGTTAAATACATTGGCATTGTTTTTATTCAGTTACGGTAAGCATAACCAGTTGCAGCATTATATAAACCGTAGCTTACAATTGTTGGAATATTTACCAAATGAAAACAATAAAATTACGGCAGATTTTAGTAACTTAGGAGTGAAAATAAAAACAGCTTTTGAGTCGCAGGCACTGCTGGAGTTAAAAAATAACTACTGTAATTATAAGAAATGCCTGCAATGTGGCGTTGGTAATAGAATATTAAAGTTGGCCTGATATGTTACAAAGGATAATTACTTTTTTTGAAAGATACTCGTTTGGGGTGTGTACGTACCTGGGAGAAAAATTTAATATTTCTATAGCCAAAATCCGTTTGTTTTTTATTTACTCTTCATTTTTGGCGGTAGGCTTCCCGCTCATATTTTACATTTTCGCTGGTATTGTGCTTGATATACGCAATTACGTTAAAAGGGTCCATACAAGGATAATGGATCTGTGAATTTCGGATTTCGGATATTCGATTTCGGATTTCGGATTTAAGAGGGTGTCATGGTGAGCCCCGTCGAACCATGTGCGCAAAGGCCTATACACCATGCACCGCCAACTGCCAGGTAAACAATTAACTACGTCTCCGCTAAGCATCCGTCAGCCCTCCGCACCGTGGTTCGACGGGGCTCACCATGACACCCATTTTTATTTTTTTTCCGGATATAAATGCATCACCTGCCCTCCGCCGGACACTAAGAGCATCGTCATAACTGTCGCCCTCGTGATATGCTTTACTTCCTTAACCAAATGATTTAAGTTTGGGTCAGATGTCTGGGCATCGCTCCAAATCTCTGCGGTATAGTTGCCGTCTGGCAAAAAATCAAAGGCTTTTGTTATTGTACGGGAGGTGTGGTTAGTTATTGCACCGATGTACCAATCTTCGCCTTTGCGCCGTGCCAAGGCTAACCATTCGCCGGGTTTGGCATCAATCACGCGGGTTTCGTCCCAAGTGGTGGGCACTTTTTGTATGAATTCAAATCCTGGTTGGTTAATATAAGCCGTTGGATCATCGCATACCATGCCTAAATTGTTTTCGAGAACAACATACATAGCCAGCATGTGGCAGCGGGTGCCCTGTACAAAGGGCCTTGTATAATGCACTTTAAATTGCGAAGGCGACAGCGCCCTGAAGCCACCCAAATGATAGTCCGTTGAGCCTCCAAGCATCCTTGTAAAAGGAATATTGATATCGGCGTCGGGGTTTACCAGGTTGTTCCATTTGTCGTTTTCATAATTCAACGTTCCTTCGCGGGTAAATTCATTTGGCCATGTGCGACTGGTGCCGGTTGGTTTATAAGCGCCGTGGAATTGTATATGAAGATGGTGCTGTGCGGCTTTTTGAAGTATTTCTTCCTGCATGTTTACCATTTCCTGATCGTCACGATCCATGAAATCACACATCAGGCCTTTTATGCCCCATTTTTCATATTGCGCGAAGGTTTCATCAAGCTTAGGATACAAGGCATAGAAGTGTACCCACACACGTATGCCAACACCTTTCTTTGCGGCCGAATCACATATCTGCTGCATATCAAGTCCCGGTACGGCCTTTGATGGATCAGCATGCGGACCGGGCTGAAAACCTGCGCCATCGTTAACATACCATTCATGCAGGCCATATTCAACCACCGAGTGATATTCAATTCCATATTTTGCGCAGAAATCTACATAATACATGTTGGTTTCATAGTTATTTCCCGGTGCGTTGATAGAATCAGGCACTACATTTCCGTTCCACCATGGAAAAGTTGTTTTCCCCGGCTTTAACCACGATACATCTTTTATTTTACATGGTTCATTCAAATTGGTCAATATGTTCGATTCGATGAATGCGCCCGGCCTGTCGCTTATCATCATTACCCGCCAGGGGCTGTTGTGCGGAAGTGTGGCTTTAACTTTTATATCCGGCTGACTGGGCAGCGGCGACAAGCGGCTTTCCAACACATTGTTATGCTTCATTAAGTACATACCAGCATAATCGCGCAAAGCAGCTTCGGTAATAGCCATATAAGTGCTGTTGGGGAACTCCAGCAGTACAGGCATATCCATTAAGGTGTCGGACTTCAAATCAACCAGCTTTGTTTTTGTGTAAATTCCTTCGTGAGATGTGGTGTAGTTTTGCCGCAAAAGCGCTGTTATAACCGGGTTTTGTGTAAGATTGAAGGAGTCGGTCTCGTCGGTTATATTTACGCAGGCCCACTGATGCTGCTGCGGTAAAACATATCTGAAAGCCACGCCATCGTTAAATACACGAACTTCTATATCTAAATTTCGTTTGGCGCCCGTTTGCTCAGTGACCGGTACAATAACCCGATTGCATTCACTATGCACTTTACTTACTTTCCCGGTTATCAGTTCATAATCTTCAGTTAACCTTTCAGATTTTGCCGGAGTTATTGTAAGATTATTTTTGAAAATACCGCCTTCTTTAAAACTGATATTGAGCCTTGACACGTCGGCCATTAAAACGCCTTTATATGATACGCGATAGTACAACCCATCTTTATCGGCGCTCAGCAAGAATTTAATTTTAGCGTCGGGAGAAGTCACCGTGACAATCTTGTTTGCAAAAGAGTTGATTTGCACAAGCAAAAGGACGACAAAAAGTAAGCGATGTAAAACTGACATACCCCTTAGGTTTAATTGATTGGTTTAAACCATAAATGTAAGCAGTTATTTAATTAAGTTAGGTCTAACCTAAAAGCATTTGGGAATTATATAATAATAGCGGGGCACGGGCAAGCTCCTAAATGCATACCGTTGCAAGCTGACCGCATTTATTGCTGTGTTAAAGCGTGGAGATTGCTTCGTACCCCGCAATCATTAATTGATTTATGGGGTTTTTAATCACAGCAGCTTTCCTGTTCTAACAGCGTCTTGCAAATTACTTACCCTAAATTTCGGTTGATAAATTCGTTGCGACAACCGTTTTACCCAGGGCGATTTGTAGCCAAACACCGTTTTTATAAGTTTAACACCCGCAGAGCCTGTAGGGTACCCATATTTATACCAGCTAAATTTCGACTGGTCGATGTGGAATTGTGCGGTGAACTCGGCTATAAAAAGGTCAATCTCAATATCAACAATATCAAGATCAAGGTCGATACTGGTATCAAGACTCAATGCAGAGGGGTCCACCTTTTGAATTTTATACTTTGTGCAGTAATCGACTATAAATTCTTTTAATTGCGGCTGTATCTCTTCCATTTTACAATAGGTGCTGATTGTATGAATTATGAGACGACACAATTGCAGAAAGGTTGCACGAAAAGTGTTATTTTCTTAAGAAAAGTTTATTTACTTCAAACTTTCTTTTCCATTATTATAAGTTCAATGTGTTGTTTGGGGATGCCGAATTTTGTTCCTTCATGAAAAGGCTCTATTTCGCCGGTTGCTTTAAAGCCCCGTCTTTGATACCAGTCAATAAGTTCGGAACGTGTACTAATCACAGTGATAATCAGCGTATCACAGTTCAATTGTTTTGCACAAGTTTCAGCAGCCAGCAGTAAGTCTTTTCCTACACCCTTGCCTTGTAAAAGTGGCGAAACACTGAACATACCAACATACAACTTGGGTGTGCGTACCTCTAAATAAACACAGCCTGTTATTTGTCCACCATCGTTCGTGTTTTTTAGTATAATAACTTTTCCATCATTAAAATAGCCTGTTAAGGTCGTCTCATCTATTCTTATCCCATCGAGTAGATGGGCTTCGGATGTCCACCCCAATTGCGAAGTTTCACCGCGATAGGCGCTGTTTACTAAAATGTTAAGCTCGGGTACGTCGGCCAGGGTTGCTTTTGTAATAGGCATAAATTAGTATTATCAAAATACAAACCTAAAATATTTGACGCTTAAATTGAAGATATTATGAATTATTAGTCTGCATGGTTTCAAATTGATTAAACCTTTTAACTGATTTAAGGTTATTATAATATTATAAAATCTATCTAAGTTTCATTAAAATCGAAAAACATGAAATATCTAAAAATGTTGTTAGTAACTATAAACTATAATTGCCGTATTTGTATTTGGAAGTGCTATGGCCCAGGTTTCAATTAATGCACATATTGGGCCACGCCAGCACCGTCATTGGCACCATCGCCATTACGCCCGCTGGCATCATCACGGGTATCATCATCGCTACTAAGCAAATAAGATAGCCCCGCTCTTTTCAGTGGGGCTGCTTTATATATGATAAACCTATCGCCTTTATCTCCCAATCAGTACGCTTATATAATTCTCGCCGCTGTTTGACACAACTACATCTGCTTTGCCGTCACCATTTAAATCAGCAATAGCAACACCATCGGGTTTTGATCCAACCGAAAATGTATAACTTGATTTGACTGCATTTGTGCCCATCATAAATACGCTAATGTTACTATTGTTATAATTGGTAACCACTATGTCTGGAATGCCATCGCCATTTAAATCGCCGGTAGCTAACCGGCTTGGAGATCTTCCGGTAGCAAAAGGCGACCCGGGCATAATCGCAAACTTACCCTTTCCATCGCCCAGCAAAATGGTCAAGCCATCGTGGCCTTCGTTAGATGCGGTAATGCTGGGCGAGTTTATTATTGTCAAATCAGGATTCCTGTCACCGTTAATATCGCCAATCGCGATACCAAAAGGGGCGTCACCACAAGGAAATGGTGAACCTGCAGGTTCGTGAAAATTCCCCTTTCCATCACCCAAAAGTATAGTGGAGTTATTGCCATCGAGGTTGGTAGTAACAATGTCCGGTTTTCCGTCTTTATTTAAATCAGCAACTCTTATGCGTTGATAAGGGTGTTTGCCCACGCTGATGTATTTTGCGGTCGCATTAAAGCCATGTTGATTATTGCCAAACAATATGGCTAACTGATTGTCGCCCCAACTATCAGTGACGAGGTCTAAATTGCCATCGCCGTTAAAATCGCCCACGGCGATGCCATGTGTATGCGGCCTTACCTTTACCGAAAACGGTGAACCTTTTAAGGGTGTAAATCCACCTTTGCCATCCCCGGTAAGTACAGTCAGGTATTTTCTGTCGTGGTTAGCAAAAGCAAGATCAGGAATACCATCTTTATTAAAATCTGCAATCGCAATATCGTTTGGCATGTTTCCGGCTGGAAATGGTGAACCTTTTGCCTCTTTGAAATTCGCGTTACCGGTGCCAAGTAGTACAGTTACACTACTGTCTTCACCATTTGCTATTACCAGGTCCTTAATTTTATCCCCGTTCAGATCAGCAACTTCAACGCTGTATGGCTTTTGGTTTAATACTATTTTTTTAATTATGAACGGAGATGTTTTGTTATTTGACTTAGCATAATTACTTGCGCAGCTATTTATAAAAGAACATACCGCAATCAATAAAATAAATACAACAATCTTTTTCATGATCATATTTTTAAGTTATCTATTAAACTATCTTCATTGGATTTAATAAGCAACGTTAGCCCTTTACCCTGTCAATCTAAAATAAAGTAGACCAACAACAGTTTTAATAGATATGAATTGAATTTAGTTGAGTGGTTGATTGGGTGAGATTAAGTTGATTGAGTTGGGAGCGAAAATTGTAAATCTATTTTCATGATCAACCACATACTTAATCAACCACATACTTAATCAACCTAATCTAACTTAATCAACTGAACTATATTTATCTACTAAATCTGGCGTTGGTAGATTGTTTTAGCTGTTTACCAGATTTATGCTCATTTTTGAATAAGCAATTCATCTGCAAGATTATGCGTGTAAAATGGCCTTTAACAAAACGACTATTATACCTCGGTTTTTGGATATTGATAACGATTATTTTTCTGTACGACAGGCGTTATCTTATTCAAAAAGTTGGGCTTGGGCATTTTACTGAGTGTACCGTTGTAAGGCTCACACTTATTATTTCTCTTGCTTATTTACATCTCTATTATTTCATTCCAAAGTTTTTTTCGGTCAAACGCTATTTAAGTTACTTTTCACTGCTGATTTCATCACTTGGGGTATATGTAGGCCTGCAGAGCCTCTATGATATCTACCTGTATGGTTTTGTTATAGGAGCAGTTGACTACCGCGATTTTTGGCACAATTTCCCATTTAATTTTATTACGACAACCTGGTATCTGTTACTTACTGTCGCTTTTAAATTAAGTATAGATTGGTACGATCAAAGAAAAGAAGTTATTAAGTTACAGGAAGAATTAAGCCGCGTTCCCGCGTTTGTTAACACACAAAAGGACGGAGAATATCTGTTTTTGAAGTCAGGGACAAAAAAATTGAAGACGCCCATTTCTGCTGTTTCTTACATCCAGGGATTAAAAGATTATTCAGTCATTTATACTGAAGAGGGAAAAGTTGTTGTAAAAGGCTCGCTGAAAGCCGTTGAAGAGCTTTTTCCGGAAAAGCATTTTCTGCGTATCCATAAATCATATCTTGTTACTAATAGCAAGATTAAACAGATTGAAAGTAATAAAGTGACATTGACTGACGGCGCGATTGTGCCTGTTGGACGGAGTTATAAACACCTGCTCAACGTTTTGTAACACGTTTATCAATTGCTAAAGTAATTTGTAATCTTCTCTTGGCGGACTAAAAACATCTATCAGTTTACAGTCGGTAATTGCAATGCCACTGTGCCAAACGTTGGGCGGAACAATGGCAAACAAGCCCGGTTCCAATATTTGTGGTATATCATTAACGGTAAGCTCAAATTTACCCTCAATGGCAAAAGAGCATTGCTCATTAAAATGTTGGTGACGGGGTACCGAACAGCCAGTCTTAACCTCTATGAAATTTATTGTATTAGTTTTAGTATGAATTAATTTGGAGAAAAAACCCGGCGCTATTTCCTTGGTTTCAATGTCATCAAATTTATGGAATATTGATTTGTTCATGTGCTATAACTCAATTTTAAAAATAGTGCCTTTATTAATCTCACTTTCAACGGTAATAGTGCCTTTTAACCGGTCGATAAACTCTTTTACCAACAGCAACCCCAATCCGCTTCCTTTTTCATTTTTGGTACCCACTGTTGATTGATTAGGCTTATTGTCGAACAATTTATTTGTAAGATCAACATTCATCCCGATGCCAGTATCTTTTACGGTCAATATCGTCTTCTTTTCCGTTTGCTGTAAGCTAACGGTTATGTCGCCATATTCTGTAAATTTACCCGCGTTGCTCACGAGGTTCCGCAATACAAACTCCATCACCCAGGGATCCGAGTTAACAATAATTCCCGGTTCAATATCATTGATGAGGTTATTATTTTTTATCGCAGTATTTATTGACTCTGATAGAAATATACGATCAACAAGTTGATGCATATCAAAATCTTCGAATTGAAGCTCCCCCGATTTTAAGTGCAGTTGCCCCCACTGCATCACGTTTTCCACCATTTCGATGGTGGTATTTAATTGGCCGGTCATCATATCCATTACTTCCGACCAATCCTTTTTATTAAGGATGCCGGAATGTTTAAGTTCGATAATGTTTTTTATGGAAGCCAACGGGTTACGAAGATCGTGCGCCAGTATGTATATGATTCTTTTTTGAGTTTCTATCAGCGAATTTAGCTCTTCATTTTTCGCATTCAGATCATCAATTTGCACAAGACTATTAACTAGCATTTTTAATATTTTTTGTTTTCCACCAAAGTTCCCAGGCAGGTTTGCTTCTTTCGTATTCCTCATGTAATTCTCTCCCATTTTTTCTTCGGATACTTTGAAACAATTATGAATAGCGCTATGACCTTCGATAGATTTAAAGGATTGTAGGATAAAGAGGACTCCTCAATTACCTTGCCATTAACGACTTTTTACCTGCGCTAAATGAAGAAAATTATTGTATTTGCTTATAAAATAGGGGTTTTGTAGAAAAATAGAATTATAGTTAAATTTAATGAAATTTCATTTTCAGAAAAATTAAATCATTTACTAAGAAACTAGTTGTCGATTTTTTTAGAGTTTAACTTACTATACATTTTTGAGGGTACTGTATTAATTATTGTACGGGGCGATTTTTTGTTTATTGAATTTTTTGAAAAAAGGGAACGATTTTTTCTGTTTTTTGTTTAATAATAGTCGCTCACTAAACGGAATAGCTGTATTTGATTTTTTTTAAAGGTGACCGTCCGATTAGATTTTAAAAGCTAATATTGTGTTTAGATAACCCTTTAACAAATGGCATTTATTGATTACTATCAAACATTGGGTGTTGCTAAAAATGCGTCGGATAAGGAAATAAAAAATGCCTACCGAAAGCAGGCCCGTAAATATCATCCCGATTTAAATCCTAACGATACGGAAGCCAACAAAAAGTTTCAACAGCTCAATGAGGCTAATGAAGTTTTGAGTGACCCTGAAAAGAGAAAAAAATACGACCAGTACGGAGAAAACTGGCAGCATGGCGAAGAATATGAAAAATACACCCGTCAGCAACAGCAAAACAGGCGACAGCAATCTTATACAGGCGGCCAGGCATCCAGTTTTGAGGGATTTGGCGACGACAGTTTTTCAGACTTTTTTCAATCTATGTTTGGACAAGGAGGCAGCTCGCGAGGGCGGCAAACAAAATACAGAGGGCAAGACCTTAATGCAGAACTTCAACTTAGTTTAAAAGAAGCCAGTGAAACACGCAAACAAGCAATTACCGTTAACGGTAAAAACCTTCGTATAACTATTCCGGCAGGAGTTGAAAACGGCCAGACTATTAAAATTACCGGACATGGCAATCCAGGTGTAAATGGTGGCCCTCACGGCGACCTTTTTATTACTTTTTTAATAGCTGACGACCCCCGTTTTAAAAGAGATGGCAGCGACTTGTTCGCTACAATTAAACTTGATCTGTATACAGCTGTGCTTGGAGGCGAGGTGACTGTTGATACGCTAAATGGTAAAGTGAAAATAAAGGTGAAACCTGAAACACAAAGCGGAACCAAAGTTAAACTGAAAGGGAAGGGCATGCCGGTATATAAGAAGGAAAATGAATCAGGTGATCTTTATGTTACCTATGAAGTTCAGGTTCCGATAAACCTCACCGAAAAACAAAAAAAACTGTTTGAAGAATTAGCTAAAGCTGAACAGTAAAATGACTAATGACGCAATGACCAATGACTAAAGCATAAGAAGATGACAGAATTAAATTTAATAGCGGCTTCGGATTTTTGCAGGTATCATGAAGTCGAATATACTTTTATCAGCTCGCTGGAGGAAGCCGGGCTTGTTGAATTAAAAGTTGTAAATCATACGACTTACATACCCGAGACCGAGCTTCAAAAACTTGAAAAAATAATCAGGATGCATCATGAACTGGAAATAAACATTGAGGGGATAGATGTGATCAGTCACCTATTGCGGAGGATGGAGTTAATGCAGGAGGAAATACGGCAGCTGCGTAACAAGCTAAGATGACAATCCTGCGTTCACTTTTTTCCACCTAAAAACTCCTGTAAGGCTCGTTGCGTAAATTCAGACAGGACAAGTTCACCGCTTATGGCTGCCCGGTGACCCAGGAGTTCGTCCCAATCTGCTGTTCCTTCCCACAAAATTTGTTTCAGACCGGTAAGTGCATCGGGATGATAAGAAGCAAGTTTTTGAACAAGCGCATCCAATGCCGTATCCATGGCGTTGATATCCGGATAGACCTCATTATATAATTCTTTTTCTTTTGCCCATTGCGCGGTTTGAAAATCAACAGCGCGTATGGTAAGCTGTGAAAATGCAGGTAAACCAATTTTGCGGATTACGGCCGGAGAGATTACAAACGGACCGATACCGATAGCCAATTCACTCAGTTTAATTGATGCTGCTTCGGTTGCAAGGCAATAATCTGCTGCGGCAGCCAATCCAACTCCACCACCTACGGCTTTTCCCTGCACACGCGCAATAACAATTTTTGGCGACTTGCGGCAGGCGTTGATTACCCTTGCAAAACCTGAAAAGAATTCCGCACCGGCTTTTTTATCTTTTATCTGCAATAATTCATCAAAGCTGGCCCCGGCGCAAAAAGTACGCTCGCCCTCACTTTTTAGTACAATTATTCTGGTTTCTGGGTTATTACCGGCTTGAGTTATGAGGTTCGTTAGTTCATCCAGCAAATTGGCCGGTAATGAATTTTGTGCAGGATGATAAAAGCTAATGAAAGCAACACCATTTTTTCTGATTAAACTTACATCACCGTTAGCTTGCATATTTATTAATTAACCGTTGGCTTTATTATAGATAACAGGGCAAAGTATTTCAAAGTTCTGATTAGAAGTCAAACATATAAATTTTAGTTATGAAATAATAAGTAAAAGCCGCATTTTTATCTATGCAAATGAAAGAATATTTATTGGACACTTTTTTATTTAATGATTTAACAAATAGAAAATTGTTGGAAAAAATAAGTAAATTACCTGATAAAACAGAAAGTATCAAACTATTTAGTCACCTGATCAATTGCCAGTATAAATGGATGGCCCGGATAATACATAACCCGGATGCACCTAAAATGAGCTGGTGGGATCCCGTATATGAGTTAGATGAGTTAGAAGGTGAATGGGATAAGAGTTTGCAGCTCTGGCTGAAATATATCGATGATAGAACCGATGAACAACTGGCGACAGAGGTTGCCTTTATTGGGCTTGATGGGAGTAAGTGGGCCGCCACACCGATGGATATAGCCCTGCAATTAAACTATCATTCCATTCACCACAGGGCCCAAATACAGACAATAATCCGAAACCAGGGCTTTGAGCCCGATTTTTTGGATTATATAGGTACTAAATATCGTAAGTTATAAGTTAAACTATGGTTGATATAGAAACCGCAAGACAAATGGCGCTGTCATTACCCGGTACTGTTGAGCAGGATCATTTTGGTATTCCATCTTTCAGGGCAAATAAGAAGATATTTTCAACAATGCTGGAAAAAGAACGACGAATGATGGTTAAATTATCAATAATAGATCAGTCGGTTTTTGGCTCGTTCGACGCCGCTGTTTTTTACCCGGTGCAAAATAAATGGGGTTTAAAAGGAGCAACGGTTGTTGAGCTGGACAAGGTTCCGCCGGAGATGCTTGAAGATGCTTTAACTACTGCGTGGAGGCTTGTGACTCAAAAAAAGAAGGTGAAAAAGTTTTAAAACAACTACTAATTAACAATCTTATCCAGAACCACCTCACGCATATATTTACTTATGGGAACCTGGTGTTTTTGAATATGCAGTGTATTACCCTCGATGCTTTCCACTTTATTTATAGCGGCGATGTATGATTTATGTGTCTGTATAAATTGACCTGTCGGTAGCTTTTCAAAAAGCGCTTTAATGGTAGTGTGAATGATGATCTTTTTATTTTCGAAGTAGATGGCGGCATAGTTTTCCATCCCTTCAATAAACAAAATTTCATCGAAAGCGATCTTTTCGAGTTTGCCGTTTGCTTTGGCAAAAAAATAGGGGACGGAATGATTGCTTTTTTCCTCCCTCAAAGAAAAATAATCGCGAGCCTTCCAGGCCGATTTTAAAAATCGCTCGTACGATATTGGTTTAACCAGGTAATCTAATACGTCCAGTTCAAAGCCCTGAATGGCATATTGCTCAAAAGCAGTGGTGAATATTACTTTGGGCGGTTTTGAAAGCGCCTTTATAAATTCGATGCCTGTAATGTGTGGCATTTGTATATCCAGGAAAAGCAAATCAACGGGCTGTTGCTGTAGCAGGTTGCTTAATTGCAGGGCATCTTCACAAACGCCTTTCAAATCAAAAAAATCAATTTTTTCCACATAGCCTTGTATTCCTTTCCGGGCAAATGGCTCATCATCGGTTATAATACAAGTGATATTATTCATAATCAAGTTCTAATTCAGCAGTAAAAGTATCGTGATCTTTTTTTGTGTAAAACAAATGTTTACCCGGATATAAGAGGTCGAGTCGACGCCTCAAGTTTTCAAGACCAATGCCGCCTTTGTGTATGGCCGGCGATTCAAAATCAGGTGTCGAATTTTCTACCCTGAAGTTGATTTTTTTATCGGTTAATCCCGCGTAAATGTCCATTTTGTAATTGCCGCCAATAAATTTAAAGGCATTTTCAACCAGCGGTAAAAATAGTAGGGGATATACCATTTGTCCGTTTAGTCCTTTATCGAAATGGAGTTCAATTTTTAATCTGTCACTGCTCCGCACTTTTTGTAAGTTGATGAAGCTTTGCAGATATTCTATTTCGTTGCTTACTTTCACCTGGTGCTGCTGGTCGTAAAGCTGGTATCGCAATAATTCAGAAAGCTTTTCTATGCTGTTCTTAGCCCCGGACAAATCTTCATCCATCTGGAAATAAACGGTATTGAGCGCGTTAAACAAAAAATGAGGATGATATTGCGATTTCAAGAATTTTAATTCCGTCGCCAACTGATCACTGGTTACTTTTTCGAGCTTTATCTTATTATCTACATAAGCACTCATAAACATACTGCTGCGTGCAATCCCGTAATAAACGATAGTATAGAGTGTAGGAATCACGCAAATATCTATAAAATCGGCCCATTGCAAACCATCATCGGTCAGCGCCGCCATAGGGGTAAGGATGAGGTTTACTAAAATCAAATTAGCAACCACAATTATAGTTAACTCGCGCACAATTGCCTTGTAGCTAAATTGCAATGGCCAATGTTTATCAAAGTATTGGAAAAGGCGGCGAAACAAATAAATAGCCGCATAGCCCGCCAATATACTGCAACCCATTTCAATACCGTTCAAGGTCCAGCTGCGTTTCCAGAAATGAGTGCCGGTATCGATATCATGCAACAGCCTTACGGTAAAATATACCATCAAACCGTATACTACAGGGAAAAAGAATTTCCTAAAAGTTTTCATTGATTTAAATTACAAATTTCAGGCGGAAAGCAATACAACTTCATTTATCTTTTCTGGTTGCTTAACACTAACCACCTTTTTCTCATCTTTCGGTTTCATACCAAATAAAAATCGGGTTAAGTTATATGGCCTTACCAAAAGGTGATAAATACCCACAGTTATAAAGAAAGTCATTCCAACTGTATAAATATACTTTGATAAAATGCTTTCATTCGGGGTTTGTACAATATAATAAACCAGCACCACTATAACCGTTTGATGTAAAATATAAAAAGGATAAACCGCCTGATTTAAATAACTAAGTATTTTATGTTTATAATTCAGATATTTTTTGCCGTAGCCAACCAAAGCCAGTACCCAGCTCCAGGCTACTATAGCCCGCAACGCTAAAAATAAGCCAACAAACGAATTGCCGCCAAACGGCCATTGCTCATAACCGGGTTCAATTTTGTTCCATCTCATATAATAAAGTAATACCAGGCTCAAGAATGCGATTCTTAATGCAAACCGGCGGTTGCGCTCCAAACTATCCATTAACAGCGGCTGAGTGATGCAGATAAAACCCGCGAGCAGGAAGAATAGCCAGTAAACAAAGTAACAACCGTCATGTGCCAGGTCGTTGGTTTCGTGGTGATTATAAGCCAGCAAGGCATACCAAACAATACCCGGAAGCATGATAACATAAATCCATTTTCCGCGGGCGAGCGCAGCAAGGCCATTCTTAAAAGCAATACTTTTTGGCGATGCCATCCACGCAAATAACGGCGCAAACAAAATGTCGTATACAAATAGATAGGCTATAAACCAAAGGTGGTGCCAGCTGAAACTGCCTTTAGGGTAAGGTACAAAATTGAACACGGTTTTATAAAAATCCCAGAAACTACCTGTGAAACCATTGTTTAAGCGCTCCATATAAATTTGAGGCGGCACAATGATAAACATACCCACAAGAAGAGGGATGAATAGCCTGCGAAATCTTAAGCCAATGAAACTCAAGCTACTCCGTCGCTGCATCATAAAATAGCTCACCGTTCCTGAAATAAAAAAAAGGAGTGGCATACGGAACAAATGCATAAAATAGTTCGACTCCATCATAAGGTTACTGGTTTCGTGGTTTTTGATATGCCAGCTATCTTCAGCCACATAAGGCATGGCCGAATGAAAGAACAATACACCCAGGATTGATAATATCCTTAACCAGTCCAGGTAAGTTTGGCGTTGTGTGGTTTCCATGGTTTCTTCTTTTTTATATAAAGAAACCCAAGTCATAATATTTACCGAAACTTTTTTGACCACAGGGCAGGTTTTGGTGACCAATGGGAATAGGAATCTATCTCAAGTTAAAACTTGTATGTAAATCCGGCGCCAAATATCTGTTTTACCTGCAATAAAGAATGGTGTGCCGTAACTCCATTTTCAATGACAGGTATTTTTGCATTAGGATCCGAAATAAGTTCAACCCCCAGATTTACCGTTACCAGCTTGTTTACTTTCATATAAAGGTTTGCTGCATAATCGGCATAAACATTTTCGGGATGACTAAGATAATTTGAAAAGAGTTTTAAAATATTTTCGAAAGCGATATTTTTTGCAATAGCAACTTTATAGTACGCATCAACAGAAGCACCGAATTCATATAAGGTGTGGTTGCCGGGAGTAACACCAAATGAGCCGATGTTTGCCAGGGAATCGTTTTCGACAAAGGTAAACTTGGATGCAAAAGGAGACAAGTTGATCCTGAAATCATCAGACTTTTTATAGGCAAAACCCGGCCCGAAGGTTAAGTAGGCTGGTGCGAAGAGCGTTGATATAAGCGTCCGGTTGTTGTTGTTGTCATACGAAAAGCCGTCCGTAAACTGGGTTTGAAAATTCATGTAAAAGGTGTATAACCAATATTGAGCAGCCTTATATCCCAATAAGCTGTTTAATATAATGCGGTCGTCGTTTTTGCGCCAACCCAAACTGGCCTGATCACTTATGCCATAACCCAGAATTGCCTTGTTATCCCAACTCCATTTGCCTTTCTGGTAGTCAAAATCGTAGTCAAGAATCACGTTGCCGGCAAAGGAATTTGAACCTCCAGCAGCCCAGTTCGAAAAAGAACTCTGAGCTATCAGAATGGTATTGTTGCCATGAATTCTCCATATTGTATCTTTTTTTGCGGTGTCTTTTACCACAGTGGTTTGCGAAAAACCGGCCACAGACAGGCATAAAAAGCAAAGGATAGTTAAGATGTGTTTCATATTAAGGTAGATTTAAGGATGCGGAGCTAAATTAATAATAATTCTATTTGTTTAATTAAATTAATCATAGGTTAATTTACAGCAATGGCAAATCGACATAAAAAGTGGATCCTTTCCCCAGGGTGCTTTCTACACCAATTTCACCTGTGTGATTCCTTATGATTTCTGCGGATATATAAAGGCCCATACCCAATCCGCTGGTCATATATTTTTTATCTTCTACTCTATAAAAACGTTCAAATATGCGTTCTTTTTGATTTTCAGATAATCCAATACCAAAGTCAATAACAGATACGCGCACATAATCATTATAAAAACTGGTTTTTACAATTACCTTTTTATTTCCCTTGGAGTATTTAACAGCGTTATTTACCAGGTTCATAAAAACCTGTTCCAAACGCTCTTCATTTCCGTTTACTATAAATTCGGCCTCCGCCTGGTTGACAAAATCGTAAGCAGGATAAATGTGGGCTGCGTTCTCTATACACAATTTTATCAGCCTTGCTATATTAAGAGGCGCGAAGGCGTACTGCAATTTCCCTGCTTGTATTTTACTTACATCAAGCAAATCGTTTACCAGATGTTGTAGTTTATTCATAGCGATATTTGCCTTCGATATATATTGTTTAATGATATCAGGCAGTTCATTTTTTTTGTATGAATTAATCAGTTGCAAATATCCTTTCAGACTTGTTAAAGGAGTTTTTAATTCGTGACTGGCTATCCCGATAAACTCATCCTTTTTTTCCATCTGTTTTTTCTGGTCTTCAATGTCGGTTGCTGTTCCAACCCAAAAAACAATTTCACCTTGTTCATTTCGCAAAGGAACCGCCCTGTTCAAATGCCACCTGTAAACCCCATCCGAACCGCGTTTGTAACGGTTTTCAATTTCAAAATTATCACCGGTTTTTAAAGATAAATTGAATCTTACCCATGTAATCTGCAGGTCGTCCGGATGAATAATCCTCTCCCAACCCCATTGTTTTGATTCTTCGACGCCTAAACCGGTGTAGCTGTACCATTGCTGATTATAATAATCTACACGGCCGTCGGGAAGGTTTGTCCAGGTCATTTGCGGAATATTATTTGCCAGGTATTTAAAGTGTTCCCGGCTCAAAAAAAGCTCGTGCGTACGGTCTCGTACAATATTTTCCAGCTCTTCGTTTAATTTCTCCGTTTCGTGATGGGCAGCGGCTAGTTGGTCGTTTTTGATTTTTAGCTGTTTTTCTGTCTTTTTGAGTATCGTGAGATCTGTAAGAATAAGACTTAAAGCTGTTCCTTCATCCATCTCAAGGGTATTACACGACAACAGGCACGGAATTGTTTGATGCTCATGATCAGCAAGCTCTATCTCTTCCTTACAATCAATTTCCCAGCTTTTTTCAATTAGTTCTTTAAACTTTTGCCTCAAAGATTTGGGTATAAAATTATCAAATGAGAGTCCTATTACTTTTTCTAAAGGCATTTTCACCATATCGGCAAACCGCGAGTTACTGTATAAAATAATCCCTTCTCGGTTTATGGTAACCGCTCCTTCATTCATTTTTTCGATAAAAACCCGGTAGGTCTGATCAGCGGTTTTAAGCGTAAATATCTGGTGACTCTCACCGTTGTTAACAACAAGTGCATCCACCTGGCCGGTACGTATTGCATTTAAGGCGTCACTAGCCTCTTCCAGTTGTAATCGGAGTTCATAATTCTCGCTCAATAACTGATCATATGTTATTTTCGCTTGTTCCATGTTTATATCGTGGCGGTTAAATTGAGTCCCCTAAGCACTTTTTTTGTATCAGACATATCTCCAATCAATCTTCTTTCCGGAAACGGCGATTTTTTTATTAGCAACGGTAAAGCAATAATTTGTTCACTCGCTGCTATAAAAGGCTGTTGATAAACGTCAATTATTTCCAGTTCATAATTCCCTTTCAAATGCTCTTCACATATCTCCTTTAAGTTTGCGATTGCTCGTGTTGAATTAGGAGTTGCCCCTGTAACGAATAATCGCAACAAGTAAGTATTCTCGTTATCTAAATGGCCATTATGTTCAGGCACTTCTTGTTGATTATTCATTATTAGTTCGTATTAACGGACCGTATATTTAAACCTACTAATACTTTTTCTTCGTTTGACAGGTCTCCAATTATTTTACGTATGGGTTCCGGCACTTTACGCACCAGGGTGGGAATCGCAAAAATCTGATCGCCTTCTGCTAATTGTGGTTGTACCAGTAGGTCTATCACTTCAATTGTATACTGCCCCTTCAAATGTTCTTCACAATATCTTTTCAAATTATTCAAGGCAGTAACAGACTTTGCTGTTTTCCCCGCTACATATAATCTTAATTCATAATTTGTTTCCTCTGTTTTCATTATTTTTTATTTCTCAGTTTTATCTTCCCCTGCTTTTTCCCCGCGGCGCATTGTCATCATTTTTTGACGATTTTCTTCAGCTACTTTTTTAACCAATTCTTCTTCTATATATATTTTATTGAGTTCTTCTTCGGTCGACTCAAACTCGCTTTGCAAACCCGCGATTTTGGATTCCAGCAAATGTCGTTTTCTGGCAACTTCGCGGTCTTTCATATTCACAGCGTTCTTCCGCAACACCTCACCCGTTTGTTCCTGCAACTTTTGTGCCTCACGTGCCGAACCGGTAAGTACACCATCCGGACCCAGAAAAACATCAACCAGATCAATACCAGTGTCATTTATAATAAACTCCCGCACCTGGTTAGAATGTTTCATTCCCCGCGATTTCATAATGTACATCCCCCTGTTGCGTTCGCCGTTCGACTCAATATCCCTAACCAAAAGCCATGAGTCGACCAATGAGGAAACTCCCTCATCGGCTTGCTCACTGGCCACTGTATTTAATGTAAGGGCAGTAAACATAACGGTTATCTGCTCTTCCATTAAGAAATCTATCAGCCTGACCAGCATAGCTTTTACTTCGCTAACGGAACCAATGGTGACTAAATTGGTAATGGGATCCAGAACAACGGCGTCGGGTTTAAATTTCTTAATTATTTTATACATGGCTACCAGGTGCTGTTCGAGCCCATATAAAGTTGGCCTCGACGCATAGAATTGTAACAAGTCGTCATTGACATGGGTTTGTAAATCCATGTTGATGGATTTCATATTGCGGATAATTTGTTTGGGAGATTCCTCAAAGGCGAAATAAAGGCATCGTTTTTTTTGATTACATGTTTCATTTGCAAAGCAAGCTGCTATACTCGTTTTGCCGGTACCTGCGGTACCCGAAACCAGCACACTCCCTCCTTTGAAAAAACCTCTATTGTCGAGCATTTTATCAAGAGCCGCTATACCCGACGATACCCTTTCTGTGGATACTTCTTTTTCCAGTTTTAAGGAGGTTACAGGCAAAACAGAAATGCCGTCCTCGTCAATCAAAAAAGGATACTCATTAGTGCCATGTATCGACCCCCTGTATTTTAATATTCGTAAACGCCGGGTTGATATTTGGTTTATAACGCGGTGGTCAAGCAGGATCACGCAATCAGAAACGTATTCCTCCAGTCCCTGCCTTGTAAATGACGGACCTTCGCCGCGTTCACCCGTAATAATTGCGGTTACGCCTTTTTCCTTAAGCCATGTAAATAATCTGCGTAGCTCTGCGCGAAGTATCCCTTGATTAGTGAGACCTGAGAATAAACTTTCAACAGTGTCTAAAACCACTCTTTTTGCACCAATACTGTCAATTGCGTATCCCAATCGTATAAATAAACCATCAAGATCGTATTCGCCGGTTTCTTCAATTTCACTGCGGTCAATACGCACATAGTCGAGTTTTATTTTGTTTTCAGCCTGCAGTTTTCGCAGGTCGAAACCGAGCGATGCAACGTTTATGGCAAGTTCTTCGCTCTTTTCTTCAAAAGCCATGAATACTCCAGGCTCGTCGAACTCGGTAGCGCCTTTAACAATAAACTCGATTGATAATAGTGTTTTTCCGCATCCGGCCTCTCCACATACTAATGTAGGCCTTCCTTTTGGTATTCCTCCCTCTGTTATTTCATCCAATCCTAATATTCCTGTTAAGGTTTTTGGCAATTGCGGTTGATTGTATTTTATGTTTTCTTTATCACTTATTTTATTCATTATAGTAAAATTGAATGGATTAAAAGGAACGCTTAAGCACAAGCCGTCATTTAAAATCAAAAAACTATATAATAAAAATCGGCTTGAAATTGTTTTTTGACCAATTAAAAATCAAACAACTTTGAACACGAAAAACCAGCAGGAGAGAAACTCTGCGGGTTTTTTATAACAAAAGTTTAAATTTATTTAATTCTGTCTTTTACCTTTTTTGCCATTGCAAGGTGATCCTCTATTTTCGGCAGAGTTTCTCCGGCGAACGTCTTTGTATCGCCGGGGGAGAGATTTTTATAGGCGTCCTTATAACTGCTTACTGATTTTTCGTGTCCGTTTACTATAGTATTTATATATTTTTTATCAAAGTCGGCTCCGCTCAATTTTGACATATCGTCGAGGTCTTTTTGATGCTCTTTATCAACAGCTGTCGGCAGAACAAAATTTGCGGCAGTTGCAATTGCGATCATTTTTGCATCTATAGCGGTATGGGCAGGAATTAAATCGGCAGCAAGTTTTTTTACATCAGGTTCCAATGCTCGGGTAGCCGCAAGCTGAGATAACTGGATCTCGTACATCCCTGATTCGTAACTTTTTACAAGAAATTTTGAAGCATCATCCTGCAACGTTTTTTTTGCTTTTAATGTAGAGTCGGAGGCACTTACCTGTGCCTTGTTTGCCGAATCGGTTTTGGCAATTTGTTTTTGGTTTGCTGAATCCGCAACGTCCGAACTGTTTTTTTGACCTGAATGGCAAGCAGCCATAAGCATAGCAATGGCAACTGTTGGAGTTGCCAGGTAATTAAAAAATTTTGTTTTCATGGCGATTAAATGGTTGATTTATAATACTATATCAACATCATTTATTCAATAAAGTTTTAGTTGCTGTATTGATCACCTGCCAATTTGCTAACTAAAGATGGTATAAAACATACCCAATGCAGCCGCTCCCATAGCGATAAAAGTGATCCATAATATGGTTTTTGAAAGCCATTGACTTTTAAATTCACCCATTATTTTTTCGTTTGAGGCAATCTTGAGAATCAAAAATAAAAGAGGAACCGCCGTAACACCATTTAGCACTGCTGCATAAACCAATGCTTTAACGGGGTCGATGCCGATAAAATTCAGAAGTAATCCAATAAAGGTTGCGGCAATAATTATAAAATAAAAACCACGTGCTTTTTTAAACTTTAAATTTAAACTCGCTTTCCAATCAAAAGCTTCGGCTACCGAATAAGCAGCTGAACCTGAAAGCACGGGAATTGCTAATAAGCCAAGACATATTATTCCAAACGAAAATATGAGTTTGGCCAAAAAACCCGCGTGCGGAAAGCTATGTACTAAAGGTTCCAGCGCCTTAGCGGCATCGGCGGCGGTTTTAACATCGTGTACTCCGCTATTATGTAAAACGGTTGCGCCAACAACAATAATACTCCAGGTGGCAAATTCAGAGAATACCATTCCAAAAGCATTGTCAAAGCGCATTCTGTGTACGCTCATCCAGCTGATACGGGGTTTTGTATTTGTCAGTAAATGTTTTTCACTATCTTCTTCTACCTCTTGCGATGCTTCCCAAAAAAACATATAAGGCGAAATGGTGGTGCCCAACACACCAGTTATAATAAAGAAAAATGCAAACGACATCTCTACATGCGGAACTATCGTTGCCTTAAGAACGGTGCCCCATGGTTGGTGTACGATAAAAAGTGTTATAGGATAAGCCAATAGAGTGACCGCAAGCCACTTTAAAATTTTTGAGTAAACTCTATAACTGGTAAATACCTCCAATAACAATATTATAGTGGTGAATATCAGTGTTAATACAATAAATGGTACTGGTATTAGCAATTGAGCAGCCGCAGCCATGGCACCCAAGTCAGCGCCAATATTTATAGTGTTTGCAATTACAACCAGCCCCACCACGGCATAAAGCACAGTGCGGCTATAATGTTCTTTAATAATTGTGGTAACACCCTTTCCAGTAACCAAGCCAATTCTTGCACATGATTCCTGTACGGCTGTCATCAATGGCAGCATCCACAGTGCCGTCCAAAGTTGCCCGTATCCGAATTGTGCCCCTGTTTGCGAATAGGTAGCAATGCCTGAAGGATCATCATCTGCAGCACCCGTAACCAGGCCGGGGCCAAGAACACGCCAGAAACCTTTAATTTTTGCATTAAGCTTAGTACTTCGCTTCATTTATAAGAGTTTGGCTGAAGATAGAAAGTTTAGCTCTTAAAGCATAAAATTGCGGAAGTAAAAAAAAAGACTTTTTTTAACGTAAAAAAGGCTAAAATAGATTTGATATGAAACTTCGAAAAATCGTACGCAAGGCCGACGGTTTCATATTTTGACAAATAATTTCTTTTAACTCAATGTTTTACTATAACATAATAAAATATTAATATGAGTTAAATATTTAACTGACTAAATGAATTACTTTCGCCAAAAAGAAGATGAGTATACTTAAAGAAAAAAATATCTAATTTTAAAACATCAAGTCAAATACAGTTTAATTACTATCAATGAGCGTTACCTTAACATCTGTCTTACCCCAAAACATTTTTGAAACTGTCTTTAGAAACTCTCCGGGCTCGCTGCTGGTGATGGCCGATTTACCTCGTTTTACCATACTGGCTGCAAGTGATGATTATTTAGAGATCACATCGAGCGTGAGAGAAGAAGTTGTTGGCAGAGGTTTTTTTGAAGTTTTCCCGGATGAAGATATTGACGAGGACGACCACATAAGCGCGCGCAGTCAGTTTACAAAGGTTGTAAATACCCGGCAAAAGTCTGATGTGCCATCATACCGCTATGATGTATTTAATAATAAAACAAATGAATACACTGAACATTACTGGTCGTGTTCCAATACACCCATTTTTGGCGCAGATAATGAGGTGGCCTATATTTTAAATACTGTTGTAGATATAACAGGCGAGGTGCGGGCTAAGGAAGCAGCTATTGAAAGTGAAAACCGTCTTCGCCTGGCCACGGAGGCTACTTCACTTGCCACCTGGGATCTGAACCTGGAGAGCCAAAGTTTTATTTATTCCCCACGTTTGGTTGAGATATTTGGTCACCCGGTTGAAAGAGGCATCACACTCGACGATGTACGGAAACAAGTTAATCCTGATGATATGCAAAATGTCATGTTAACCTCTTATTATGAGTCATTAAAAACAGGAACCTATTTGTATGAAGTTAGGATTTATTGGCCCGATAAATCATTGCACTGGATAAAAACACAGGGTGTAGTTTTAACGGATGAAAAAAAACAACCGTTTAGGATGCTTGGAACCGTGTTGGATATTACCGAAAGCAAACGTGATGAGATAAGAAAAAATGATTTTATTGCGATGGCGAGCCACGAGTTAAAAACGCCACTCACTTCAATCAAAGCCTATTTGCAGCTGTTATCAAAAAAGCTTGCCAACTCAGATGACGACTTTACGCATACTGCACTTTTAAAAGCAAATATTCAGGTAAATAAGATGACCAATCTTATTCATGGCTTCCTCGACTTGTCGAAACTTGAACCGGGGAAATTACAGCTCAAATGGAAAGATTTTGATATTAACAAACTGATTGAAGATATCATTACTGAAATTAACCATACGGGTCATGACCACGTCATCGAATTTGAACGGGTAAAAAGATTAACAGTGCAAGCCGACAGGGAAAAGATCGGCCAGGTAATTAATAATTTTTTAAGTAATGCTATCAAATATTCCGAAAAGGGCAGCAAAGTAACCGTTAGTTGCAGGCGAACAAAGGGTTATGTAAAGGTTTTAGTATCGGATGAAGGGATAGGCATTAAGCCCAAAGAACAGAGTAAATTATTTCAGCGTTTTTACCGGGTTGAGAACGAGAAAATGAAAAACATATCAGGTTTTGGCATAGGCCTTTACCTTGCAAGCGAAATAATACAAGGTCATGAAGGTAAAATAGGGGTTAGCAGTGAGGAAGGTAAGGGGGCAACGTTTTACTTTAGTTTGCCATTAACGGCTTAGTTTCATGCCATGCTTTGGCTGGCCGGTCGGGTGGATAGCCAAATTGTGCCCGGTAAGCTTTTCTGTCAGCGGTGAAATTCCACCAGCGTTTGTTCCCGTCGCGATGCTGAGAATAATGTACGACTAACCAAAATTGGTCCTCTACGCAGGGATCTGTCCAAAAGCCCTGCTTACGCTCCAATTCGTTAAATAAAGTGGGGCCGTCTTTACCGAGCAAGTCGTTCAAAGAATTATATCCCAGCGAAATCAGGTCATGGGCGAATTTCGGCCCAATAGAGGGAACACTTTGAAAAGTTATCAAGGCAAAAACTTCTTTGGCTCTCTGTTTATTTGTGTCCAATAAAACTTGTATTTCATCAGCCGCGAATTCATTTAGCCTGGTTGTTTTAACTCCGTTTTTCTTTAAGTTTTCCTTTTCTGTTGTTGACAGATCTAATTTTAAGGTTTTCATAATAAAGGCAATTAAATAGGATTAATAAAAAATTTAAGTCATCCTGAACAGTTCAGGGATGACTTAAATTTATCAATTAAAATTGTTTTCGTCAGCGCTCGGTCCATAGCTTCCCGGTATTGGTATATCAAGTAAGCGGAGAAAAACGCCCAATTGAGCCCGGTGATGAACAATTTGACAAAAGGTCATCCGTATTACTTCTTCCTTTGTAGAAACACTGTAAATATTGTCGCCATTACGTAAAGTCCACGTATGTAACAGTTCATTTTCATTGGTCTTCGCCAATTCCGCCCTGGCATCAACGTACGATTTTTCAAAAAGTGCTAATAAAACCTCTGTTTCGTTAATCACTTTGGGATCATACGGACTAGCTGCAAAATCAAGCTCATCCGTGTTGATTGTCATTGTAACCCACGCTGGCAATTCCGCAATATGGGTAGCGAGACTTCTTACGGTCATACTTTTTGGGTGTGGCTGCCAGTCGTATTTATCATTTGGCACGCGCGAGAGCATTTTGCGTGTAGTTTCAGCTTCCTGCTCCATTTCTTTTAATAACATTGGGATAATTTCCATGATTTTGTTTTTTTTGATTGTTATTCAAAGAAACTAAGCAGTAGTGACAGCCCTATGTCAGGAGGAATTTTTTGTTACTAAAAAGTTGTAAGAATTGTTGAAAGGGTTGTAAATGTTGTAAAAGTATAGTAAAAATTGTTGAAAGGGTTGTAGAAGTTATAAAAGTTGTAGGAGTTCAGTTTACAAAGTTTACACCTTTAACTTAAGAACCTTTATGCCCCGTATGGCCCTTAAAACGTATATAACCTTTCAACAACATCTAAAACAACTATAACCTTTACAACCTCTACAACCCTTTCAACCAAATCACAACCCCATAAAATACGAAGTAAGCGAATTGAAATCATCGAACTTTAAATCGTAATCTTCTGTAGTACCGAAACCATAGCTTACAAATACAAACGGAATGCCGGCCTTGCGACTTTGCTCGCCATCGCCGGCTGTATCACCAATGTAAACGGGGTTGCTAAGTTTATGTGTATCGGTAAGTAATTTTATGTTGTGGTGCTTTGGCAGACTGTTTACGCCGTAGGCAATTTCATCGGTGATGTAATCATCAATACCAGCCCAGTCGATGAACACCCGGATAATCCCTTTGGCACAATTACTCAAAATAAAAAGCTGGTATTTTGTTGCCAACTGTTTTAAGCCGTTCACAACTCCATCGTACAATATTCCACCGTTTTCAGGTAGCAGCTGGCGCCTTATACCGGCAATGTCGTCATATATCTGTTTTCGTCGTTCTTCATCATATTCCGGAAATATGCTTTGCATCACTTTGCTTCCTTCCCAGCCTATTCTTTCAAGCAATTCTTCCCTTCGCATCACTTTGTCGATGTTCATTTTCTTAAACATCAGGTTCCACGATTCGGTGTAAGTATCAGCCGCATCCCAAAGGGTACCATCCATATCAAATATAAGGCTGTCGGGTTTTTGTATAGAGTTTGATTGCATTAAGCAATATTATAAAGATCAATCGCCATTTTCAAAATTGTATCAATAATTTTAACTGGAATATCTTCGCGTGCATCGAGCTGCATTATTTTCATCCGGGAGCGTTTTTCGATAATTAATAAAGGATGATCAATCCTTCTCCCTTCCACAATACCAATATACGGCTGATTTGTTTTTTTGTTTACCCACAAATAACAAAGCATCTTACCGTTGTAACAATAAACCGGCATTTTATATTTCCAGGCTTCGGTAATATTTTTATCGGAGTCAAGAATAAAGCCCCTTAAAAAAAGCAGGCAGCTTTTTAAAGGTTCATCTTTTTGCAGGAAGAAACTGTCTATTTCGCGCAGCATGTTTACACACTCAGCACCTGGCTTTTTACTTCTTTATCAAAGTTTTCCATTACCAATACCGCGGCGCCTATCAGTTCGGCATCGAAACCAAGTTCGGATATGAGCAATTCTGTACCACTAGAGAGACGCGGTATACAATATTTATGCAGCGCCTGCTGTATAGGAGCTAATAGTATTTTGCCAACCTTGGCGCCCCGCCCGCTTATTACAATTGCCTGCGGGTTCATGATGTGGATGAGTATAGCGAGTGCTTTCCCTATTTTGTAGCCTGAATCGGTAAATAGCTCTATAGCAAATTGGTCGCCGTTGTTGGCGCACTCAATAATTGCATCGGCCATAGGTTTTGAATGTGCCTCGTCAATTTGTTTTAAACTGGTTATGCGTCCTTGCTCTATGCCTTCGACAGCTTTTTTTAAAACCACCCGCATCGAGGCCTCAGCTTCCAGGCAGCCGCGTTTGCCGCATTCGCATAAAGCCCCGTCTTCGGATAAGGGGATGTGGCTAAACTCACCTGCAAAACCATTACGACCCCTGAATATTTCGCCGTTAACAATCATCCCCAAACCAATACCCCAGCTCAGGTTAATTACCATAACCTCTTTTTGCGACTTTGCTATACCAAATTTTTGTTCTGCAAGGGCAATTAAACTGGAGTCGTTATCAATATAAGTAGGTAAACCGGTTTCATCTGATATGGTTCGTGTCAAGCTTTTACCGCCTCTGTCAAGGTAAGTATAGTTTACGCCTCTCAAAGGATTTATAAAACCCGGCATCCCTATTCCTATGCCGGCAATTTTATCTTTGCTTATTCCTGACAAAATAATGTATTCATTAATTTTTTCAATCAGCTGATCGAGCGCCCTGTCGTTATTAAGCAACTTCATGTCAAACATTGAAAAATCGGCTACCGGGTGGTTGAGCAAGTTGACCAATTGAATGCGGGTGGATAACTGGTCCATAGCAATAGCCAGTATATACATAGCATCAGCCTTGATTGCATACATCAGCGGGCGGCGGCCGCCACTCGAAGGAGCATAGCCCTGCTCAACTACAAAGCCCTCATCAATAAGCTCATTAACTGCTTTCGCAATTGATGGAATACTTTTATCGAATAGTTCACTTAGCTCCGCACATGACATAGCCTTATCAAAATAAAGGCTTTTTATGATCATGTTTTTTAGCTGGCTGCTTTTCACACTTTTAGTTTTAACTTCCATCAAGTAAGTAAATAAATTATAATTAGGTTATTATTGGTTGTATTGGTCGCTTGGCGTATTGGCACGCATGCTAAATTTAAGAATAATATTGCAAATATTTATTGTAATTTTTACAGTTGTTAGTAATATCTACAAGACGCATATTATTCGCGAACGTTTCATAATTTTCAAAAAAAATTAGAGTAATTCAATTCGCAATACAAGATGTATACGCAGATAGATTCTTAAGCGCTGCCTGACCAGGTAAATTTTATTGCAGGAGCAGTTAATTCAAGAATTTAATAGTTCCATTTTCCTTCCAATTTGGCGTCTTTTTCGAGAATGCGGTAGAGTTCGTTGTCAGCTTTGCCGGCTTTTTTATATTCTTCGGAGCCGGGGCTTAGGGTGTCAGTTTTTCTCTTTATTAATATCACATTCAGGTTTTCGTTGGTACGCTTGATGACCCTCAGTTCCTTTGAATGTCCTGGTGATTCAAAAGTTATAGTATCATACTTTGCGACGTTTAGCTGATAAAAACCAAGGTTGTTTGTGATCACCTTTTCTGCGGTCCTAGTGTTTGAAACGGTAACGCCATTGAGATTTTCAAGACTCATACCTATAACCCTGCCCTTGACTACCTTAATTATAAACGGCTTAGGGTCCTTTGCGAAGACATAATGTTCAATAGGGGTGTCGATAATTTGTGCGAAGGTTGTTTTTGATGAGAAAAATGTAAAAATAAAAAAGACTGAAAGAAATAACGTTCGTATTGAAGATTTTATATTCGGAATCATTGTTTAAGGTTTGTCGGCTAAGATATATTTTTAAAACTTAATCCAACAAACCCAATGAAAATATTAAAACCGTGCTACGCAAAACCGACTACAACTCAAAGCCTTTCGCCTTTCCGCCTACTTTTCTACCTCAAAATCCTTTTTCAATTTAATATCCTCAGATGAACTTCCGATCATCACCTGGAATTTTCCCGGTTCAACGGTCCAGTTCATGTTTTTATCAAGGATGGCCAAATCGTCAGGGTGAAGTGTGAATTTTACGGTTTTCTTTTCGCCCGGCTCAAGCGGTACGCGTTCAAAGCCGCGCAGGTCATATTCGTAGACTGTTACACTGCTAACTTCCTGTTTAAGGTATAGTTCCACTACGTTATCGCCTTTCCGTTTGCCGGTATTAGTAACGTCAACGGTTACAGTTATATCGCCTTGCTGATATTCCTTTTCAGGTGATACCTGCAAGTTGCTGTATTCAAATGTAGTGTAGCTTAAACCATATCCAAATGGATACAAAGCGCCGTTTACGCTGGTTTTACCCCAGCTGTTTGGGCCTCCCTGTGGTGCCTGCGAACCTTGTTTGAAGGGGAAATTAAACTCAATCTGCCCCGTTGTTTTTGGGAAGGTGATGGAAAGCTTGCCGCCAGGGTTATTGTCGCCAAACAATGTTTCGGCTATAACACGACCGCTTTCACCGCTTGGAAACCAGGCTTCCAGAATGGCCGGCACGTATTTGTTTTCCCAGTTAACAGTAAGCGGTTGTCCGTTTATCATTACCATTACAACCGGTTTGCCGGTTGCTTGCAACGCCTGTATCAGTTTTAGCTGACGACCCGGTAAATTAAGCCCGGTACGAGACATGCTTTCACCAACCCGGTCCACATCTTCACCAACGACCGCTATTACAACGTCCGATTGTTTTGCCAACGTAACTGCCGAATCAATTGATGCCTGCTCCTGTTGCGTAAGCGGGGTTTCAATGATCTCACTTTCGGGCCAGGTAGCATCGATAATATTACAGCCTTTAGCATAGTTTACGGTTGTGCCTGTGCCAACATAGTTTTTAATGCCATCAAACACACTGGTTAAGGGGTTGTGCGATGGGCCATACCTGCTAACCGCATAATTTGTTTCTTTAGCTAGCGGGCCGGTCACCAATATGTTTTTTATCGCTGACTTATTCAGCGGCAAAAGGTTATTTTCGTTTTTAAGCAACACCATCGATTCCCTGTTCATTTTTAAACCCATTTCGGTGGCCTCAGCGTTATGAACAATTTTATCGGCCGCTTTTGGATCCTCCACATAGGGGTGATCAAACAAACCAAGCTTAAACTTTACCCGCAAAACATCGCCCACACGGGAATCCAATGTTTTCATTGATATTTTTCCTTCAGCATATAGTTCACGCAAGGGTATTATATAGGTTTGCGGCATGGAAAAATTGGTACGCACGTTTAACCCAGCTTCGAAAGCCTGCCTTACTGCTTCATTTTTACTATCGGCAACGTGGTGCTTGCTGTAAAGAAATTCAACAGCCTCACTGTCGGATACTACATAGCCGTTAAAACCAAATTTCTGACGCAGCAATTCAGTCAAAAAATAGTAGCTGCCTGTTATGGGTTCACCGTTCCAGTCGTTGTAGCTGCTCATTACTCCAAGCGCATGACCTTCTTGTATCACCCTGCGAAAGGGATAAAGGTATATCTGGTACATTTCCCTGGGAGCCACATGCGGGTCGGTGCGGTCTGCACCATCACGACCGCCTTTCGGTACGCTGTAAACCGCGAAATGTTTTAACGTTGACACGATACCCTCTTCCTGTATGCCGAGCGTCATTTGCTTGCCCAATTCGGCAATAAGGAACGGATCTTCACCATAGCATTCCACCACGCGTCCCCAGCGCTGATCGCGGGCCGGGTCAAGTATGGGTGCATAAACGTTGGTGTATCCCAGGGCTTTACCTTCGCGACCCACAACTTGTCCTGCCAGATGTACCAGTGGGGCATCCCAGGTGCTTCCGATATTAATAGGAGCGGGTAACGAAGTAGCCCTGTCGTGGTTAAGGCCATGGATACCTTCGTTTGTAAAATCAACCGGAATACCTATACGGGTTTGTTCAACAAACCATTTTTGAATGGTATTTATGGCTGCTGCGTGCTTGCTATAGGGGTAAGAGTACTGCGTTGGTGCAGCGTCAGTATGCGAGGTTAAATTGTTCAGTTCTTCATCAATATTGGCAATACCATCTTTCCAAATCTCATTCTTCCACGATTCAGTTGGCATTTCTTCTTTTAAAACCCGTTTGTAGCCATATAACGTTGCAAGCTGACAGGTTTTTTCCTCAACCGTCATCTGGCTTAGCAAATCGGCCACCCGTTTGTCTATGGTTTGCGATGGATCTTCAAATACATCCATTTTGCCGTTCTTATTAAAATCAATCCAGCCTTTATGGTAGATGTTTTTTTCCTGTGCTGAAGTTCTTATAGTTAACGAGAGTAACAATGGCAGTAGCAGTAGTGGTTTTTTCATTTAGGATGAATATTGATTGGCCCAAATATAGAAAAGTGTTGGCTATAGACCGTGCCCGTACCTGTAAAATATTTGATTGGGATGGAATGTAGCGAAAAGCAGAAAGACCAAAGCGAAAAGCCGCAGAAAGCCAGTGGAAGCGAAAAACGGAAAGACCAAAGCGGAAAGCTTTAGAAAGCCTATATAAACAAACAACCCCTGCATTTGCAAGGGTTGTAAAAATTTATTTGTGGCAAATGCCGATCCGGATTACAAGTTAGCTTTTCGCTTTCGGCTTTTCGCTTTCAGCCCGACTTCACCTTTCGCCTTTAAGCTTTCACCTTTTTTTAATTGGCTTTCCCGAACTCACCGTTAGCATTAATGGTGATCTCATCGCTTAGCATTGCTGAGCCAGCCTGCGGAGCAAAGCTAAAGTCGCTCCTTTTAATTATACCGGTTAATTTAAAACCTGCATCATCTTTCTTACTCATTGGATTGGTTATTGTACCGCGGTACCAAAGATCCATTGTTATTGGTTTGGTAACGCCATGTAGTGTAAGATTACCACTTAGTTTGTAGTGATTTGTTGAAACGGTACTGATCCCGGTGCTGGCAAATGCCATAGTAGGAAATTTATCAACATCAAAATAATTGGCGCTCTTTAAATCCTTGTCGCGGTAATCAACATCTGTGTTTATAGAAGCTGTATTTACACTTAATTGAAACTTAGCGTCGCTAAAATCAGGTTTTGAAGCAACTATTGTACACGAAAAATCTTTAAAGATACCATCAACGTCTGATACCATTAAGTGTGTGATGGTGAATCCTAGCTTGGAGTGCATTGGATCGTTTTTCCATGTGGTTTGTGCAAATGCTGCAGTATTTAATAATGCAACCGCAAATAAGATAAATGTCTTTTTCATAAACTGTTTTCTTGGTGAGTAATTTTGATTTCTTGCCACAAAGTTAATACTTCAACCCAATATCTGAGAAATTAATTGTTTAAACATCCTTTTTTACAATCAACTGATTTTAAGCTATGATCATCTGATCAGTCATTCTAAACCTTAATTTCTTACTTATATTTGTAAAAACATTAACTATGAAATACAGATATCTTGGAAAAACCGGAGAGAAATTATCGGCCATCGGTTTAGGCTGCATGGGAATGAACCATGGTTACGGAACTTTTGATGACAACGAATCTATCGCCACTTTAAACCTGGCGCTCGATTTAGGTATTAACTTTTGGGATACTGCCGATGTGTACGCCAATGGCCGGAATGAAGAGCTGTTAGCCAAGGTGCTTGCACCCAACCGCGACAAAGTTTTTATTGCCACAAAATTCGGCTTCAGGCAAAAAGAAGATACGGAAGCGTTTCCGGGTTCTGCGGGGAGCTATTTCGATGGTTCGCCGGCATACTTAAAAACTGCGGTTGAAAAAAGTTTAAAGCGATTAAATATCGATACCATCGATCTGTACTATGCACACCGGATTGATCCCAATGTGCCTATTGAAGATATGGTTGGCGCAATGGCCGAACTTGTAAAAGAAGGAAAGGTAAGGTACCTGGGTTTGTCAGAAGCCTCGCCGGCATCTATACGTAAGGCAAATTCCGTTCATCCAATCGCGGCATTGCAAAGCGAATATTCATTGCTTACCCGCGATGTAGAGGCGGAAATATTGCCGGTATGCCGCGAATTGAGCATATCGCTAGTTCCATTTAGCCCGCTGTCGCGCGGATTGATAACCAATACTTTAAATATTGATGAGTTAAAAGACGGTGATTTTAGAAAAACCCTGCCACGCTTTGGTGACGAATACAAAGAAAATAACCGGCAACTGGCATCATCATTTGCCGGATTTGCCTCAAATAAAAATTGCACACCAGCGCAGCTGGCCCTGACATGGGTATTAGCACAGGGCGAGGACATTATTCCTATTCCGGGTACAAAAAAGACAAAATACCTGAGAGAGAACGCTGCTTCCGTTGATATTGAATTAACGTCTGACGATTTACAGGAGATCCAGACCATCATAAACAAATATCCAAATACCGGCATGCGTTATGGTGAAGGAGCTTTGAAGCTGGTAAATAATTAAAGTTAAGTAGAATACCATCCCATACGAAATATTTTCGTAACGGGATAATTTTTTTGAAATATCCGTTAAAACACGGGAAAAAATACCGTGAAAACACCCCACTTAGACTATTGCAAAGATGTTCCTTATACAGTATTTTTGAAAACAGCCGACACCTTAGTTTTAATATTAAGCCGATGGATTCATTTGAGATAATAGCCAAAGAGGATATATATAAAATAATACACCACTCCGATAGTGATGACACCTTTGTAGTATTTAACCATGCAACATGCCACGTGATAAAGCGAAATACTTCCGGAAATTGGGAAGCAGTTGGGCATCGCTTTGGAACCGCTTACGTGCCGGTAAAGGAAATTGGAGCCGCAATAGATGAGTATTTTAGTATGCAATCGTAAAAAGATCGCAGATCCGTTCTATTTCATAAAGAAATTATCCACGATTCTATTAAAATCGTCGGTATGTTCGATAAGGGTGCCATGTCCTGAATTTGGTACCACCCATAAATTTGCTTTTGGAATGTTTTTATAGATCAGTACAGTATGTTCAACAGGTATCAGGTCACGATCACCGCAAATAATAAGCGAGGGACATTTAATGGCCTTTAGAGCAACTAACGGAATATTGGGCTGGTCATAGTCCAGCATAAATATTTTCCAGTCGTTTTTCTCTTTGGACGTTGTCCTTACCTTGTTTTTCTTTTCGCCATACTGTTTAACCATGTCCTTCCATAGCGATGGAATAAGAGCAGTCGAGTCCGGCCACAAATTTGCCCCGGTCGAGGCAAGTTTAATCACCTTATCCGGGTGCCGCATGGCCAGTAACAAGGCATTAATGCCGCCGTCACTCCAGCCTATTATATAGCTTTTGTCGATATGCATTGTATCCAGCAAAGTGGAAAAATCATCGGCCATCATTTCAAAACTCAACGAATCTCGGGGATCGGTTGATTTGCCGTGCGCACGGCTATCCACAACAATTACTTTGTATTTTTTTGCGAAATATGGAATATTCTTACTGAAAGCCTTTATACTGCCGCCATTTCCATGTATCATCAGCAGCGGTTTACCCTCGCCGTAAACTTCGCAATACATTTTAAGGCCTCGGATATTATAGTATTTACCCGCAGCAGGATTATTGCCGTAGGGGATAGGTTTTGGCTGGCTATAGCAAAAAAGAGCTGCTATATGCAGGAATAAAAGGAGAGATAATTTTTTCATGATACTTTCATTAACAATAATCAAAATGAAGATTATATTGCAGGCGCCAATAAATATATGCCTTTAATATTTACGATAAAATTTTATGCTGAATAAAACTGCCGAAGCATCGACCCAAACAACGGCTGGCAGAATCCGATCGATAGTCGGTGGCTCCCTTGGAAACCTGGTTGAATGGTATGACTGGTACGTTTATACAGCGTTTGGGTTATATTTTGCGGGTGCATTTTTCCCATCGGGTAACCAAACCGTACAATTATTAAATACGGCCGGCGTTTTCGCAATAGGCTTTTTAATGCGACCAATTGGGGGCTGGCTGATGGGGGCTTTCGCCGACAAAAAGGGCCGAAAAACCGCGCTTACATTATCCGTTTTATTAATGAGTGTTGGCTCACTCATTATTGCGGTAGTGCCCGGTTACAAGCAAATTGGCGTTGCTGCACCGATATTACTGGTAGTTGCCCGCGTAATACAAGGCTTAAGCGTTGGTGGCGAATATGGTACCAGCGCCACCTATTTAAGTGAAATGGCCACCAAAAAGCACCGCGGCTTTTATTCCAGTTTTCAATATGTCACCTTAATTATGGGACAGCTTTTTGCGCTTGGTGTTTTGGTGGTGTTGCAGCAATTTTTTTTAACAGACCAGCAGCTGCATCAATGGGGCTGGCGCATACCGTTTGGGATTGGGGCCATACTTGCAATAACGGTTATGTATTTAAGACGCAGTTTGCAGGAGTCGGTAGCATTAGAGGACAAGAATATTAAAGTAAAATCAGATCGGGGCACGTTAAAGGCGCTTGTTCAGCATCCGAAGGCCGTTTTTACAGTGATAGGCTTAACCATTGGCGGTACGGTGGCCTTTTACACTTTTACTACCTATATGGTTAAGTTCCTGGTGAATACGTCCGGTTTTTCTAAAAACAGCGCAACGCTTATTTCAACACTTACCCTTGTAATATTCATGCTGTTACAACCTGTTTTTGGACTATTGTCCGATAAAATAGGACGCAAGCCTTTATTAATCGGTTTTGGTTTTTTTGGTGCATTAACTACCATACCCATAATGACGACATTAAGTAACACCAAGGATGTTTGGGTAGCGTTTGCGTTAATTATGTGCGCGTTGATTATTGTCAGCGGCTATACTTCTATAAACGCAGTTGTTAAAGCGGAACTTTTCCCTGCAAATGTTCGCGCTTTGGGTGTTGGTTTTCCGTATGCTATAGCGGTATCCTTGTTTGGAGGTACCGCCGAATATATAGCATTGCTATTTAAAGACAAAGGACACCAGGATTGGTTTTACTGGTATGTGAGCATTTGTATTGCCTTATCGTTGGTATTGTATATTACCATGAATGACACCAGGAAGTATTCGAAGATTGAGTAATTTTGGTTGAAATGTTGGAAGGTTGTAAAGTTGGAATGTTAGATCAACTGATAAAAATGACATTTCAATATTCCATCCTTTCAACAATAACCTTATTTTTGCAGCCACATTTATGACTGATATAAAAACACTATCTCAGCAGGCGGTTGATCTGCTACAGCGATTAATATCCACACCATCATTTAGTAAAGAGGAAAGCAAAACAGCCGATGTGATTGAAAAACTCCTTCAGGAAAAAGGAGTTACCACACATCGTAAACTCAATAATATATGGGCATGGAACAAATATTTCGACGAATCGAAGCCAACAATCCTGCTTAATTCGCACCATGACACAGTAAAACCAAATTCGGGATATACCCGCGACCCATATGACGGTAAAATCGAGGATGGTAAACTCTATGGCTTAGGCAGTAACGATGCCGGCGGTTGCCTGGTTTCGCTCATTTTTGTTTTTCTGTATTTTTTCGATAAAAAGGATCTGAAATATAACTTTTGCCTGGCCACCAGCGCTGAAGAAGAAATTTCGGGCGTTAATGGTTTGGAACTCATCATCCCTGATCTGGGCAAACTGGATTTTGGCATTGTTGGCGAGCCTACGCAGATGCAGCTCGCTGTCGCCGAACGTGGTTTAATGGTTTTGGATTGCGTTGCTCATGGCAAGGCCGGTCATGCAGCCCGCGAAGAAGGTGAGAATGCCATCTACAAAGCTTTGCCCGATATTGAGTGGTTCCGCACGTTCCGCTTTTCAAAAGAATCGGAAGAGTTTGGGCCGATAAAAATGTCAGTTACCATCATCAATGCAGGCTCCCAACATAATGTTGTGCCGGCAAGCTGCACTTTTACCGTGGACGTAAGGGTAACGGATGCCTATCGCAATGAAGAAGTGCTGGAGATCATAAGGCAACATGTGAGCTGCGATGTTACGCCCAGATCGATCCGGTTGAAACCATCCAAAATTGACAAAAACCATCCTATAGTTAAAGCAGGCGTTGCTCTGGGGCGTACAACTTATGGGTCACCAACCACATCGGACCAATCTTTATTGGATATTCCATCTCTTAAGGTAGGTCCCGGTGATTCAGCGCGTTCGCATACCGCTGATGAGTTTGTTTATGTGCAGGAAATTCATGATGGCGTAGAGCTGTACATTAAAATGTTGGAAACTATAGTTTGATTCACAAATAAAACCTTGTCATTGCGAGAAGGAACGACGAAGCAATCGCCTCGTCAATGCATCGATGTCATTGCACGGCGACGAGATTGCTTTCCCGAAATAAATTCGGGACAGGCTATACTTCGCGATGACAAAATGGATCAATTATTCAATAAAATATTTATACCATATTTGTATCATGAGTAAAATTTGGCAGAAGTCGATAACAGTCAATGAGTTGGTTGAAAATTTCACGGTTGGTCGTGATCGCGAATTCGATCTTCAAATGGCGGCTTTTGATGTGCTCGGCTCGCTTGCGCATACTCAAATGTTGGAAAGCATTGGTCTCATGAGCGCTGCTGACCTGCAATTGGTTCAAAAGGAACTAAAGGGGATATATCAGGATATTGCCGATGGTAAATTTGTTATTCAGCCGGAGGTAGAAGACGTTCATTCGCAGGTTGAGCTTTTGCTCACGCAACGCATTGGTGATGCCGGCAAAAAGATACATAGCGGCCGCTCACGTAACGACCAGGTACTCGTAGACCTGAAATTATTTTTCAGGCAGGAATTACAAGAGGTAGTTGAAGAAACTGAAAAACTATTCCGCTCGTTGATTGAACTCAGCGAAAAGCACAAAGATGTGCTGTTGCCTGGTTACACACATTTACAGATCGCCATGCCATCATCATTTGGTCTGTGGTTCGGCGCTTATGCCGAAAGTTTGGCTGATGACCTGGAAATGGTTCTTGCGGCGTATAAGATCACCAATAAAAACCCTTTAGGTTCGGCGGCAGGGTATGGCTCTTCATTCCCGCTTAACCGCACTTTAACCACAAATCTTTTGGGTTTTGATGGTCTGAATTACAACGTTGTTTACGCTCAGATGGGCAGGGGTAAAACAGAAAGAGTGATTGCCCAGGCTTTGTCATCCTTAGCTGCAACACTTGCTAAAATGGCCATGGATCAGGCGCTTTATTTAAGTCAGAACTTCGCTTTTGTAAGTTACCCCGATACATTAACCACCGGAAGCAGCATTATGCCACACAAAAAAAACCCCGATGTTTGGGAAATTATGCGGGGCAAATGCAATCGCCTGCAAGCGCTGCCAAACGATGTTGCCATGATGACCACCAACCTGCCATCCGGCTATCACCGTGAGCTGCAATTATTAAAGGAGTTGTTATTCCCTGCGTTCACAGATCTGAAAAACTGCCTGCATATGGCAAGCTTTATGCTGCAGAACATTACTGTGAATGGTGACATACTAAGCGATCCTAAATATGCCTACCTGTTTAGCGTGGAAGAAGTTAACAGGTTAGTGTTAGGCGGAACGCCATTCCGTGATGCTTACAAGCAGGTGGGACTGGCTATTGAAAAAGGAGATTTTAAACCGGATAAACGGGTAAACCATACACACGAGGGCAGTATTGGAAATTTGGGTAATGAGCAGATAACTGCCTCTTTTGATAAATTGGTTAAAAACTTTGATTTTGATAAAGTTGAAAAAGCGATAAAGAAATTGATTTCGTGACAACAGGAACCATAAATCGGTGTAATCACTAACATAATCAGTGTAATCGAACACATGAACGGACAAAACAGAAGTGACATATATCCCGGTCTTGAGGTTGATATTATTCTAAAAAAAGATCAACGCTCGGGTAAAAGAACCCGTGGTATAGTAAAGGATTTGCTTACAAGTTCATCCTATCATTCCCGTGGCATTAAGGTACGGTTGGAAGACGGGCAGGTTGGCCGTGTTGCTGAAATAATTGAAGAATAATTTGAATTTTATAACGAGATTTATTTTTTTGGAGGTATATCCGGACTTTTTCAAATTATGAACCCTATAAAGCCAAATAAGTCGCTTTTCTTTCGTTTGGATGCCAATCACCATTTGGTTATGTCGTTAGTTGTGGCTGCAATTGTATTCTTTTTCGTTCAGAATTTATATTCAGCACCCGTGTTGATACTCGTTACCTGGATCAGCTTTGCCTTGATGGTGATCATACAGGATTGGATGATTATTTTGATATCCCATCCGCGTGAAGTGCGGAAGATTGCCAAACTCCAGGACTCGAGCCGCACAGCGATATTCCTTTTTGTTTTGGGTTCGTCATTAGTAAGTTTGGTGGCGATAGTTCTTTTGCTCAAATCGGCAAAAGGGCATTCAGCAGGAGGGGGTTCTCACGGACATATTTTGCTGGCAATAACCGCAGTAATTGTGTCATGGTGGCTGGTACATACTATATTTACGCTTTTATACGCCCACTTGTATTATGATACGGACACCGACGCCGGAGAAACCAGAATAATTGGCGGGCTAGACATCCCCGGAAACGAAGAACCTGATTATTTAGACTTTGTCTATTTCTCCTTTGTTATTGGTATGACTTTCCAGGTATCGGATATAGAAATATCTTCGCGTACCATCCGCCGTTTTGCTTTATTGCATGCTCTAACGTCTTTTGCTTTTAATACGGCAATACTGGCTTTAAGCATAAATGTGATATCCGGGCTGGTGTCGCAGTAGTTGTCTGAATCAGGATTTACAGGATTTGAGGATTTTCATGATTATTTACCAAAAAACTCTATAATCCTGTAAATACTAGTTCAGACAATCAAAACAAACTCCTGTCCTTCAGCATGAACTCTGGCCGGTGAAGGCTTAGTCCTAACTTTTTGTTCAATTGTTCAATAACATAGTCTGCCAGTTCGGGAGAGTAGCGTTCGTCATGCTGGTGCATAAAAAACCAAACCGATTGCAGGCCCATTTCATGCCACTGGACTATCCGTTCAACCCATTCATCAACACGTGTATAATCAGTAGGATGGAGGCTGTTCCCTACAAAACGGATAAACGCATGAGGTGTAGGCAGCTCCATATGTACCACATCCCTGCGGCCGGATGCATCGGTTATAACTGCGCCGATATTTAACTCGTGAAGCAGGTTGAATATGTTGTCGCGGTTTTCAGGCACGGCAAACCACTCTTTGTGTCTCAGCTCTAAAAATACGGGAACATCCTTTGGCAATTTTTCAAGATAGGCTTTTAAATCGGGCAGGCTTTTCGGGGTAAAGTTATCGCCTACCTGTAAAAACAGCGGGCCGAGGGTATCGCCGAAAGCCATAATGCCCTCATAATATTTTGTGGTGATCTCGTCGGCGTTTTTTAAACGGCGGATATGAGTAATAGTTTGGGAAAACTTTGGACAAAATTTAAAGCTTGGATTTGTATTGGCTTTCTCTTTCCATTTTGCTATCGTTTCAGGCCCATAAATGTTGTAAAATGTGGCATTCAACTCAATACTATCAAAATGCTTTACATATTCATCCAGGAAATTGGCATCCTTTGTTTTTGGCGGATATATTTTACCCAACCATTCCTTTCTTCCCCATTTGGCACAGCCTACATGTACCTGCAATGGCTTATCATTTTTTGCTGCTTTTAAAGTTTTGATTGTCAGTTCCGGATCGGGTGGCAGGGAAAAATCCACCTGAAATAGCTCTTCAGTTGTTACACGTCCAAATTCCATAGCTTAATGTTTCGGTCTAAGATAAAATTTATATCCTTCGCAATTACAAAAAATGGAATGAATATATGATTAAATAAATGCTACCATATTAGTTCATCAGTTCAATGGTTCATCGGTTCATTAGGCAAGGCGTCTATCCCAATGAACAAATGAACTGATAAACCAATGAACCAATTACAAAAACATTCCACCAGAGGCTTCAATTCTTTGCGCGTTTATCCAGCGTGCTTCTTCGGTACACAAAAAAGCTATCACACCGCCAATATCGTCGGGCACACCCACACGGCCTAACGCGGTTATTGATGCCATACGCTCATCCAATTCGGGATGCGCATCAAAAGCTGCTTTTGTAAAATCAGTTTCAATTATTCCGGGGGCGACGATATTGGCGGCGATCCTCCTTGGTCCTAACTCCTTAGCGAGGTATTTTGTAAACACTTCAATTGCGCCTTTCATCGACGCATAAGCCGCATACCCCGGTGTTGCAAAGCGGGTTAGGCCGGTCGAAATATTTATGATGCGGCCATTATCGGCAATTAAAGGCAGGCTTTTTTGAGTCAAGAAATAAACGCCTTTGAAGTGGACGTTAAATAGTCTGTCGAAATCTTCTTCGGTAGTTTTCGCGAACGGTGAAGCCGCATCGATGCCAGCATTGTTTACCAGGAAATCGAAAGTATCTCTTCCCCATTTTTCCTTTAAAACAGACGACAGCTGCTTAATAAAACTATCAAAGGTGCCGATAATCGATGTGTCCAATTGAAGCGCGGCCGCTTTTTGTCCGTTTTTCTGAATTTCAGCAACAACCGCTTCAGCTTCCTCTTTTTTACTACGGTAGGTTATTATGATATCAATTCCTTTTTTGGCAATGTGCGTCGCTGTATTTTTACCCAAACCCCTGTTGCCGCCGGTAATGAGTGCAATTTTGTTTTTTGTTTCCATCTCTTTTGTTTTTTGTCCGGTCTCTACCGGATGACAATACAAAGTTGCAAGCAAAAACCAAGAAATAATGGTGACTGTTTCAGTTTAAATGGTGAGCAGTTCAGTTTTTTGCTATCGCAATAATTGCCGTAAACTAAGGCTGCTGGGGTTTTGGATGTAATTGTATGATATTTTCTGAAGCATTGACCTTGTCGATCACTACCTGGCCAGACAATTTTTTATTATCGAAAGCATAGGTAGTTCGAGACTTTTCGATGTTTTTTGCGGTGAGCTCAATTCCCGCCATATTTATCTGCTTCATTATCCTGTTAACGTAATTAGTATCTACCGACATATAGTTTACATCGCGCAAAATTGTTCCGTCAGCAGAGGTCATATCGGCACCTAACTCAATCGATTCAGCGTGAGGGGTATTATCATTAATGACATAAAGAGTTTGCTTTTTTTTATGAGGATGTTTAACCACTTTCATTTTAAATGATTTTGAGATCAGGATCTTATCGGCGTCTCCGCATTTTAACAGTTGCTTAAGATCGTTAATTGTTATTGTCTGGCAGAATGCTGTTGCCGTAAATTGCATAAAACACAGCGAGAGGATAATTTTTTTCATATTGCAGAGACTCTTTGAGAATAAGACAAAGCCCGAAAGAATATGTTTGTAATTATCCTAAATAAAGGAAGATTTTAATTAGCGACTGATGGCCGACTGACCAACGTACTGCTGCGTGCCCCCTAAGCTTCAGCGGTGGCGCATTGAACCAGTGAACCAATGAACGCAGCTTCCCGGTATTGTTTTGGAGTAACACCTTCAAATCGTTTAAAAAACTTGGTGAAGTTGGAAGGATCAAAAGTTAAATTACGGGCTATTTCGGCGATAGGGATATTGGTATCCTGAAGTAATTTTTTAACAATGTTCATTATCTTTTCCTCAAAGAAGTAACATGGCGATTTGCCGGTTGTTAATTTAATGGTATTGCTTAAGTGCGTGGGATGGATGTATAAGGCTTCTGCAAAATCCCTGATCTCCATCATGTCAAAAACCCGGTTTTCCATAATATCATCCAGGTGTTTGTCCACAGCAATCAGAAAGTCGGCAGTTATTTCATGCTGACGGGCTAATATCTTTTTTGGAATTGGAGCTGGTGACACGATACAATACTAACTATCATTTTTTTAATTTGTGTCACTGGTGTATAAAAACCAATTCATCATCCAAACAAATCCGGCTTAAATACCGGCGTTATCCTCTTTTTCGAAGCTTGTTCATAAGCATAAGCAAGCTTTATAATTTCAGCCTCTTTATATGCTGTGCTGATAAAAGATAAGCCCGCCGGTAGGCCATGCATATAGCCCATCGGCACGGTGATGTGCGGGTACCCGGCCATAGCGGCAGGAGAGGAGAAGGAGAAACCATTATCGTAATCGCCATTTACCAGGTCGATGCAACCGGCGAAACCGTTAGTAGGCGCTGAAATAGCGTCCAGGTTGTTTTGTTTTAAAATAGTATCAATAGCAGTGCGGGTAATACCGTTTGTTTTTTGTAAAGCGTCAAGGTACTCTTTTTCAAACAGGCCACCTTTTGCCTGGGCCTGTTCCAGGATCTCCTGTTTAAAAAATGGCATGGCTTTATCCTCGTATTGTTTATTAAAAGCAATAACATCAGCCAACGACTTTATCTTTGAGTTTGCTTTGCTGAGGTAATTATTAAGGCCATCCTTAAATTCAAATAATAGAACTGTATACTGTTCCTTAGAAGCCTCTTTAATTTGTTTGTAAAGTTCAACTTCAACTATTACCGCGCCTTTGCTTTTTAAGGTCTCTATAGCCTCCTGGAATAATTTATCAATACCATAATTAACTTTTAAACCGTCCTTTTCAATGCCTATTCGTTTTCCATTTAAACCATTTTCATCAAGGTACCGGGTATAATCTGCCTGAGCTTTGCCTCTGCTATCTAAAGTAAATCTATCGTTTGAGTCAACGCCGGCGAGGGCACCCAATAGAATAGCAGCATCTTTTACCGTTCTTGCCATCGGCCCTGCGGTATCCTGGGTCTTTGAAATAGGAATAATCCCCGTCCGGCTCCATAAGCCGACAGTCGGCTTTATTCCCACCAAACCATTTACAGACGATGGTGAAACAATGGAACCATCTGTTTCAGTACCAATAGCTATCGCACATAAATTGGCCGATGTTGCCGACCCCGACCCTGCGCTCGATCCGCTCGGGTTACGATCTAAAATATAAGGGCATTTAGTTTGGCCCCCGCGACTGCTCCAGGCGCTGGTTGAATGTGTGGACCTGAAATTTGCCCATTCGCTCAAATTAGTTTTTCCCAATAAAACTGCGCCCGCTTCCCTTAGTTTGCTAATTATAAAAGCATCCTGCTTTGCTATATTATCAGCAATGGCCAAAGCCCCGGCGGTGGTGTGCATAGTATCGCCGGTATTTATATTGTCTTTTATTAGTACAGGAATGCCGTGTAAAGGCCCTCTCACTTTTCCGGCTGCACGTTCTTTATCCATGGCATCTGCTATAGCTAGTGCATCCCGGTTTACTTCAATTACCGAATTAAGTTTAGGTCCATTTCTGTCAATTTCTTCTATCCGTTTTAAATATAATTCAGTGAGAGATCGCGAAGTGGATTCCTTGCTTTGCATCTTCTGCTGAAGCATATCGATGGTAACTTCGTTTAAAATAAATTCATCCTGTGGTTTTGAAAAAGGAGCATGCTCATGTTTTTTTTCGGTTAAAACTAACTCAGTGGCACCTGCAGTTAAGGTACCTAAAGTAAGGCCGGCTAATGAGCCTGTTTTTATGAAATTTCTCCTGTCCATGATGAGGGTTTATATTCCTACAATTAACAAAAATTTAAAGAATAAATGAGGCAAATAAAAAAGTTTTTTAATCTGTAACAATTATTTAGATATTTGTCTAAATATATAAATGACTATCAATTTGAATGCAATATTTAAAGCGCTTAATGATCCTACCCGAAGGGAAATTTTAGACCTACTAAAGGAAAAAGACCTTACGGCAGGGGAGATTGCAGATAAATTTAACATCACAAAACCGAGCATTTCGCATCACCTCGATCTGTTGCGGCAAGCCGGGCTGGTGGTGTCGGTTAAAGAGGGACAATTTGTTTATTACTCGCTAAACACTACGGTGATGGACGAAATGCTTAAATGGATTATCAATTTACAATCACAAAAAAATAAACGATAAAAAAATGAAAAAATTCATCTGGTTAGATGGCGCGGCGTTGGTAGTATGGTTGCTGCCTGCTGCTTACTTATTATTTGTTTACAGTTCTTTACCTGGGTCTGTGCCGGTACACTATGATCTTAACGGCAAGGTTGACCGGTATGGAAACAGGGGAGAATTTCTGACTTTTGAATGGATAATGCTCGGCGTGCCCATTTTAGTTTATTTTCTTTTAAAATTCCTGCCGGCGATTGATCCCAAAAGACAGGTAAAGTATGGCGAAAGTACCTTTCAAAAACTGGCTTTCGGTTTGGTTATATTTTTTTCAGCATTAAATATTGCTATTCTATTTTCTACTGTACACCAGGGGTTTAAAATTGAAAGGCTTATTTTTCCTTTGATCGGGCTGCTGTTTGTGTTTATAGGCAATATTATGAATAGTATTAAGCCAAACTACTTTGCGGGTATCCGCACGCCGTGGACGCTGGAAAACGAAGACAACTGGCGTGCAACACACCGCCTGGCCGGTAAAATATGGTTTACCGGTGGTATATTGCTCACCATACTTGTGCTTTTTTTATCTTCGGAGGCAGGGAATATTATTTTTATGTGCCTTTTGGGCATTATGGTATTGATTCCCGTTGTTTATTCGTATATCTATTTCAGAAATCACCAGCTTAATCAAAATTCATAGAAGGATTTTTGTTGAAGCGGTAAAGAGGGTTATAATTGAAACGCGCTCCGGTTACTCATCTCCTTTGGAGGTGAGTAGACTATACGCGCGAAAATTTGAATTTTGGCGGTATAGAGACATATAAAGATTTATTTTGCAATCTGATTAAACTTCATACAAAATAATTGGTTTAATATTGTGTTATGAAGAAAATCGCTCTCTCGGTTAGTTTAATATTAATGTTTTTTATTCCCCGCGGGGTATTGGCGCAAGGGGATTCAGTATTGCGTCAACAGATTGCGGAAATAGCTAAAACTGTAAAAGGCATTGTCGGTGTTTCAATTATGGGTCTGGAAAACCAGGATACTTTGTCGTATAATGGCAATGCTCGGTTGGTACTCCACAGTGTTATGAAATTTCCAATCGCATTAACTGTGCTGCATCTCGTTGATACCGGCAAACTTTCGTTAGACAAGATGATCCATATCAAAAAGCGCGACCTGAAGCAAACGAACAGCCCGCTTCGTGATAAATATCCCGACGGAGGTGTCGATGTATCAATCAGAGACCTTCTTGGTTATATGGTATCGCAAAGTGATAACAACGCTTGTGATATTTTGCTAAAAATGATTGATGGTACGCAAACGGTTCAGGACTTTATGCTGCGTTCAAAAATACGGGGCATTGCTATCCGGGCTTCCGAAGCAGATATGGCCTCGGCCTGGGAACTGCAATATACCAACTGGTGTAAACCCATTGAAATGACTCAACTTCTAAACTTGTTTTACAAGGGCCAAATATTATCCCCGTCCAATACAGCATTTTTAATGAAGTTAATGACAGATTCATCTACCGGCCTTAAGCGGATAAAAGGCTTGTTGCCTGCCGAAACTATTGTGGCACATAAAACAGGCACATCGCCAACAAATAATGCAGGCTTATCACCCGCCACAAATGATGTGGGTATAATCACCCTGTCTAACGGTAAGCACCTGGCTATTTCGGTCTTTGTTTGCAATTCAACTAATGATGAGGCAACGCGCGAAGGAACAATAGCCAAAATTGCGAAAGCAGCATACGATTATTATAGTCACTGATAAAAAGACTTACGAAATTTAAAAAATTTCGTAAGTCTTAATCCCACCTGCTTCTTTTCGAAGCTTTTTTAACATTTTATAATCGATTTTTTGCAAAATCGAACCCGCTCTAAAATATTACGTTACATTGTGTGCAAATAACACATAGGTATGAAGGCAGTGACCATGATATTTTTACTGACCGTAATTTTTGGTTTTACAGTTATTGCCCAAACAATCAAAACTCCTGTAGCTATAAATGGCGCTCTGAAAGTTGAAAATAATAAAATTGTAAATCAGAATCACACCGAACCGCAGCTGCGCGGGATTTGCTTATCATGGACCTTATGGCAAGGGCAGAAATATTATAACCCTTCGGTAGTAAATTGGTTGGTTAGTGATTTTAACGTTTCAATTATTCGTGCATGCATGGCCGTTCAACCTGATCATGGTTACTTGCAACAGCCCAAAGCACAAGTCCGACTGATAGAAGGTGTGGTTGACCAGGCTATAAAAGACGGTATTTATGTGTTAATAGACTGGCACGATCATCATGGCAGCGAACATACTCAACAGTCCAAAGAGTTTTTTGCCGCCATGGCTAAAAAATACACCGGTGTTCCAAATGTTATCTATGAAATATGGAATGAACCCGATACTGCAAAATGGGATACTATAAAAAACTATGCTGTACAAGTAATTACAGAAATTCGTAAATACGATCCAGATAATCTGATTGTTGTAGGCAGCCCGCATTGGGATCAGGATGTAGATATTGCTGCGGCAAGCCCAATTACTGGTTTTAAAAATATTGCCTATTCGTTCCATTTCTATGCTTCAGATCCCAATCACCAGCAGAAGCTCCGCGAAAAAGCCGACTGTGCTATAGCAGAAGGACTTCCGCTTATGATTACCGAATGGGGGGGTGGAGAAGCCAATGGAAACGGGAAGTTTGACCGTGCAGAAGTTAACGCCTGGCTGCAATGGATGGAAACCAATAAGCTAAGTTGGACAAACTGGAACATCACGGATAAAGCTGAAACCACTGCCCTTTTATTGAAGGGCGCTTCCAAAAAAGGTGGATGGACGGAAGGCCAATTAACTCCTGCAGGAGTTTACATAAGGGGCGAATTGAGGGAGCTAAATAAATAGACGTGCGGATGTGCAGATGTGCAGATGTGCAGATAATTTCAAGCTAAAATAGCAAAGGCTGCGTTTGATTTTAATAATCAGCGATAATTAGACTTACGAAATTTTAAAAATTTCGTAAGTCTTTCAAAATCAATCCCACCAAACCGAATATGCTTTACTACCGGAACTTATTTGTGGAATATTGGAGGGTTGATCGTACATCATTCCTTCGTAAACTTCATCAGGCTTTAGTGGTTTAAACATTTTTTTTATTTCGGCTAAACTATAATCTCCTGAAATGTAAATCGTATCGCTATAAAACCATTCAGAATCTTCTATGTCAGCTATCCTGATTAAAAGGTTCTGTGTTTTTGATGTATTTTTAATTTCTGTTAGAGTAGAATAAAATTTCTGTAAAGATGGCGGATCTGGGTAGATATTTGCGCCTATAGACCCCACGTCTTCATTCCCATCAAAGAAATCTTCAATTGAAACATATATATTCTTAGCAGGAAATCCTGCCTTTTTAATTTTTTTAAGAAGTAGAGTTCTTTTATTCCCCAAAAATAACTCAAGCAGGTTTTTAAATTTCAATTGTGGTTTGGTTTTTTTTAAGTCGCGTTGAAGGCTTTAAATTAAACATAATATTGCAATCTCATATCCTTTCTCGCCAAAAATCAGCATATTTACTGACCCACAATTGATTATCATGAAAAAAATATGCCTGTTGTTCATCCTCTTTTACCCTGTTTTTTCTTTTGCTCAAAACGCCGATTCTGCATGGTTTGTAAATAACTACACAAAAAGAGAAGCTACTATACCCATGCGCGACGGGGTTAAGCTTTTTGTTTCAGTTTATTTGCCGAAAGGTCAAACTGAAAAGCATCCCATACTAGTGGAACGAACACCTTATTCATGCGCTCCCTATGGCAAGGAGTACCGTGCTTTCTGGCTTAACCACCTTATTAAATACTGTCGCAAGGGTTACATTATGGTAATTGCGGACGTTAGGGGACGATGGATGAGCGAGGGCGTTTTTGCAGATGTGCGGCCATTTAACTTCAACAAAAGGACAAATAAAGATATTGACGAAGCCAGCGATAGTTACGATACCATTGACTGGCTGGTGAAGAACCTTGAAAACAACAATGGTAATGTTGGGGTATTTGGCATTTCGTACCCTGGGTTTTATTCTACCATGGCTTCCTTAAGCGGTCATCCGGCATTGAAGGCAGTCAGCCCGGAAGCTCCGGTAACTGATTGGTTTGTAGGGGATGATTTTCATCATAACGGCGCTTTTTTCCAGATGGACGCCTTTGCATTTTATAAGCAGTTTGGCTTTGGCCAGCCACATCCGCATCCAACCAGCGTGGCTGCACCTACTTACAATCCTCCGATTCACGATAATTATCAGTTCTTTTTAAGTCAGGGTGCGCTGCCTAACCTTACCAAATTGGCGGGTGACAGCCTTAAGTTCTGGAACGAGATGATGAACCACCCCAATCGTGATTCCTGGTGGATGGCGCGCAATGCGAGGGTTGGTATAAAAGATGTGAAACCTGCAATGCTGGTAGTAGGCGGTATATTTGACGCCGAAGACTGTTTTGGCGCATGGAATGTATACAAAGCCATTGATAAGCAAAGCCCTAATACTAACAACCGCCTGGTGATGGGGCCATGGTACCATGAAGAATGGCGTAACAACGACGGCACGCATTTAGGCAATGTTCAATGGGGGAGCAACACCAGCGAGTGGTATGCTAATCATATCGAGATCCCGTTTTTTGATTATTACCTGCGTGGTGTGGGCTCGGTGGACAGCATAAGTAAAGCGACTGTATTTTTTACCGGCGAAAACAAATGGCGCCAAATGCCGCAATGGCCTCCCGTCGATGTGCAAGCAACTGATATTTATTTGCAGGAAAAGGGTAAGTTATCCTTCTCAGCTGTAAATTCAACTAAACCTGTTTTTGAAACTTATATCAGCGACCCAGCAAAACCAGTGCCTTATACCCAGGATGTGCATTTTAACCGTACCCGCAATTATATGACGGATGACCAGCGCTTTGCTGCCAGGCGTACTGATGTGCTGGTTTTTCAAACGGATACTTTAACAAATAACGTTACGCTGGCCGGACCGGTGGTTGCGGATTTGCTGGTGAGCATATCCAATACCGATGCTGATTTTGTGGTAAAGCTGATAGATGTATTTCCCGACAACCTAAGCTATAACGATGTGGATATTTACGCGGAAACTGATCCTGTTTTAAAATACCCGATGGGAGGGTACCAGATGCTGGTACGTGCCGAAATTATGCGCGGAAGATATCGCAACAGTTATTCAGACCCTGAACCATTTGTTCCCGGCACACCCACCCAGGTAAAATATACCATGCCCGATGTAGCACACACTTTTAAAAAAGGGCATCGCATTATGGTGCAGGTACAAAGCAGCTGGTTCCCGCTGGTCGACCGTAACCCGCAGCAATTTATCGACATATATCATGCAAAGAACGAAGACTTTGTAAAGGAAACTATAAATGTTTATGATAACCAGTCGAAACTGATTTTGCCGGTTGTAAAGTAATTGAACCGTTAAACTTCCGAAGCTTTTAGAACTTCGGAAGTTTAACGGTTTCTCCGCGTTCATTTATAATCACCTTGCGGGATAGGCTCTGCAACCATGTTGTTGCCTCGCTTGTCGTAATAGGTGCAAAGCATTTTTTTAGTGTCTATAACCCATTTTTCCACTCCTGCATTGGCAGCCTGGTTACAAAATGTCATAAAATCGGTTTGTCCCCGTTGATGAATGGCAATGGTATGCCGTAACGCCGGCGCTGATGACGTGTCAGCAATGGTAAGCGGGTTATATTTCGCGGCAGACCTTACCTCGTAGTTGTTTTCACCACGATAAACAGTAATGCCATCAATAACAAGGTATTCGTAGGTAACCAATCCTAATTTCTTGATTTCTTGTATGTATCGTGGAAAATCTGCTCCTGTTTTTACCCGGCTGTGGGCGTCCTTAATTTGTTGCTCTGTAAACATTGCTTTAAATTTTATATAGAACAAAGCTACCGGGTAGAAGGGGCATGTCATTGTAAAAAATCGCTTATTTGATAATGAGTAGCCACAATGGTTATCGAAATTATTGTATCTTCGGGTAAACCTCAACGCAATGGGTATCGGTGGAATTTTTTTAAGAATTATAGGATTTTTCTTTTTTTATCTTTTCGCCATAATAAGGAGTGTCTTTTTAAAAGAAAAAATCTATACGATTAAGCAGTTTTGGAAACTTTCCCATAGGGGCAAATATTCTATATTAACTGATAGAAGCGCGCAAATGTTCGCTGGATTTGTCGCAATACTGATATTTATTCTAATTACTCATATATATAAATTATAGCGTTACTCAAATGCTCATGGTTTCTTTTGGGAAGATGAGAGGTGTGTTCGTAAGGCATGACGTAACCCACCCCTGCCGCCACACTATTCTGCGCGCGCCCTCCGAGGAGGTGAATTTTAACCGTTTTATAAAAAACTAATCCTTGTTAGTGACCTTAGTGAAATTCCTTGTAACCTTTGTGGTAAAAATCAACCACGAGGGACGCTAAGATTTCACTAAGGACACAAAGTTCTTTAAAATTAAATATATAATTTCGGCAGCTTTAATCCCGATAGACTTTTAAGACAGCCTCTTTAAATCTACATTATTTCTTCCTTTTCATCGCCTCCTCAATAGCTTTTTCTGCTAGCGGTTCCATCATTTTATATCCGTCCAGCGTTGGATGAACTCCATCTTTTGAAAGGTTAGGCGGTAAACCTCTTCGTTCGTCAGCCATCACGGTAAAATAATCGAGATAAACAATATTATTTTTATCGCAATAGTCTTTTATCATACGATTGAGGACAGTTACACTTGCTTTCGGATCAATTACAGGCCGCCAGGGTATATTGAAAGCAGGCAATACCGATGAAAGCACCACTTTAATATGATTTGCCCTTGCCAGTTCCACCATTGAAACAATATTGCCAAACACGTCTTCCAATCTCGAAGGGCCGTTATTTTGAGCGATATCGTTGATACCCGCCAATATCACCACCACTTCGGGTTTTAAATTGATAACATCTTCGCGGAAACGAACCAGCATCTGACCGGTAGTTTGTCCGCTTATGCCTCGATCAAAATAAGGCTTATTGGCAAAAAACTGAGGATCGGCATTGATCCAGCCATCGGTAATAGAATTGCCCATAAATACCACCCGTTTTTCACCGGGTGCTGGTGCCGGTACCAAACTATCTGCTTTTGCATAACGTTTTATAGCTGCCCAATCCGGCATAGCAGCGATTTTGCGGTTTTTTTCCAACTGTTCAAGATGTGCAATTACTTTTGGGTCGATGGGGTTTAGTAAACCCTGTAAACCAAGCCAGTCGCCAAAGCGGTCAAGCCATGTGTCAGTTGGAATATTTTGTTTGTTAACGCCAAAACCGTGCCCCCCTTTGGCATAAAGGTGCAATTCGGCGGAGTGTTTAGAAGCCAGCCACCTGGAATAAAGATCTATGCTGTGTGATGCGGGAACCAATGGATCATCGGTGGCTGCTGCCAAAAATATTGGCGGTGCATCGTTAGCAACTGCTGCACCTTGTAACGTTGGAGGCACATAGGCGTAAACCGGCGCAACAAAATCGGGGCGGTTGTCTGCGTTATAATTAAAAGCAGTTGAAGCGGAGACCGTTCCCCCAGCCGAAAAACCCATTATACCTATACGTGACGGAGATAAATTATATTCAGCCGCATGCGATCTGACATATTTAATAGCCTCCCGTCCGTCGGCAACTGACAGGGGGATAATCGAGGCTATTTTTTTTGGAAAGTCGCTTTTCTTCATGTTTTCAGTCAGCTCTTCTCCCGGTTTGTCGGTTAAACTTTGCCCGAGCCTGTATTTTAATATGAATACTGCAATACCTTTTTGATTGAGATACTTTACAAGGCCAGTTCCTTCACTTTTCATGACCAAAATATAAAACCCACCGCCGGGACAAACAATTATACCGGTTCCGGTAGCTATGGCAGGATCGGGTAAGTAGGCGGTTAAAGTTGGACGCGAAACGTTGTACACTAACTGAACATCGCCGACATTCATTTCTTTTTCGCTATAGGTCCAGTTTTCTGAACCGGGCGCGGCACCAGTGTATAAGGGAATTACTTTTTGAGCTTTAACGCCGAGCGCTAACAGCAGCAAAAACAAGGTTGTCACTCTTCTCATCATAATTGGTAATTTTATTTAAAAGTAAAGTTTATCTATAAAAAAAGAAATTTTCGCGGCGAACTTAATGAATGTCAAACTACTATTGAAAAGCCATTTTTAATTGCTATATTAAACTTTTCGTAAAACGACTGGTCTAACCAGCAATTTTCCGAAAAAGGCATAAGATTACGGGAATTTCGGTCGCTAAGAACTAAAAACATCTAATCCCAATTCATGTTATGGCATGGACTTATATCAAAGGCATTGCCGCATCACTCTTCAAAGCAGTAATTTTTCTAATCTCAGTTGGTGTTTTTGTTTTGCAATCGTGTAAAAGCGAACAAAAAACCTATAAAAGTGATTGTAATGATAATATTACGTTTAAGCGGGTTGGGTTTACTCAATTAGTTGACAGCATAAAAAATTACGATCAGAAATACATTGAAGTTGACGGGACCTATAAGGAGGGCAAGGATGAATCGGCTCTCATTAATGACAGTTCGTTTGTTGATCATTCTAACCAACATTCCCTTTGGGTAAATTTCAGCCAGGATTGCCCATTATACTTAGCAGGGACCCATACAGGCTTATTTGAATACAACGACGGAAATTTCACCCAAATAAATAATAAGAAAATTACCATAAGGGGAAAAGTTGACGTGAGGCATAAAGGACATCTGGGGAGTTATAAAGGTACTATTGATAGGGTAAGCTTTGTGAAACTGTGATTTTCTGAATCAGGATTGCTATGTATAAAAGCAGAGCGACAGGTATGAGATTTTTTTGATCACATAAAGTTATATTTTTTTATTCAGCGTAACAAAAAATCTCCGACTGCTATATGCGGTCATCTCTAAAACAAGAGCCGCCAGTAAATGTGTGAAGTCAAAAGAGGTACGAATACTTTAAAAGTGTAGTTTACTACCATCCTGATTGTGCGTTTTCCTCTTTAAGATTTTTGAGATTATGATGTTTTTACTGAATCGTTAAAAGTTATTTCTTGTACATTTATTATGCTGTAAGAAACGGAATCAGGCTCTGCTGAGGAGCAACCTGCCAGGGATATTACAGCCGGATAAGCATATCAGCCGGGCCATGCTACAAGTACATTGCCTGGCTGTTTGTTTATATGCTGTTCCGTGATTCCTGAAGAAAACCTTTCTTTTTGCTCTTGTTGTTCCTGTTTCTTTTTTTGTGCATAATCTGCCAGGTAAAGCTGTCCGGTTGTTGCCACCGCTTTAGCAATATGGGCCAGTTTGCGTGCTACCTTAAAAATTGCTTTTTTACTGTCCTTACCGGCATGTTTACTATAGTAAGCGAACAATGCCGGCGATTTCTTTATAGCCGTCCACGATGCTTCAACAAGCAGCGGCCTTAAATGCCAGTTACATCTTGGCTGCATTCCTTTGATTTTAATGGTGTCTCCAGAACTGTCTTCCCATGGACATAGTCCAAGAAAGCTGCTGTATTCATCGGGGTCGTCAAAACGGCTGAAGTCGGCTATTTCGGCAATCAGGCCCATAGCCGTAACCGCTCCGATACCAGGAACAGAAAGTAAACATTTATACGTGGTTGTATGAATAGCTTGTATTTGCCTACGCAGCTGTTTTGTGATTTGATAGAGTTGTTTGCGCTGGTATTTTAACTCTTCAACATATTGCTGTAAAGTAATGGTGCCTGCGGCGCATCCCAGTTCAAGATCCAACCATGCTAATGCTTTCAATGATAAATATTCCTTTTTTGAAACCATTTCAGGTATTTTTATATCAAAATACATCAGAAAACTTTTTAGCCTGTTATTAGCCCTGGTTACATCTCCAACCTTACTTTCACGAAAACGAAACAAGCTTCGTAATTCCTGCTGTTCCTGTGTTAGTATATAAATGCCGTGAAGTTTTCCGCTTTCCAAATATTCGGCGATGGCCCGGCTGTCGCGTACATCCGTTTTGTTCTTTTTCTGTTTGTCGGTAGATGGTATATCCGCAGCGTGTACAATAATATTATTTATCCCCAGTTTACAAAGCTGTTCATGAATACCTGTACCGCAAAAACCAGCCTCATAAGCTGAGTAATGCCATCCTCCCGGAAAGTTCTTCTGTAAGTAATTCATCAACCCTTCAGCGCTCGGAGGCTGGGTAAAACGGGCGACCTGAATACCCAGACTGCGAATCGTCACAGCCCATGACGACTTGTGGACATCAAGTCCTACGTAAAACTTCTGACCATTAAAGTCAATCGAATTTTGCAAATTTGTATTAAGCATAGTGCAGTTTTTAATTTGTTAATAATTGCGAAACCTTCAGTTATCGCTTACTAAATTAAAATTTCGGCTCCGCTTTAACGGATGACCGCACACACTGCGCTATGCTTTATACATAATTACTTTCAGGATTCTATGATTTTCAGGATTTCTGTACCGTATGAATAATAACATCATCTCCGGAATTCGAAAAAATCTGCTTAGTGGCTTAGCCCTCTCGAACACCACTCAAAAATAAATTACAGGTAGAAATCTAGGTTCAGATGATAAGCTTTAAGCCATCGTATGCCAGTTCAATTCCTTCAGGCAGTTCTTTTTCGATATCCTGGTGTCGCCCCAGGCGATGGCTTATATGAGTAAAAAAGGTTTTTTCCGCTCCAATTTCTTCAGCAAAGGCAATTGCTTCATCGAGTGTGAAGTGCGATATGTGTGTCTGTTTTTGCAATGCATTAATCACAAGTATTTTTGATCCTTTTATTTTTTCCTTTTCGACCTCCGAGATAGTTTTAGCGTCAGTTATGTACGTAAAATCGTTTATCCTGAAACCTAATACCGGCAATTTATAATGTAGTACCTCAATGGGTGTAAAACCAATGTTTCCAATTTTAAACGGTTTTAAATCGATAGTGTGAATAGTTATTTCGGGGATACCCGGATAAATAAAATCCTGGAAAACATAGTGAAATTCCTTTTGGAGGGCGTTTTGCACCTGCAAATTGGCGTATATGTCGATAGGAGCTTTTTGCCTGTAGTTAAAAGCCCTTATATCATCAAGGCCCGCAATATGGTCCTTATGCTCATGTGTAAATACGATAGCGTCGAGGTGTTGTACCTTGGCCCTTAACATCTGGTACCTGAAATCGGGTCCTGAGTCAACAACAATTGTTTTGCCCTCCCCCTCAATTAAAATAGAAGACCGTAAACGGTTATCCCTTGGATCTGCCGAAGTGCAAACTTCGCAGTTGCACGCTATTACAGGCACGCCCTGCGAAGTTCCGGTACCTAAAAAAGTTATGGTCACAGGTCCAGTTTTGTTTGTTTGATCTGTTGTAAAAAAACCAGTTGCTTGTCGTCGAGTAAGTTATAATCAACGTCAAGGTCGCGCAGCAATTCACTGATTGCCGCTATCTTGCTTTCCAAGTCCGAAAACTTATTAACAACAACCATGCGGCTGCTTTGCAATAAGCAGGCGCCGGTTTTAAAATTTCCTTTTTCATAACGCACTCTGTAGCCTGCGGTTTTTAACAGCATTTCCAGTTTTTCGAGCGTATGATTGGTTATAGTTAGCATGACTTTCAAAAATAGAAATTTTTTAAGACAGTGAAGTCAGAAAAGTCGGAAAGTCCGAAAGTCAGTAAAGCCGAATTCTTGCAACTACTACAACCCCTTCAACATTCTACAGTAGAAATATGTTTTTATTTCAATTAACCCTATATTGTAGCCTCAATTAAGCCCCGATTATTGATTATGGAGAAAAATGCCGAGCGGTTCCTTTCGCTGGATGTATTCCGCGGAATGACGATTTGTTTTATGATTATTGTCAATACCCCCGGGAGCGGCGCGGCTCCATTTGCCCCGCTTGAGCACGCAACCTGGTTCGGTTTTACACCCACTGATCTCGTTTTCCCTTCTTTTTTATTTGCAGTGGGCAACGCCATGAGCTTTTCAATGAAGAAGTACTTCACGCAAAGTAACTCTTCTTTTCTGATAAAAGTTTTTAAACGTGCTGCTCTGATCTTTTTGTTTGGTTACCTCATGTCGTGGTTCCCATTTGTGAAACATGATGCAGCAGGCTGGCATTTATCACCGTTAAGCCAAACACGTATTGTTGGTGTTTTGCAACGCATCGCCCTTTGCTATCTTTTTGCTGCGTTGATGATCCGTTTTATTTCTTCAAAAACTACCATTATAGTAATCAGCATACTGCTTTTATTTGTTTACTGGTTTTTATTACTTATTTACGGTGATCCGACTGCACCGTATGGCATGTTAACCAACGCAGGGACCTATCTTGACAAATGGATCATTGGTGATGCTCATATGTACCATGGCGAAGGTCTTGCATTTGAGCCGGAGGGTATATTGAGTACGCTACCCTCAATTGTAAACGTGATTTGCGGTTATTACGCCGGAAAATTTATACAGGAAAAAGGAAAAGGGTACGAGACCATTTCAAAATTAATGCTGTATGGATTTTTGTTTATTTTCATCGCGCTTTGCTGGAACATGACCTTCCCGATAAGTAAAAAGTTATGGACAAGCCCCTTTGTTCTATTAACCGTAGGCATCGACCTGGTTATCATATCGTCATTAATTTATATTATCGAAATACTAAATTGGAACAGAGGCAACTGGACAGCTTTTTTTACAACCGTGGGCAAGAATCCGCTACCAGTTTATTTATTTTCCGAGCTTTTTGTGGTGATACTTTTTATGATCAATATAAACAGTAATGCAAATGCTTACGGCTGGATAAACCAGGTGCTTTTCCAGGTTATAGCTCCGGGCGCTATCGGCTCGTTATTATTTGCCATTTGTTACATGTTGGTTTGCTGGTCTTTTGGAAAGATATTAGACAGGAACAAAATATATCTCAGGTTATAATTGATAAAACTTTATAATTTAATATTTACGTGCCGGTGCCCAAAGACAGTTCAGTAAAAATATTGTTCCGCACTTTTAGCGAAATCCTGGAGGACGAAATTGCAGAAACAATATTGGCCGAAATTGTTGATGCTGAAAAAGGATATTTCAAACTAGGGAGTGTGCCTTTTTACATTCCGAAGGTTGCGTCTGGCGATATAGTCTGGGCTGAATTTAAAGCGTCGGAAGGAGTGCTAACCTATCGCAAAACAATTCAATTCTCAGGGAATTCAACCGTGCATGTTATCATCATGGATGACGGATATGATGTAGACGTTGTACGTGAAATTTTGGAAGAACTGGGATGCAAATCGCAAAAAATAAATAAATATTTCGCTTTGGATATCCCTGCTGACGTAAACTACTTACCAATAAAACGAAAACTTGATGAGCTGCAAAAAGGCGGCGCTCTCGACTATGCCGAGTCTTGTTTATCCGACAAGCACCAGTACAAAGACTATTTCTTTTCCTTCTAACCCGCGATTTCAACAACGGGGTAAAATATTTAACTATCGGAATATTCCATATTGTACTGTGTAAACTAATATGTTAAGAATAAATATTTTAGGAAAATAAATACTTCTACAATAAGCCCACTCCATAATTTTGAGGAATTATATTAAATAATTGGCTGGTCGGAACGTCGTCGGCTGTAAGCTTGAGATATTACTTCCTAATTTTCAGACAAGTAGATGAGAATGAAATTTTTAGCTTAAACAGAGCGTTAAAATGATCCGTGCATAGCTGTTTTTAAGGAACTAAATTTTTCAAAATATCAAAAAACCGAAACTTCGAAGGGTAATAATCGTATAAAGGTATTCATTGAGCGCCCTGCTCATCAATAATTTATCAAATCAAGAAATTCCTTAGCGCGAGGCCAGGGAATTTTTTTATTTACAAATATTATAATAATTCGATAACTTTTAATACTGTAATTCCGTATAAATCAGCAAGTTTTAGTTTAGTTTAATGTTTAATAAAAATTGGTTAGGTGGCCGGAAAGAGATTTCCGGCTTCTTTTTTTGATACGTCTGGATTTCCTTGTCAGGCTAAAACTTCTGCAATTTCTGTAAAGCCTTTTTCCATTGCCAAATCAGCGGCCAGTTTACCACCTTCCATGCGGATATTTACATCCGCTCCATTTTCCAGCAGCAGAATTAATAAATCGATATTGCCGTTTTGCGCCGCTAAATGTAACGGAGTAGCTCCCGCTTGCTGCTTTACATTAATTTGCGCGTCGTTTTCTAACAGCATGCGGGCAATGTCAAAATAATTGCCTGCGACGGCAGAGTGCAACGGATAAACATTAAAACCATTGTTTGATGGCAGGTTAACGTCGGCGCCTTTTAATACAAGGTAGCGGGCAATTTCGTAATGGCCAAAATAACAGGCCAATCCGAGCGGTGTAAATCCATCTTCTGCATAAAAATTTATAGCTTCCGGATTGGTGTAAACCAAATGGGTAACCTCAACAAATTTCCCCGTGGCTGCCGCCTCGAAAAGGGATATCTGATCCAGGTATTTTAACAGTAGTTCGGTAATCTCAGCTTTTTTGTAATAACATGAAAGTATGAGCGGTGAAATGTGCTGGCTGGTACGACTTTTTGCCAGCATTGGGTCTTGATTTAACAAGGCCTCCAGACTATCAAAATCGGCAGTTGTAATATACAGTTCCAGTTTCTCAATACTCATGAGTTATCTTTATAGTAAAAATATACTAACATAAAATATCAGCAATGTGAATTTTAGTTAATTTTTTAAATTCTTTTGGCTACCGGACCCCAATATTACTAAAAATTTAAATTATCGACCTAAATAAGTTGTTTAATCTATAAACTTTATATTTGTAAAATATCAGGGTTACATAAGGATGCCGGTAAAGGGAAATCAATTTAAGTCAAATAGTTTCAAACAGGAGGATCAGCCCCGCCAATCCTCTTCAAAAGTTGAAAGGGAGCGGACAGTAAAGCAAAAGGAGGCAGATTCAAGCCCTTTTAGCCAGAAGTACAGCCAGTTGATTAAAATTTCAGGCTTGTTTTCGCTGTTATTATCAGTTTATTTTCTAATCGCTTTCACTTCTTACCTGTTTACCTGGCAGGAAGATCAAAGTTATGTTTCGGCAGCAAATGGGGGCTGGAGCAACCTATTTAAAACCACCCAGGAATTGATGGAGAACGGCGTTAAAAGCGCTGTTATTGAAAATTGGGCGGGCAAACTCGGCGCCCTGCTTTCAAACCAGTTTATTTTTGAATGGTTTGGAATAGCTTCGTTTACGTTTGTTTTTGTTTTTTTTATCCTTGGATACCGGCTACTGTTTCGCGTAAGGCTGGTTTCAATTAACAAAGCCCTTGCTTATTCATTTTTCTTCCTGATCTTTTTTTCTGTCGGCATCGGTTTTGCCCATGCGTTTATATCGGATACCCCCAATTATCTTGAAGGCGGGTTTGGTTACTGGAGTAACCGCTTGCTCGATGCCCAAATAGGGCAGTCTGGCACGGGCGGTGTTTTAATATTTGCTGCGCTTGCTATATTGGTAATTGCCTATAATATTGACTTTAAACTGCCACAACGAAGGGTTACCCGTGGTGTAGAAACAACACCCGTTGACGATATTGCTCATGCCGGTAATGATATTGAGGAGGAAGAACAGTCGTTGCCTCTTGAATGGCCCGGACGTACAAGAAAGGACGTTCTTGGAAACGCACTTAAGAACGGCGCCCGTGAAGACCAGTTGTTAGAACAGAATCCCATATTTCATGAACCGGTAGTGTTGACACCTGATCCTGACAGTAAGGGGTATAGTGCCGGAACCGAAAATGAAATTCCTTTAACAATTGGCGTTACCCGCCCTACCTCAGTTCTAAATATTGAGAAAACGGATGACGATAAGGCGAAAAACCTTGTTAACCAGTTTGGTGTTTATGACCATACGCTCGAACTGGCATCGTATAAATACCCTACGCTTGACCTGTTGGAAAATTATGGTTCAAATAAGATAAACGTAAATTCAGACGAACTGGGCGCCAACAAAAACAAAATTGTTGAAACGTTGAACCATTACAATATTGAAATTGATAAGATTAAGGCGACTATTGGCCCCACGGTAACCTTGTATGAAATAATTCCGGCGCCGGGCGTTCGTATTTCAAAAATTAAGAACCTGGAAGACGATATAGCGTTAAGCCTGGCAGCATTAGGAATACGCATTATTGCACCAATGCCCGGCAAAGGAACCATTGGTATTGAAGTACCTAATCAAAACCCGGAAATGGTTTCGATGAAGTCGGTACTTTCCACCGAAAAATATCAGAACACAACCATGGACCTGCCAATCGCGCTTGGCAAAACGATCAGCAACGAAGTGTTTATAGCTGATTTGGCTAAGATGCCACACTTGCTGGTTGCAGGTGCTACCGGGCAGGGAAAATCGGTTGGCATTAATGCTATATTGGTTTCTTTGCTCTATAAGAAGCACCCGTCCGAACTGAAGTTTGTATTGGTCGACCCGAAGAAGGTAGAATTAACACTTTTCCGAAAAATAGAACGCCACTTTTTGGCTAAGCTACCTGACGAAGCCGACGCTATTATAACAGATACAAAAAAGGTTGTAAATACGCTCAATTCGTTATGTATTGAGATGGATCAGCGTTACGACCTGTTGAAGAATGCCCAGGTGCGTAACCTTAAAGAATACAATCAAAAATTCGTAAACCGCAAAATAAGCGATCCCGAAAACCATCGCTATTTGCCCTTTATCGTATTGGTGATCGATGAGTTCGCCGATTTGATGATGACAGCCGGTAAAGAAGTTGAAATGCCTATAGCGCGTATTGCCCAGCTGGCCCGTGCGGTGGGGATTCACCTGGTAATTGCTACTCAGCGCCCATCAGTTAACATTATTACGGGTACTATAAAAGCTAACTTCCCTTCAAGGCTTGCATTCAGGGTGTTATCGAAAATAGACTCGCGCACTATATTAGATACCGGCGGCGCTGATCAGCTGATAGGACGGGGGGATATGCTCCTTTCCACAGGCAGTGACCTGATACGTTTGCAGTGTGCGTTTGTAGATACACACGAAGTTGAACGGATATCCGATTTTATAGGCAATCAGCGTGGTTACCCTTCGGCTATGTTACTGCCCGAATATGTTGGAGAAGGGGAAAGCAGTAGCTCGAAAGAATATGACCCAGACAACCGCGACCCTATGTTTGAGGAGGCTGCACGCTTGATTGTGATGCACCAGCAGGGTTCCACCTCGTTGATACAGCGTAAAATGAAATTGGGTTACAACCGCGCTGGTAGAATTATCGATCAATTGGAAGCTGCAGGCATAGTTGGACCGTTTGAAGGCAGCAAAGCCCGCGAAGTTTTATACCCGGATGAGTATAGTCTTGAAAGGCACCTGGAAGTGCTTCAAAAACAGAATCCAAATTAAAAACGTCTGAACTGAGATTTTTAGGATTGATAGATTTTAGAATGTCAGAGTCAAACAGATTGTTAATATTGTTAAATTATTGCGATCGTTAAACCGTTCAACATTAAAAAGGTCAAATAGTCATATCATCCTTAATCTAAGAGTCCTGGCTCAGACAAAATATTCCATGAAAAAGCTGCTTTTATTTTCAATACTAACATCAATCACTGCCACTGTTTCATTTGCCCAAAAGGACGCATCTGCGAAAGCTATCTTAAGCAAAGTAAGTGAGAAATACCGCTCGTATGAAGTGTTAAAGACCGATTTTGACCTGACCATTGATAACCAGCAGGCCGGCGAGAAAATAACCCAAAGCGGGACACTCATTGCTAAACCGAAAGTCAATAAATTCAGGGTATCTATGTATGCGCAAGGTACGGCTTCTAAACCTGTTATTGAGCAGGAAATAATAAGTGATGGAAAAACCCAATGGACTTATCTGAAAAAAGATAACGAGGTGCAGATAAATAATGCAGATAATAGTGAAGAAGGCTTTAATCCGGCCAAAATATTTACCATGTATGAGCATGGCTATAAATACATTTATAATGGTGAGATTAAGGCCGCTGTTGGGATTTGCCAGGAAATTGACCTTACCCCCGAAGATATTCAAAAGCCATTTTTTAAAGTTCGGCTGTTGATTGATAAAGCAAAAAAACAAATTTACAGCGCGCTGATTTTCGATAAAAACGGCAGCCACTACACTTATACTTTACGAAACTTTACTGGCAACGCACCAGTGACTAATAATACTTTCAGCTTTGATGTAAAAGAGCACAAAGGCGTTGAAACCGTTGATTTGAGGTGAGTTTTGAGTCATCGGTAAATTTGCTGAGTCTAATATTTTATTCATGGAAATATTAGACTCAGTTTTTTTATTATTAGTTCGTTATTTAAATCATTATACTAAAGGTAATTACAATTTGAAATTCCTGTTTCATGATCTTCTTTTAGACCCCACACAAAAAATTCATCAATTCACTGAAACCTATTAAAACCCATTTCGTATAAGGGTGAGGTTTAATATTTATAATCATCTATCTGATTTAAATTTTACTGATATGAAAAAGGCCATTTATTTCCTCTCTGCTGCTTTGCTCGTTTCGTTAAACGTTTCAGCTCAGCACGCCATCAGGGCAAACCGTGTTTCTAATCATGTTGGCGAGAAAGTTGTTGTAGTAGACAGCATTTACGATATCAAAATATACAACGATACCACTGCGGTTCTTGATTTGGGCGGTCCGGCTGCCAAGGCCCCTTTAAATGTGGTGTTCAATTTCAAGTCGAAACAAAACTTTAATCCCGATCTTTTTCAATCGCTTAAAGAGTCACTTATCGAGGTTACCGGCGACGTTGTTTTAATTGCACAGCAACCAGCTATTGTGGTGACGAATAAAGACAATCTATACTTTTTCTCAAACAGCGTTAACCAAAACTGGCAAGTACTGTCGCAGGTTTTAATAAAAAGAACTGAATCAAGCTTCAAATTGCAATAGAGTAACATTGCTGATAATTTATTTTAACCGATAATATTTTCAAATCTGCTCGAAATATTATTATCTTTCAGCTGCAAATTTTATGCGGCTAAATTCTCTCTATATTATTTTGTTTAAACTAAGGTTACTGATTATAATTTCAATACTTCTGCCGGTTGTTGGTTTTTCTCAATCGATAAAGGAAGGTTCAATTGAATATTTAAAGGCTGCCAACGGCTTTGGCCCGATCATTTTAGGATCACAAATATCCTCGATACCTGACTATAAACTTACTTATCTTGATAACGACAGGATATTTGATGCGGATAGTTGCTTAAAGTACGCTTATAAAGATACCGCCATTTTGAAATTAGGCAGGGACCTATACTTTGATTTAGTCGCGATCCGGACATATAAGGATAAGGTGGTTAACATTTATCTTTTTTTTAAAAAGAAAGATGGTTATAAGGTTTTACGCAATTTTCTAACCACATATGGCTTATTTGCAAATAAGCCTAATGACTACGTGGATATTTATAACTGGGAAACAAACCTGCTTAATTTAACATTACAATACGAATTGAAATCTGAATTGGGCGTGGCTGTTTTCACCTGCAACAGCGTGGAGAAAGAAATAGAGGCCATGAAATTGAGGAGGATAATTAATAATTATTATCTTAATAAGCTAGATAACTAATCGAGGTTCAGTAACCGTGAATAGGCTGTAATGGTAATTAACATACAAATAAAATTCCCTTTTAAATAAAAACCCTTCAGTAGAAGCTGAAGGATTTACTATTTTCCATAAGTTTTTCTTTACTTTCTTTATTCCTTTACCTTATCCCAGCTATCCCTGTTAAAGGCCAATACCTTTATGGCATTGCCATCTTTATCCTTTGTAAACTTTAGCGGGAAGGCCATTTCCTTATTCAAAAAACCAACGTCGGATATTGCTATAAAGTTAATTTCTCTGTCGTCCCATAGTTGTTTAAGTGTGAGGCCAGTAGGAGTAGGGGTAATTTGCAAAAACGTTCCCGGTTTTTCTTTGAACTCATATTTACCCGCAAACGCTTTAAGCTGATCGGCGGAAAGCTTTACTTCTTTTACAGGTACATACTCTTTAACTTTATTCCAGGTATCGTTGCCTGCAACCACTACCTGGGCAATTTCGCCCGCATCGTTTTTGAAGAAAGCTACCGGAATGGTTTCATCGCCGTCGCCGTCTTTCATTTCAAAAGCAAGTTCCGACTTACGCGTTAAAACAAATTGCTGGTTACCTTCAATTTGTTTGGCAACCAAGGTATTGTTTACCGCGGTAACTTTGAAATAGGCAAAGGTATTTACTTTGTTTTGATAGATGCCCTCAAAAGCGCTGAGTGGGATTTCAATTGTAGCCATTTTTACTGTTGCGGGCCTGGCGCTTACGGGATTGATTGCAAAAAGACCCATTAAAATAAATGAGAGTGTAAATAAGCATGTGAATAGCTTACCACCACGGTGTTGTTTTGTGTTTTCCATTTTACGACGGTTTTAATTATTGGCGGTATTTATAACTAAGACTAAGATTCAGAGGATTTGTGACACAAATGTTTCACAAAAAGCTTCAACGGGGCAAAGTGTTTTTTTATTGTTGTTGCCTGCTTTTTATACCGCTATCCTTTATAAAAATAAAGGCCATCAAGGCACCTAAAAAGCCAAGTGCTGCCGATATCCGCATTATTTGGCCATAGGTATCAACAAATGCCATCCGGTAGTATTTTTCAACGATGGTTTTATCGGCTGGAGCCATAGATACCGGGGCTTTTGCATTGCCGAGATCAATAGCTTGCGCCATAATTACTTGTTTATCCTTAACGGTAAATGGTTTTGTATTCATCTGTTGCTGCAATGAACCGGAAAAAAACAAAACCGCCAGCGCACCAAAAATAGCATTCGCGAAAACATTGGCAACCCGGGTTAATGCATTGTTAATGCCCGAAGCAGTTCCGGAAAAATTGCTGTGTACAGAGCCCATAACGCTTGCCGTAAGTGGCGCAACAGTAAGCGACATACCTAAACCAAAGACCAAAATTCCGGGGAAGAAGGTGGTCCAGTAATCAGAAGGGCCGTTGGTTTGTTTTATGAATGATAATATCAACAAACCTAAACCGGCAGTTGCCGGGCCGATGATAAGTAACCATCTGGGCCCGTACTTATCAGCAAGACCGCCTGCAAAACGTGCAATCGTGATCATCAGCAGCGTAAACGGCAAAAATGTAAGGCCGGATTGCAATTGCGAATATCCCTGCGCCTGTACCAGGTTTAAGGAAAGAAACAACATACCGGTGCCAAGCCCTGCATATAAAAAGAAGGTTAACAGGTTTGCACCGCTGAATGTGGCATTGGCGAATAAATGTAAAGGCATCATGGGATGTTTGCCGTTCTTTTCGATCAGTATAAACGCGGTAAGCAAGAATATTCCGGCGGCTAACGCTAAACGAACTTCCCAATCATTGAAACCTATAGCCGGGATGCGTAAAAAGCCGAAGGTTAAGCAGGCCAGGCCGACGGCTATGCAAATTGCGCCGGGGAAATCAATGGACTTATCGCTTTCTTCATCTTTGCTTTCTTTAACCTTCGTCCACAGCATAAAAATAGCTGCTAAGCCTATTGGCACATTTATAAAAAAAATATAGCGCCAAAGGCCGGCATCAGCCAATGCGCCACCCAGCACCGGGCCGCCAATAGTTACCACCGTTGTAAAAGCCGACCATGTACCAATTGCCTTTCCTTTTTCCTTTTCATCAATGGAGGAGGAGATAAGGGATAAACTCCCTGGAATCATCAACGCGCCGCCAATGCCTTGTATTACCCGGAATATGATTAAAAAAGTAACATCGGGAGCGAAGCCACAAGCAGCAGAGCCGATGATAAAAATAAAAATCCCCGTCATGAATATTTTTTTGCGGCCAAGCTTATCACCCAGTGAGCCGCCTATCAGTATGAGAGATGCCAGCATCAACAGGTAGGCATTTAACAGCCAGAATAAATCGGCGCCGGTTGCATGCAGGCTGTGCTGCAAAGCCGATAAAACGACATTAAGTGCGGTAGCATCAATAAACGCCATGGCCGAAGCCAGTATAGCCGAAACCATAATCCATTTACCTTCGGAACTGCTCAATGAAACTGTTGCCATGATTGTATCGGGTTGAATAACAGGTAGTAAAAAGTCAAGGAAAAGGTATGGAAAAAATTTAATGGATTGGTAGGTAAAATGTTGTAACTGTGTAATAATTATCGGCTATATTGTAGATTTGGGAAGAAGGAGATTGTTAGCGACATAGAATTTTCTTCGAGTATAACGCACGCACCCTGCATTTTAATTATGGAAGGCAAATATTTAGGAATGACGGTGAATGAACGATTATATATAAGTGGTTTGATGGATAAGTTCGACAACGCCATTGAAGAAAAAGATTTAGATACAGTTATATCAATACTCAAAAAAGTTGAACTTGATGATGCATCGATTGATCCCATTTTGGAAAATTATGGGTTGAAAAGAGGATAGCACGGTGACCTAGTCCAGCAATGCCTATTGTTGGTGAACACACGCAAGACGACTGCAAGTCATATAAGCGTTATATATTATTCATAAATGTTTCTCCTATGACGGAGCCCGATAACTTGAACTACAAGTACATCATCAAATATGTCATAAATGATGCGATAATCAGCGATGCGAATACGGTAACCATCTCTGCCCTTCAGTTTTTTGTAACCATATGGCCTGGGATCGTGTGCGAGATTAAGAATGGCGGTTTTGATTTTTGAAAAATAAGGTTCGTTAATTTTCTGCAGCGTTTTTTCTACTTCTTTTTCAATTTTGACGCTATACATGCTTTTTTCTGTCGGCATCAATTTGCTTAAAAGCTGTTTCGGCATCTACGAAAACCTGTTCTCTTTTTTTTGCTTCGTCATAAATGCGAACATCTTCTAAATCCTCCAGTTCCTCAAGAATCATGTCAAATTCTTCTTTAGAAAGCACTACCAATGACTTATTGCCCTCAGCATCTTTAATATATTGCGGATGTATTGTAAGCATAATCTAAACTATTTAACTATGAAACCGTTGCGAAAAATTTGATAGACAGTTCTCACCGTACTTATGTTAAAAGTAAAATTACTTAAATTACAGGTTTTATGCAATAAACGACTCTCAATAAGATTACATATTAATTTAAAGCGATTCATTTCCACAAACTCCTAAAATTATAATCCCCCGAACCGACCGCAATAATCCAATATCCATCCACGTACTTCATCGCTTTAAAGCCATCCATTTTTTCTACGGGTTGTCCGTGTTCGGTAGTGGCAGTTTTTTCTTTCGCAGCTATCCAAACTTCAGCAGTGGTATTTGCCGGAATAACCACATGCAGGTTAAAGAAGCTATTTTCTATTTTCCATTCGCTGATTATATTCCCTGATACCGAATAGTAATTGCCTGTTGCCCATGTTAAATCACCGGCCGGTTGTGGTTTGATGATGATCTTTTTAAATCCGGGGGCCGCTTCATTTATGCCCAAAAGTGATTTGTAAAACCATTCATCAATTGACCCGAACATGGGATGATTTTGCGAGTACACATTATCCGAAGCTGCCCAGCTTTCCCATAGTGTGGTGGCGCCTTTTGATAGCATATAACCCCATCCCGGAAAATCCTTTTGATTCGCAATTCTATAAGCAATTTCATTTTGGTCCATTTCCCGCAATACATCAAAAAGCATTTTTGTTGAGAAAATGCCGGTTGATAAATGAAAATTATGCCGTTCAAATTCGCTCACCAATGCTTTGTAAGCCAGTTGCTTATCGAAAGGTAGCTTATACCATAAGGCAAAGAGTTGCGCACCCTGGGTAGCATTATCAAAACGGCCGGTGCCGGGGATATGATACTTTGCTACGATTGCATGCTTAATTTTATCAGCCAGTACGGCATATTTTATTGAATCCTGTGTTTTACCTAATATTCCTGCAAAGTCTGCGGCAAGCTGAATGTGATGGTAATAAAATAAGGAAGCGTCAAAGGCTATTGGTTTCGGATCAAGCGCTTCATGATCACCTATTTCATGCTCGAAAAGGTTTTCATAAGCCCTGGACTGCAAAAAATCTACTTGTTTAACAAGGGCAGGGTAGTTTTCGGCAATTATCCGTTTATCGCCATAATAATCATATAGTTGTTTTTGCAAGTACGGGAAAGCCAGCTGCCAGCCCGGTGAGCCCGATTGTCCGCCTGCTGACTCGGAGTAGATACCCGTATAAGGTGCTGTTTCGGTTATCCCGCCGTCGGGCCACTGGTCGTTGGCAAAATCATTAATTGATTTCCTGTAAAAGTTGGCCATATTGTAATTATAGCAATAGGCCTGCGAGGTAACTACCATATCGGCGCCATAACCCATTTTTTCCCTTGCCGGGCAATCAGACTGGACGCTAAAAACATTACTCAGAAACGTCCATTGTATGGCCTCATGAATGTGGTTAAACATTTCATTGGAGCAGGAAAAGGAACCATTCTGAGTCAAGTCAGCGTTCATTCTCAAACCTTCTATGTCATTTAATGTGGGTTTCCCCGGCCAGCCTGTAATTTGCACATACCTGAAACCATGAAAAGTAAACCGCGGGTACCATTCTTCAACTCCTTTACCGCTTAATATATAGCTGTCTTCCTGCCATGCTGTTTTCGGCGATCCCGGTCCGCCAGTAAGATGCCATTGTTCTTTAATTTGCCCGGTAACTGAAGTGAAATAATTCAGCCTTCCATCAGCAAACAGCTCTTCACCATATCGAAGTTTTATTTTAGTTCCGCTGGGACCTGTTACTTTAATGCGGGTCACACCTGCAAAGTTTTGCCCCATGTCCACTATAAAGGTATCTTTCCCTACTTCGATTATTCCAGTCGGTTTTATTATTCTGGTGATTTTTATGGGAGGCTGCATTTGCGCTGATAGCCGGCCGTCAGGTCCATTGGTAATTACTGCGCTTTTCCATCCCGAAAGGTTATTGGTAAAAAAATCATCACGCGTTAAACGGCCGTCGTCATGTTCACCCAGGTAAACGTTATTAAAAATTATCTGGCCGGTGGCAGTGTGCCATGTCGAGTCTGTTACCACCCATTGCGCAGTTCCATCGACGTATTTAATCAGTACCTGCGCCGTTACCGCCGGTCGACCGGTTTGCTGTACATTACGCAAGTTAAACTGGCCGAACAACTGAATAGGTAATGGATTATACCAGCCATTGCCCAGCATAATACTCAAAATATTATTGCCTTTCTTTACCTGGCCGGTAACATCATAAGTGGTATATAAAACTTGTTTCCTATAACTTGTAAAGCCGGGATCAAGCACATTGTTGCCGATTTTAGTTCCATTTAAATAAGCCTCGTAATACCCCAATCCGCTGATATACAAGCTTGCTGAGGTTATCTTTTTAACAACCTTTATTTTCTTTTTAAACAGTGGCATCGGATCGTCTTTATAAAAATCCCAATCGTTTTTAAACTGAGGTCGACCATCATCAATCCATTTTGCTTTCCAATCTGTAGCGTCGAGTGCGGCCGTTTCAAATAAAGCCACTTAACTCCAATCAGAAACAATTCCATGTTCATCAAACACCCTGACCCGCCAATAATATTTTGTATAGGAAGATAAGGAGAGACCGTTATATTCAATTTGGATAGCACCGGAGCCTGTAACTTTTCCGCTGCTCCACATATCTCCTTTTAATTGATTAATAGCTGTTTCGTTATCACTAACAATAATTTCATACGCCGACTGTACTTCGTTACGTTTTGGTGATGACAATGTCCAGGTAAATCCGGGTTTTTTGATATCGATGCCCAATGGGTTTTCTCTATACTCGCAGGTCAATAAACCCGGTTTTAAATCAGTAGCAAACGCTGTCGATATTAAGAAAAACGCTACCAGGATAATGCTTTTAAACATACGGGTTAAATTTTGTGAGTATGGGACGCGGGGATTAATCAAATTTCATTTTCTTTAACCACTCCTCAACAAGGTCCATCCATTTAACGATGCTGCTTTTATTGTTCATTCCATAACCATGTCCACCTTTTTCATATAAATATACGTCGGCAACAACACCATGATCATGCAACGCCTGTGCAAAAACAGTAGAATTCTGGTATTTTACAGGATCATCCTTTGCCTGCACCAAAAAAGCAGGGGGAGTATCCTGAGTTACCTGCAACTCATTGGAGTATTCCTTTATTTTTTCTTCTGAAGGGTTTTTCCCTAGCAACTGATTACGTGAACCGATATGGCCTATGCTATCGTTAAAACTTATCACCGGGTAAATCAAAATCAAAAAATCCGGCCTTAAGCTTGTATTTTTAGGATTATCGATATAAGCGTGTTTAAAATGAGTCCCGGCAGTTGAGGCCAGGTGACCGCCTGCTGAAAAACCCATTAGTCCTATTTTGTTTTTCTTAATACCATAAGCCTTGGCATTTTCGCGAACTAATTGTATCGCCCTTTGCGCATCCTGTAGTGGCCCAATCTCCTTGCTTATCATAGTAGAGTCGTCGGGTATGCGATATTTTAAAACAAATGCCGTGATACCCGCCTCTGTAAATTTCATGGCGACGTCGGAGCCCTCGTGCCCTGCAGCTTCGATAGAATAGCCACCGCCCGGACAAATGATAATAGCTGTTCCGTTTTTGATCTTTTTATCGGGCTCATATATCGTTAAAGCGGGGCGGCTTATCTTACTTATTCGTAGTATGCCATCTGTTGTCACCGATTCTTCCCTGTCGATAGTCGGTTTTGAATTGGGTATGCTGTCTTTGTAAAGCGGAATAGTTGTTTGCGCCACGGCCAGAGAATAATTAATAAATAAAATAAAGATGAGAGCGATAGTTTTCATACTTCAGGTAGCTGTTTAATTAAATACAGGATTAAATTGGTTAGTATCGATTAAATATAAGAAATAATCTTTACGAGGCTGATCAAATAAAAGTGAGACTTTGAAATGTCGCATCAGAGTAACAGAAAAAGACTTTTGTAACAATATTGTCAAATTAAATACCATACCTTTATACTTCGCGAATGTCCCCCGCATTCGTATTCCCTTATACTATTTATTAAAAATGTAACTAATGAAATCCTTTTGTAATGAGATTACCGATCCTCTATTTTTTAAGCCGAGCAAATATAACTGGATTGACAAACATCTTTTGAAATACCTTCGTGACGAGCGCGACCTGCCATTTATGTATTTCATTTTTAAAATTATATTTTTATTAATCCCCTTCGCGGCGATATTGTACACGAATGCTTTATCCGGCTGGATGTGGGTTACGGCGGCACTTATTTATATGCTCGTTGTTGTGATTTTTTTCCTGGGGAGGTTTGCCCTTATGTTCCATTGTACTGCACATCGGGTATTATTCAAGAAAGAGTTTGATTACCTCAATAAATTCCTTCCGTGGCTTATGGCGCCTTTTTTTGGGCACATGGCCGACACTTACTATTCACATCATGTTGGTATGCACCACGCCGAAAATAATTTAGAAGAGGACGAAAGTTCGACGATGCCCTATCAACGTGACTCTTTCAAGGACTTTTTGTCCTATTGGGGCAGGTTTATGTTCTCGGGCGTTTTAACCCTGGTTGCCTATTTTAAAAAGCGAAAAAGGAAAAAACTAATGAACGGGGCCTGGCAGGGCGAGGCTTTGTTTATAATATTTAGTGTTTTAATGTGCCTGGTAAACTGGCAGGCAACGGCAGCCGTGTTTATTTTTCCATATTTTTTTTACAGGTTCGTTGCTATGATGGGAAATTGGGTACAACATGCGTTTATTGACCAGGATGATCCCTCAAACCCATACAAAAACAGCATAACCTGTATAAACTCCAGGTATAACCGACTATGCTGGAACGATGGGTATCATGTTGTTCATCATATAAAACAAACGATGCACTGGACCGAACACCCTGTATATTTCCTTAAAACGGTTGACAACTATTCTTTAAACAGCGCTGCGGTATTTAGCAAGATAGATTATGTTGCTGTTTGGCTGTGTTTAATGTTTAAACGCTATGATCTTTTAGCTAAAAATTTTGTCAACATCGGAGATCGCTTCAACTCTGACGAAGAGGTGATATTGTTTTTAAAAGAGCGCGTAAAGCCGTTTGTGTTTGCTGGCCGCGAAGCAGAAGCCGTATTGGCATAATCTCTATCCTTAATTTTATTTAATAAACTCCGAGGGTAGCCTGTCAATCTGTTGTATTTTTATTTGCCTGTAATACACCTCTGCACCTTCAGACTGTATTTGTATTTTCCCTTTTATAAGCGGCAATTCCTGTCCGGTTTCGAGTTGTCTGTTGTGATATAACACCATCATCACCTTGCCATTTACAATATGTATACTTGTATCGCCATGGCAATAAAGGTCGAGTGTGTTCCATTGGCCCAAAGGATTTTCTGCGTCGCCTTCCTTTATACAGTGCCTCCCTTGTTTGCTGCCCTGGCTGAAAGTAAGTAGCGTTCCCTGTGCGTTGTAAATATAGTCGGTTTCCGATTTTTTAATTACAGGTATATCAGCCGCACCGCCGGCGACTCCCCAATAGTCGCCGCAATTACCCTCTTCAATCTGAAATTCCTGCGACCGCATCCATGCGCCATAGTCTGCACCATATTTGCCAACTGAATGATATAGCAAGCCGCTATCTTTCTTTTTATTCTTTTTTTGTCCCCACGAAAGTGCGCCCCATTTAAATTGCAGCTGAAGGTGATAGTTTTCGTATTCCTTTTTGCTTGATATTGCGCCCCAGCTTTCACCTGAAATGCGAATAATATTTTCGTTGTTTTCCTTGACGATAGTAAAAACATGGCGCGGGTCGTTATTTATACCTATGGGATTGCCGTTAATGGGTTTTCCGGCCTCATCAAGGTCCGGTCCTATATAAGTGTCCCATCCGGTGAGGTCCTTTCCGTTGAACAACTCTTTCCAATGGTCTTTTTCTTTGGTTGGTGTAAAGCCAAAAATAATTGCACAAAGCGATAAAATAAATAAAAGCTTAGCTGGTTTCATATATGGGTGGTTTATTTTCACTAATATAACAACTACCGCGTATTCTGTTTGCCTGCGTTAGTAAGTCTTTCTTTTAAATTGTTAATGGATAGCCTGTTTACCGGCAGGCTATCCGGATAATTATCATTTATAAATTTTATAAGCTTTTCGCGGATATAGCACCGAAGTTCAAATGCGTTAGATGAGTTTTCCGCGCTTACCAGTACGCGTATTTCTATAGTTCTTTCTTTGGCATCCGTTACTTGCACAGCTTTGCGGCGTCCATCCCAAAGTTTGTTTTCTTCCAGGAGGCGGTCGAGTTCTTGTCTTACAGCATCAACCGGCACGGAATAATCCATATAGAGATATACGATTCCGGTTAAATCCGACGAGACACGGGTCCAGTTTTGAAACGGGTTTTCGATGAAATAATTAATGGGAAGTATAAGCCGCCGTTGGTCCCAGACTTTTAAAACCACATATGTGAGCGTTATATCCTCGACATTGCCCCATTCTCCTTCAACCACTAAAACATCATCAATTCTGATGGGCTGAGTAAAAGCGATTTGAAAACCGGCAAAAAAATTTGATAACGACTTTTGTGCTGCAATGCCTATTATAATACCGCCTACACCTACGCCAGTGAGTAATTCTGTGCCTATTTCGCGGACATTATCAAAGCTGAACAGGATAGCTCCGATAGTTATAAAAACTATAACGGTGATTACTACTTTTCTGATGAATTGTAGTTGGGTCCTTATTTTTCTTTCCTTAAGATTGTCTGGCTTATTGAGATGGTAAGTGTGATATATATAATCGTCAAAAACTTTTACCGCGCTGATTAACAATGCAGAAAATGATATAATCAGTGCAATTTTAAAAGCATGATTAAAAAAAGGATAATATTTCCCCTCAAATGCCATTAAAGGAACCATGAGGTTAAGCGCCAACAGCGCGACAAAAAAATTCAATGATTTACCAATGCGAACGATAATATTCCGGAGTAATGAATAATCGTTTTGTTTTTCATAGAGGCTTACCAGGGTTTTGATTATATTTTTAACAATAAGGCCAATTATTATGGCTAAAGCGACAACAATCAAATTCCACAACCAGGGTTGAATTATGCCGGTCCAGCTTTCAAAGAAATCTTTCATGGGATCTGATTGTTTTAAAAAATGATGATTGTCGTCAGATTTTACCTGATTACTAAAAAAAGAATAAATATGGGATAAAATATTGAAAAAGAACAGTTTGTGTGATTTGTAAAACAAGAAAAATACAACAAAGGTTTAAGGTGACAAAACGAAAATTCTACCTAATAATTTATCTATGAGTTCATGGCTTCATGACGATCGTCCCGGGGGTCCTCGGGTAGTATTTCCATTTGAGGGCAGTTAATATAATCGGCATACCATTTAATAGCCCCGACCACATCTAAAGCGTCTTCTGCCAACACATTAATCGTTTCGAATGCAAATAATTTACTATCGGCAAACCCAAAAAGCTGAATTTCGTTGTTATCCGGCCTGAATTGTTCGTGATCCAGGCAAAAAACCCTGATCTTTAAATTTGTGTCTCTTGAATGAATCACGTCTCTGCAAGGATTATTCGGATCGGTGGCTAATAAATATATGTTGTAATCCATATAAGTGTAACAACTTTCGTGGTCAATGGTTTCTGATTATAGCGTTGATTATTAATTATAATAGAGGGGTATCGTGTAAATTATACCCTTTTTTTGAGAAATGATTTCTACGTTACAAAGTTCATAATTTAAATATGTTGCCTTATTCATTAAAAATGGGCCTTTTTTATAGCTGGCACTTCTTTTGAACTAATGCTTATACCCTCCCAAGGGTTGTTTTCATAGGTAGATGTAGGACCGGAACACTGCGAGAGTGCTCCGGTCTTTTTTTATGGTCAAATTTTCAAAATACCGACACACCTTTTACCACTTATATAGATACCTTATCATATCTGAATAGATGTTTTGCTTCGCCTTCTGTTACTTTTCAAATTCTCGCTACGTGTCACAACTTTATTTCAATAAATATTAAGTTCGTTTTATCATTGCCTTTTAAAACATAAATGAACTCAATTCTATTAAGTACTTGTAACATATAATTTGAAAATAGAATTGGTACTGAAGAAAATATAATGTCGAACATAAATCATCTGCTAATAAGCTATCATCTATATATAACAAAGACCACAACTTATGAAAACTGAAACACAAGAACGGGCAGACATTAACAACATGGAAAGACGATCATTTTTGCGTTATGCCGGGGTGGGGGTGGCATCTGTTGGGCTGTTAGCAACTGCCGCCTGCCACAAAGGCCAAAAAATTGGCCCGCATGCCACCGATATCGGTTCGGGAGACTTTGGGATATTGAATTACGCTTATACACTGGAACAATTGGAAGTCGCCTTTTATAGCCAGGTAGTACTTACGCCTTACTCTGGTATGAGCAGCATGGAATTATCGTACCTTACATCAATCCGCGACCACGAAATATTGCATCGTAATTTTTTAAAAGACACTCTCGGAACCAATGGTATAATTGATTTAGTAAGCGATTTCAGTTCTATCAATTTCAGCAGCCGGGCAAGCGTGCTGGGAAGGGCCAAAACGTTTGAAGATTTAGGTGTGATGGCTTACGATGGCGCCGCCTACCTTCTTAAAGACCCGAATTACCTTTCCCTGTTGGGCAAAATCGTGTCGGTAGAAGCCCGGCATGCAGCATTGATCCGTAACCTGATAACACCGGGAAGTTTTGCAGGAAGTGATGTGGTAGCCTCAAACGGCCTTAATAACTCGCTTGCGATTGCACAGGTTTTGCCAATGGTCAATACTTTTCTCAAAACCAAGGTAAACGCAGCCAACTATAGTTATTATGTAGCATACTAAATTAAATAGCGATGAATTTATTCAACATATTAGACGAAATAGAAAAAGTAGATCCCGAAGTTCATGAACGGATGAGCCCACGTCGTGAGGCGATTAAAAACATAACCAGCTTTGGTTCGAAAGTAGCCATAGCCGCTTTGCCTTTCGCTTTTTCAAATATATTTAAGAAAGCATACAGCCAAACGCCCCCGGCCCAGGTAAGTACCGTTTTGAATTTTGCACTGCAACTTGAGTACCTGGAATCATATTTTTATAACCAGGGGGTGGCTTCACCGGGTTTGATTGCCGTAGCTGATATACCGTCATTTGCGGTTATTCAGGCCGACGAAAATGCGCATGTCGCATTTTTAAGATCATTATTGGGCAGCGCTGCGCTGCCGATGCCCATAATTGATCTTACCGCCAAAGGGGCATATCCAACTGTATTGACAGATTATCAAGTATTTATGGCCGTTGCCAATGTGTTCGAAGATACCGGTGTTCGTGCTTATAAAGGGCAGGTGCCCAACCTGATTGGTAATTCAACAATTTTAACTTCAGTTTTATCTATACATGCGGTTGAAGCACGGCATGCCTCGGCTATCCGACAGATCAGGGCCTCCCATGGGGTAACCATCACACCATGGATAACCGGCAGCTCGGGTGTATACAACGATACCGGCCTTCCTGCTGCTAATACCAATTATGGAGCCGGTACTTCGGGTTATCCGGCAGAAAATAACATAACCCAGGGAGGGGTTGATGTAACTACACTTGCCTCTGCGTCCGGATCAACAACTTCTTATAATATTGGCTGTGAGGCATTTGATGAGCCCTTGGATATGAACACCGTTTTAACTATCCTGGGTCCTTTCTTTGGGTAATTGGTTGAGTTGCTAATAATATTAAGACCGGATTTCCACAATTGGTATCCGGTTTTTGTTTTTAATACCGTCGCGAGGTTTCTCTAAAAACAAAAAAGCACCCGTAAACTGATTTGCGGATGCTTTTGTCAACCTGGGTGGATTAGCGCTGTTTTGGTGGTTCCTGGGGGTGAGGTTTTTGTTTTTGCTCTTGTGCTCTTTGTTGCTGAGCCTGCTGCTGGGCTTGTTGTTGAGATCTTTGTTGCGCCTGCTGCTGAGCCTGTTGTTGAGCTTTTTGTTGCGCCTGTTGTTGAGCTCTTTGTTGCGCCTGTTGCTGGGCTTTTTGCTGCGCCTGTTGTTGCGCCTGCTGCTGAGCTCTTTGTTGTGCTCTTTGTCGCGCCTGTTGTTGAGCTTGTTGCTGAGTTTGTTGTTGTGTCCTTTGTTTTTCTTGCTCTTGCGTCCTTTGTTGCGCCTGCTGTTGAACTTTCTGTTTATTTTGTTGTTGCGTTCTCTGTTGCGTCTGCTGCTGAGCTTTCAGCTTATCCTGTTGTTGTGCTCTTTGTTGTGCTTGTTGCTGAGTTTGTTGTTGTGTCCTTTGTTTTTCTTGCTCTTGCGTCCTTTGTTGCGCCTGTTGTTGAGCTTTCTGTTTGTTTTGTTGTTGCGTTCTCTGTTGCGTCTGCTGCTGAGCTTTCAGCTTATCCTGTTGTGCTCTTTGTTGAGCTTGTTGCTGCGTCTGCTGTTGAGTCCTTTGTTTTCCTTGTTCTTGCGTTTTTTGCTGCGCCTGTTGTTGCTCTTGCTGTTTTATTTGCCGTTGATTATTAGCTTGCCCCGGCGGAATATTGGGCTTGCCGGTGTTTACTTTGTTCACCCTTACAACCTTGTTATCCGGAGTAGGGGCTTTTGCAACGGTTGCAAGTCTTGCAGCATTACTGTGGTTGAAAGCTGGCGCGCCACCAGAGTTTCGTGTAGCTATAGCATAATTGGGGTGCTGTTGTTTATATGCGGCAGCATCAACGGCCCGGGCGGGACGGGCATTGGTTGTTTGCCTTACAGCCGGCCGGTATATATTTACGGTGTTGTTGTTAACTTTATAACCGGACGGACGGCTCGCATTATTTATTTTATAAACCTGCACGTTTTGATGGGTTACCTGCCTTATATCCTGAACGCGCGGCCCTGAAATATAGGTTCGGTTGTTGTAAACGTAGGTATTATTAATAACAGTAGTGTTGCGTATTATAGTAACTGACCGTGAAGGTGGTACATAATAATTGTAAATGTTTGGCCTGTTGATATAGGCCTGTGGTGCACACACCCAATAATTGTCGGGTACGTGGTATCCTCCCCCAATTGATACGCTGATGCTTATACCTGGGGTCAACGGTGCCCATCCATAATAGCCACCCCCATGGCGCCAGCTAACCCATGCTGGAGCCCAGTCGTGGCCGGGTACCCATTCCCATCCATAATAATCATCATAGCGCCAGCGTCCATAATGAAATGGCGCCCAACCCCACGAATAGTCTGAAACCCATGTGTTTCCGTAGTCTGTCAGCACCCAGTGCCCGCGGGTGGCATAGGGTCTGAAGCCTTCTTCGGCATTGGGTACCCAAACATTACCATACTCATTGTCATATACCCAGGTGCCATAGGGTTGTAAATCATCGTAAAATTGCTGGTCCGAAATATAGCTGCCCTCCTGGGCCATACTTTTTGCTGAAGCAAATACAATCAGCAATGTGGCGAATAAACCTAGTCGCCAAATTTTATTTATCGTTTTCATATTTATTTTTCTTAGGTGGTTAGTATTATAAGATATTACGGCTTAAAATTGTTTTAACAATACGCCTTTAATTAAAACAGCCTGATTATATAAGTGTTAGTTTTTTTATGCCATAGCTTTCTAAACTATTCTTTAATTTTACTAAAAATCTCAACGGATAATACCCATGGAAAATATTCTAAGACTTGATTTAAATAATTATATTAACGGTGATGCCGGGCAGCGTAAGCAGTTTTCGGACGACATTGGCAGGGCCTTCAATGAAACCGGATTTGTTACTATAACCAATCACGGATTAAGCAAGGAACTGATTGACAGGTTGTACGATCAGGTTAAAGCGCTTTTCGCACTGCCCGATGCTGTTAAATCAAAATATGAAATACCAGGCCTTGCGGGTCAGCGGGGTTATACCAGCAAAGGAAAGGAAACTGCAAAGGGTTTTAAAGCACCGGATTTAAAAGAGTTTTGGCAAATAGGGCAAACGGTTACCGATGACGATGCCGTTAAAAATGAGTACCCGGATAATTTAATTGTAAGCGAATTGCCGGAATTTAATCCGACAACCCGCGAAATTTACAAAAAATTAGAACTGGCCGGAACTTATCTGTTGAAAGCCATTGCTGTATACCTTGGGTTACCCGAAAATTACTTTGACGATAAAGTACATAACGGAAACTCCATATTGCGCACACTCCATTATTTCCCCATTACGGACCCTGATTCTTTGCCGGAAGATGCGGTACGTGCGGGCGCCCATGAAGACATTAACCTCATTACCCTTTTAATTGGCGCCAGTGCAGACGGACTTGAATTGCTTACCCGCGAAAATAAATGGTTCCCGGTAAAAGCTTATGGCGAAGATCTGGTTGTTAACGTAGGTGATATGTTACAACGTTTAACCAATAACAAATTAAAATCAACAACTCATCGCGTAGTGAACCCGCCACGCGAGCTAATGAAATATTCGCGGTACTCCGTACCGTTTTTCCTTCATCCAAAATCAACTATGGATCTTACCTGTTTACCATCATGTATTGATGGAAGCCATCCCAAACACTACGAGGACATTACCGCCGGCGAATACCTTGACGAACGGTTAAGAGAAATTGGGTTGAAAGCGTAAAGGAGAAAGCTAAAAGCTGAAAACACAAAGCCCAACCTCTCTTACTAATTAAAGCTTTCTGCTTTACGCTTTAAGCTTTCAGCTTAAAATATTATGTTTGCCGGATGGAACAAAATTTATTTGTTTACAACACTTTAACGCGGAAAAAAGAAAAATTTGTTCCGATAAATCCTGAGCATGTAGGGATGTATGTTTGCGGGCCAACCGTTTATAGCGATGTACATTTAGGGAATAGCCGAACTTATATATCATTTGATTTGATTTTCAGATACCTTATGCATTTGGGTTATAAGGTAAGATATGTGCGTAATATTACCGATGCCGGACACCTGGAAGGGGATGCAGGTGACGAAGGCGAGGACAAAATATCAAAAAAAGCAAAGCTGGCGCAACTGGAACCAATGGAAATTGTACAAAAGTATACCGTTGGTTTTCACGAAGTGATGCAAATATTTAATGTTTTACCACCAAGTATTGAACCTGCTGCTACGGGCCATATTATTGAGCAAATTGAACTCGTAAAGGCTATTTTAGAAAAAGGCTACGCCTATATAGAAAACGGTTCGGTTTATTTTGATGTAGAAAAATACAACAAAACACAGGATTATGGTATTTTGAATGGCCGAAATCTGGAAGACCTGCTGAACAATACACGTATGCTCGGCGGTCAGGACGAAAAGCATGGAAAACTGGATTTTGCTTTGTGGATAAAAGCAAAGCCTGTTCATTTAATGAAGTGGCCGTCGCCCTGGAGCATTGGTTTTCCGGGATGGCATCTGGAATGCTCAGCGATGAGTAATAAATACCTTGGACATCACTTCGATATTCATGGTGGCGGAATTGACCTTATGCCTACTCACCATACCAACGAGATAGCACAAAACGTAGCCTCGTGCGGTAAAAATCCAGCCAACTATTGGATCCATACCAATATGCTCACTGTAAATGGGCAAAAAATGTCAAAATCGTTGGGTAACAGTTTTTTACCTCACGAACTTTTCACAGGCGAGCATTCCATACTAACCAAAGGTTATAGCCCGATGACGGTGCGCTTTTTTATGCTGCAGGCCCACTATCGAAGTACGCTTGATTTTGGTAACGAGGCAATGGAGGCATCAGAAAAGGGATTTAAGCGGTTAATGAATGCGGTGACACTGCTCGATGGCCTTAAAGAATCAGCGGTAACTGAAATCGAAATAGAACCGTTATCGGAGCGTTGCTATGCTGCCATGAACGATGATTTTAATAGTCCTGTGTTAATTGCCGAACTTTTTGAAGCAGTGAGGATCATCAATTCAATACACGATGGTAAACTGAAAATAAATGCGGATAACCTGCGGCGCTTAAAAGAGTTGACGAAAATCTTTGTTTTCGACGTTTTGGGGTTGAAAAATGAACAGGCAGCAAATGATGACCTTCCAAAATTATTAAGCCTTATTGTAACATTAAGAAATGAAGCCAAAACAAATCATGATTATGCAACTTCTGATAAAATACGAAACGGTTTGCAAAAAATAGGGTTCCAGCTAAATGATAGTAAAGAAGGTACAAACTGGAGTAAAATTTAATTGCAAAAATAACGTTAATACAAAATCTGAATACAATAAATAGTCTGTTTATATTTACCCAAGAAAATAATAATTAATAAAATTGAATAATATTCATAAAAAAATGAAAAGAATACTATTAGCAGCAATAATATTAATAGGTTCAGGCAGGTTTGCAGCGGCACAATCGGCGGCGGCAGACGTAAATAATGTTATAGAAGCTGAAAAGAATTTCAGTAAATTAGTTGAAAAAAAAGGAATAAAAGGTGGCTTTTTGACCGTAGCCGACCCTGAAGGTATTGTTTTTAAACCTGATGCGGTTAAAATAACAGACTTTTATAATAATATCGAAAAACAGGCAGGTACGTTAACCTGGCATCCAAATTTTGCCCGGATATCTGCCAACGGCGACCTGGCATTCACTGCCGGGCCATATATTTATCAAAACGGGAATAACGATACCGATAAGGTATATGGCGATTACGTTTCTATATGGCGCGGAGATGCTGAGAACAAATTAAAATTACTGATAGATCTGGGTATACAACATCCGGAAGCCGAGCAAGCGACCTTTACAGATTTCAAAAACCCTGAATCAACTAAACGCGTTGCAATAAGTAAAGATCCGTTTGCCGGGAAGAAGATAATAATGACGACGGATAATTTGTTTAATCATTCATTATCAATTTCGACCTTAGCTGCTTATAAAGAATTTTTAAGCCCCGAAGGCAGGTATTATTTTCCGGGTTTTGAACCTTTGACGGGACAGGATAGGATAATGAAATTCATCAATAACGAAGCCATAACAATTACAGCGGAAACAGTGAGTGCCGGCCGGGCAAGCAGCAACGATTTGGCTTATAGCTATGGTAAAGCCCGCATAAAAAAGGGAAACATTGTTAGTAATTTTAACTATGTGCGTATTTGGGAATTAGACAAGACCCATAAATGGGATATTTTGCTGGAGGTATTTGCGGCAATTGAAAACGAGTAGGCCTGCAGAATCGAGAGCTAAGAACAAAGCGCCTGGAATCAAGAAATTAAAACCTTACTTTTTTTGATTTCTGGCCCTTGTGTCTCGGTTCTGGAAAATCAATATTGTAACATCGAAAACAGCGCACATTCCCGCGCTTCGGTTAACGAGAGCACCCAGCCTTTAATTATAGCTACTTTGCCGGTTTTAAAGTCATTTTCAACCTTATGATCTAACATTAACTTGATCGCTTGATCATCCGAAGATGACTGCAAGGTACTGTTAGCTAAAAGCAATTCTTCGAGTTTATTTTTATTGTCTTCTTCCCGGTGTGCTTTTCTGTAAGCCATTCCCGTGGCCACAATGGTTTTAATATCAGCCAGGTGGGATAAAAAGAATGGCTGGGTTTCGGTATCAATTTGGTTACACACCCCCCCATCCCCGTCAGGTATAGCCAGCGCTACCGCGGTATAAGCAGAAAGGTATATAAAATCCTCCTTTTGCATTAGTTTATCATAGGTTAACACAAAATTATAACATTCTTTGCTTAATACAGAATAGTCTCTTACAAGTTTTTTATCCAATTTAAATCTTGAAATTTTGTAGTAAGATGTTAATTAAATGGACCTTGTTGAAAATCCCTTTGAACCCAAATTGATTTATATCGTAGAAAGACAAAACCATCTGCGTATTATGGCCGATATAAATAAATTTATAAGATCAAAAGACCGCCTCGAAGAAATCCATAATTTTTTAACGAACAAAAGAACAAAAGATGAAGAAACAGAGTCTATCATTATTAATGTCGAAGAATCAATTAAAGTGATTGATCATAAAATGGAAGAATTTAAAAGAAAAGGGTTGATCGGAGACTAAACTTATTTGTCCCGGTCAATATCATTCTCTGCCTCTTACAATTGCAAATTTCAGACACGCTATTGTCTTGCGAGTCTCTCCCTCTTTGCAATTGTTAAACCACCCTCGTTTTTAGTTAAAGTATGTTAAGAGTTGTTAAATAACATCGTAATTAAAAAAATTACGTGGAATTTTATTGTTGTAATAGCTTGATTATTGAATGGTTCTGATAATAACAACATCAATTTATTACAACGACTTAATTACCTTATAACTAAAAACGATCATGCAATACAACAAAATTAATAACTTTTTAGGCTGGCTTTGTTTCGCAATCGCCTCCGTTACCTATGTTTTGACGTTAGAACCATCGGTTAGTTTTTGGGACTGCGGTGAGTTTATCTCCTGTGCGTACCGTTTACAGGTTTCGCACCAGCCCGGATACCCGCTTTTTGCCATGTTAGGAAAGGCGTTTTCACTGTTATCGTTAGGCGATCACACCAAAGTACCATATTTTACAAATTTGATGGCTGCGCTTGCCAGCGCTGCAACTATAATGTTCCTGTTCTGGACAATTACCGCTTTGGCTAAGAAACTGCTTATTGACAGAAGCGGTGTTGCAATTGAGCAAACAAAACTTTACCTGGTTATGGGCGCAGGTTTAATAGGCGCTTTGGCTTTTACTTACACCGATACGTTTTGGTTCTCAGCCGTTGAAACCATTGTGTTTGCGTTATCATCACTTTGTACCGCTGTTGTTTTCTGGGCCATACTTAAATGGGAGGCTCATGCAGATGAACCCGGGGCCGACCGCTGGATCATCTGCATTGCCTATGTTATCGGCCTTTCTATCGGCATACACCTGCTTAATTTGTTAACCATCCCGGCTGTTACGATGGTGTACTACTTCCGCAGGGGTAAAACCAAAACCGTTAAAGGCGCCGTAATTGCCTTTTTAATCAGTATAGTTATACTTGCTCTGGTTCAGTTTGGAATAAGGGGATACACCATTTATTTTGCCGCCTTGTCCGATCTCTATTTTGTGAATTCCCTGGGTTTTAGTTTCGGCAGCGGAGCAGTCGCTTTTTTTACGGTACTTGCCGGTTTTATCGCTTACGGCATATGGTACAGCATCCGCAATAAAAAACCTGTGTTAAACCTGGCACTTTTGTGCGCGGCTTTCATTTATTTGGGGTATAGCTCTTTTGTTTACGTTCCGATTAGGGCAGCGGCAGGCATCAATTTGAATAACTCGCACCCCGATAATGCATTTACTTTATACAGCTATCTTAACCGCATTCAGTACGGTGAAACACCACTATTGACCGGGCCATATTTTGATGCGAAAATTGTTGATGAAAAGGAGGGAAGCACTATTTATCAAAAAGGGAAATTCCGGTACGAAAATGCAGGTAAAAATATTAGCTATGTTTACGACCATACCACCCTGTTGCCGCGCATCTGGAGTACTGAATCAGACCCTTATTATGCTCAAAACTCCCAGTTTTACAAACAATGGCTGCAAATACCTGACGGGCAAGCACCAACTTTTGCCGATAACTTGAAATGGATGTTTAGCTGGCAATTATACCAGATGTATGGCCGCTACTTTCTGTGGAATTTTGTTGGCCGATACAACGAGATGGATGGACAACAAAGCGCGACCGACATAAACGGCAACTGGACAAGTGGTATTTTTGATGGGGCCAAACATTTGCCTAAATCCGTTTTAAATGGAACCAATTACGCTCCCTTATATGCGTTGCCATTGGTACTGGGTTTGTTAGGAGCGGTTTATCATTACCGGCAAAACCAAAGGGACGCTTTGGTTATTGCACTGCTTTTCTTTTTTACGGGGATAGCAATAGTGCTGTATGTGAATCAAAATTCAATACAGCCAAGGGAACGTGACTATTCGTATGTAGGCTCGTTTTATGCTTTTGCGATATGGATTGGGTTGGGTGTAATTGCTCTTGCCGAGCTTGTAAGGAAGAAATTAAATGCCCGTATGGCAGCTATGGGTTCCTTTATAATATGCCTGTTTGCAGTTCCGGTGTTGCTGGCATGCAAAGAGTGGAAGGGCCACGACCGGTCAACCAAAAAGGTAGCCCATGATATGGCTTATAATTTTTTGATATCCTGCCCTAAGGATGCAATATTGTTTACTTATGGCGATAACGATACCTATTCTCTATGGTACGACCAGGAAGTTGAAGGAATAAGGCCCGATGTGCGGATTGTTTGTTTAAGCCTGTTTAGCGGCGATTGGTATATTCACCAGATGCAATCGAAATCGAATCAGTCAGCTCCTTTGCCCATTACTTTGCCATTTGAAAAATACAAGACGGGAGTGCGCGACGTGATTTATTACAATGACGCCAAGATAGCGGACCCGGTGGAAGTAAAAGATGTTTTTGATTTTATTACTTCGGACGATGCCCGGGCCAAGGTTACCTATCAGAACGGAGAAACTTTAAACTACTTGCCAACCAGGAATTTCAAATTAACCATTAATCCCGATGAAGTGGTTAAAAATGGCGTTGTAACTCCAGAACAGAAGAATAAGATTGCAACTACCATGGAATGGAAATCTACATCTAATTATATTACCAAGGATAAATTAGCAATGCTCGATATACTCGCCCATAATGATTGGAAAAGGCCAATATGTTTTACGGCAACTATGGGGCCTGAGAGTATGTTTGGTTTACAGCCATATTTATATAAAGAAGGATTTGTTTATCATTTAATTCCCTTCAAAACTGACACAGCAAACAACCGGGAAACAAAAACCAATAGCCTGGTAATGTATAACAACGTGGTAAACAAATTCAAGTTCGGTAATTATAAACATGCGAAATATTTGGATAATGTATCGGCCACACAATATTATCTTACCATGGAATTGACCTTTAACGACCTTGCCCAGGGCCTCATTAAGGACGGACACCGCGACCTGGCTCTAAAAGCTATCCACAAATTTGATGAGCAAATGCCGGACATTAACCCAGATATTGATACTGCTGCTCACAAGTTTTTTATGGCTCAAACAGCTTATAAGCTCGATGATTTAAAATTGGGTAATAAATATGTCAAAAGTGTAGACGATTTTATAACCGATCAATTAGATTATAACTACAGCTTGCTTCAAAATAAACAGGATATTGATCAGCGCACCGTTCAAATCGGGATGCAGCTTTTAAGTGGGATGACCGATACTGCCAAAAACAATAATCAAACAGAATTAAACAGCCAATTGTTGGCCCAGTTAAAAGACTACGAAAATAAATTTGCAGTATTACAGGGGAGATGAAACGATAATTCGCTTGAATTAATAAAATATTATACGAACAAATGGCTCACCTTATAATAAATATTAAATATTAATTAATATTTAAATGTAATTATTAATTAAATATTTAATATCAAACATTGCAAAGTATAACCTAAAAGAGATTTTGAACGTAAGAGGAATTGTACGACCTAAAAATTTGAATTATAAGTGTTTAATTCCTTTAAAATTCCTGTTGCTTTTTTAATAACTGGTTTTATCTGGGCCCTTTTCAGCGATCCGTTAATTGCTTATTTTACAGCACACACCGGGTTCACCGATAAAGATTTGTTCAGGCGACTAAGTGAATTTGCTTTTGTTGTGACCGTGGCTTTTATTTTATATTATGAAATAAAAAAATACAAACATATAATATCTAAGTCAGAAAAGGAATACAGGCATCTGTTTGAATCAAATCCCAATCCCATGTGGATTTATAATAACCAAACACTCAGGTTTATTAAAGTAAATAACGCCGCTATTGATAAATATAAATTCAGCAGGAGTATGTTCTTAAAAATGACCATTAACGACATACGCCCTTCTGAAGAACACGATAGGCTTAACGCTCATTTAATTAGTCCCGCAGAAATTGTACGCCGCAAAGGTATTTGGCGACATTTAAAAGCTACCGGCGAGGTTTTCTATGTAACGCTTATTTCTCAGGATATTTTGTTTAATAACGAGCCTTGCGGCTTGGTTATGGCCACAGATATTACCGAAATTTTGGATAAAGACAGGAAAATTAGAAACGCCAATGAAGCGCTGTTGCAAATTAGCTGGTCAAATTCTCACGAACTAAGAAAGCCGCTTTGTTCCATATTAGGTTTGGTTAGCCTGTTAAAATATTCGACCGATGAACACGAGCAAAAGGAAATGTTGCACCTATTAGAAGAATGTTCATTGGAACTTGACGTAGTTGTAAGGAAAAACAATGAAAAAGTGACGGAAATAGAAACACTCAATATTAACTGATCGGGTTGTTCTCTGCCCAATCGGTATTCATTGCTCATTTAATTCTGCCATATTTTCGTAAAAGCGCTATTACCTTATCATGCGGCAACGCATAAGCTTTGTTGCCATTAACGCCTTCCATGGTGTCTGCTGCCACCATTGCATTAATAATGGCTTCTTCAACCGTTTGCACTGTAGCCTCAAACAGTGGGTTCATCTGATCATTTGGAAACTGCTTAACACTTACCACAGATTGCCTGTTAAACGCTCCGGCGTTTGCTGTAGAAAATGCAATAAATATATCGCCCGAGCCATTTTCTCCTCTTCCACCAACTTTACCTACGCCCAGAGCAATGCGCTGCGCTATACGTTTAAGCTGGTGTGGCAGTAAAGGCGCATCTGTAGCTAAAACTACAATGATTGATCCATCGCCTGGTTCGGCATGCGATTGAGCCAATTTGTGCATTTCGTAATTCAGCGTATCTTTTAATTCAATGCCGACTGGTACACCGGCGATAGTAAGATTGTGCTTGCGTCCGAAGTTGGATTGCACTAAAACGCCGACAGTATAAGTGGAGTCCTTAATTTTAATAACGCGCGAAGCTGTGCCGGTTCCACCTTTGAAGCCAAGGCAACACATTCCTGTTCCCCCACCTACATTCCCTTCCTGCACAGGTCCCGATTTTGCAGAATTAAGAGCTTCGAAAGCGTTGCTTTCTTTAACATGAAAACCATAAATATCGTTCATTACCCCATCCCAGGTTTCAGCAACAACTGGATAAGTGTACCAGCCTTCTTCTTTTATCCAATTTTTTTGGACAAACCATTTCAGCATGGCATCCCGGCATACACCAACGCTATTGGTATTGGTGATCATAATCGGCGTTTCCAAAAAACCTGACTCCGTTACCCAGGTAGTACCGGTCATTTCACCATTCCCGTTAAGGGTATACCAATTTGCATAAACCGGCACGCTCGATTGGCCCCGGGGAAATATAGCCGTAACACCCGTCCTTGCTGGTCCTTTACCGATAATGTTTTTACCTGAACCTTCTATGATGGTACTAAACCCAACTTCTACACCTTTTACATCGGTAATCGCATTATATTTTCCGGGCGTGCCTTCAAACGGGATACCGATATCCCTGGCCCTTGGTTTTTGAGCATGAACTGCCACCTGGATTGTTAATAAAAGTGCCATGGTTAAGGTTGTTTTCATAAGAATTTTTGATTGTTAAGTTACATATTCGTCGGCAATGCTGATAGCTTCACTAATAATTGAAAGGCCTTCGTCAACCTGTTGTTTGTTAACACACAGCGGGGGTGCAATAAATATAAAATTCCAGCGCACAAAGGTATACATGCCCAGTTCTTTAATTTTTGCCGCTACCTTATTCATTACCAACATTTCGTCGGGTTTTGCGTTGAATGGCGCCATCGGTTCTTTCGTTGTGCGATTTTTCACCAGTTCAAGGCAACCTAATAAACCGGTATTGCGCCAATCGCCTATTGAAGGATGTTTTTGTTTTAACTCTTCGACGCGGGCATTCATGTATTTACCCATTTCGACGGTATTTTCTATTAGTTTCTCCTCTTCATAAATTTTTAGGTTTTCCAGTGCGGCAGCACAGCAAACTGGATGAGCCGAATAGGTAAGGCCGAGCGGAAGCATACTGTCATCATATTTTGATGCAATTTTATCAGATACCATCAAACAGCCAAAAGGCAAGTAACCCGATGTAAGGCCCTTTGCCATGGCGATCATATCGGGAACGATACCATGATTTTCAAATCCAAACCATTTGCCCGTCCTGCCAAAGCCGCTCATTACTTCATCAATTATGAGCAGCATGCCGTATTTATTACATATCTCCTTTACATTTTTCAGATAGTTTTCGGGATATTGAAAACAACCTGATGAACCTGATTCACCTTCAAGCAATATAGCGGCAATATTACCAGGCCCCTCATAGGTAATCATTCTTTCGAGGTTGGCAACTGCATCCTTCAAAAAGCTTTCTTTGCCGTGCGGCCAGCGATAGGCGTAAGGAATATCGATATGAATAAAGTTAGGCGCCTGCTGTGAATCGGCAGGCAATTTTCTCGGGTCGCCACCGGCAGACAATACACCGTAAGTAGAGCCATGGTAAGATTGATACCTGCCGATAACTTTATGGCGACCTGTATATAAACGGGCAAGTTTTATCGCATTCTCGATAGAGGTGGCACCGCATAAGGTAAAAAATGCCTTATTTAAATCACCGGGGCATATTTCGGCCAGTTTCTTTCCGAGGTCGCCCCTGGCTTTGGTTACACAACTGGGAGTTATGTAGCTTACCTCCTGCATTTGTTTTACTACGGCATCCATTATACGTTGATTGCCGTGCCCGATATTCACGTTCATCAACCCCGACGAAAAATCGATATATCGCTTACCGTCATAATCATACAGGTAAACGCCTTCGGCTCTTTTTACGGCTATAGGGTCAATCCCTTTTTGTTTGCTCCACGAAAATAGGGTGTGATCCAGGTTATCCTGGATAATTTCCTGTGCTTCTGATACTCGTATTTCTAACATATGAGCCCCCTCTAAATCTCCTCCGCCAGCTGGCGGAGAGACTTTTTTATTTATCGTTTATTTTTTTTTAACTTTTTAAAGCCCTCCCTTCCGGGGGTAATGGCACTAACTGTAGGTTTTTTATTTATATTTTCTATATTTTCCAACTTTGGTTTTTCTTGAATATTGCCTGTCAGGGCGTAATGTTATAATTTGTCTGCTAATTTGATTAAGCAGTCTGTCCATATCTTCCTGGAGACCATCGGTTGTATATTCTGCCTTTCTTGTCGATAAGTATTGTCTTATTAGCCTCAAAGAATTCTTGAATGATATTCTCTTGGGGGGAAAGGTCAGTTTTCTCAACCGACTTTGCTATTATTTTGCGCATCATGTTATATGCAGTCAGTGCTATGGTGATCTCTTTAAATACCATATCCTCACTTTTACTTCTGATAATATTTATATCCATCAAAGTTTTGGTTTCCCTGATCGTAATTTCAATATCCCATCTGCTGATATATTTTGCAGTGATATCTGCTTTGTTAATTTGCTTATCTAATAAGGTAGTATACTGCACCCATTCAGTTTTTCCGTCTGCGGGTGACAGGAAGGTAATCCTGCGCATGAGCAGCTTTTTGGGTAATTCCCAATCCCGTTGCCACCATTTAGGTATATCTCCCCGGCTTAGCTCAACAATTTCATCACCGTCAGCAATCTTTTCTATGATCTTATATGCCCTGTCTCTTTTTCCGGGAACTATTAAATGACACCCCTGCTGTTGTATCATAGCGAAGATAGCATAGCTATTATATAAATCGTCTGCCAGCAGCAGGCTGTCTTCAGATAGTTGACCGATTTGCTTTGCAATCAATTCCAATTCTGATTGATGGCGGGTACCCACCTCAAAACTCACTATCTGGCCGCTCCCCTGCTGGACTATACCCTGTAGCAAGAGCTGCGGATAAGCACCATCCCCTTCTTTAACATAGTATTTTTTGCGAAGCTCCTCACTATCCTGCATTTGACAATAAGTGCCGTCAGTATTATAGGTTTTCATTCCATGCCAAAGCGACTGCTCTATACCGGTGAAATCCTTTGAGTAATCAAATACCTGTTGCACTAAACTATATCCAAGGCGTTGACGCGCTTTAGTGTAGGCGGCTGTATTATCTGATACCGGCTGCGTTTTACTCTTGGGTAATTGCGACTGGTAAAGTTTGGGGCGACCCATCCTTTTATCAATAGTATTATCCATCTGCCGTTTATTTTCCAATTCCTCCCTTTCCCTTTGCACGATATGCTCTCCACGGCTTTCAAATATTTCTTTAAATATATTAACCGATTGCTTGAGCGATTTATCTTCATTAACAGCAGTAACTAACATCGTCAGCAATGTGTTTCCATCATTGAAAACACGATCACGCTTTTTTGTGCCTTCTTTGTTATTATTGCTTTCGATTAGTCTAAATGGAAATTCCATACTGATTTGCTGTAAAAGGTCTGTGCGGATTAAATTTTGCAATTGCAAACTCAAGTCCAATGAATGATTAGGTGTCATTTGATCTCCTTTTTTTTATCAAATATACACTTTTTATTTTAAGTTAGTGCCATTATACCGGAGAGGGGTGGGTGGGGCTTTCAACTCATCCAATTTATGCCCGCTTCGGGGTTCCACTTTACCGTGCTCTTTTTCAGTTTTGTCCAAAACTCTATCGAACTTTTGCCGGTAATATCGCCAACTCCAAACTTGCTCTCATTCCATCCGCCAAAAGAAAACGGCTCGCGGGGCACCGGGACTCCAATATTAACACCTATCATTCCGGCGCTTGCTTTTTCCATGATGTATCTTGCGGCGCCGCCGTTTTGTGTGAACACGCTTGCAGCATTGCCATAGGGGTTAGCATTCTCTATCGCTAAAGCTTCATCAATAGTATTCGTTCGCATAATGCAAATAACCGGTCCGAAAATCTCCTCTTTTGCGATAGCCATATCAGGCCTTACAAAGTCTATTACAGTAGGGCCAACATAAGTACCATACTCTTTTCCCGGAACGGTGATGTTCCGGCCATCTACTAATATTTTTGCGCCTTCGCGTTCTGCTTCACTAATATAGCGTTCTATTCTTTCTTTTGATGCTTTATTTATTACTGCACCCAAATTTTGCCCTGCGATAAGTTTTTTTGCTTCGGTGCAAATCTTCTCAACAATGTGATCAATACTTCCTACACCTATCATTGCCGAGGCAGCCATACACCGTTGCCCCGCACAGCCACTCATAGACGCCACAATGTTCTGCGCCGTCATATCAGGTGTGGCATCGGGCAAAACCAATAAATGATTTTTGGCGCCGCCGAGGGCCAGGCAACGTTTTAAGTTTTGCGTGGCGCGGCGATAAATCATTTGCGCAACCTTTGTTGACCCAACAAAAGACACGGCCTCTATACTGGGATGATCACAAATAGCATTAACAATTTCTGCATCGCCATGCACAATGTTAAATACGCCGTCAGGCAGACCAGCTTCTTTTAACAGCAGGGCTATCTTGCCAATACTCAACGGTACCTTTTCCGATGGTTTTATGATCATGCAATTTCCCAAAGCTATGGCGTTGGGGATGGTCCAGTTAGGTACCATGGTTGGGAAATTAAAGGGGACTATTGAGGCCACCACTCCCAGGGGGACTTTTTCGGTGCGGCATTCCACCCCTTTGCTTACTTCCAATATTTCGCCGGTTATCAATTGAGGTAATGAGCAGGTAAATTCGGTTAATTCAATACACTTTTCAATTTCAGCTATCGATTCGCCGATTGTCTTACCGTTCTCTTCGGCGCCTAAAGCGGCTAATTCATTTATGTTTTTTTCTAATAAAGATTTATATCTGAAAAAAACCTGCACTCTTTCTTTAACCGGCGTTTTGCTCCATGATTGGAAAGCGATCTTAGCTGCATTGACAGCCAGGTCGAGATCGGCGGCCGAAGAGCATGGCAACTCCGTCAGAAACGTGCCATCCAAAGGAGAAACAACCGGCAGCAGTTTTTTGGATGTAATTGTTATAAAATTACCATTGACGAAGTTTTTAACCTGATCGTATTTCATATTTTCTGCAAAGAGGATGTTTTAAATAAATTAGCTAAATTTAAAAGTCGAAACAAGTTAATAAAATATATAATCATCCGAAATTTGTGATGATTTTCACTGCTATTTCACTTTTAATCGCATTGCCATGAAAATCAAAAAAAAGCTTCTTATAGGATTTGGATTATTGTTTCTTGTTGTTGTTTTTTTTGGTATAGTCTCTATATATTATATTGAGGATATATCCCGGTATTCAAAAGTTACTTTAAAGAATAATTATGAAACACTAACATTCACGAGAGAAATGCGCTCTGTGTTAGATGAAAACGATTTGCCGTTGAATCAGCAAGTGACCGAAACATTTGATAAAGCGCTTACAAAACAAGAAAATAATATAACTGAACCGGGTGAAAAAGAAGCAACAGCTGATGTTCGCAAATTTTTTAGTGAACTGGTTGATCCTTCAGCAAATTTAAATCAAAAGGCGCTAGCCGAAAGAAACCTCCGCTCGCGGTTAAAAACAATCGAGGGATTGAACATGCGGGGGATTGTGCAGAAAAATAATTATATCCATTCAACTGTGGCAAATGCGACTTTTTACCTGGGCGGTATTGTATTTGTCACTTTTTTAATCCTTTTTGTTTTTATAATAAACTTCCCGGGATTTATTCTGCATCCGCTCGAGCAATTTACAGAGGCTATCGATCAGATGACACAAAAAAATTACGATGTGAGGCTTGATTTAAAAACTAATGATGAGTTTGGGGAACTGTCAAAATCATTTAATGTAATGGCTGCCAATGTCGGCATATCAGAAAATACCAATTTGACAAAGATCATTATCGGAGAATCGCAGATAAAAACGCTGATAGAAGAAATGCCCGATGCTGTGATTAGCATTAATGAAAAGAATGAAATTATATTTATAAACGGTGTGGCACAAAAAATATTAAACCTGGACGAAAAGAATGTTGTAGGTCGGCCGGTGGATGGATTATTGAAAAAGAATGACTTATTAAAAAATATGCTGGAAAATAGGGGTAAGGAGCATGTATTGAAAACTCAGGTTGACGGCAAACCGGCATATTTTAAACAAAAAAGCTTTGAAATTATGGCACCGAATTTAAAACCGGACGTGTTTAGTACTTTACAGTATTCGAGCTTTCCGGCAGGAACAATTTATATTTTGAAAGATTCAACAGCATCAATTGAGCACGATAAGGTTGGGTAGCCTTGCCTAAACGGCATAGCCCTCATGAATGCCAAAAAAAATAATAATATGAATAGTCCTCTCCAAAGAAGAGGACTATTAAAACAAGTGAAGCTAAAGCCCTCTCCTTTGGAGAGGGTTGGGTGAGGCCTCACAATATTTATTTTTGATATTTGAGCAACTGGCACTTAATTGGCTACGTACTTACAAATAAACATACATGCCTTTTATATCAGCCATCTCAAAAATAGATTTACCTCATAAAACCAAGCAAACAGACGTTAGGCAAAGAGCCCTGGAGACGTTTTCTGTTAATTTCCCTGAAACTTCGCGCCTGATTTTTGCTTTCGACAATACTGAAATAAACACTCGCAATTTCGCTCAACCACTTGATTATTATACAGAGGCGAATACATTTGAGCAAAGGAATAACGAATACATCCGTCTGGCTCTGCAATATTCGATACAGGCCATTGAAAACTGTGTTATAAAAGCCAACGTGGCTAAACAAGATATTACCGATATTTTATTTGTGTCGACAACCGGACTGGCAACCCCAAGCATGGATGCACTTATTATTAACAAACTACGGCTCAATTCCCATATTAACCGCATACCGGTATGGGGCCTGGGCTGCGGAGGAGGTGTCTCTGGTATGGCCAAGGCCAATACCTTAGCAAAGGCCAATCCCGATGCTATTGTTTTATTGGTAGCTGTTGAACTTTGTTCATTAACACTTTTAAAAAACGATTATAGCAAAAGTAATTTTATAGGTTCCAGTTTATTTTCGGATGGGATAGCTGCGTGCATAGTTAAAGGTGATAATCATGCGGCCAAAAGTGAGGTGAACTATGTGGCATCATCCAGTAAGTTATATTATGATTCGTTAGAAGTAATGGGCTGGGATTTTCAGGACACCGGTTTTAAGGTTTTGTTTTCTAAGGACATTCCTGCATTTATTACTGAACACATTAAATGGGACATAGAAAACTTTTTGGCTAAGCACGGCCTGGAATTAAGCGATATAAAAAACTTTGTCTTTCATCCGGGAGGGAAGAAGGTGCTTGATGCCTACGAGAATGCTTTGGGCGTTGAGGGCGATTTTTTAAAAAAGACGCGGGAGGTCATGAATGATTACGGCAACATGTCGAGTGTCACCGTTTTATATGTGCTGGAAAAATTTATGCGCGAAGGCTTTGAGCCAGGCTACGGGCTAATGCTAGCCATGGGCCCGGGTTTCTCGAGTGAAATGGTTCTTTTGGAGAAGAAGTCCGAAAGTCCGAAAAGTCAGTAAAGACCGAAAGTCAAGCTTGATTTGCGATTGACGAGCGTAAGAATTAATTTCGGTTGAAAATAAAAGATCTTTCCGACTTTCGGACTTTCCCGACTCTCGGACTCCAAAAAATGTACTTCATCACCTTCATCTGCTTCTTCATCCTGCAAAGGCTCTCTGAGTTGTATATTGCTAAACGAAACCAGAAATGGTTATTGCAGCAGGATGCTATTGAATACGGTCAAAGTCATTATCCTTTTATAGTCGCGCTGCATACCGGATTCATTATTTCATTAATAATTGAATTTTATTTAAGTGGCCAGCCGCCCGTTAGCTGGTTGTTTTTGGTGATATATGTTATTGTACTTTCATTTAAGTTTTGGGCGTTGTCTTCACTGGGTAAATACTGGAACACAAGGATATATCGCATCCCCGGCGTATATCCGGTAAAAAGAGGTCCTTATAGATTTCTGAAGCATCCAAATTACATGGAGGTTGTTTGTGAAATCGCCATTATTCCGCTCATTTTCCATTTGTACTATACCGCAATTATTTTTTCTATCCTTAACGCGATTATGCTTACCGTGAGGATAAGGGTGGAGAATAAAGTTTGGAATGATATTGCAGTTTAAGGAGTGTTTTAATTCATTATCTTTAATCACTTTAACTTAGCACATGATGATCAGAACAACATTCGTTGTCGGATTACTGTTGTTTACTGTAGTAAGCAAAGATATATCTGCACAATCTTTACCAGCATCGACGATAAAGAAAATTGACGGTTTGTTTCAGCAGTGGAACAGCACCGCAAGTCCCGGTTGTACAATAGGTATTGTTAGAAACGATTCGTTGATCTATTCAAAAGGATACGGAATGAGCAATCTCGAGTATGGCGTTATCAATACCCCGGAAACAATTTTTCATATGGCGTCGGTATCAAAGCAGTTTACAGCCTACGCTATCGTGTTATTGGCGAGCCAGGGAAAACTGAGCCTTGATGATGATATCCGCAAGTACTTGCCCTGGTTTCCTGATCTGAAAGCAAAGATCACTATCCGCAACCTGCTTAACCATACCAGCGGTATCCGCGACCAGTGGCAGTTGCTAGCTATATCCGGAACCCGACTGGATGATGTGATTACGCAGGAACAAGTAATTAAAATATTGAGTAAACAGCAGGCGTTGAATTTTCAGCCTGGCGATGATTACGCCTATTCAAATAGCGGATTTACGCTGCTGGCCGAAATTATTAAATCGGTTACCGGAAAGAGCATACGCAAGTTCACGGATTCAGCGATCTTTAAACCGCTGGGTATGAATCATACTCATTTTCATGATGACTATACCGAGATAGAAAAGAACCGTGCCTATTCGTACGAAAAAGCGGCTGATGGACATTTTGTTAACGCCATTTTAAGTTATTCAACCGCCGGGCCGACGAGTCTTTTTACCGATATCCCTGATATGAGTAAATGGATAATGAATTTTTATAGTATTAAGGTTGGCGGTGAAAAAACGATCTCCGAATTGACGCGCAAACTTAAATTGAACAATGGTAAGGAGCAAAGCTACGCCGAAGGCATTATAAACGATACCTACAAAGGCCATAAACGGTACTGGCATAATGGCGCAGATGCCGGTTACAGAACCTGCATAGCAGCTTTCCCCGATGTTAAAATGGGCTTTATTGTTTTCAGTAACCTCGGTGATTTTAATACCTATTGGATGGCGCAACAACTAGAAGATTTGTTTATAAAAGATAAACTTCCAAAGGTGAACAAACCCAACGAAACTGTAAAAGATTATGACAAGGCAATACTGGCAGACACATCGGAGGTAAAGGATATAACCGGAAATTATATTGCAGAAGACGGAGCAAAGTTTAGTTTCGTGATAAAAAGCAAAAAATTATACTGGGACGCTAATGGTACGAAACGTTTGTTGATGAAAACACAAAAAGATACGTTCGCTGTATTTGACGAACCTTCTATTAAATTCCAATTCGTTGTGAAGAGTACTGATAACGTTACCGCTAATGAGTATTGGCCGGATAACCTGCGTGTGCTTACCAAATATTCCGCCGATACGAACCGTACTGATCAGCAATTAATGGCTTATACAGGTCAGTATTATTGCCCGGAACTGGATTGCAAATACGGAATTGCTTTAAAGAACCATCACCTATTGCTTACAAACGACAAATACGACGATACCAAAATAACCCTGAACGGCCCTGACCATCTGGCAACTGATTTTTGGTGGATGGATCATCTAAAAGTTCTGAGGAACAAAAAGAGTAAAATTGAAGGTTTTGAAGTGAACTCAGGTAGGGTAAGGCATCTGCTGTTTAAAAAGATTGAGTAATCTTTTGCGGCTTTTTTTCATAGCGATGGGTTTATAAACCTTAAACGTTCGAAAGATTTTCAAAGGACGTCATGCCGATGCATATCGGCATCTCACAGGACATTCACGCTTACCAAGTATACAATTTGCATGTAGCAGACATTTCAATCGCCTACTTTTCACGAGGGATGCCGATATGCATCGGCATGACGTAATCGTTTTTTAATTTTTAAAATCTTTCGAACACTCGTAGTTTATAAACCCATCGCTAAAAGATTAGGGTCAATCTCTAACCCCCAATATTTCATCAATCATCCCAAACTCTTTTGCCTCATTGGCGCCCATCCAGAAATCACGGTCCGAAACATCATGAACCCGCTGATAGGGTTGACCACTATGCTTCGAGATTATGGTGTAAAGTTCTTTTTTTACTTTCAATACCTCACGGGCAGTTATTTCGATATCCGAAGCCTGACCCTGAACGCCACCCAACGGTTGATGCAACATCACTCTTGAATGATTTAAAGCGGCACGTTTACCTTTGGCCCCTGCGCAAAGTAAAACGGCAGCAAATGAGGCAGCCATACCGGTACATATAGTTGCCACATCCGGCGCAATGAGCTGCATGGTGTCATAAATTCCGTAGCCCGGATAAACCGATCCGCCGGGTGAATTGATGTATATTTGTATATCCCGCCTGGGATCGGCTGATTGCAAAAAGAGTAGTTGTGCCTGGATAATATTAGCAACATTATCGTCGACAGCCGTACCGAGGAATATAATTCTGTCCATCATCAGCCGTGAAAATACGTCCATCTGTGAAATATTCAGCTGGCGTTCTTCCATTATATAGGGTGTCATTCCCATACGAATGGGATTGTTATTGGTTTGCGATACATAGTTATATACGTAACGACTGTCCATACGGAGGTGCTTCACAGCATAGCTGCAAAATTCTTTTTGATCGATATTCATAAAATTAGTTGATTAAGTTAGATTGGGTTGATTGGGTTGGATTAAGTTGAAAGCGTCGAGGTTTATAACCTGATTAACTATACACTTAATCAACTAATCAACCGCTTTTTGAAAAAAAACTTAGGATCCGCTGCCGGAAACTTCGATGTTTGGGCTCATGGAATAGTTGCTGATGAACCGCTTCTATTTCGGATTTCAGTTTCTTACGACCATATTGCCGTACAACCTGATGCGTCTTTTTTTGCCACACAATATCGTTTTTTAACATGGGATTGAGAATTAGCAGGGCATCAAATAAAAGCCCATCTTCAGGTGACCCGCTTTTAAAGAGGTGCTCATCAATCAGTTTAATCTCATTCAACGAAGTCCTCATAAGCCAATGATTTTTCTTTAATGGTTTCCCTTACTTTTTCCATGCACTTGTATTTCTGTACCGTTGCCGAACGTATGCCCGAATAGCCGAACAATCCCGCTATTACATTTACCGGCAAATTATCATAATAAAATGCCTTTAGTATTTCCATACATTTTTGTCCGGCGGTTTCCAGGTAATTTAATATTTTGGCAGGGGAGGGGCGGGCGTCATCCTCAACAAAGCTGCAGTCTCCGGTAAGTGCATCAAGCGCAGTATAATGTGAGTCTTCCCTGAACTTTTTAGCCCACAAGTTTTTAGAGATTCCCAATAAGTAAGCCTGCTCATTTGTATTAAGCGTAACAGAATTGTTTACCATTTTTTCATAGTAAATAACCAGTGCATCCTGGAAAACATCCTTAGCCTCATCAAACGAGCCGCCCATTTTACTTACATGCCTTGCCACCGCCGGAAAAGCTTTTTTATAAAGCGCAATAAAAAGCTGCTCCCTTTCTGCGGATGTGCTTCCAAAATCGTTATGCTGTTCCATGTTGCTGCGTAATTAGTTGTTTTTTGGTTGTAGAAGTTGCAAAGGTTGTAAATGTTATAAACGTTAAACTTTTAAAACTATTCTAACAACTACAACCTTTACAACCAGTCTTTAACACTATGTGTCATAAATTAACAAAATATCACCCGAACAATTGTTTTTTATTTTTTGGGACTGATGAATTTACGATACCTGTCCATTGCTCCCTCAATCGCTTTTGTTTGAGTTTTGTTGAGTTTGCCAAAAGGATTTAAGGTAATATCAGCACGTTTTTTATTTATAGTTCGTTTCCAGGTACCCACAACCTGGTTATCAACAACAATAGAAGAATCAAAAATAACGTGACGGGCTTGCGTTAAATACTTAGCATTAACCGTTGCCGTACGGTCTTTGTAAGCGACGGCAAACTCATCAAAAGCAGGTAATAAATGCGCAATCGGCGCTTTACCATTTATGATAGCATTATTTTCCGCAGACCAATATTCCGCACCTTCAATTATTGTTTTTGTCAATTCCGATTTAACCATTTCAAGAGCTGCTTTGGTGTCGGTGGCCGTAAGACCGCTCCACCAGGTAAAATCGGGCAAAGTAGCAGGTCCCCGGCTTGTAAAATATCGGCGCGCTAATTCTGCCAAAGCCTCGTCTTTTGAGAAACTATTATCAGGTACTCTATCGTCAAATAAAGCGTAAGTGAATTGTTTGCCCTGCCTGCCGCCGCTACAAATTACTTTATCAAGCTCGGCGCGCATCAGCAGGTGGATAAATCGCAGATCATCGGTTGCTACACCGGCGTTGTTAAGCGCCGCCAAGACTTCCGTGCGGTTAAGTTGCTTGCTACCTTCCAAAGCTTTGGCGAGGGCATCATTGCTTTGTTTAAAAACTGCGCTATCTAACTGAAGTTTGCGAAACATTGATGCACTGAAAGTATTGATACGCGGCGCGGTGAGTTCAATCATCCAGCGCACATCTGTCGGCGAAACAAAATGCCAGGTGGGCCGCAGCACGTGTGTGCGTACAATGCTGCCATCGGCCATGGCTTTGTCTATCGCCGCATCGGTAGAATTTTGAAGGCGTAAACCAATTGCCCATTTGGCGCCGGCATAGTCCTGAGCCTGCACCGCACCCAGCCATTTTACAATATCTTCGGGCTTTTTAAATATTTGTGTCGCTATGTGCTGATTACGGATGCGTTGTTTTGCGATATCAAGGACGGTCATTTTGTAATTTAAGTTTTAATACTCAAATTAACAATTCGTTAATGACAGCGGCTTGTCAGCAGGTAAAATTTATTTAAAATAATCGTTAAAAAAATCAACAGCCCGTTGCGCTACTCTTTCATGCACTTCATGCCTGTTCACCGATGGATCATCCGTAAAAAATATTGGCGCTTGTTTTTTTACATCGTCAATAGCTTCATTTAAAAATACATAATGCCCAACTTTTCCCTTAACCAATTCAAATTTTGATTTGTTGATAAGCTCGTGATAATGCAATGCGTTGGTTTTAAAGGGCGCAATGCTATCGCTTTCCGCACCGACGATGTAAACGGGTTTATCGATCAATTTAAATTGGTCCTTGCTGGTAAATCCCTGCCCGACTGCCGGACAAATCGCAAAAAAAGCCTTGATTCTATGATCGTTTAGTGGCGGAGAATTTTGAAAAGATTTCATTACTGCTTCTTGATTTAGAACGTTGGCAAGGCCAGGAAATTCCGGTATATCCAGCTCTCTTTTACCTTTTTCTGTTTTAAAATATGCTTTTAGGGCATCCAAATCGAGTTTGGCACCTGCAAGCGCAAGAACAGTGTAGCCACCAATAGAAAATCCGGCGGCTCCGATATGCTGGGTATCAATCCGGTTGCCAAAGAGTGTATCTTTTAACATTGCGGTTAATGCATAACTAATATCCAGCGGCCTGCGCCAGGGTTCTACAAAATCTTCTGCAATCGGGTTATCAAAGGTATTGCCGAAATGATCTACGGCCGCCACGAGATATCCATTTTGCGCTAATTTATCGGCAAACCATTCAAGCGTTAAACGTCCGCCACCGGTGCCGTGGGATATGAATATCAACGGCATTTTTTTATCGGATACCTTACCGTTCCTTACAGTATAAGCGCGGATGAACGGAGAAAAAGATTTATCTTTTGCAGCCAACGTATCTGTAGTAGGATACCATACCTCCGTTGTTACGGGACGGTTGCGAGAAGCGTCCTTGAAAAATAACGTCCGCTGACCTATGCTTTGGGCGCCGCCCGATTGGGCGACTGCCGGAAAACTAAAAAGAGTGGCTATTGTGAGTATTAAAATTGACTTGTTCATATTTAAAGTGATTAACTCTACAAAGCAATATATAATCTTCTTTAATAAAATTGACAAAAGTCAATAAATGATTGAAGTCAGAAAAGTCCGGAAAGTCCGAAAGTCAGTAAAGTAGGAAAGGTTGCGGTGCTTTTGAGATTTGCAGGAGTTTGTGCTTTTACTTTTCTGACTTTCGGACTTTCCCGACTTTCGGACTCTTCCTACTTTTTAACCGGCTCAATGTTTCCTGTGAAATACCGAGATAATCGGCGACGATTTTGGCGGACAGTCTTTGAATTAGCTTTGGGTTCTTCTCTAATAGGATATTGTAACGTTCAGCCGCGTCCATACTAATTAAGCTCTCTATCCGCAAAATAGATTCTATGTATCCCTTTTCAAGAATAATGCGATACATTTTCTCCCATCCGGGTATGGTTTCGAGCAGCGTTTGAAAGTGCTGGTAGCTAATATAAAGTACATCCGAAGCTTCTATACTTTGGATTGCCGCCGCTGATGGTTGTCGCAACACAAAACTTGGAAAAGCAGTCCCAAAATTCCCCTCGAATATGAATATCCTGGTCGACTCCTGCCCGTCATCACCTGCAAGAAAAATCCTTAAACAACCTTTGACCACGAAATAGATGTTTTGACAGGTATTCCCTTTTTCGAGAAGTAGCTCATTCCTTTTGGTGGTTTTAGATTTGAAATGGTTTAAAACAAATGCCCACTGCTCATCAGATAAAGCGGTCAGTCCTACCAAACTATTTTTTAAAACGTCGTGCATATGCCACCAATGTTTGGCTCCGACGGAGCCGCCTTATAAATTATAGTATATACCGTGAAGTTTTTGCCCCGATAGGCATTGGGATTCCTACTTCCAAACTTAAATATATACCTTTAAGTCCTAAAATAAAGCACGATGGCACAAAAAGTAATTACAGTAAATATCAATGTTTATGAGCAAAGCGTGACTAACCGACATTCAGCATACGAAATCAATTATGTGAACAAGTATCTTGACGAAGGATGGGTGATAAAGCAAGCTCTTCATAGTCCCACTGTAGCCAATTGGACTAACATCACTTTTATTTTGGAGAAGTAGAGTTATGCAAAGATGGAATGAGCATTAAGAAATCGTAGAGCCGACAGATTGATTTATTCACTCTGCTCTTTCAAAGCTCCGTCAAACCAAAAGCCTATCGACTTCCAGGCGAATATTACTATTAACACGGCAGCCAAAGTGATAATTAGTTTTATTGCATAAGGTGTTATATGTGACTTTTTAAATCTCAAATACCTGTCACTTAAATAGTTCAAGCCAAGGAACAGATAAATTGAAGGCATAATATAAGATAGCTTTATTATAAGAGACATAGTATTTAATCAATTATAAATGATATCATCTTCAAACCAAAAGAGTGTTGCGATAACAACAGCAAGCAGAAAAATAAAAGGTTGTAATGGGATTGCAAGCACATTGTGCTTAGGGTAGGGGATTTTCAATTTGGATCAATATTTAAATTAACGTACTAACGCACCAATGTAACAATTATTTTACAAAAAATAAAAAAATCCGCCGGCAGACTTATTCACACATTAAAGCCATGTTACAAGTGTTTTTTATTTTATGAAAAATATATTTTGGACACCGCGAAAGCTTACTACAATTATATTTATATTGACAATCATATTGTTAGCTATTTTGTATTTCATAATAACACATTTAACTATTTTGTAATAAAATTCAAGCTAAGTAGTTACCCAAAATCTTAACGTCAGAAAGTTCCCAAAATAAGTTTGTAAATTCCGCTGTTAAAAACCTCTATTAAACCATCTTAAACAACATGAAAATTTATTTATTTTTACTAGCTGCGCTATTGTATTCAGGCTTTTCTTTTGCCCAGGATGTTCCCGCAAGGTGGGATGAACTTGTTGCCACCGATTTTCCAAAAGCTTTGGAAAAATCTTCTCATACCTGTATACTTCCTATAGGCATATTGGAAAAACATGGTCCGCATTCACCAATCGGAACTGACCTTATCCACGTGCGGGAATGGGCAGCACACGCCGTAAAGGAAGAGTACGCCGTAGTTTTCCCTGATTATTTTTATGGACAGATAAACGAGGCAAGGCACCAGCCCGGAACATTTGCACTGCCAAGTAAAGTAATTTGGGACCTGCTTGAAGCAACCTGCGATGAAATTGCCAGGAATGGTTTTGATAAAATTATCATTCTGAACGGTCATGGCGGCAACCCTGAGTTTTTAGAATTTTTTATGCAATCGCTGCTAAACAAACGCCACAATTATGCGGTCTACTTATACCGGCCACAAAATGATGCGGAATATGCCGCCCAATATCGTAAGATGCATAAATCAGACATGGCTACAGATCAGCACGCGGGGGAAAGCGAAACATCAACCCTTTTATATTACCGGCCCGATTTGATGCGTATGGATCGCGCTGCTGATCAAAGCGGAGCAAACCAGGGACGTTCAACATTATCTAATTTGTATACACCAATCTGGTGGTATGCAGCTTACCCGAACCATTATGCCGGTGAGGGTGCAAAAGCAACCACAGAGTACGGTAAATTTATAAGCGACCACGAAATAGCCACTTTTGTAAAAGCGCTGAAAGAAGTAAAAGCAGACACTAAAACTTTACAGCTGCAAAACGAATTTTACGATAGGGTGGATAAGTTGAATAAGTAGAATTGATGTGCGGATGTGCAGATTACAGATGTGCAGATTTTAACTCCGCAAAATATAAAAGAAAAACCTGTCATTGCCAGAAGGAACGACGAAGCAATGACAAGTTTTTGATACCAATATCACTTCAATATCACCTTAGTGGCTCCATAACCGAACTTTTCTTTTCGGGCATCCATAAAGGTTTGTATTTTTTGATGCCTGCCCAATACGCGGTGAATCTCGTGCTTTAGTGTGCCGTTTCCCGCGCCGTGTATAAATGTTATTTCGGGTAAATTGTGAACAATTGCCGCTTCGAGTGTTTTGTGGAAATAAGTTAACTGTATACTCAATATTTCGGCACTGTTTATAAACTCATGATCTTCGCGTAGTTTTTCAATGTGAAGGTCCACTTCAGTTGCCGGTTTTTCTAAGACAATTTTTTCTTCCTTTGGCTGGAAAAAACTTTCTTTCAGCTTTTGTGCGTCGATTGTTAATCCGGGATCGTCGAGTTGAATTAACCAGCCCTGTTGGTTTAATACAGGCAATTGCTTTTTCGGACCTGAAAAGTCTTTCGCTTTAAATTTTTCGCTAACGGCCAATGGAACAGGCGGCTCAACATTTTGCGTGGTATAAAACAGCACATGGAAGATGAATTTTGGCCATAGCTGCAAGTCGGCCAATTGTTCCGAATGCATTTTTACGGCCGATTTCGGCGCGACCGCACTACCAAATACACCTTTAAATTGTTGTTTCTTTTCAGTTGTTAACGATACCAGCACCTGGAATGATGTATCATTTATCAGATAAAAGTGTACTACCGAATTGACTTTAGGATCGCTGACCACCCCTAAGTAAACTCCCTTATCCTGGAATTCACCCTTTAAGACCTGGTTGTCCTCAGTGGCGCCGATTTTGACTTTATCTTGTTGATAACCATGAACCGAAGTAACTTTACTTGCCAGCACAGGTATTTCAAAATCATCCTCGCCGGTTACACCAATCATTTGGTCGTCTATGATGCGAGTAACAAAGCCCTCCATTTTCTCATCAACAAACCGCACAAAATCCCCTAATTTATATTTCATGGTATTGGATTACACTGATTAAATTTTGATTTCACCGATATTTTACGCTCAATCGGTGAAATCAAATCCAATCGGCGTAATCATAATAAAAAAAAGCCATCTGCCCAAAGGCAGATGGCCACAATTAGTTATTTAATACCCCTATTAAAATAACTGATGCAAAGTAAAAAAATATTTTTTGGTGTGCAAATAGTAATAGTAAAAAAAATAACAAATTTGTTACAATGGGTGCACTTTTAAACAACGGCGTAAATTACAAGCAAAGAAACCCGGCATAACCGGGCTTCTTTCATAATTACTATACACATAGAAATCGTTTTACGAATTTTGAACGGAGTTATTCCAGTCGCCGGCGGTTGCTTTAGTTTTAGATTTAGCCTGCTCAGCCACATCCTTAACCCTTGATTTTGCGTTGTCCAAAGCTTCATCATTGTAATCGGAAATATCATTAACAATACCGCTTATTTTTGATTTGGCCTGCCCGTAAATATTGTTGCTAAATTCTTTTATATCCTTGCCGGTTGACTGCGCTTTGTTTTTAGCGGTTTCAACCAAATCGTTGAAATAATCGGCAATGCCTTCTCTAACCGTTTCACCTTTTTCAGGAGCGAGCAATAATCCTAAAGCAGCTCCTGCCGCTGCTCCTATTAAAAGTGCAGCTATAACTCTTGATTGATCTTTCATGTTCTTTATTTTGATTTTTAGTAGATACAATAAAAGTACAATAACAATGCCATCTTTGTGTTAAAGTAATATTTTATCAGCATTAATAAAAGCCAACAAAAAAGGCATCCGCCTTTCGGGGGATGCCTGTACGTTTAATGATTATATTATAATTAAATAACCTTTACATTTACCGCATTTAAGCCTTTTCTTCCGTTCTCTACTTCGAACTCAACTTTGTCATTTTCACGGATTTCGTCGATAAGGCCTGTTGAATGAACAAATACGTCCTGACCACCATTGCTTGGTGTAATAAAACCAAAACCTTTTGTTTCATTGAAAAATTTTACTGTTCCTTCTTTTTGCATTATTTTATTTATTAAAGGCCGCAAGGTAGGTATAATATTTAAGAAAGCAACCATAATAAATTAATTATAAGCAAAAATAGCCTGATAGTTAACTAATTAGATATTTAAGTCAAATAAATTATTTAAACGGTGCGATGCGTTTTATCAACCTGGTTAAAATAAAATGATTACCTATTACAAATCAATTTCCATAAAAAAGCCCATCAGCGGCTGCTAAACGGGCTCGCTAAATATAAATTAATCGCACAAATCGGTCCACCGCGCTGCCCTTAACTATTTAGCCATATCTTAATGTATTCCAGATTTTTACTTACGGATAAGGTATGGTTTTGATATGTTATTGTTTGAGTAACTACGTTTGATAACAGCATTTGGTTTGCTGTGATTTTAATAAACAGTACTTTTGCCCAAAATTGTGACGGTTTGTACACAAACCTGTGACATATAAATATATAGAATGAAGGCTTTTATTTTCGACCTTAACGGTACCATGATCAATGATATGCCCTATCATACCAAAGCATGGCAAAATCTTTTAAACAACGACCTTGGCGGTGACTTTACCTGGGATGAGGTAAAACCACAGATGTACGGCAAAAATCCCGAAGTACTGGTCAGGATATTCGGGCCAAACAGGTTTACCATGGACGAAATGAACCGTTTATCATTCGAAAAGGAAAGAAGATACCAGGAAGAATATTTGCCGCACCTTGAACTTTTGCCTGGCTTGCATGAATTTTTAGAAAACGCTTATCAAAAAGGCATCGTAATGGCCATAGGTTCGGCGGCTATCCCTTTTAATATCGACTTTGTTCTGGATAATCTTAACATCAGGAAATACTTTAAGGTTATTGTCAGCGCCGACGATGTGGAATTGAGTAAGCCACATCCCGAAACTTTTTTGAAGGCGGCGAAGTTATTGGGTGTTTCTCCCGGTGATTGCCTGGTATTTGAAGACGTACCCAAAGGCGCCGAGGCCGCTGCCAACGCCGGCATGCAAACAATAGTCATAACAACCACACATGAGCCAGATGAATTTAAACATCTGCCAAATGTGATTCACTTTGCGAAGGATTTTAAGAATGAGGTTGTGAAAGGCTTAATTTAGAAATGTGCAGATGTGCGAATATGCAGATGTGCAAATGGGAAAAATAGGTACATAATGTGCAGATTGTTAAAGTCAGAACCACACTTTTAAATCTGCACATCTGCATATTCGCACATCCGCATATCATTTATAATAAACCTCACTCCACTGCAATTCCTTTTTTAGCTGGTGCAGGCGGGTGTCCTTATCAATCAGTACATATTCAATACCGGCCATTTCGGCGAAATCTTCCAATTGTGATGTTGTTAAATTTTGACTATAGCAGGTATGGTGCGCGCCACCGGCTAATATCCATGCGGCACAGCCTGTTTTCATATCCGGGTATGGTTTCCATAACACTCGGGCAACAGGCAGTTTAGGCAGATCGTGTGAAGGAGCAACCGCCTCAACTTCATTCACCAGCAGCCTGAAACGGTTACCCATATCGACTATCGACGCATTTAATGCAGGGCCGGCACCAACATTAAATACAAGACGGACAGGATCGGCCTTACCGCCTATACCCAACGGGTGTATCTCACATTTAGCTTTGCCGTCCGCTATCGACTCGCAAATTTCGAGCATATGCGATCCCAGTACCATTTGATTTTGCGGGTCGAAATGATAGGTATAGTCTTCCATAAAAGAGTTGCCGCCTTTTAATCCGGTACCCATTACCTTCATGGCGCGTACAAGTGCGGCAGTTTTCCAGTCGCCTTCCCCGCCAAAACCATACCCCTGGCCCATTAAACGCTGCGCCGCTATACCAGGCAACTGAACCAACCCATGCAAGTCTTCAAATGTGTCGGTAAAACCTTTGTAATTGCCATCCTGTAAAAATGCTCTCAGACCAAGCTCAATTTTGGCGGCGGCCTGCATCGAACTGTAATGTGCTCCGCCTTTATGCAATGAGGATACTACTGCATAGCTTTCTTCGTACTCCGCAATCAATTTATCCGTTTCGCTATCACTTATTTCATTGATCACTTTAACAAGGTCGCCAACCCCATGTGTATTTACGGAGTAGCCAAATTTTAATTCGGCCTCAACTTTGTCACCATCGGTAACTGCAACAAAGCGCATATTATCGCCAAAGCGGACAAACTTTGCGCCCTGCCAGTCGTGCCAGCCGGCAGCAACACGGCTCCATGAGCTTATTTGGCTTAGTACTTCAGGATCTTCCCAATGACCAACTACCACCTTGCGGTTTAACCGCATCCTCGACATAATGAACCCGAACTCCCTGTCGCCATGAGCGCTTTGGTTAAGATTCATGAAGTCCATGTCAATACTACCCCAGGGGATATCACGATTAAATTGCGTATGCAGGTGCATTAACGGTTTTTGCAATATTTTTAAACCGCCAATCCACATTTTTGCAGGCGAAAAAGTATGCATCCAGGCAATTATTCCAATGCAATTTTTTGTTGTGTTAGCTTCCTGGCAAACGTTATATATCTCCCCGGTCGATTTTACAGTAGGCTTAAACACTACTTTAACTGGTATCTGTTTATTATCATTAAACGATCTTGCAATTTGCTGAGAGTGCTCCGCAACTTTTTTTAGTGTTTCATCGCCATATAAATCCTGGCTGCCAGTTACGAACCAGATTTCGAAGGTTTTTAAATTTATCATAGATACGAGATTTGAGACGTGAGATATAATTGATTGAATTTAGATAATCCACAATGACACAATGACCAATTAAACTTGTCCATAATATGAGTCCGGGCCGTGCTTGCGTTCAAAATGTTTTTTTATAAGAGAATCTTTAAGCCGTGCAACTTTGGGGTTGATTTGCTCTGTTAATAATGCCATTTGTGCTATGGACTCCAGCACAGCGCTGTTATACACGGCTTTATCGGCTGTTTTACCCCAGGTAAACGGGGCGTGGTTACCAACCAGAATCATTTCAACTTCTTTATGGCTCAGATTTTTTTCTTTGAGGCAATTCAATATCTGGTAGCCTGTTTCGTATTCATAGTCGCCGCGTATCATATCATCATGCATAGGCGGGGCACATGGAATATCGACTGTGTTATGATCAGCGTGTGTGGTGCCGTAAATTGGAATGTCACGCTGGGTTTGGGCCCAGGCTGTAGCATAGGTGGAATGTGTGTGGCAAATGCCGCCTATCCCATCCAATTCTTTGTACAATACAGCATGCGTTTTGGTATCTGATGACGGTCGGAGTTTCCCTTTTACTACTTTGCCATCAAAATCAACAACCACCATTTTATCGGGCGACAATTCGCTATAAGGTACCCCGCTGGGCTTTATTGCAAATACACCTAGACGCCTGTCGGCGGCGCTTACGTTTCCGAACGTGAAAATTACCAGGTTTAGCCTGGGTAGTTCCATATTTGCCTTATATGCAGATTCTTGTATTTGATTGTACCAGTCCATTATTTATCTTTTGTATTATTTTCAACGAATTTTCCGAGTTCAGCAAATTGGAGATACCTTTTCTTATATAGCGCTGCGTTTTGTTTATTTGGATGATATTCTTTGTCAAAACCACCGCCCATAGCCTCCATTGCCATTTCAACCTTGGGATAAATACCGGCAGCTGTAGCGGCAAACATGGCAGCACCAAGGGCGCAGGTATGTTCAAACTGGTGTATGCGGATAGGCATTTGCAAAACATCTGCCATCATCTGCATAATATAAGGCGATTTCTTCGCAACGCCCCCTATGCCTATCAAACCTTTTACCGGTACACCTTCGCTGTTAAAGCGGTCGACGATACTTTTAGCGCCAAAGCAGGTACTTTCTGCCAGCGCCCTGAAAACTCGTGGTGCATCACTACCCAGGCTTAAACCGGTGATGGCACTTTTTAATAGTTGATTGGCGTCCGGAGTTCGGCGACCGTTCAGCCAGTCGACAGATAACTCAGCGTGTTCATCCAACGGTAATAAGGCTGCCCGGTGGCTAAGTTCAGGAATTATTTTGCCTTCCAGTTCAGTTTTTAAGTGTTCTGCAGTTTGTTTATCTATTACAAATGATTGCGTCAACAATTCATTTAACGGCCATGAAAGCAGGTTTTTAAACCAGGCGTAAGTATCGCCAAAGGCAGATTGTCCGGCCTCGAGGCCCATCATGCCAGGTATCACCGAACCATCTACCTGTCCGCAGATGCCTCTAATAAGTTTCCCCTGAATATCGGCATTCGGGGCTACCAACATATCGCAGGTCGACGTACCCATTACCTTGCTTAAATGGTAGGGCTCAATTTGTCCGCCAACGGCGCCCATGTGCGCATCAAATGCGCCAACACCTATTATTACATCTGTACTCAATCCCAAACGTGCTGCCCATTCAATACTTAGCGTACCGGCGCTTTGGTCGGATGTGAAAGTATCTTTAAATAACCTCCCGGTGAACCCCTTTAAAACGGGATCGAGGGACGCGAAAAATTCATCTGGCGGCAAGCCTCCATATTCTTTTGCCCAAATAGCTTTGTGGCCCGCCGAACAGCGTCCGCGCTTCATCTCCATTACATGCTTACCACCACTCAACAAAAACGGGATCCAGTCACAATGCTCAACCCATGAGTAACAAGCATCCCTGACTTTTTCATCGGCCCTTAAAACACACAACAGCTTGGCCCAAAACCATTCGGACGAATAAATACCGCCGATATATTGCAGGTAATTGATATCGAACTTTGTAGCGTGATAATTTATTTCAGCGGCTTCTTTTACGGCAGTATGGTCCTTCCATAAAACAAACATGGCGTTTGGGTTATTTTCAAACCCGGGTACCAGCGCCAGGGGAACACCCTGCTCGTTAACCGCAACCGGCGTAGAACCGGTAGTATCAACCGATATGGCTTTTATTGCAGCAGCTACCGAAGCCCCGCCCGCCATTTTTATACAATTTTTTATGGTTTGTTCCAGCCCTTCCACATAATCAAGCGGGTGCTGCCTGAATTGGTTTTGCGCGGCGTTGCAATATAACCCATCGCGCCAGCGGGGATAGTGAAATATAGAAGAAGCTAACTCCTTACCGTTGTGGGTATCAACAATTACTGAACGTACGGAGTCGGTACCGTAATCAACACCGATTACAAATTGATCATTATTCATTTAGTAAATTGGTTTGTAAACATGCGGATAATGAATGCAAATTAAGGGAATAAATTTAGATTTTAAACTTTTTAATTGTTTACTTAACATTTATTAAATTATTTATTTTATTATAAAAAAACAAACCGACTTCCTGTTCCATAACAATGAAACTTGCATAATTTTCCTATATTCAGCCAATCATGAACTTAAAAAAGACCTCCTCCTTATTAATCGTATGTGTTTTATTTACAGCATGTTCACGTGTTTACCAACCGGCGCTTTATCACCAAGATATAGCCTATCAGCCTAAACCCACCTCCTTTGACACCTCAAAAACTGCCAATTATCTATCAGCAGGAATAAATGCTTATTCTAATTATGATCTTAGCGATTTTTTGATAAGCAGTCAATTTAATTTGAGCCGCGGGCACGTTTTTGACAACTTTAACCTGGCCTATGGTGCCTTTGGCGTTTTCGGGGACTATCAAAATGGCACAATCAACAAAGGAGAATCGAACTATTTTTCCGATAAATTTTTTGGAGCGGTCGGAGGCCGGGCATCCGCAAATCTTTTTGTAACATCAGGTAGAGCGGACATAAGGTATCTAGGTGTTGAAGTAGCATACAGCCATGAGTTTGGTGGGTACGCCGATTTCAGACAATCAATCGGATCGTCACCAAACTACTTTGTCGATAAAAGAACAGATTTATTTACCGTTGGTATTACTACCGAAGTAATATTTCACAACAGGAACGATAACGGCTTTCAACATGGTATACGTGGTTTTTTAGGAACAACATTAGGTCATAACAGCCTGGATGACACTTATTATGCTGACGACTACACACCCGCTTCAAAAATGTTCCGCAATGTTTTTCCAAAAGCAAGTTACTTTATAAAATTCAAAAACTATTTCGGAACGGCCGAGATTGGCAGCCAGATATTTATAAGGTTTGGGTTGAAATTTTAGTAAATTCCATTAATTTATCCCAGGAGGAGAAAGAATGAAGCAGGGAAATAGTAGCTATTATTATTCAGAGTAAACACTCCCAACCCTATCCCTCAAATTATATCCCGAGGCCATAACCTCGCCATAAGCGCCGGCGGTGCGGATGGCGATCAAATCGCCACGGTAAGATTGAGGTAACTCCACATCCTTACGGAAACAATCGGTGCTTTCGCATATCGGGCCTACGACGTCGTATTTTAAGTCCAAAGTCTTTAGTCCTGAGTCTTGAGTCAAATTCTGACTTCCGACCTCTGACTTCCGACTTTCGACTTCCGACTCCTGACTTAAGTTCTCTATCTGATGATAAGCCTGATACAACATAGGGCGAATCAGTTCCGTCATACCGGCATCAAGCACCAGGAAATTCTTTTTTAAACCATTCTTAACGTAAAGCACCCGCGAGATTAGCGAAGCGCTTTGGGCAACCAAGGCGCGACCCAGTTCGAAATGTACTTCCTGGCCGGGCTTAACATTTAAAAAGCTTTTGAAAACTTTAAAATAACTTTCAAAATCACAGATGCTGTTAGTATCGGGGTTATGGTAATCAACACCCAAGCCACCACCTGTATTTAATACTTTAACTTTAAATCCATGATCTTCAAACCAATCCTGTATTTCGTTGATACGGATGCATAGGCTTTTATAGACTTCCATATCAGTTATTTGTGAGCCGATATGAAAGTGGATTCCTAAAAATTGAAGGTTCGGGCATTTGCGCAATGCATCTGCTACATCAGGTAATTGCCAAGTGTTTATCCCAAATTTATTTTCTTCAAGACCGGTGGTTATAAAATGGTGGGTATGTGCATCAACATTGGGGTTTATCCTGATAGCGATGTTAGCGATTTTATTTTTGGCTTTCGCCAGATCGTTGATGATCACCAATTCCTGCACCGACTCTGCATTAAAGCAAAATATATCAGCATCCAGCGCGAGGTTTATCTCTTTATCGGATTTACCTACCCCCGCGAAAACAATTTTGTCTTTACCAAAACCATAGTCAATAGCGGCTTTCACCTCATTACCGCTTACACAGTCGGCGCCGAAACTGAGTGATTGGATCATTTGCAGCACCTTCGGATTAAAATTAGCCTTCATGGCGTAATGCACATGGAAATCGTACCTGGCAGCAGCTTTACTACAAGCCTCCAATGTTTTACGCAAAACATCGAGGTCGTAATAGTAAAATGGTGTTTCTAATTCTTTGAAACGGTTTATGGTGTTGGTGTTGAACATTTCTGTAAAGTCAAAAGTCAAAATTAAAAAGTCAAAATGCGCCTGTGATAAATGCTAAATCAGATTCTTTGAAACGGGTTACAGCACTTGTTTATAAATCCGATCCCGATAGCTATCGGGACGAAATTCCGAAAGCCGAATTAGAATAATCTATTATGTAAGCTTCTTAGAACCTCTGTTTTATCAGCTACATTTATCAGTAACGACATATTGTGGTCACTGCCGCCGTAGGATATCATCCTTATCGGGATATGCTTTACAGCTTCCAGTACACGAGCGGCGTAGCCGTGTTGCTCAGCGCCAAAGTCGCCTACTACGCAAATAATAGTTTGATTTGCATCAATATCAACTGTACCAAAAGCCAGTAACTCAGCAACAATCTCGTCAAGATAAGTGGTATCATCGATGGTTAACGACACAGCAACTTCCGAGGTGGTGATCATATCGATGGCCGTTTTATAGCGCTCGAAAACCTCGAACACCCTGCGTAAAAAACCGTGTGCCAACAACATGCGGCTTGATTGTATTTTAATAGCAGTGATGCCGTCTTTAGCTGCTATTGATTTTATCTTGTTTTTTTCGCTGGTGTTGGTAATTAATGTGCCCTGTGCCTTGGGATCCATTGTGTTCAGCAATCTTACCGGTATCTTATACTTTTGCGCCGGGAATACACTTTGCGGGTGTAATATCTTCGCACCAAAATAGGCCAGCTCGGCGGCTTCATCAAATGATAGTTGGGCAATTGGTTTGGTTCCTTTTACAATACGTGGGTCGTTATTGTGCATACCATCAATATCGGTCCATATCTGCACCTCTTCACTTCGGATACCGGCCCCTATTAACGAAGCAGTATAGTCGCTGCCTCCACGGCGTAAATTATCTATCTCACCAAAACTGTTACGGCAAATGTAGCCTTGTGTGATAAATAAATTATCGTCGGGGCGCTTTTCAAGCAAAGGGGTAATATGTGTGGTGATGTAATCGACCAAGGGTTCGTTGTCCTCATCTATTTTCATAAAATCGAGCGCAGGCAATAATACCGATGGGACGCCAATTTCTTTGAGGTAAACGTGATATAATGTAGTTGAAAGTAATTCGCCCTGGGCAAGGATCACTTTTTCTTCAATGGTTGTAAAAAAGTCATTGGCAAAGTTGGCGAGCAGCGAGAAATGATAGTCTATTACTTCTTTCCCCTGTTCCAGATATTCACTTTTAGAAAATAGTTCTTTTATAAAAATTTCATATTTTTCCTTTAAGGTATTGATCAAGCCGGCGGCTTTATTTTTATCACCCGACAAGTAAGCCCGCGCAATTTCTACCAAACTATTAGTTGTGCCTGACACGGCTGATAACACTACAATCTGCCTATGAGCGGGGTCAATAATATCCAGCAGTTTCTTCATCCTCTCCGGGCTTCCCACCGATGTTCCGCCAAATTTTAAAACTTTCATTTTTTGTTTCCTTTTACCACAAATGATTGATATTCTTGTATGAATTTTGAGGCGCTAAAAATAGGATTTTAAACCACGTATAACTAATATGAGCAAAATTAAATTTGGTACAGATGGCTGGAGGGCTATTATTGCCGACGATTATACCGTTGAGAATGTAAAACGCGTAGCTTACGCAACTGCATTATGGTTAAAAAACAACTTTGACAATCCGTCGGCAGTTGTTGGCTGCGACCCGCGTTTTGCCGGTCCGCTGTTTGCTGATACCACTACCTGTGTTTTGGCATCGCAAGGTGTAAAGGTTTACAGGGCTTCTAATGCATTTATATCCACGCCGATGATCTCTTTGGGAACGGTGCGTAAAGCAGCATCTGCAGGTATAATCATCACAGCCAGTCATAATCCGCCATCATATAATGGCTACAAAATTAAAGCATTTTATGGCGGCCCCGCAACACCTGATGATATTGAAAAGGTGGAGTCGACCATTCCTGATACGATTGATTTGAAATTAAAATCGGTTTCCGAATACGAAAAAGACGGAATAATTGAATTTATTGATTTGGAGGACATGTATGTTGCTCACGCCGAAAATAGCTTTGATATCCCCGCAATCCGCGACAGCGGCCTTATATGGGCTTACGATGCCATGTATGGTGCGGGCCAGAATGTGATGCGTCGCCTGTTCCCTGATATTACTTTTTTACATTGCGAAAATAATCCCGGCTTTGACGGCCAGGCACCCGAGCCTATACAACGCAACCTTAAAGAGTTTGAAGATGTTATAAAAATGTCGGAAGGTGAAATAGCATCAGGTTTGGTTACTGACGGCGATGCCGACCGTATTGGCCTTTATGATCAGGATGGCAATTTTGTTGACTCGCATCATATCCTTTTGCTGTTGATACATTACATGTATAAAGTTAAAGGCGAAAGGGGAGAGGTATATTCCACTTTTTCGTGTACAAGCAAAATACAAAAGCTTTGTGATGTTTATGGTTTAAATAATACTGTCACAAAAATTGGTTTTAAATACATCTGTGATCTTATTGTCAACTCTGGCAAGCCATTTATGGTGGGCGGAGAAGAATCGGGCGGTATAGCAGTTAATGGTCATATCCCTGAGCGCGATGGCATTTGGATTGGCCTGATGATATGGGAGTTTATGGCCAAAACGGGCCGCAGCTTAAGTGACCTGGTGCAGGAAATTTATGACATCGTAGGTAAATTTGCCGTTGAACGTTACGATTTGAAAGTAACCGAAGAGCTAAAACAAAAGATTATCACTGGTTGCAAATCAGGTAGCTTCGGTAGCTTCGGTAGCTTAAAAGTTGCGAAGACAGAAGACCTTGATGGTTATAAATTCTTTTTTGCAGATGGTACTTGGGTAATGATCCGCCCTTCGGGAACCGAACCGGTATTACGCGTTTATGCTGAAGCCCCAAGCTCGGCAGCATCATTTAAAATACTGGATATTGTAAAAGCGGAATTATTGAAATAATTGTTGGAGAAATAAAAAATCGGCCTCGAAATTTTCGAGGCCGATTTTTTTATGTTATTATTTTGACCGTGAAGAGCTCTTACTTTTTCGCTTTTGAAGATACAGAACCTTTCTTAGCACCTGCTTTCCCATCGATCTTTACTCCCTTGCCAATAAAATTGATTATCGACTTATTGAAAAACAGAAAAGAGCCAACCCCAAGCATTATTGCAACGTCGGTTATCAGGTATAGTTTAGTATTTTTTCCAAAAATAAGTCCGGGTGCCATACAAATATTTCTGAGTACTTTCCAACCGAGCAAATCAAAATTTGTTATTATACTTGCTAACGCCAGTATAAATACCACCAAAAAGACTATCACCGAATTGATCCAGAACCATTGTTGTTTTACGGATACCCGCCATGATATAATGTATGCAATTATCAACCCTGCGATACCCGCTTCGTTAATAATCACCATATCTGCATCATATTTCTGCTGAACCATCATTGGGCTCATGAATGGGGGAGTGGTAGTATATAGAAACAAATAATCGTATAGCGTTGCTAACGTGTGGATGGCATATAAAAAAAGCCAGCAAGCTATAAAATGGATTATTAGTTGCCTGATATTTAATTTTGAACTTCTCATAATAACTTTAGGTGAACTGCAATATTAATACTTTGAACGGAAATTAATAATGCAAAAAAAAATTTAGATACACTTTTGCGAAATTTAATAGATTTGGTATATGAACCAAAAGCGATTCACTTTTACATTTCTTGTTTTCTTTTCCCGGCGTTCCATATCCATTTCCTTAAAAGATAGCATTTTAAAAAAGAGGAGACTCAGAATGAAATCTGGTGACGGACCTATGTGGTGTTCATAATTTATACTTCATTGATTCATTAATCACCTATCAATATTCACTAATTCAACAATTCACTAATTCAAAATTAAAAGAATGGAAGTACACCATCATCCTGCAGTGCCACACGGCGAGAAAAAAAGGTTTAAAGAATATTTGTTGGAATTTATAATGATTTTCCTGGCCGTTACTATGGGATTTATTGCGGAGAATATTCGTGAGCACGTTTCCGATAGCTCAAAAGAAAATGAATACATAGCCGGAATGATTAAAAATCTTGAGGTTGATACCGCCGAGATTACCAAAACTATCGGCCGAAACACCTTGCAGCTTAGTGGGATTGATTCATTAAGAAGCATTTCAAAAGATAAATTAGACCAAATACAAGTTCAGGATTCTTTGTATAGATTGACCAATAAATACCTTTTTAACGTAAATGTTTTTCAAAATGATGATGTCACACTTTCCCAGCTTCGTAATTCTGGCGGGTACAGATTTATTCGCAATACACGTGTGCTAGATAGTATAGAGGTTTATGAAAAAAACCTGAATGTTCTTAATGTGCAATTTAACTACTTGCTGGCAAGTTTCACAAAAGCAATTGATATGTCGGGATCACTTTTCGATCTCAACGCAGACCACAAATTCCAGTCAGCGCCAACATCAACGCCAATACTTATATCAAACAACAAAGAAAAAATATTCGATTTTTATAATAAATGTTATCTAATATCGGTGAGCCTAAGAGGCTATAACCAAATGCTGAAAGGTCATTTAACCTATAGCACCCGGCTTATTGCTTACCTGCAAAAGGAGTATGATATTTAATGACGTTTGGAATTAGCGATGTCAAAACAAGACTAATTCCTCAATCTTTATGTTTGATTATTGTCTATATTCGGAGGCAAAATTTGCCTGATCAAATAACTTTCTATCCTAATTTACCATTCATTTAAAACTAATGAAACGTTTGATTTTATTTTTGTCACTTATAAGTTTTATGGCTCAGGCCCAACAAAAAATTAACTGGCCAAACCATAAAAAAGCGGTCATCGTACTTACGTATGACGACGCTATCAATTCACAGTTAAACATTGCAATCCCCCAGCTCGACTCTGCTCATTTAACGGCAACTTTTTTTCTTATGGCTACTGTTAATAGGCAAACGATTCCGAGGTGGCGTGCGGTTAGCGCGAAGGGCTATGAGCTTGCTAATCATACCCTCTACCACCCCTGCGTTAGTACGGCATTTAAAATGAACCCGGCCAATTATGCTGAAAATTATACGCTGTTCACAATTATCCGGGAGATTGGCCTGATGAACAATCTTTTGTTTGCCATCGATGGCAAAACGACGCGCACCTACGCTTATCCCTGCACGGAAACCAAAGTTGGTGGAGTTAGTTATGTCGATTCGCTGCGTAAATCAGGGCTGATAAAATATGCGCGCATCGGTGGTGGTGAAAACGCCGTTATTACCGATTTCAAAAATCTCGATCCGCTGATGGTTCCCGCATGGGGCGTGCCCGGCAACAACACAGGTGCAGAATTAATTGCATTTGTTAAGAAAGTGCAGCAAAGCGGCGGCATGGGCGTATTCATGTTCCATGGCGTTGGTGGCGACTATATTACCACGCCTGCCCAGGCGCATAGGGAACTACTTGCCTATCTGCAAAAAAACAAAGATAAAATATGGGTGGCTACTTTTCAGGAGGCTATGGATTATGTTTCGAAAGCGAGTAAATAGAGAAGATTTTTTCTTAAAATTACCCGATTTTTATCTCTACCTATGTTAAAAAAAATAGCTTGGTTCTTTAGGGGCAGTGGCCTTGTTTTAGATTATATATACGATAATATCTATCGTGTAATTGCAGGGATGCCACGATTAAGTCGCTCCCAGGTAACAGCCCATCTTTTTATAGGAAGCCAGTACAATTTATTGGGTTTAAAAAAATTAAAGGCTTTGGGGGTAACCGCAATTGTAAATATGCGCATGCATGCCACATACAATGAAGCTGCTCACGAAGGAATTAAATACCTGCATTTACCCACTATCGATAACACCCCGCCTCCGCTGGAAGTGCTGATACAGGGAGCTGATTTTATTGATGAAGAAATAAGAAATAAGGGAATTGTTTATGTGCATTGCAGGCAGGGCCTGGGCCGCGGCCCGACGATGGCAATGGCCTATTTGATTAAACTAAGTATGACCTATAAAGAGGCCTACGATATGGTACGGAAGGTGCGTATTTTTATAAACCCGCGGCCCGGCCAGGTACGGAGGCTTAAGGAATTGGAAACTTACTACCGGGAACTAAAGAAGCCATCGTTAAATCCGCCGAGATAAACCGACACCTTATTACAAGAAGCTGCGTTTAAAAGGCACATCAAAATAGCTTATTTTAAAAAAATATTTGCGATATGCCACCTTCTAAACCTGAAAATATCAACTGGATAAGCAACTTACGGCTGATAGCCTTGTATGCCGTCATTATTTTACATAGTACTGCCCCCTTGTTAATGCAATATGGTAAAGTGCCCATGACAACGTGGTGGATGGCCGACTTTTTAAATGCGCTTGTCCGTTTTGCCGTACCGGTTTTTGTGATGATAACAGGCGCTTTGCTGCTAAACCGCGAATACGAGATAGGTGGTTTCCTTAAAAAGCGGTTGAGCCGGGTAGTGATTCCATTTCTTTTTTGGAGTTTGGTTTATATATGGTACTCCTGGTACATCGAGGAAATTATGTTCAGTAATAGTGCCTGGGCAAATATTAAACTGGTTGTTAATTTTCTTAAGAATGGCAGTTCATACCATTTGTGGTACGTGTACATGCTCATCGGCCTTTATTTTTTTATACCCATAATTGGCAAATATATCCGCAATGCCACCGAAAAAGAAGTGCTTTACTTTTTAATAGTTTGGTTTGCGGTAATGATGCTCACTCAGCCATATTTATCGCGGTTTAACCCGGCTGTTGATATGCATTATTTTGTCGGCTACATAGGTTACCTGGTGCTTGGTCATTATTTGGCTTATAAAGATTTTAATATAAGGCACATGCGCTCATGGATGTTGGTGGTATTCCTTTTAAGTATCGCAGTCATTGCTGTAGGCACTTGGCAGGTGTCTCAAAACTCAAAATGGCCTGGGACTATGTTTTATGAGCCGTTAAACCCTGCAGTTTTGATGTTATCGGCGAGCATATTCATGATTGTCAAACTAACAGTTCCAACAGTCCCGCCTGTGATTATGAGGATTCGCGATTTTGCCGGCCGCTACAATTATGGAATTTACTTAGCGCATGCGCTTGTATTATATTTTCTTGATGACCCATTTGGAATAAGCTATAAGCTTGGCCTGCCTATATTGAGCATCCCTTTAACCGCACTAATTTGTTTTGTTATCTCGCTGCTCCTGGTTTGGATCATCAATAAAATCCCATTTGGGAAGTGGGTATCGGGATAATTTTGCGAGCGGCCAGTATATCGCCAAAAACGTGATTGCAAAAAAATGTACAAACTTTAGCGACAATTAATTGTCTCATCAAAGCTTGAATTAATTTTTTATTTGTTATAAAACTTCAATAACAAAATGGCAAAAACTATTGCAGCAAAACTGGTCGAAATATTAGAGAACGCCGGTGTTAAGCATATACACGGTATAGTTGGCGATTCACTAAACGGAATTACCGACGAGTTGCGTAAATCCAAAATCAAATGGATACATTATCGCCATGAGGAAGCGGCGGCTTTTGCTGCCGGTGCCGAAGCCCAGCTTACAGGAAAGCTCTCCGTTTGCGCGGGCAGCTGTGGTCCGGGAAACATGCATTTGATTAATGGGTTATATGATGCGCATCGCAGTAACGCTCCTGTTTTGGCTATTGCCGCACAAATACCAAGTGAACAAATTGGCAGCGGCTATTTCCAGGAAACAAGACCAGAAGCTTTATTTAGGGAGTGCAGTTATTATTGCGAAACCATTACTTCGGGTAAGCAAATGCCCCGAATGTTGCAAACTGCCATGCAATATGCAATCGGCCTAAATGGTGTCGCCGTTATCGCCTTATCGGGAGACGTAGCAATGGAAAGTATCGAAGATAATGTGCTGGAGCATCCATTGTTTTTGAGTAAACCAAGCGTCCGCCCGTCCGATGCTGATTTAAAGTATTTAGCGTCACTCATTAATGAATCAAAAAAGGTAACATTGCTTTGCGGTGCGGGTTGCGCAGGAGCTCATAGTGCTTTAATGTCATTGGCTGGAAAAATCTCTTCGCCAATAGTTCACGCGCTCAGAGGAAAAGAGCACGTTCAATATAATAATCCTTATGATGTTGGCATGACCGGGTTGATAGGCATTGCATCGGGCAATGAAGCCGTGCAAGGCTGTGATTTATTGTTAATGCTCGGAACGGATTTTCCATATAAAGAATGGTACCCAGCAAATTCGAAAATTGTACAGGTAGATATTCGCCCAGAGCGTTTGGGAAGAAGATGTAAACTCGATCTGGGTCTGACGGGAGATGTGAACGATACTATTAATGCTTTACTCCCTCTGTTAAAACAAAAGACTGACAGTGCTTTTCTAGGGAAATGCAGGGAGCGATACAAAGAGAATCGAAAGAATTTAGATTCGCATGCAAAAGGTGAAACAGGTGGACTGATCCACCCGGAATATCTTACGAAAGTAATAGGCGAACAGGCCAAGACAGATGCTATTTTTACCGCAGATGTGGGTACCCCAAGTGTTTGGGCTGCGCGATATTTGGATATGAAGGAAGGGCGGAGATTGATAGGGTCTTTCAACCACGGCTCAATGGCAAGCGCAATGCCGCAAGCAATTGGCGCTCAATTGGCATTTCCCGATCGACAGGTTATTTCACTTTCTGGCGATGGTGGCTTTGCAATGATGATGGGCGATATCCTTACAATTTATCAGTATAATTTGCCGGTAAAAATTGTTGTGTATAATAACGGCTCTTTAGGTTTTGTGGCTATGGAAATGAAAGTGATCGGCATGCCTCCGTTTGGTACAGATTTAAAGAATCCCAATTTCGCAAAAATGGCGGAAGCCATTGGGATTATGGGTATCCGGGTAGAAAGCTCAGAAGATGTACCCACGGCAATTGAAAAAGCGCTGGCCCATGACGGCCCGGTTTTGATTGATGTATTAACAAACCCCGCAGAGCTGGCCATGCCGCCTAAAATAAATATGGAACAGGCAAAAGGTTTCGGGATATATATGCTCAGACAAACTCTGTTGGGCGATGGCCCCGAGGTTTGGGAAACGCTTAAAACGAATTTTCTGGAATAATCGGGAGAAAGCGATTCTATCCGAGTGCTGAAATTAGAGAATTGCATCAATAAACTATCGCTTATTAAAAGATCAGATAATTCGTGATTTTTTTAGAGATTTGCCTCTTAAAACATTGCCGAATTATCTATGAAAAAACTCACCGAAAGCAATGCGGCATCATATGCGGCCATAATCATCCTCATAACTTTTGTACTGCGCTGTTTCATTGCTGCCTATACAGGTTTAGGTAATGGCGAATCGTACTACTTCAGGGGCGCCTTGCAGCTCGACTTTAGTTACTTTGATCAGCCGCCTTTGTTTTTTTGGCTGGGCGCTGTAAGTATCAAGGTTTTTGGGTTAACCAATTTTGGTATAAGGTTTCCTGCAGTATTGCTGTTTGCAGGAACAAGCTGGATGTTGTTTTTGATAACTAAAAAAATGTTCAACGCCAGGTCGGGTTTTTGGGCAGTTGTTATTATAAACTTGAGTGCGGTTTTCACAATAGCCATCGCCTGCTGGTTTCAGCCCGATGCGCCGTTAATGTTTTTTTGGCTGGTAGCAACTTATTTTATCGTCGAATTGATGGTAGCTCCTGGCACGGAAAGTTCGGAAGCTACCCGCTACAGCCGCAAAACCTGGCTGTTATGGTTGGCGGTAGGCGTAAGCATGGGCCTTGCTACGCTTAGCAAATACCATGTGCTTTTTTTATTTGCAGGGGTGTTTATGTTTGTGAGCACCAACAGAAATCAACGGCATTGGCTGCGGCATCCGGGCCCTTACCTGGCTGTTTTCATCACTCTTTTGATGGCATCACCAATATTGTGGTGGAATTATAATAATAACTGGGTTTCCTTTGTTTTTCAGGGTTCAAGAGCAGGCGTAAAAGACGGAGAAAAGTTCCATCTGCATTTCGATTGGTTTTTCAGGAGCATAGGGGGGCAGGCAGCATTTCTTTTGCCCTGGATATGGTTCCCTACCATAAGGCAGCTATATATATCGTTTAAGTTGCGGAAACAATTATTGGCTTACAGCTTCATTTTTTGGATGGCGATATTACCCATTGTATTTTTCACGGTAGTTACCCTATGGTCCGATCTGCAATACCACTTTCATTGGCAGGCACCGGGTTATATGATGTTGTTTATACCATTAGGTTTTGCGATAGACAGGAGTTTACACGGCTTAAATGAAAGAAGACGCCTTACTCGTCGATGGCTCAATTTTTCGGTTTGTTTCACCATAATTACTATTGGTGTGCTTACAATGCACATGACTACTGGCTTCTGGACTGCTTACGGCCCAAAATGGGTGGTACATTATTTTCATGGAGATAATCTTGATCCAACCATTCAGGGCGTTGATTATACAGATATACAAACGCGGTTTGAGAAAGAAGGCTGGCTGCAAAATCCCAACATATTTACCGGGAGTGTGCGCTGGTGGCTTTCAGGAAAAATTGATTGGGCGTTAAAAGGCAAAAAGGATATCGCAGTGTTTAGCGATGATCCGCGCAATCTCGCATTTGTAGTTGAACCTCAAAAGCTGATTGGTAAAGATTGTATCATTATTGGTGACGGTCATGAGGTGTATATAAATAACGATGCCAAGCCTTTTTTCGACAGTATAACACAGTTGCCGGATATTCAGATTATCCGCAATGGGCCGGAATATACCTTACAGGTTTATTACTGTAAAAATTTCCATGTGCCCGCTCAAAAACGAATGGATTTACCTTTGTACCGACAATTAATAGGATTGCCGCCGTTTGGAAAGTAGTGAAGCCGATGAAAAATTCTGTTAACTGAATATGGGTAACACAATTATATCATGGGCTAAACTTATTTTAACCTTTATCGAAACGGGGTGTAAAATTCTTATTATTTAAATCAACACCTTCTGACAATAACCTATTTTAGATGCAAAATGTGCCGGCTTTTACAGGCGGGCTTAGATTATCGCTAAATAAATTTCAATGTCAAAAATCAATTATAGTATTCGAATCAAATACAGACCGACAATAATTTTATCGACCTTGTTGTTGGTGACTTTATTTGCAAATAAAGGGTATTGCCAGGCCGAAGTAGAGCCGTGGGGAAATATTACCGGCATCCGTAAACAGGGTCAGCTCTTTGAATTTGAATCGCGCCTGAAAGTGTTATTGCATAGTGGTTATATTATTTCAACAAGAAAAGAAAGACAGCACCCGCACTATAAACGTGCTGGCGATGAACAGATAGTAACTTCAAATATCGACAGCTTGTTTTTCAAGGAGGCTGTAAAGGATGTAAAATCGGGGCATATAAAAGTAACATTGTCTTTAACTGCTCATGCAGATATAAACATTTCAGGGGCTTATTTCTGCGTCACCTTACCTGCTGAAATTTATGGTGATAGCCGCTATCATTTTTTAAAATCTAAAAGCGATTCAATGATTAACTTTAGTTCTGCGGTTAGCGATAACTATGCCGGCACGAATGCAAGGGGAATTGAATTTGCCTCGAAAAGCAGGCAGCTTGAAATGTTATCAGATGAGCCGGAGATATTTTCAATTAAAAGAGATACCGGTCATGGTAAAAATGACCTGCAATTTCTTGTTGCATTAAATAAAGACGGTTTTCATAAAGGCGATACCATACTTAAGACCTTTAGCATCAAAGTTTCGGGCGAAATGGATAAAGCGCCAATAAATCTAACTATAAATACGGCACAGCAAGGTCGGGAATTTGACGGCCTGGGCGGTAACTTCCGGCTTCAAAACCCAAAAGGCGATCCGCAGGTAATTGATTACTGTTTGAAAAATCTGCGGGTGGCGTGGTCAAGGGTCGAGATGCCCTGGCGTTTTTGGCAACCTGATAAAGATATTGATCCGATAGCCGCTGCCGATTCCGGCAAATTACATCCAGCAGTAAAAAAGGCAATGGAAATGGCGCATCGCCTGGATAGTATGGGTATACCTGTAATACTTTCCGCATGGTTTCCGCCCAACTGGGCGGCAGAAGGGAAAATTAATTTCCGCCCGGTAGGTGGTGTTTGGGGTAATCCGTTGAATAAAGACAACATGGAGGCTATTTATAAATCAATTGCCGATTACATCACCTATTTGAAGAGTAAATATGGTACCGAGGTAAAATTATTCTCGTTTAATGAGTCAGATATCGGTATCAACGTACGCATAACTCCACAGGAGCATGATGATTTTATAAAAGGATGCGGCGCTTATTTTGCCGCGCACGGTCTTAAAACCAAAATGCTGTTGGGCGATAATTCTGATGCGACTACCTATAAATTTATTGACCCGGCAATGAACGATCCTGATGCTTTGCAATATATTGGCGCAGTTTCCTTTCATTCCTGGCGTGGATGGGATACAGAAATCCTGCAAAAATGGGCTGATGCCGCCACGCGGTTAAATAAGCCTTTGCTTGTAGCCGAAGGCAGTATTGACGCCGCCGCCTGGGGTTACCCCGATATTTTCCAGGAACAAACTTATGCCCTTAAAGAAATTAACCTTTATACCCGCCTATTGGCAATTTGCCAGCCGGCATCCATATTGCAATGGCAGCTAACCTCCGATTATTCTCCGCTCATAGGTGGTGGTATTTTCGGAAATAATGAGTCGCTCCATCCCGGGCAACGGTTCTGGAACCTTAAGCAGTTGTCGATAACGCCCAAGGGTTTATTTGCCATGCCGATTACCTGTGACAAATCTGACGTAACGAGCGCGGCTTTAGGTGATAATAGCAAAGGTATTTACACAGTTCACCTGGTAAATAATGGTACTACCCGCGAGGCTACCTTAACAGGATTACCGGCAAACGTTAAGTTATTACATATTTATACCACCAGCAAGAAGCTAAACATGAAAGAAGATAAGCCGGTAAATGTGACAAATGGAACGGCTAAATTTAAACTGCAAGCTACAAGCTATACAACTTTAATAAGCGAATAGTTTAGCTTTGCCGTGATGAAGAATGATCCACTAAGCCTTCCACTTTTTGAAATGCGACTGGAAGAAATACACCGTTCCGACCCCTGGTTACGTTACGAAATTTCCATCCGCGATTTTATTGCGCTTTTTCCAGTACGCTATAAAAACGGCTTGCCGCTAAAACCGGAACATCCTGCCACTCATGGTGTTGACAGGGAGGTTTTTCTTAAAGTGCTGGTTGCCTTTGGTCAGTGTTTTAATTAATCTGAGCTTGTTTATGGATTAGCCACAGTTACATCCTGTGCCAACCGGGCATCATCTGGTGTTTTTTCAAGATCTTTATCCAGATTATAAAGGGCATCGTCGTTGGCATTTTTCCCACCGGCAATTTTTACTTTTGATAATAGATCCAGGGCAAGTGTTTCTTCTTCTGTTTGCTCTTTTACAAACCATTGCATAAAATTCCAGGTTGCCCAATCCTTTTCTGCCATGCTCATGTTTACTATATTATAAATTGACGCGGTGTTTTCCACTTCCGATTTAAATATTTTTTCGAAACAATCGTTAACACTTGCAGGTTCAGGACCGGGAGAAGGAATAGCAGAAACCACAACTTTTGCACCTCTTTTCAAAACGTACTCCAGGATTTTCATCATGTGGTTGCGTTCTTCATTAGAATGGCGGAAAAGAAAATTGGCGATGCCATCATATCCTTTCTCGCTGGCCCATGAAGCGTAAGCAAGATATATCTGCGCATTATGCGCTTCATTTGTCATTTGATCATTCAATGCTTTTGCAAGCGTAGCCGACAGCCTGTTAGTTTCCATAAATAGTTTTAATAAAAAATCATATTATAAATATAGAAACACAGGATTTGTTTTACAATCGCTTTTAAAAATTTCAATTGTATTAAATCGAGTGTTTTAACGAATGAGAAGCCTGTTATTTATAGGCAGATATGTGGCTTGTTTTTATGCTCAGCACAAAAGATTTTCCGACGCTGATCTTAATGCTTTTGTTTGCCAGCATTTCCTTTATCGTTTCGTCAGACTTTAACGCCTCAAAAAGGTCGCGGGCAACCGCCGATCCGCTTATGTTGTTAGTCACCTTGCCATTCTCCATGGTGATATTGAAAGTATATCCGGACTTTCCCCGGTCACCGGCAGATTCGAAATCTGTGATGTTTAATTTAAACTGCTGTTCTTCAACAAGACTCTTTTTTAAGTGCAGGCGAATAACCGGCAGGTACTTTTTCCAGGTGGTTAAATATTTTCTTTCTTCCATGTAAGGCAATAAAGGTAGAATAAAAAGCAGATGAATTACTAATTTGTATAAGATTGCTATTTTATCTTTTTCAAAACAAACATCGGGTTAAATAAATTAATTATATAATTATATTATTTATTTAGGGTAAAATGGTTTGTCGTAATTGGTGTACTAAATTGGCATAATTACACCTCATTTTAGTCATCCTATAAAAATAAATTTGTATGATGATCAAAAACAGTCAAAAAATCAGGATGGATAATGCCTATGGCGGTTTATATATCTCAAATTTAAAAAGAAAATTCGAAAATTAATCAATTAAAATATGTTTAAAGATACAAAAGCAGTAAGTAGTTTTTCAGTAAACGATCTGCAAAAAGCGAAAGATTTTTATGGCAAAACGCTCGGAATGGAAATTTCAGAGGGTACGATGGGCATAATAACACTCCATCTTGGTGGTGGCGGTCAGGGTTGGATTTACCCGAAGCCAAATCACGAACCGGCCACTTTTACGGTACTTAACTTCCAGGTACCGGATGTTGAAAAAGCGGTAGATGAATTTATAAGTAAGGGTATCGTTTTCGAACAATATGGAGGCGAGATAAAAACCAATGAAAAAGGAATTGCAAGCGGTGGTGGTGGGCCAAAAATTGCATGGTTCAAAGATCCGGCGGGGAATATTTTATCTGTATTGCAACCTATGTGATCACCTTTGAGCGTTTTTTTATCTTTAAGACAGGCTGAACCTGGGCTCCCGGCCCCAACGAAGCCTACACCGAAATGGCGGAAAGAATGGCCCATGTGGATATGGTAGTTTTAATTAAAAATAACTTGTCGTGTTGTTATATAACTTACAATAAATGAGCATTAACTGAAAAATTCGTTAACTTTAGAAACATTTAATTAATCAATTTACTCTTACACCATGAAAAAATTTTTGTTTATATGCTGTGCGTTTATTGGAATAACAACAGCAGGTTTTGCCCAAACTAAAAGTCCATCTGCCGACCCGCAAGAAAAGGCAAAAGGATTACAAAAAGAACTAAAGCTTTCTGATGAGCAAACCGCTAAGGTGGCAGCAATCTATAAAGAATCGGAACAAGAGTTTGATAAGATAAAAGTAAAGGAGAATGGTGATACTAATAAAATGCTGAAGGACGTAGGACCATTACGTACAGTTACCATAAAAAAGATAAAAGCTATTTTAACACCCGATCAGGCTACTAAATACGACAAGTTATTAAAAGATTCATCGAATCAAGGCCTGAATGCCGGATGGAGCGGTGGATGGTCTGCAGCGGGCTGAAACTAATTTACCCTGATTTAATACAAACTAAAAAGAAAGCGACTGATTGTCGCTTTTTTAGTCAAAAGAATTTGGGTTTTAGCCAGGGCCGTTATTCATTTATTGCTTTCAGTATTTTCTTCACCCGTTCAACATCAGTAAGCTCATACCTGTTGTCGCCGTCAAAATTATTGTTCAAAATAATGTAGTCATTAACATATGTCATTTTGCTTGGTACAGGTGCCTTTGCTGTGCTGTGTAATTCAGAAGCACCGGTAAAACGCACCAGGTCGGCAGCATTGTTTTCATTAATACCACTGCCCGGCATAATGGTTATTCGTCCGGCGGCTTTTTTAATTAAATTAGCAATTGTGCTTGAGCCTTCCATCGCCGTAGTTTTACCCCCCGAAGTTAATATGCGTTCACAACCCATTTCAATGATGTCTTCCAAAGCCTGGTCCATATCTTTACACATATCAAACGCCCGGTGAAAGGTAACACCCATGCCGCATTGTTTCGCCAGGCTTACCAGTTCCGAGCAGCGTTTTTTATCGATTGTGCCATCAGCATTTAATATTCCTATAACAATTCCGTCGCAGCCGGCTTCTATACAGTATCGTATGTCCGCTGTCATTACATCGTACTCCAGGTCGGTATATAAAAAATCACCTCCGCGCGGTCTTATTAAAACATATAATTTTATGTGGAGCAGCTTACGGGCCAACAGGATTTCTCCATGCGAAGGGGTTGTTCCACCCTCAAGTAAATTTTCACAAAGTTCAACACGCAAGGCGCCACCATTTTGTGCTGCTAATGCTGAAGTTACAGAGTTGGCACAAACTTCAAGTAATACTGAACGGCTCATATTTTTATTCAAGGAAGATGGATTGGATTAATGTGACAATTAACAAAGTACTTAAAAGTAAACAGCTAATTGTAATTAATAGTTAATAATAAATAAGTGTTAGCGTATTAAAAGTTAATAAAACTCTTAATAGAAGCTTTTTCCGGGTATCAGTAAGTCTTGCTGTTTTGAATTACAAACTGCAAAAGAAAATCCCGGCTGTATGGCATAGGCTCCGTATTCGCCCTTTTTATTTATCGCTAAAAAGCCAACCTGTATGTCTTTCGCAGTTTGTGGTTTCTTTTTTATAATGCGATTCACTGCTTCTTTACAAGCATCCTGCGGCGAATAACCCTGCCGCATTAGTTCAACCACGAGGAAACTTCCGACATTGCGTATCACTTCTTCGCCAACGCCGGTAGATGTGGCGGCGCCTATCTCATTGTCGACATATAGGCCCGCTCCTATAATGGGACTATCACCAACACGACCATGCAGTTTAAATGCCATTCCGCTGGTAGTACAGGCGCCTGATAGGTTACCTTTTGCATCAATAGCAAGCATACCTATGGTATCATGATTATATTGGCCGCCCGGAACATGTTGTTTGTTCTCAATGTTCTTTACAGGGGAATATTTTGCGGTTTTTAGCCATTCTTTCCAGGCTTTTTCCGATTCAGGCGTTAACAACGTTTCTTTTTTAAAGCCCTGTTCAACTGCGAATTGGGTAGCTCCATCGCCAACGAGCATTACATGCGGGGTTTTTTCCATAACCAGGCGGGCTACCGAAATAGGATGGGCTATATTTTCCATCGCGGCTACTGCGCCGCAGTTTCCAAATTCGTCCATAATACAGGCATCAAGCGTAACGTGGCCGTCGCGATCTGGATAGCCGGCGCGGCCAACAGTATGGTTATTCATATCGGCTTCCGGTATCTTCACGCCTGCTTCCACCGCGTCCAATGCCCTGCCGCCGTTTGAAAGAATTTTCCAGGCTTCTTTATTTGCGGGTATGCCGAAATCCCAGGTTGATATAACAATCGGGAAGCCGGTTTCAGGATCAAAAATATTTGATTTAGCAAATACGGAAGTAGAAAATGCCGCCAATGAAGCGCCGGCGGCTGATATTTTTATGAACTTGCGGCGGTTGTACATGTCGCTAATATAAGGGCAGCCACGTGATTTTATGTTATTGTCACTTTATTGATACATGAATATGGCAATTTAAGTAAAAATTAAATTTCTTACTCAAAATCCTGCTGGCAATTAAAACAATGCCAATTTTTCCCGGTGTGGAACGGGTTTACCAAATTAGAAATAGAGCTTAAAAGACCAGTCCATTCGCCTTCTTCTTTGTTTTCCGAAATACTACGAACGTTTGTTGATGCACAATAGGGGCAAACAATATAAGTGTGTGAGTCGTCGTCAATTTCATAATGATCCTGTTCATGGAGGTCGCCTTCGGTAGCTAAGATTTCCCTGCACCTTTCCAAATCACGTTCAAATATTTTGATTTTCACTCCGCCTGTAGCCTGGTTATAAAGAGGGTTGGCAGCGTTCATGTTTTCGTCTGCGATAAAACAGGGGATGCCATTAGCTTCAAGCCTGGAACGGATAATGTGCGCTAACATTGGATCGTAGTAAGATTCAAACGTTATGATTTTATCGTCAGTAGTCATAGACGGATAATTAAAAAATTTTAACTAAGATAGTTAGTTTTTGTTTACTTTGGTAGGAATGAATCGCATTGACAGGGTATCGGCCATTTTAATTCAGTTGCAGTCGCGCAGGGTTGTTAAGGCCAGTGACATTGCCGAACGGTTTAATATAAGTTTGCGCACGGTTTACCGCGACGTAAAAACGTTGGAAGAAGCTGGCATACCTATAATTGGTGAGGCCGGAGTAGGATACTCCATTATGGATGGTTACCGCCTGCCACCGATAATGTTTACGCGCGAAGAAGCAACAGCTTTTTTAACAGCCGAGAAATTTGTTGAAAAACTTACCGATGCTTCAACGATGACACACCACAAGTCGGCGATGTATAAAATAAGGGCCATTTTAAAGACCTCTGAGAAAAACCTGCTGGAAGATATCGATGGCAAGATCGAGGTTTTAAAAAGCCATAGCCAGTTAAGGGTCGACAACAAGGATCATATACAAACGCTTTTAAATAGCATAGCACAAAAAAAAGTAATTACCCTGGATTATTTTGCCAGTCACAGCCAGGAACGTACAAAAAGGGATGCAGAGCCAATTGGTATTTTTTTTAAGGACAGCTATTGGCACCTTATAGCTTTTTGCCGATTAAGGAATGATTACCGCGATTTCCGGATCGACCGAATAAACAGCGTTTTGGTAACCGATAAGGTTTACGATAACAAGCACCCAACGCTAAAAGCCTACATCGCCCAAACCGCAAAGGAACAGGAACTTGACCTTGTAATAATGCGGGTTGACAAATCCGTATATACTCACCTGGAATTTCAAAAGTATTACAGCGGTTTTGTGTCTGAAAAAGCTATCGGCAATCAAATTGAAATGACTTTTTTGACCAACTCCCTGGAAGGTTTTGCCCGTTGGTTCATGATGTTTGGCGATAAGGCAGAAATAATAAGCCCTGATAGTTTAAAAGAGCGTGTGGGCAATATTGCGTCCACAATAGTTCAAAAAAATCTACAACTAACAAATTCCTACTGACATAGGGTTGTCACTCATGTGTTTTTAATTTGGGTAAACAAAGGGAAGGTTGAGTAGTTGATTGAGTGAGTAGTTGACTAAGTTTTCAATTAACCATCATCTAACTCAGTCAACCCAATGAACTTAATCAACCAATAACCAAAAATATGGATACGCAAACATTAAAAACAACGATTACATTTGACGAACCGATCGACAAGGTTTGGAAAGGGTTAACCGACCCGGGAATGGTAAAACAATACTTTTTCGGTACCAATTTAAAGTCGGACTTTAAGAAAGGCAGCCGGATTACTTTCAGCGGCGAATGGGAAGGGAAGTCTTATGAAGATGGAGGAACAATTTTGGAAATTGATCCGCCAAAATTATTGAAGTACTCTTATTGGAGCAGCATGTCGGGTACAGAGGATAAGCCTGAGAACTACAACAATATTACTTATGAACTACATACAAAGGATGGCGTAACTGCTTTGGTAATTACGCAGGAAGGCGTTAAAAGCGAGGAAGCCCTTAAACACTCCGAGCAAAACTGGCAGTTGGTTTTTGGCGGATTAAAAAAACTGCTAAAAAACCAATAAATAAATATGATAAGCAAGATTGAAACAAGTCAGCGACCAGAGTTTTACCTGGTTGGGATATCTGTAAGGACAACCAACCAGGACGGGCAATCCCAAAAAGATATCGGCGACCTTTGGACGCGATTTATGAATGAAGGCTTGCTTCAGCAAATTAACGACCGGGCATCAGATGATATCTATTGTGTTTATACTGATTATGAAACTGACTATACCGGGCCATATACCGCTATATTGGGTTGCCGTGTAAATACCTTAAGTCATGTCCCTGATGGTTTTACTGGTATTACCATCGCTTCCGGTAAATACCAGGTATATTTTTTAGAGGGAAAATTTCCGGAAAATGTACACCTGGCCTGGCAGGAAATATGGAACAGCAATGTAAGCAGGGCGTACTCGGCCGATTTCGATCTGTATAGCGCGAACCCAAAAAGTTTTGAGGAAACAGAGGTGAAAATCTATTTAGCGGTAAATTGACAGCCATGTATCATTTAATAGAGATGGGTTTATAAACCCATCTCTATTAAATGCGAACTACCGTTCAAAACTCAACCGCTTTCCTGTAGTGCCCTCCACCAAATTTCCGTTATCCCATACAACATTCCCCGAGACAATGGTTTTAACTATTTTAGATTGAAAAGTTGTTTCTTCAAACGGACTCCATTTACATTTGTATAGAATGTTGCCCTTATTTACTTTCCAGGGATTATTAAGATCAGCAAGTACAAGGTCGGCCCAATAGCCTTCGCGTATGAAACCACGTTTTTCGACCTGGAAACAGGTAGCCACATTATGAGCCATTTTTTCGGCTATATTTTCCAGGGTAATTTTACCTTTGTGATATAACTCCAGCATTGCCGGTAACGCGTGCTGCACCAGCGGACCTCCTGATGGTGCTTGTAAGTACGGCTGTGCTTTTTCTTCTAATGTATGTGGGGCATGATCGGTAGCTATTACATCAATGCGGCCATCCAGTACGGCTTTTAATATGCCGTCTCTGTCTTCCTCAGTTTTTACTGCAGGGTTCCACTTTATAAGATTACCCTTGGTTTTATAATCCTTATCCGAAAACCAAAGGTGATGAATACAGGCCTCAGCAGTTATCTTTTTATCTTTCAGCGGTATCGAATTCTTAAAAAGATGAGTTTCCTTTTCAGTGGATATATGGAGGATATGTAACCGGGTTTTGTGTTTTTTTGCGAGGTTAACTGCCATTGACGACGACAGGTAACAAGCTTCTTCGCTGCGAATTTTAGGATGCAATTCAACCGGTATGTTTTCGCCAAGTAACGTTTTATAATAGATAAGGTTGCGCCTTATGGTTCCCTCGTCCTCGCAATGTACTGCGATAAGCATTGGGGAATGCCTGAAAAGATTTTCAAGCGTCTTAGGGTTATCCACCAGCATATTACCCGTTGACGATCCCATAAAAACTTTTACCCCGCACACATTCCTGGCATCTGTTTTTAAAACCTCATTCAAATTATCATTGGAAGCCCCCATGAAAAATGAATAATTAGCCGGTGAGGTTTTTGATGCAATCGTGTATTTATCTTCCAGCAGTTCCTGTGTTAAAGTATTCGGGACGGTGTTGGGCATCTCCATAAAAGACGTAATTCCACCGGCCACCGCCGCCCTCGACTCGCTGTAAATCGTTGCCTTATGAGTTAATCCGGGTTCACGGAAATGTACCTGATCATCAATGCACCCAGGAAAAAGGTGCAAGCCTTCTGCATTTATTTCCTTATCAGCAATTGCGTCAATTTGCGGGTCAATTCGTTCAATAAAACCATTTTTCACAAGAACGTCACCAATAAATTGTTTATTCTCATTAACTATGGTTGCCGATTTGATCAGGATAGAACTCATAAAGCAAAGATATTGTCTTATCTCGAATTTTTAGAGTTTAAGAAGTTTAGATAAACAATATATAGAAATCTATAATTTGAATAACTTAATCAATTAATTCTAACTTTTCTATTCTTTCAAAATGCTTTCTGTTCAAAGTGGCACATGGCAAATTGTACATTACTGCCGTTGCAGCAATAAACAAATCAGGAATATCAATTTGTTTCCTGTTCTTTTTTAAGTCGGCGTTAATCGCAACGGCAACTTTTGAAGCTTCAGAATCAAATGGTAAAACCGTCAGGTTTGAAAAAAAATCATCCCAAAATTCAATCTGAGTGGAAAGAGCGCCAGCATAAATCTCGTATCTAGTTATCGCGGAAACTGCAAAAGACTGATAGTTTTGAGAAAGCTTATATAAGAAACTCTTGCTTTTGTCTTTTTTTCGATAGAAATCTATAAGAACGGAAGTATCCAGTAGTGCTATTTTGTTCTCCATTTGTTAAAATGGTTCCGGGTTTCCTTATAAGCTTTATACTGGTCATCGTCCATTACGGGGCCTCTCAACAAAAGTTCCTGAAAACTTTCGATGGATTTTGCTTCGTCAAGTGATTGGGCAGAGGAGAGCTCAGCTTTTAATTGCGATCTTTTATCCTCAGGTAGTTTCCTGACGATTTGCAAAAGCTGCATAAACTCTAAGTCTGCTTTTAATTCCATATATCAAATATACAAAATAAGTTGCATTTTTAATCTGTCTTTCTTATCAGGGCAACAGCTCAAATCTTACTTCCGTCCCCAGTAGTAATTCAATCCAAATGAGATATTATTATTTAAACCGATGTTAACGGTATGATCTTTTGTTTCATAATCTAAACTATACCCAATGTTACCAAAACCCAGATTTACGCCAAGTTTAGGTGTAGCAAAAAACACAAAATTTGGAGTGGCCCCAATATTTAAAGTGCCATATTTAAAGTATGTGGTATTATTTAACGAACTAATGCCAAATTGAGGAACAAAGCCGAATTTGTCGGTTATCATACAATAATATCTCGCATTAACTCCAAGGCCAATACTGTTGGTTTTATAGGCATTGCTATAAGCATAATCGTCGGCGGGGGTAGTATAAGAATAGTAATTCGATGTCTCCGTTCCGGAATTGTGCTGATAAGTTGGCTGGACACTAATCGTCCATTTTTTACTAATAAAATAGCCAAATTCAGGGTTTATGCTAAATGAAGCAACGTTTGTAACATAGTAATTGGTGTAACCTTCTGTATAGTTAAAAGTGTTTTCAGAGCCGTAGCTGTTGTAACTGTAATTTAAACTCCCACCAATATAAAATTGGCCTTCGGTGGTTTGAGCGTATGAGAAACCAAATGAGATTAGAAATAGAATTGCGCAGAGTAATAGTTTTCGTTTCATAAATGTTAAAATTTTTTCACAGACTACTACGTGAAAAGGACAGATTGGTTATATAGAATCGATGAATTGGCAGTTTGTATAGACCAAAAGTCACCTGCGAATTACAATTAACCTAAAATTAAAGTCATTCTTCGCTACTGTGTGCCGACGCCAGATTTCAGCTTATCGCTCCGCCTCAACAAAAACCCTATCTTTGCGCCATGGCAGTAAGTTTTGAGGATTTTAAATTTAACCGGCAAATTTTAAACGCCATTGCTGATGCCGGCTACACCGAAGCAACTCCGATACAGCAAAAAGCTATCCCGCCGATAATGAACGGTCAGGATGTAATGGGTATAGCGCAAACAGGTACTGGCAAAACGGCTGCATACGTGTTGCCAATCCTCATGAAGTTAAAATATGCGCAGGGCGATAATGCCCGCGCGCTCATTGTTTCGCCGACCCGCGAACTGGCCATGCAGATTGAGGAAAACATCAAAACTTTCGCCGCCAATACCGACCTGCGGGCGGTTGTTTTATATGGCGGCCTGGGTCCTAAAACTCAAATTGAGCAAATAAATGAAGGTGTCGACATTATAGTAGCTACCCCCGGCCGTTTTATGGATATTTACCTGGCAGGGCATATCGTAACTAAAACATTGCAGGTTTTAGTTTTGGATGAGGCAGATAAGATGATGGATATGGGCTTTATGCCACAAATCAACCGCATTTTGGAAGTGGTCCCGGTTAAACGCCAGAATCTTCTTTTTTCGGCCACTATGTCCGATAAAATACAGGAGCTTTCTCATAATTTCCTGGAATTCCCCACTGTCATCGAGATCACGCCACAAGCCACCCCGGCGCAAACTGTCAATCAGCAGCTATATCATGTACCTAATGTCAAAACAAAAGTAAACCTGCTCAAAAAGTTGTTGGAGAACGAAGGGGATATAAAAAAGCTGATGATATTCTGTAAAACCCGCATAGCTGCTGAGGATGTTTACAAATTTTTATTGCGGAAGTTTGGCGAGAATGAAGTTAAGGTTTTGCATGCTAATAAAGGTCAAAATACCCGGATAAATGCTATTAACGCCTTTAAAAATGACGAGGTTAAAATATTAGTGGCAACAGACGTCGCATCGCGGGGTATTGACGTTAGCGATGTGAGCCACGTTATAAATTTCGACGTACCAGTTGTGATTGAAGACTATGTTCATCGTATTGGGCGGACAGGAAGGGCCTATCAATCTGGTGAGGCGATCACCTTTTGCAACCCTGCGGAAGAATACTATGTGCGTAAAATTGAAAAATTAACCAGGCAAACAGTTCCAGTAATGGATATCCCCGCTGATGTTTTTGTTGAAACAACACCTTACGAAGAAAAGCAGGAACAGGCTAGAGAAATTGATATGCAGAAGCGCCGCGAAGATCCCGACTTTAAAGGTGCATTTCATGAAAAGAAGACCCTGAACCAAAGAAAGAAGTTTGATACTGCTAAAGAAAAATCAAATCCTCATGCCAAAGTTAAAAGAACAAAATCGCCTAAATCATACAGAAAAAAACATTAATACCAATATGAAGTTCCGAATTACACCGCTAAACTTTGCGAGTGCTTTTTTTTTAATAATTGCTGTTTATAGCTGGATTTATGGCGTTAAAATTTCCGGTGTTCAATTTAAACACATGGACACAACAATTGGTTGGATATTTTTACTGTTTGCTATCGTAGTGTCATTTATGGACATTATGTTCCGGAACTTTTTCCCCGAAACTAAAAAATTGTGGATTGTAGAGTTAAGCTTTATAACTTTGGCCGCTATAATTTTTTTACTTGTTAAATGATTTTATGAAAACTGCTGAAATAAAGCTCACTATAAACCTTGATGATAATAACGTGCCCGAAACTATCATGTGGGAATCAACCGATGCGCAAAATAAAGAAGCGTTGCCGGTAAAATCAATAATGCTGGCCCTTTGGGATCAAAGCTATAAAAACACACTCCGGATTGATCTTTGGACCAAAGATATGCCCGTTGACGAAATGAAAAGGTTTTTTTATGAGACCCTTCAAACTATGGGGGATAGCTTTTTGCGCGCCACCGGCGAAACAAATATTGTAGAAGACTTGCGCGATTATTGTGCGCATTTTGCCGATAAAATGGAAATAAGTCAAAAATAATACAGTCTTATTTTTTAAGTATGTTATCTGCAACGAAAAATACATTTTCCCATTTAAGAGAATGTATTTTTTATTTTTATCAATAATCAAATATATTTATCTGATTTCTTCGTGCTTTTTTGCTTATTACCTGATATAAGTATATTTAAAAAATTATTGCATTAATTAAGTCAAACTGATGTTAGTATTTTCTTTTCGAAACCAGGTATTGTCTGGGTTCGTTTTGTCTGTGTTACTGGTTTTAATTGTCGGAGTACTATCTTACAAAAGCATCAGTCAGCTGGAGAGTGATTCATTAATGGTTGATCACACGCAAAAGGTGATTAAAACCTCGACAAATTTAATGCAGGGACTTGTTGATGCCGAAACCGGGATGCGCGGATATGTAGCCACACACAATAAGGTTTTTCTTGAACCTTATACTGCTGCAATTCCGGCAATAAATAGCGACATCGAACAGCTTAAAAGCCTTACCCGGGATAACCCTGTTCAGGTTAGGCGGGTTAATTCTTTATCATCCGATGTTAATGAGCAACTAAATATCCTGAAAACGGATATTGACACCAGCGACAGTAAAGGGCTTGATTACATAGTCCAAAATCATATATTTCTTAATGGCAAACGCAATATGGATGATATCCGTTTGCTGGTTGAGCGCATCACTGATACCGAAAATAACCTGCTTGCAATAAGAAAAGCAAATACCAACGCTGCCTCAACACAAGCGCTGGTAACAATCGTAGTCGGTTCATTTATCTTTCTGGTCATAATTGTGTTATTGTTTTTTTATATCCAGGGAACTTTTGATCGGCAAAAGAAAATTGAAAGCGAGATTAAAGTTGCCAATGTTGAGCTTGAGAAAGTATTGACCGAGAACAAAGAAAAAAATTGGTTGCTTACTGGCACGGATCTGCTAAACGAAAAAATGCAGGGGCAACAAAGCGAAAAAGAATTGTCGGAGAATATTTTAAAAGAAATTTGCAGCTACACAAACGCTTTGACCGGGACACTGTATTTATATAATGACGACAGCGAAAATCTCATCTTATATGCTTCCTATGCAGTTCAAAACCCCGGTGTCTTAAAAAAATCAATCGTATTTGCGGAAGGTTGGGTTGGACAGGTAGCCAAAAACGAAAAACCTGCGATTGTACGAGGTAAATTAAATAATAAGCTTGATCTCGGCTCCTCGTTGATAGATCAAAATTTGGTGGAGTGTTTTATCGTACCATTCTTTTTTGAGAAGAAATTAAAAGGGGTAATAGAAGTCGCCTTTAACAACGAGCCAGATAGAAACAACAGTGATTATATTTTAACTATTACCGATGACATAGGAATTGCGGTAAATACAGCGCAGGCACGGACTATAATGCAGAACTTATTGTCGCAGGTACAACAGCAAGCTGAAGAATTAGAAGCGCAGCAGGAGGAAATGCGGATTACCAACGAAGAACTGCAGACAAAGACCGAAATGTTGCAGGCATCGGAGGAAGAAATGAAGGTTCAGCAAGAAGAATTACGAAGCGCTAATACTGAACTGCAAGAAAAGGCTGGTTTGCTCGAAGACAAAAACAATACAATTGAAGAAGCAAGAAAAGCAATTGATCTTAAGGTAAAAGAACTGGAAATAACCGGCAAATATAAATCCGAGTTTTTGGCCAACATGAGTCACGAATTGCGTACGCCGCTCAATAGCATACTTGTGCTGGCTAAAATACTGGCCGATAATAAATCCGCCAACTTAACTGAAGATCAATCAAAGTACGCAAACGTGATCTTTAATGCCGGAAATGACTTGCTTACCCTGATCAATGATATTCTTGACCTTGCAAAAATAGAGTCGGGCAAAATGGAAATGCAAAGTGAGGCCGTTAGAGTTGCCGGAGTTGTGGTTAATATGGAGATGCTGTTTGCTGGAGTTGCGCGTAGCAAGAAAATAAGATACACAACCGCAATCAGCAAAGATTTACCCGAAAGCATATTTACTGATAAGGTAAAACTGGAGCAGATATTAAAAAATCTGCTCTCGAATGCGTTTAAATTTACTCCCGAAAATGGCGCGGTCGAAATAAATGTAAAACCCGGTAACGACACGCAAACAATAAGTTTTTGTATTAAGGACACAGGCATTGGTATCGCTCATGACAAGCAGAAAGTAATATTCGAAGCCTTTCAGCAGGCCGACGGTTCCACGAGCCGTAAATATGGTGGCACAGGGTTGGGCTTGTCCATCAGCCGGGACCTTGCCGCATTATTGAGTGGTAAAATTACTTTGGTTAGCCAGCCAGGCAAAGGAAGCGAGTTTATTTTAACTATACCCATTGAGGCAAATTTAGAATTGCCTGAAATCGAAATTTTACCGGCAGTTGAGACTTTTATTCCAGATAAGGTACTCTTAAAACCAGCAAAACAAAACATTAGAGAAGGCAGAGCTGAACCGTTGGTGTTAATTTTTGAAGATGATAAGAATTTCGCCGGAATACTTGAAGATTACTCCCATCAGCATGGCTATAGGTCGATAATAATAAATGAAGGCGCCAATGCTTTTGAAATTGTTAAAGAAAACCGACCCGACGCCGTAATATTAGATATAATGTTGCCTGGCAAAAACGGCTGGCAGGTGCTGAAGGAGTTAAAACAAGATAAAGAGACAATGCATATACCGGTGCACATAATGTCGGCAGGCGATGTTGCGGCAAACCGTGTTAGCAAGGAGGGCGCTATATCGTTTGTAAAGAAGCCCGCTGCTATTGCTACCCTAAATAAGTTGTTTTCTGATATCATGGTTCAAAGCGGCATTAAGTTTAAACAGATCTTGTTAATTGAGGATAACAGGGACCAAAGCCATGCTTTAAATGAGTTGATGCAAAACCAGGGTATAACAGTTGACAGGGCCTACGACGGCGAATCTGCATTCAGAATGCTTCTTGAAAATGAATATCAATGTGTTATCCTTGACTTGAACCTGCCCGATACTTCGGGCCTCGATTTTTTAGATAGGATTAAAGAAGCAGACCGTTTTAAACAGCTTCCCGTTATTATTAATACAGCCATGGAGTTGGATAAGACATCGGTTAACAGGTTGATGAAATATGCTAACGCAATGGTTTTAAAAACCAACAAATCCGCCGACCGGCTTATTGATGAGGTAAACCTTTTTTTAAATAAAATTCGTGAAGTCACGCCAAAGCCAACCAGCGCTCCTGAGGGCCTTAAAAGGGGTATTGTTTCAAAAGGTAGAGATGCGTTGAGAGGAAAAAAAATATTAGTCGTTGACGACGACGAACGTAACGTATTTGCATTGAGCAGCGCCCTTGAAAATTATGGTATGCTGGTAGAAACCGCAGGGGATGGGCTGGAGGCCATTGATAAACTGGAACGGGACAGCAATATTGATTTGGTGCTGATGGATATTATGATGCCCAAGATGGACGGCTACGACGCCACGAAATATATCAGAAAGCAAAAAAAATGGGCTAAATTGCCAGTAATAGCTTTAACGGCAAAAGCAATGATGGATGACCGCGAAAAATGCATAGCAGCAGGAGCCAATGATTATATTACAAAACCTGTTAATATGGAACGATTAATTTCATTAATGCAATTGTGGCTGACAAGTTGAATATGAATGGCGTTGCGCAAAGTTTAACTTCGGAAGATGTAGCGGATATCATAGATCTTGTAAAAAAGGTCCATGGTTTTGACTTTTCTGATTACACCAAAGCATCGTTGAAAAGAAGAATTGCGAGGATCTTGCTAATGAAAAAGCTTGGAATTTATGACCTAAAACATATGCTGGTTAATAGTTCTCATTTTTTTCAGGAGTTCTTAGAGGAAATCACGGTTAACGTTACTGAAATGTTTCGCGACCCTTCTTTTTATAAAGCGTTGAATAGTCAGGTTCTGCCGTATCTTTCAACTTACCAGCATATAAAAATATGGTCTGCGGGATGCTCTTCGGGCGAAGAAGCTTATTCCCTGGCTATTTTAATGCAGGAAGCCGGGTTGAAAAAGAAGTCGTTTATTTACGGAACAGATATCAATACGGATGTGCTAAAAAAGGCCCGCAAAGGAATTTATAATTTTAGAAACATAAAAAGCTACGCGGAGAACTACCGGTTGACCGGCTTGAACGGATCTTTTGCAGATCATTTTACCACCATGTATGATGCGGCCGCCATACATAGCGAATTGAAACTGAATACGTTGTTCTCTGTTCATAATTTAATATCTGATACTGTTTTTAACGAATTTCAGCTAATTAGCTGCAGAAACGTTTTTATTTATTTTGAAACACAATTACAGGAGAAAATACTTGCGCTTTTTTATGAAAGTTTATGTCCTCACGGATTCTTATGCCTTGGAAGTAAAGAGAACATACGGTCGGATAGTTTTAAAAAAAAGTTCAAAGAAATAAATTCAAAAGAAAACATATACCAAAAGATTGGCGCTTGACAGGCTAACTTAGAGCAGCATTACCAATGACAAAAACACAACTCATTAATCAAACCTGGTATCTTTTTAAAAAGGAAATTACGCTTGAATGGCGTTCAAAGTATGCCTTCAACGGGGTGCTGTTATACGTAGTTTCCACTGTGTTTATCTGTTATATTTCTTTTAATTTAAATCCCGGTTTTTCCGGCAGTAAAGGCTATCCCATCATTTGGAACGTTTTATTTTGGATAATAATGTTGTTCGCCTCGGTTAATGCCATTGCCAAAAGCTTTATCCAGGAGAGTAAAAGCCGGTTGTTGTACTATTATTCTATTGCGAGCCCTGAGGCTATAATTCTTTCAAAAACAATCTACAATATATTGCTGATGTCGTTGCTTAGCATATTGGCATTGCTTGTTTACATTCTTTTTTTCACCAACACTGTTGGCGACCCGCTCTATTATTTTTTAACTGTGTTGTTAGGGAGCATAAGTTTTTCAACGGTTTTTACCATGATATCGGCTATCGCTTCAAAGGCAGGTAACAATGGTACCCTTATGGCGATATTGAGTTTCCCGGTTATTATCCCGGTTATTTTGCTGCTTATCAGGTTAAGTAAAAATGCGATGGATGGTATTGACCGAAGCTTAAGCTATGGCAATATAGGAGCGCTCCTTGCCGTAAATGTGATTGTTATCGCAACTTCCCTTTTGTTATTTCCCTTTTTATGGCGTGATTAATCCTTTCCGGTATCAATGCGGAGTTCGCCCTTTTAAACCCACTACAGGAGTACATAAAATCTAAAAGTGAATAAAGTGTGAAAAACGAAGATAAGTATGTCGTCTTTTGGGTTTTTAAAACTAAAATTTTTATACGCAATTCATTTTAATTGCGTTTTTTAGCATCTTTAAAAAAGTTTAATTTTGACTGATGCGATTCCCCTGGCTCATCCTGTTATACATTTTCTTTCCTATCGTTGCGATTGCACAAACCGGAATTATTACCGGCACCGTAACAAACGGCGACAGCAAAAAACCGCTGCCGAGGGCAAGCGTTTTTTTAAGTAATTCTGCGGCCGGAACTGCCACCGCCGAAAATGGAACATACACGCTCAGCGGTCTAAGACCCGGCGAATATACATTAGTAGTTTCCATATTAGGATTTGAGCAATATTCGAAACCAGTTCTGGTTGGCCGCGATCCAATAAAGCTTGATATTGAAATGGCTCCAAAGCCGCTTATGCTCCGCGAAGTGGTTATCTCATCAAGCGCCGACTGGAAAAAAAATTATGCTGCATTTAGGGAGCAATTTATTGGCGTTGACGAAAACGCAAAAAACTGCGTGGTGACAAACCCGCATATCCTTAATCTAACCTATAATCCTACCAAACAATTATTACACGCCGATGCTGATGAATTCCTGGTGGTTGAAAATAAAGCCTTGGGGTACCGGGTTAAATTTTTGCTGAATGATTTCCAGTGGGACAAGATATCCGGAATAGTCTCTCATGCAGGCCAACAGGTTTTTGAAGAACTCCCAGGAACTGCATCACAGAAGAAAAAATGGCATGAGAATCGCGAAGCTGTTTATTATGGTTCTGCAATGCATTTTTATCGTTCGCTCTATACGGATAAACTAACAGAAGAAGGGTTTCAAATATTTAAGTTGTCACGTTTTATTAACCCTCAAAGACCGTCCGACGACGTAATAAGCAAAAAATTTCAATTTTTCAGAGAACGAAGAAATGTGGACTCTCAGAAATATTATATAGAACTTGAAAAGATGTCGAAATATTATAACGAATCTTTAATAAAGCCAGCCTATATGCCTTTTGAAATAGTTAGTCCCAGCGGGCAACCTGGTATTTATACCGTGCACTTTCCAAACTTTTTGTATATAATTTATACCAGAAAAAGAGAAGAGCAGGACTATAAGGATATATATCGTGAACTGAATATGCCAAATTACCAAACCAGTGTTGTCACTATTCAAAAACCCTACGCAGCGTATCATATTGACATGAATGGTATTGTAATAGATGGCAGCCCATTATATGAAGGATCATGGTCAAAATCGCGATTGTCTGACCTTTTGCCGGTTGATTATGTGCCTGATGTGAAGTAGGTGAGTGGTTGATTGAGTTGATTAAGTGAGTGGTTCTGAAGTAATAAAGTTGTAAAACTTTTAGATGTTCAAGTCGTCATCTAACATTTATAACTCTTACAACTATTAAAACCTCTTCAACTCCTGCCGTAACTATTCACTTAATCAACTCAATCAACTACTCACCCAATCAACTAAATTATCTACCTTTGCGCCCATAACAAATATGAAATTTATATATCAAACCTGGTGGAAAGTATTGGCAGTTTTAATCGTCATTTACACCTTAATAGCGGGTTTCCTGCTCGGCGTGCCACGCTTGCCTATATTGCACGAAACTATCAGGAATACCTATTTTCACGTACCCATGTGGATAGCCATGTTCACCGTGTTTACCATTTCGGTTATTTACAGCATAAAGTATTTAAACACCGGCAATGAAAAGTACGACCTGATTGCCGTAGAATGCGTAAATACAGGCACATTTTTTTATGTTTTGGGATTACTGACCGGTATGTTGTGGGCTAAATATGCCTGGGGAGAGTTTTGGAGCAACGATCCCAAGCAAAACAGTGCAGCTATAGCCTTTTTGCTGTATTGTGCTTACGCGGTATTGCGCAATTCAATTGACGAGGAACAGAAACGAGCGAAGATATCGGCTATTTACAACATTTTTGCCTTCCCTATAATGGTGGTGTTGATTATGATATTACCCCGGATGACTGATTCATTACATCCCGGTAACGGAGGTAACCCTGCGTTTGGTAAATTGGATATGGATGACCGGATGCGTATAGTGTTGTACCCCGCTTTTATAGCCTGGAGTTTTATTGCGATCTGGATAGCCAGCCTCAGGTACCGCATCAGATTAATTGAGTATAAAAAGAACGAAATAAATTAACATGAAAAAAATATCTCTTTTAGCACTTTTGCTTTTAGGTTATACAACATTATTTGCCCAACCTGTTGAAATGGCCGATGCCATGCGTAGTTCGGGTAAAATATATGTGGTGATAATTACAATCTTGATAATTTTCGCCGGACTAGCCATTTATTTATTCTCGATTGACAGAAGACTAAAAAAAATCGAAAAGGAAAAATAATTCAAATATTAGTTTGGTGCATTTAAATGCACGTTTATAGGGGTTTAGGGTATCGTCGTAAATAGACAACAAAAATTTGCGATTTTCGTAAAAAAAGTATCATTTTTGAGCACTTTTTTAAGAATTTAGTAATTATAAAAAATTATGACTTATACAGAACTAACCGCCGATCAGGATACCCACTTTTTTGGTGATGTATGCAAGAATTTTGATTACGCGGCCCAATTTACCAAACACGATGCTGGCCTGCTTGACCAGATAAAATCATGTAACAGCGTTTATCGTTTTCGCTTCCCAATTCGCAGGGGAAATGGCTTTGAAGTAATAGATGCATGGCGCGTGGAACACTCTCAGCACCAGTCGCCAACAAAGGGCGGTATCCGTTACAGCGAGATGGTTAACGAGGATGAAGTAATGGCCCTTGCAGCGCTGATGACCTATAAATGCGCTATTGTAAACGTACCTTTCGGGGGCGCTAAGGGCGGCATAAAAATCAACCCTAAGAATTATAATCTCCAGGAGCTTGAAAATATTACCCGCCGGTATACCGTTGAACTGATCAAAAAGAATTTTATTGGCCCCAGTATTGACGTACCTGCTCCGGACTATGGTTCGGGCGAGCGTGAAATGAGCTGGATAGCCGATACCTACGCTACCATGAACCCTGGACAGCTTGATGCTATGGGTTGTGTAACTGGTAAACCAATAGCCTTACAAGGGATTGCCGGGCGCAGGGAAGCGACCGGAAGGGGTGTTGCCATTGCTATACGTGAATGCGTTAGCGTGGCTGAGGACATGAAAAAAATAGGCCTTACCCCCGGAATATCTGGCAAAAAGATAATTGTACAGGGATTGGGTAACGTTGGTTACTATTCTGCTAAATTTTTATCGGAATTTGGTGGTCTTATAGTAGGTTTGTGCGAGTTTGAAGGAGCTATATATAATCCCGACGGTCTTGACGTTGAAGCCGTTTTTCAGCATCGTAAATTAACCGGGTCTATTTTAAACTACCCCGGATCAAAACAGGAATTTAAAAATTCAAAAGAAGGCCTCGAACAGCCTTGCGAAATATTGGTTCCCGCTGCGTTGGAAAACCAGATCAACATCACTAACATCAGTAACATCCAGGCAAGTATAATTGCCGAAGGCGCTAACGGACCAACATCACCGGAGGCCGAAGCTGTTTTTTATAAGAATGGTGGTATCATAATTCCGGATATGTATGCTAATGCAGGCGGTGTAACCGTATCATACTTTGAGTGGCTTAAAAACCTTTCGCATGTTGCATTTGGCCGAATTAACAGGCGATTCGAAGAAAATAATAATCTTAACCTCGTAAATATGGTTGAGGGCATTACGGGAGTTGCTTTGACCCCTATGCAGCGGTCTACCATAATAAAGGGTGCGTCAGAGCTTGAATTGGTAAATTCAGGTTTGGAGGATACAATGATCCGCTCGTACCACGAGATCAGGGAAACCTTTAAAGCAAACGACAAAATTGATACCCTGCGTACTGCAGCCTTTGTAGGCGCTATAAACAAAATAGCCGTATCGTACCAAAATTTAGGCGTTTGGCCGTGATTTGTTGAAGAAGTTGGAAGTGTTGGAGAGGTTGTAAATGTTGTAGAAGTTGTAATGGGTTGTAAGTGTTTACAGTAGGTTGTAAATTTGATTTGCTTATCTCAAACCATTTCAACTTCTACAATTTATTTTAACCTTTACAAATTTATTTTAACCTTTACAACAACTACAACCTTTACAACCCTTATAACTCTTACATCACCAAAACATTACAGCAATTTAATCCTTAAACATTCTGATTAATTAACTTAAAATTCTAAATTTAGCTGTTAATCAGAATCAGGGTGCTTAAGAGAGTATTTATTTTATTTTTCCTAATAAGCTTTAAGGCACTGGCTCAAACCAATACGCCAAATATAGGTTTTGAAGAAGGTTCATTTAATCATTGGCAATGTTATGTTGGCAATATTGACATGTCTGGAAATATTAGCCTTACGCCAACCCCCCCAGTTTTTAATCGTCATGTTTTGTACGATAAAAATTACACTTCGGTTCGCGATCCTTACGGTGATTTTCCGGTTCGTTGCCCCAATGGTAGTAAATATTCTGTTAGATTGGGAAATGATTCTGTACACTCTGAGGCTGAGCGGCTTACCTATACTTTTACGGTTCCCAGCGGCAGCGCATACAGCATTATTTTTGATTACGCGGTAGTGCTGGAAAACCCTGCTCACGCGCCCTATCAGCAACCCAAATTTACCGCACAGGTTTTTGATGTAACAGACAACAAGTATATAGACTGTCCTTCTTTTAATTTTGTGGCTTCGTCAGATTTGCCCGGCTTCAAATTATCAACAGCAAGAGGCGCAAGGGGAGAGTCTATTTATTACAAAGATTGGTCGACGGCGACGGTAGATTTGCGCGGATATCTTGGAAAGACTATACGAATAGAATTCACCACGAATGACTGCACCTTAGGTCAGCACTTTGGCTATGCCTACCTGGATTTGAACGAAGATATAGGATCTGAAATTAGTGGAAACACCTATTGCGCCGGGCAAAAATCCATCACCTTATATGCCCCTAACGGTTTTGCGGGGTATTATTGGTACAATTCGGATCTGTCGCAGCAAATAGGAACCGGACAGAGTTTAACCATATCACCAGCCCCGCCAAATTTAACTACCTATGCTGTAAAAATTTTACCCTACCCCGAATTAGGTTGTGTTGACACCATTTTTACGGTGATTAACAAAATAGACGAAGGTTTTAAATTGGCTGTTCCGGATACGGTGTTTGGATGTCCCGAAACGGGCGCCGACCTCACTGCCGCATCGGTAACGGCCGGCAGCAGCCCTGGCATGAACCTCGGCTATTTTAATGATTCTCTAGCGACAAGTCATTTGTACAACCCCAATATGGTTACTACTCCCGGTACTTATTATATCCAGGGAATTAACGCCGAAGGATGCATGAATATATTACCTGTGCAGGTTGTGTTAAGAAATCCTGTTATAACTGTAATTAATCCACCACCGGTCGACTTCCCTACACGTGTTGACTTATCGCAAACCTTTATACCTCAAAAAGGACTAAAGTATGGTTATTATACCGATACCAGCGCTACTATCCCGTTAGAGAATTATACAGCCATTAAATATGGGGGGACTTATTATATTAAGGCTACAAACCAGGTTGGCTGTACAACTGTAGTGCCCGTAAAAGTAGTAATACATCCTCCACCGCCCTATGATATAATAGCGCCGAACACTTTTACGCCTAACAACGATGGTATAAACGATAATTTTACGGTAACGATAACAGGCATTGTAACGTTTGGCAGCATAAAGATTTATGACCGCTATGGCCAGCTTGTATTTACAACCAAATCGGCAAATGAAAGCTGGGACGGCAATTTTACCGGCCACACACTCGCAACAGGAACTTACTATTGGGTTTTTGAAGGCCTGGATGATTATAATAACGCAAAGATCACCAAGGCTGCCTCAATTACCCTATTAAGATAGCTTAGCGTCAAGTCAGTAGTCTTTAATCGCAAGCCTAAAGTCGGATTTTGCTCTAATTGGCTAAGACTTCTCAACCTCGGGCTAAACCCCTCTATGATTGAGACGGCACCGACTATCAAGCCATTCACTATTAACTACTCACTACTCACCATTCCGATAATGATTCTAAATAAGATTAAAACATTGTAATAATCAATATTAACTTTACGTTTTGTATTTTTGCAAACGGAATAAGGTAGTATAAAAGCTAATGAAAAGAAGTTCAATATTGGGTTTGATTGTTATAGCGGTAGCTATTTCGGTTATCATTGCTGTAATGTCAAAATCAAGCAGTTACAGTACATTTAATGAGGCCAAAAAAACTGAAAGCCAATTGAATGTTGTTGGTATCCTCGACAAACAAAAGGAGCTTTACTACGATGCCGCAAAAGACGCCAATTATTTCTCTTTTTTTGTAAAAGATAATAAGGGAGATGAATGCAAAGTTGTTTTCATTGGTACAAAGCCACAGGATTTTGAACGTTCTGAAAAAATTGTACTTACCGGGCAAATGGTTGGAAATGAATTTCACGCATCGAAAATTCTTATGAAATGTCCTTCTAAATACACGCAGGATAAAATTGAAACTACAGAAGTTAAGGCTAAATCGGCCAATATATAAATCATATTAATGGACAAAGCTTTTCAGGGCGAACACCTGTTGCCGGGTCACATCGGGCAGATATTCGTAATTCTTTCTTTCGGGGCAGCGCTGCTATCAACCATAAGTTATTATTTTGCCACAACAAATACCGACCCGCTCGATAAATCGTGGCTGCGGATGGCCCGCCTGGGGTTTTATACCAATACAATTTCTATCCTAGGTGTTGGTGTCTGTCTTTTTTACATCATATACAATCATTATTTCGAGTATCACTATGCCTGGTCTTATACCTCCAGGTCGTTACCGGTCTACTACATCGTATCGGGTTTCTGGAACGGGCAGGAGGGAGGCTTTTTGCTATGGACGTTTTGGCAGGCAGTTTTAGGGAATATACTTATATGGAAAGCAAAATCGTGGGAAAAGCCTGTGATGACGGTTGTTTCGCTTTCGCAGACGGTATTGGCAACCATGATTTTGGGCATCGAACTTTTTGGCCAAAGAATAGGCAGCTCGCCGTTTTTGCTTTTAAGAAATTCCGGCATTGAAGCGCCGATATTTTCCCAACCTAACTATCTCTCTTTTATAAAGGATGGACAAGGAATGAACCCCTTGCTGCAAAACTACTGGATGGTGATTCATCCGCCAACGTTATTCCTGGGGCTAGCTTCGGTAGTTGTACCTTTTGCATACGCCATTGCCGGACTTTGGCAAAAACGTTACAAAGAATGGGTAAACCAGGCAATCCCTTATGCGCTGTTTGGCTCAATGATATTGGGTACTGGTGTAATTATGGGTTCATTATGGGCTTATGAATCGCTTAATTTCGGCGGCTTTTGGGCATGGGATCCCGTTGAAAATGCTTCGATTTTTCCCTGGCTTACATTGGTTGCAGGTTTGCATGTAATGATTGTTTTTAAAAATTCAGGCCACGCTTACGTTACTGCTACAATTTTAGTATTGGTAAGCTTTATCATGGTGCTATATTCGTCGTTCCTTGCCAGGAGCGGAGTTTTGGGCGATACTTCAGTACACTCGTTTGTAGACAATGGTATGTTTTGGCACCTGCTGGAATATGTTGCGATTTTTTTAGCGGTATCAATCTATTTCCTTGTGTCACGATGGAAAGAACTTCCTATTGCCAAAAAGGACGAAGAAACTTACTCGCGCGAGTTTTGGATGTTTGTTGGCGCTATATTTTTAGGACTATCATGCTTTCACCTGATATTGGTAACCTCTATCCCGGTGTGGAACAGAGCGTTCGGTACTAAAGTAGCGCCCCCAACCGACTTGGTTGGTCACTATAATATTATCCAGGCCTCGTTTGCTATGGTAATTACCATATTAACTGGTTTTACCCAATTTTTAAAATATAAAAAGACAGACATCACCCGATTTTTTATCACCACCTTACTTTACCTGGCCTTTGCAGCTATAATAACTGCGATTATTGTATATGCTACCGGTTTATATAAGCTACAATTTGTATTTGCGCTGGTAATGCTGGGCTCTATCTATTCACTCTTGGCAAACGGAAAAGTATTAGCCGACGCCTTAAAAGGTAAATTTAAGCTGGCTGGATCGGCAGTGGCGCATATTGGTTTCGCTCTGATGCTTGTTGGTGCGTTAATTGCCGCAGGCACAAGAGGCGTAGTATCAAAAAATGAAAAGGGTACAATTAACATAGCCGGTTTTAATAACAACGGCGGGGCCGGTGATTCACGTGAGAACATCATGATTTATAAGAATGAACCTGTAAAAATGGGCGATTATATGGTCACCTATTTAGGAGATTCATTAGCGGGGCCACACCATTATTTTAAGGTAAATTATAAACGTTATAATGCTGACGGAAAAACTACTGACGAGTTTCTACTAAAACCAGATGTATTAACCAATCCGCAGGCAGGGTCAGAACCTTCTCCATCGCCGGATACCAAACATTTTCTGTTTCACGATTTGTACACACATATCACGGCGTTGCCCGTTGCGAAGGAAAATCCAGCAGGTGGCGAGACCGGTGCTGCCCATGGCGAAGAAAACGATGACAAGAACTATGATGCCCCGGTAGCGTATGAAGTTTCAAAAGGCGACACCATCCATTTCAGGGAAGGCTACATAGTTTTGAAATCGCTGAATAAGGAAGCACAGGTACAAAATATTCCGCTTTCTGCTACAGATATAGCTATAGGAGCCAAACTGGTTGTCGTATCGCACGATAAAACCTACGAAGCTGAGCCTGTTTATATGATAAGGAACAAAAGTGCCTTCGACTTTGCCCGCAAAGTTGAGGATGCAGGGTTAAAACTGCGTCTTACCAAAATAATTCCGGATAAAAATAAAGTGGAAATCACCGTTTACCAGCAGCCGGAAGATAAAAAGCCCTGGATTGTAATGCGTGCTCTTGATTTTCCGTATATTAATTTCCTTTGGGCTGGAACGGTTATCATGATCGTTGGATTTTTGCTTTCTATTTTCAGAAGAAACAAGGAATTGAAGACGGTTTAATTCCCTCCTCATTAAACTTACGAAATTTTCAAACGGCGAAGCCCTCAACGAGGTCATTAAAAGAAAACACTACGAGTTAAACTTTGTAAGTTTGCGCTGGCATGCGTATAACAATCATAGGTTCCGGCAATGTAGCAACACACCTGGCGGCGGCGTTTAAAAATGCTGGACACCGGATAGAACAAGTATATAGTCGGGATATGCAAAACGCGGCGTTATTGGCTTATCATGTCGGTGCAGAAGCAATTGACAAGTTGAATGATATCAATCCCGAAATTGATATTTTCATTATTTCCGTTAAAGATGATGCTATTGTACCCATCGCACAGGCCCTCGCAAAACATCAAAAGTTAATAGTCCATACCTCCGGCGCAACCGACTTGTCTGCGTTAACTGCGTTTGCCCTTAACACAGGTGTTTTTTATCCGTTGCAAACCTTCAGTAAAAACAAAGAAGTTGATTTTTTGACGGTACCGCTTTGTATTGAGGGAGCAGATGAAAACATAACCAAACAACTTGAGGAGCTTGCCCGAACTATCAGCAACAACGTTTACCGTGTAGACTCAGGGCAACGGAAAATTTTACACCTCGCTGCTGTTTTTGCCTGCAACTTTCCTAACTATCTGTATGACGTTGCCCGACAACTTTTGGCGAAGCACAACCTGGAATTTGAATTACTGCGCCCTTTAATTCTGGAGACTGCCCAAAAAGTGCAGGATCATTTGCCTGCCGAGGTACAAACGGGCCCGGCGGTCCGTAAGGACGAGACGACGATGACCGCACATGTTGAAATGTTAAATGATGAGCCCGAACTGAAAAGCTTATACTTGTTGTTAAGTCAGGCGATTATCAAAAACAAATAATACAAGTTACGGGCGCAAGTAATTTTGTTACTTTTGCTGAAATGAACATTTTTAAAGTTAAGATCAACTTTGAAGCAAAGGGACTGGAATCTGTTGAGTTGCCCATTGCCGAAGGTGAGTCTGTATTAGACGTTTGCCTGGAAAACGGCATTGAACTGCAGCACAACTGTGGTGGAGTATGCGGATGCAGTACCTGCCAGGTTTACGTAAATAAGGGTATGGATAACATCCAGGAAATTTCGGACAAAGAGGAAGATTTTATCGATAGAGCGGTGAATCCGCGGATAAATTCACGTTTGGGTTGCCAATGTGTTATTATCGACGGAGATATTGAAATAACTTTACCGGATCAATCTAACTTTTTGGGACATTAATTGGGATTGCACCGATTGGTGAGTGATTGCACCGATTTTGTAAGGCGATTACACCGATGTTGGAATAATTGCGCAGATGCTTAATTAAAAATATTTAGTATTTAAATATAAATGACAGACAATAAATTTACTCTGCCCATACACTGGAGAGACCACGAAGACATTGCCATTGAGCTTTATGAAAAGTTTGGTGATGATTTTGATGAATCAAAAATATACCGTATCCGTTTTACTGACCTTTTGGAATGGGTGCTTTCTCTTCCGAATTTTGCAGGTACCCGTGACGAATCAAACGAAGGTCATTTGGAACAAATCCAGTCGGCCTGGGTTTATGAATGGCGGGATAACCAGTAGTCAGTTGGCAGTGGTGAGTTGGCAGTAGCAGTTATCGGTGAAATCATCCCCTAATCGGTGTAATCTAAGCTAATCGGTGTAATCATAGTTAATGGAATCATTCCTACATAAATTAAAAGATATAACCACATTCATTTTTGATGTGGATGGCGTATTGACCGATGGTACCGTTTACATTACCGAAAACGGAGAGCAAAGTCGGGCCTTTAATATTAAGGATGGATACGCTATACAACTGGCTGTTAAAAGCGGCTATAATGTTTGTGCTGTTTCGGGAAGCCGGTCGAAAAGTGCACTTTACAGGTTAAACGGCTGGGGTGTAAAGGATGTGTATATGGGCATCCATACCAAAATAGTAAAGATTAAAATATACCTGGAGGAAAGAAGCATTATCCATGAAAATGTATTATACATGGGCGATGATATTCCTGAGCTGGAGGCAATGAAAGTGGTGGGCCTGCCCGTTTGTCCCCTGGATGCGGTTGAGGAAATAAAAGCCGCAAGTTTATATGTTTCACCATACGCAGGTGGCAAAGGCTGCGTTAGGGATGTAATTGAAAAAGTGATGAAGGTACAAGGTAAATGGATGAACGATGATGCTTATAGCTGGTAGTTCTTTAGTCCATGGACGATGGTCCATAGACCATAGCCGAAATTTAAATAATAACTATCTGAACATTTAACACCATGGACCATGGTCTATGGACTATCGACCAAATGAATCCCTTCCCCCCCATAATCCTTGCGTCTAAATCGCCCCGAAGACAGGAACTTTTAAAGCTGATGGATATTGAATTCCGGATTGTTTTAAAGGAGGTCGATGAATCTTATCATGATCATTTAAGGCCTGAAGAAATCGCTGTTTACATCGCTGAAAAAAAAGCCCGCGCTTTTGATGAAAGTGTTGTTGACGAAGTAGTGCTTACCGCAGATACAATTGTCTGTATTGACGACAAAATACTTGGCAAGCCTGAAACACCGGAGCACGCAATTGAAATGCTTCAAACGCTGTCAGGCAGAATGCACCGGGTGATTACAGGTGTTTGTTTGCTTTATAAACACCAATACCATAGCTTTTATGATGTTTCGGAAGTGTTTTTCAACAAACTTACCGATGAAGAAATCACAGGTTATGTAAATAAGTACCAGCCACTCGATAAAGCCGGGTCATATGGCATACAGGAGCGCATTGGCCTTATTGGCATTGAAAGAATCAATGGTTCCTATACCAATGTTGTAGGGCTACCTACAGAAAAATTGTACAGGGAATTAATGAAACTATAATAAAGACTTCCGAGGTTTTTAAAACCTCGGAAGTCCCATCGATTAATATCGGAAGACACAAAGTATCGTGTCTCTACTTCAAAATAAAGGTATTATTCTTCCTGTTCATATCAGGCAAAACTGCATTGGGGTCAACTGTTACGCTTTCTACTTCGGTTGTGGTTGGTATAGTAAAAGTGATCGCCCTGTTTTGCAGCCAGGTTTCAACCGGCAGGTTTATTCGTTGTTTGCTTCCGTCCTTTAATTTAACCTCTACGGCACACGGCATCGCCATTTGTTCTTTGTTTGCAACTGTAACCTGGATACCTTTTTTAGGGTCACTGTTAACATATCTGGCGTCTAGTAATGCCAGGTCGAGTGACCAGTTATTATAGAACCATCCTTTCCAAAACCACGACAAATCTTCTCCCGCACCGTTGTCCATCGATCTAAAAAAATCGTCGGGTTGCGGATGTTTATAAGCCCATTTGTGAATATAATTTCTGAAAGCATAATCAAACCTGTCTTTTCCTAAAATTTGCTCGCGTAACAAAACCAGGCCAAATGCCGGTTTGAAATAAACAATTTCGTGGCGATACCTTTCGGGTATAGCATCTGCGGCAGTCATAATTACCGGCGCTTTGGCATCACTTATTATCGGCACTATCTCATCGGCCGGGTTGCCGCCACGCGGGGCATATTCACCATCACGTTTTGGGGCAAATTCCCCTTTATTAACTTCGTCGGAGGCATAAACATCGATAAATGTATTAAAGCCCTCATCCATCCACCCGTGGCGTCGCTCGTCGCTGCCTACTATCATCGGGAACCAGTTGTGGCCTATTTCGTGTGCTGTTACCCAAAACAGTTCTTTGCCCTTATCAAAAATACCGTCAAACACAATCCCGGGGTATTCCATACCACCTGCTATACCGGCCTCGTTTATCGCAACAGGGTAGGGGTAAACAAACCATTTTTCAGAAAAATGTTCTATTGATTTCTTCAGGTATTCGGTCGCTCTTCCCCACGCGTCATTCCCAGCACTTTCAACCGGATAAACCGACATGGCGAGCGATTTTTTACCTCCCGGTAGATTAACCTTTGCCGCATCCCATATATAAGCTTTTGACGCACCAAAAGCAACATCGCGGGTATTGAGCATTTTAAAATGCCAGGTCAATGTTCCTTTGTTAACCGGGCGCGAAGCGGGGTCATTTATTTCTTCCGCAGTTCTTATCATAATGGTTGCATCGCTGTTGCGAGCGGTGTTAAGCCTGCTGATCTGTTTTGTGGTTAGTACTTCAGTTGGGTTAACCAACTCGCCTGAACCGGCTACAATCATATCCCAGGGTACGGTTACCTGGTAGTCAACATCGCCATACTCGCAATAAAACTCACCTGCTCCCAGGAAGGGCAGTGTGTCCCAACCGCGGGTGTCATCATATACACACATACGGGGAAACCATTGTGCTATTTCATAAATTTTCCCGTTTTTGGTGCTGTTAAAGTCGGTACGGTTGCCAAATGTGCCGGGGATAGTGTAGTGATATTTGATCGAGAAATTTATTTTTCCGCCTTTACCGCTAACTGCTTTTGGCAAACGTATCTGCATGCGCGTATCCGAAATTATGAAATTTGCTTTTTCTGCTTTTCCGTTCACGATGATAGTTACCGACTCGATCTGGTATCCGTCGGTATGCTGATTCGGCCCTGGAGCAAAGCCCGTTGCAAAATTTGAACGCGCATCTTTTTTATAAGTATTCTGATCAAGCTGGAGCCACAAAAATTGTAAGTCGTCCGGGCTGTTATTTGTATAGGTAATGTTATCCGACGCATTCAATACCTTATTAACTGTATCGATATTAGCTTTAATTTGATAATCGACCCTGTTTTGCCAGTATTTAAGGCCCGGATCACCGTTAGCCGAGTGAAACTCATTCCCTTTTTCGCTATAAAACAGCGGGGAGAACAATTCAGATGGCTGATAATTGGAAGATATGGTATCGCTGACATTATTTCCTCTATGTCTTCTTTGAGCGTGAGCAGAAATTGTTGCAAATAAAACAAGAGTTAGGGCAGTTAATTTAAATTTCATGGGGTGTATTATGTAAGGGGGCAATATACAAAGGATGGCTTAGAGTTTTTATTTAGTTTTAAAATGCATCCCGGCTTTTACATTGTTGCTGGTTTAGTAAGGATGAATTGAGTAATTTTCGAACGAATTATAAATTAAAAAACATTGCACTTCCCGGTTAATATCCCATTAGGTAAATCACATCTCCCGGTTCATTTCATTTGCGAAACACTGGCGTATTTTATTGGCTACCGATATTATGTCTATTTGCGAAAGGAGAGCGGGGATCTGATCACCTCCGAAAACCGTTTGATTATTTTTATAGGCGCCGCCTTTGGTGCATTTGTCGGGTCTCATTTAATTGGGGTATTTGAAAACCCGAGCCTATTATCCCATTTTAATCTCATCTATTTTATGGGAAATAAGACGATAGTCGGAGGGATGATGGGAGGATTAATAGGAGTAGAACTTACCAAAAAAAAAATCGGCGTGAAAGTATCATCAGGTGACTTGATGGTTTATCCCTTAATGCTGGCGATGATTGTAGGCCGCGCCGGCTGTTTTTTGGCTGGACTGGAAGACGGTACTTATGGAATTGCTTCTAAATTACCATGGGCTGTTGATTTCGGTGATAGCGTGCGCCGGCATCCCACCAATTTATACGAGATCATGTTCTGGATAACGCTATGGATAACATTGAAAGCTATTGAAAAACGCTATCAATTTACTGATGGATCGAAGTTTAAAGTGTTTCTTTCCAGCTATCTTGTCTTCCGCTTTTTGGTTGAATTTATTAAGCCCGATTACTTTTTTAGTTTCGGATTATCGGTAATTCAATTGGTTTGTATCGGGGGGATTTTGTATTATTATAAAGTTTTTCTTTATCCTTCAAAACTAATTAAGCCTTATGCCGGAGCGCCCGTACATTTATTATGACTTTACGTTAAGCATATGTTCAACCTGTTTAAGGAGGGTTGATGCCAAGATAGTTTTTGAAAATGACAAGGTATATATGCTAAAAACCTGCAGGCATCATGGTTTCGAAAAAGTTTTGATAGCTACCGACGTTGAATATTATAAAAACTGCCGCAATTACGCCAAGCGCAGTGAAATACCTTTAAAATTTAATTCAAAAACACATTATGGTTGTCCGTATGATTGTGGTTTATGCCAGGATCATGAGCAGCATTCATGTCTTACAGTTGTTGAAGTTACAGACCGTTGTAATTTGAGTTGCCCAACATGTTATGCTATGTCGTCGCCAACTTACGGACGGCACAGGACATTGGCAGAGATTGAACAAATGCTGGATGTGATCGTGGAAAATGAAGGCCAGCCCGATGTGGTACAGATAAGCGGGGGTGAGCCGACCGTTCACCCACAGTTTTTCGAGATTTTGGACATCGCCAAATCAAAACCCATCAAGCATTTAATGGTGAATACAAACGGCATAAGGATAGCCAAAGACGAAAGTTTTGTTGAACGGCTAGCAACTTATACGCCCGATTTTGAAATATACCTGCAATTTGATTCCTTCAAAAAAGAAGCATTGGAACAGTTGCGTGGCGAAGACCTGCGCGAGGTGAGAAGCAAGGCGCTTGAAAATCTTAACAAATACAATTTATCTACCACTCTTGTTGTAACCTTACAAAAGGGTTTAAATACTGACGAAATAGGTGAAATCATCGAGTATGCTTTAAAGCAGCCATGCGTACGAGGCGTAACATTTCAGCCAACACAGCAAGCGGGAAGGCTGGAAAACTTTAATCCCGAAACAGACCGGTATACATTGACTGAGGTCCGCTCGGCTATATTGGAGCAGACAAATATTTTTAATGAACATGACCTAATCCCCGTGCCATGTAACCCGGATGCTTTGGTAATGGGTTATGCCTTAAAATTAGGCGGACAAGTGTTCCCGTTAACCCGGATGATAAACCCGGATGACCTGCTTGATAACTCAAAAAATACCATCGTGTATGAGCAGGACGAACAGTTGAAAATACATTTGCTGAATATGTTTAGCACCGGTAACTCGGTCGACAGGGCAAAGGAGCATTTAAAGTCAATTATGTGTTGTCTGCCTTCGATTGATGCACGGGGCTTGAGTTATGATAATCTTTTCAGGATAATTATAATGCAATTTATTGATGCGCAGAATTTTGATGTAAGGGCAATTAAAAAATCATGTGTTCACATTGTAAATAAAGACATGCAGATCATCCCGTTTGAAACCATGAATATTTTTTACAGGGATGATAAAAGGGAGTATCTTGATCAATTGAGAAATGAAATATTTGCATAATGGAGGAAAACAACAACTCAGGGAGCCAACCTTCCGGGGATAGCAGTTCACCCAGGGAAAAGAAAGCTGTTAATGCAATAGGTATTGTCGGCTACAATATATTGGCGCTGGTTTTTTATACGCTGCTATTTAAGTTAGTTGCCAATGACGGGGGCATGTTTTTAGACGCCTTCGTTCTGTTTATTCATGTTATTTTTTGCCTGGGTATGTCGATTGGGAAGAGAAGCGGGTGGTGGTTATTAAGTTCACTGTTGGTTTTGATAATAGGATTCTCAACTTGCGTGGCAATTGGTTTCAATCTTAATATGCATTAACTCACCATCGACGCAAGAACTCCCTCTTTTAAAGAATTCGTAGTCATTACTACGGTATAAATCCCAAGCTTTTGCATCACAAAACGCGTTATAAGCGCTGCTGATACAATCATATCAACTCTTAACGGAATAATGCCTTCCATCGCCAACCGCTGCTGGTGCGATGAAAGTACAAGTTTTTCGATTAGTGATAAGAGTTCATCACCATCAAAACCATAGCGTTTCGTTTTTTTGAGATTAATTGCATTTCCTTTTGCCAGTTCTATTATTTCGGTATAAGTTTCAAATGCTCCTGATGACCCTATTATGTTTTCAATTGAAAATTTGGAGGCGGCAGCGAATAGGTCTTCAACGTTATCCTCCAGGTAAAGATTTACCGCGGTAATAGATTCGGGTGGGATAGGATCGGTGCGGTGAAATCTATCCATCAGTCGGGCGCAGCCGATTTCAAAGCTTTGTTTCCATTTTATTTGGTCAACATTCCCAATAATAAACTCAACACTGCCGCCGCCAATGTCCATTATTAAACTATCTTTTTGGGATAAACAGCCGGCGGATTTGACGCCTTTATAAATATAGGCTGCTTCTTTATCGCCATCTATTGTTTGGATTGAGATGCCGGTTTGGGTTTTAACCTCATCAATAAAATCCTGTCCGTTTGAGGCACTTCTCAGCGCTGATGTAGCGATGGCGCTTACTTTTTTAACGTCATGATTTAATATTAATTCATGAAATTTTACCATAGCATTAATACCACGCTTAAAAGCTGCCGGCTGTATCAGTCCTTTATTTATCCCACCCTCGCCCAACTTGACCGTTTCCTGGATGTTGATAATTTCATGGTATCCGGATTCATCTTCACCGGCAATCAAAAATTGAAAAGTGTTAGTGCCTAAATCTATAACCGCAGAGATGTTTTTGAACATGGAAGAATCGTTTAAAAATGATCTCGCCTCACCTAAGTCCTCTCCTAAGGAGAGGACTTTAGCTTCACACTTTTTTAAGCCCTCTCATTTGGAGAGGGTTGGGTGAGGCCTACTCCTTATAAAAGAACCATTTTGCCAGTTCTTTGTAGCTTGCCTTTTTTCCGTACATTAAAATACCAACTCTGTAAATCCTGGAGGCGACATAGGTTGTAAATATAAATCCTACTATCATTAAGAACATCGATAAATACAACTGCCAGTCGGGTACGTTAAAAGGTATTCGTACCATCATAGCTACAGGTGCGGTAAACGGTATAATGGAAAGCCAGAAAGCTAACGGGCTATCGGGAACAGTAAATAAATAGGATACTGAAAGTATATAAGTAAATAACAAAGGCAAAGTAATCGGGAACATAAACTGTTGTGTTTCCGTTTCGCTGTCCACAGCCGAGCCAACAGCGGCAAAAAGGGCGCTATAAAACAAGAACCCGGTAATCCAGTAAAATAAAAAGCACATTAACTCATATGAGGCGTTAGAACCCATATTGTGTATAAACGAATAAATAGGACTTTTAACTGAAGAAGCATCATGCCCCAGCGCATAACTGATTCCTGCGGATAAACTAATCCATAAAACAAATTGTGTCAGCCCAACTAAACCAACGCCGACAATTTTTCCGGTCATCAGTTGAAACGGTTTTACAGACGATACAATTACTTCGATTATCCTGCTGGTTTTTTCCTCAATTACGCCACGCATAACCTGAGCCCCATAAATAAATAACGACATGTAAATAAGAACAGCTCCGGCAAAGGCCAGGGCATAAGTTGCGCCCATACTGGTGCTTTTTTCACCTTTTTCGGTGAGCTCAGTCGATTTGATGGTATAGTTGCTTTTGATTTTATGCAAGCTGACGGTATCAATGCCTGCTTTAACAAGGCTAACACCAGTTGCAATATCATTCATCTGGTTTTGAATGTTATCCGCCAATGACAGCGTTGTTTTTTTCTTTGCAAAAAGCTCTGCCGTGTCTTTCGTATTTGCCGGGATACGAAGCAAAAGATCATTTTCGTTTTTTAGGTCAGCTTTAGCAGAAGCCAACGATTCATCAAGGTAGTTATACTTAATAAATCGTTGGTCGTGGAATTTGCCCCTAAAATCGCCGCTTTGGTCTATAACATTAACAATATGCATTGTCTGATCCTTGTCGCCGGCAACTAAGGCAATTACAGCATACATTGCGGCAAAAAGTGCCGGCACCAATAAAGTCATAATTACAAACGACTTTTTCCTTACCCTGGTGACATATTCGCGTTGTATAATGAGTAAAATCTTGTTCATGGCTTAAACTATTTTGTTAACTCGTTCAATGAAAATTTCGTTCATACTAGGTATAACTTCCTGTAGTTTGGTGATATGTGTTTGCGGGATAAGATACTGCAACACTTCATTGGAAGTTACATCGGTTTTTAACTTTATTTTTATGGTATGATCGCCCTCAACATCTGCAATATCATCCATCAGTTCAAATGGCTGGGCACCGTTAAAGTTTAGTTTTTCGCCTGTGTATTCAATAATATAAATATTGTTACGGTAAGTATTTTTAATATCCCTTATTTTACCATCCAGTATTTTTTTTGACTTATCGAGCAAGGCAATGGCATCACATAATTCCTCAACGGATTCCATGCGGTGGGTCGAAAACAATATAGTTGCCCCTTTGCTGTTCAGTTCAAGTATTTCGTCCTTTATTATTTCGGCATTAACCGGGTCGAAACCACTGAAAGGCTCATCCAGGATGATAAGATCGGGCTCATGCAGTACTGTAGCAACAAACTGGGCTTTTTGCTGCATGCCTTTTGATAATTCCTCAATCTTCATCTTCCACCAGGTTTCCATTCCCAATTTCTGGAACCATATTTTTAACCTCCTGATAGATTCATCACGGCTAAGCCCTTTTAACCGGGCGAGGTAGATCATCTGCTCGCCGATCTCCATTTTTTTATAGAGGCCGCGTTCTTCAGGTAAATAGCCTATACGTTCAATGTGTGATTGATTTAGCTTTTCGCCGTTAAAAAAGATCTCCCCCGAATCGGGTGCGGTTATTTGGTTTACAATGCGGATAAGCGAGGTTTTGCCCGCGCCGTTAGGGCCCAAGAGACCAAATATCTGTCCGCTTTCAACTTCTAAACTTACGCCGCTTAATGCCGTATGCCCTGCGTATTGTTTTACAATGTTGCGAATGCTTAACATAGATAAGGGTTTAAATCAGTTAACTGGTTTTTTAATTAGATAATCCCGATGCGTTAAAGTTACATAACCGCATGCATTATTGTATATAATTGGTATTTAAAATTATGGATAATTGGTATGGATGCTTATGTTTGAACAACCCAATTTATTAAAACCTTAATTATGCGTTTTGTTTACCTCACCATCTTTACGATTTTCTTCCTCGCCGCAAATGTTTTTGCTCAAAAACCTGTAAATATTATTTTCGACAGCGATATGGGGCCCGACTACGATGATGTTGGCGCAATAACTATTTTGCATGCTTTCGCAGATAAGGGCGAAGCCAGAATACTGGCAACCATAGCAAGTACAAAATATGATGGTGTTGCCGGGGTACTAAGTGTTTTTAATACATACTTTAACCGCCCCGGCGTCCCGATAGGCGTTCCAAAAGCGAATGCGCTTGAACTGCGCGATTGGCAGCACTGGACTGACACCGTATTGGCGAAGTATCCGCATAAAATAAAAACCAATAGTGAAGCATGGGATGCCGTTGAACTTTACAGAAAGATATTGGCTTCCCAACCCGACCATAGCGTAACTATCGTCACTATCGGTTTTTTAACAAACCTATCCAATTTATTAAATACAAACGCTGATCAATATTCCTCCCTTTCGGGTAAGGAGCTCATTCAAAAAAAGGTAAAACTGCTGGTATGTATGGCAGGTAAATATCCGTCGGGCTTTGAGTTTAATGTAATGAAGGATGCACCTGCATCAAAAAATGTATATGAAAACTGGAACACTCCCATAATACTTAGTGGCTTTGAAATAGGGGAGAAGATAAAGGCAGGTTTACCCTTGATAAACAACGATGCAATTAAAAACAGTCCCGTGAAAGACGTTTTCCGAATTTCTATACCACAGGCCAAAGAAGATTCCATTGGGCGAAAAAGCTGGGATGAAACGGCGGTATTAGTCGCGATAAAGGGCTATGACCAGTGGTACACCTTACACTCCGGAAGAATGGTTGTTGCTGCCGACGGCAGCGATACCTGGGACGATAACGGAAAAGGACAGGCTTACCTTGTTGAAAAGGTAGATTACAAAGTAGTACAGGATTTAATAAACTCATTAATCATGCATCAGCCGGTTGCAAAATAAAATCATAATTTTCCTGGTTCTATAACTCAGTTCAGACCTCGAAACATCAACTCCGATTGTATTAATATTTCTTTTGGATTAAATATTAATTAATGGATAATTTGATTAAATATTCTCTATAATATTTTAATTTATATAACGTATCCTTTTTTAATATAGTAAGATTTTATTATATATTTGATATTATCTAATCTTAAATAGTTACCAAAACTATCTGAGATTAACGGTTAATGATTTGATAGAAGTACTGGCCTTTTTTTTACACATAATTGAAGAGATGCTGTACTTCGAAAGCATGACGATAGATTATTGAACTTTCATAAGGAACATTTAGTATAGCTATAAGTAATACACCCTGTTAGTTTCTTGAGGAGTACCACTGAGTTGGGACTACCCATACCTTTTACCATTAGCTTACTTAATAGGTTTTTGGACATTAAAGAACTTAATACATTGTTAAATGGAAAAAAAGAAGGTAATAATCCTTGGCGGGGGTGTAGCCGGGATGAGTGCCGCGCACGAACTTATTGAGCGTGGCTTCGAAGTAGATGTTTTTGAACAAAAGGTACGAACTCCGGGCGGTAAGGCACGCAGCGTCGCCGTTCCCGATCCTGATGCGGGCGATCATTATAACCCCTTGCCTGGCGAACACGGTTTTCGCTTTTTTCCCGGTTTTTACAGGCACGTTATCGATACAATGCAGCGTATACCTTTTCCAGGTAATAAAAATGGCGTATTTGATAACCTTGTGCCTGCCCCGCACGCAATGATGGCGCGCGATGGCAAAGACCCTATTGTATTGCTTGATACCTTTCCGAAATCTTTTGCCGAGCTTAAATTTCTTATAAACTCGCTTCACCAAAACACTGGCATATCTCCGGAGGATTCTGAGTTTTTCGCGATGAAAGTGTGGCAGTTGATGACAAGCTGCCAGGCGCGACGCGAAAACGACTATGAACGTATGGGCTGGTGGCAATATACTGATGGTGCAAACCGCAGTAAAACCTACCAGGATTTGCTAGCAAGCGGTTTAACGAGGACGCTTGTCGCTGCGCGAGCCACAACCGCCAGCACCAAAACAGGAGGAGACATTTTTTTGCAATTGATTTTTAACATGGCAAATCCGGATGTGGCTACCGACCGGATATTGAACGGCCCTACAAATGATCAATGGCTTTGGCCATGGCACAAATATCTTGAAGAAAAAGATGTTCACTACCATTTCCTTTCGCAGGTAACAAGCATTGAATGTACAAACAACGCTATTTCGGGCGTGTGGGTGCAAAAACTGGACTCACCTTCAACAATTTTTAATGACGCGGGCGCATCAGGACTATCGTCAGATAACCCTCCTGAAAAATATATTGCTGACTATTATATATTAGCTGTACCGGTTGAGCGGGCTGCGCCGTTGCTTATTGGCGATATTTTAAAGAAGGACCAGACTATACAAGACTTTTTGAACAATGTTATCAAAAATGCCGATCTGTCTGACCCTTCAGTTTCCATACTGGATATTACGAATGCTGCTATTGGGGAGGCGGCAATAATGAAGGCTGACCCCACATTGATCGGTATCATCGAATTATCAAACGATGTATCGTGGATGACCGGTGTGCAGTATTATTTGAATGAGGTGGTAACGCTTAATGAAGGTCATATCATTTTTTCAGATAGTCCATGGGCTGTAACGGCCATTTCGCAATCGCAGTTTTGGACAGGTTTCCCGATGGACCAATTTGCTGATGGAAAAGTAAAAACAATTCTGTCGTGTGATGTATCAGAATGGGGGGAAAAAGGAATATTGTACGGCAAGATAGCGAAAGAATGTACACCGGAAGAGATACGATACGAAGTTTGGGCGCAAATGAAAAGGGCACTAATGGTTAATGGCAAATGCATGATAAACGACGATATGATTCATACCTGGTTCATTGACAGGGATATTGTATTTACTGGCAAGAACGCCGTAGAACTTTTAGAAGGGGATTATTTAAGCCAAAATACCGAACCGTTATTGGTGAATAAGGTAGACACCTGGCGTTTGAGACCCGAATCACATTGTGCGATACCGAATTTATTTTTCGCTTCTGATTATGTTCGCACCCATACCGATTTAGCTACAATGGAAGGCGCCAACGAGGCGGCACGCCGCGCGGTAAACAATATCATTGAGACGTCAGGAGTAGATGCACCTCTCTGTGAGGTATGGCGGTTACATGAACCCTGGATATTTTCCTGCTTACGCGATCACGATTACAAACGTTACCTCAAAGGCCTTGCATGGAATGAACATTTCCCCTGGTGGGTACGACTTATTCAATGGATAATTTCATTGTTTAAAAAGGGCGCAAAGAAATCTAACGCAAAAAAGGCTTCGTAAAAAAAAACTCATAAGCCATGGATCATCCTTTACTTAACACGCACGATTACTCTGTTGCCCAGCTTATACTTTTTGGAGTTGCGGCCGCCTATTGGATTTGGGTATATATAGTGGTAGTTATTGATATTTTTAAGTACAAATTTGTGGGCATCCCGGCTCTGGCAATATGTGCCAACTTTGCCTGGGAATTTTTGTGGAGTTTTAAATTTTATACCAACATGGGCTCCCTTTTTGAATGGGGGTATCGCTGCTGGTTTGTGCTCGACGTTTTTATTTTTTATTCGCTGTTCCGCTACGGTAAAATTCAATTTAGCGATGCTTTGCTGAAAAGGAAATTCAGTTTGATAGTCATCTTCGCATTACTTGCCTGGATTTGTGCTATTTATGCCTTCACCATCCGGTATCCCGATCCTATCGGTGCTGTTTCTGCATATCTTGTAAACACAAACATGTCGGCGATTTATATTTTATTGATCCTTAAATTTCCTCTCGAAAAATCATTAAGCATTTCAACTGCGTGGCATAAGATGCTTGGAACAGCCCTTACCAGCGTGTTTTGTTTTTGGGTTTTTCCCCATGAATATTTTATGCTTGTGCTGGCGGTAATAACTTTTGTGCTCGATATAGTATATATTTATTTGGTAACAAAACTAAAGAGGCAATCTGCTTATGACGCAATCTGACATTTTTATAAATTCTTTTATTCCTCCATCTGCGCAAAGTGATGAAAATGACTACAGAAACCACAAAATATTCATATCTGTATGTTTTGTTTCTGCCATTTACGCGTTATTATTTCTGCCCGCCTCCGTCTTTGAAGATTACTACCAGGCATCTTATATCATCATCTTTTTTTTTATCTGTAATTTTTTTTTACCGTTTATCCTGCGCAGGGGCATTCCTCTAACAACACTTGCAAATGCCTACATAACAGTATTTGCAATATCTCTTTCGGCCATTATGTATGTTAGCGGTGGCGTTTATCATACCAGTACCGACCCACAGCTAATGGTTTTGCTTCCTATTATGGCACTTTTGTTTATTAATTACCGGGCGGCAATTATTTGGTTTTGTATAGGTTTAGCAATCGTAGCCACATTTGGCACCCTTCAGTTATACGGTGTTAATTTTGATATAAAGATGAATTATAAATACCTGCAGCTGCAAAACCTGTTCGCCGTTTGTGGCCATATAGTACTCATTTTTATGGTGATCAATATTTTTGATAAACAAAAAACAGAAGCGTTTAAAAAGATAATGGGGAAAAATAAAATTATTGAGGAGGAAAGAAAAAAATCTGACGACTTATTGCTGAATATTCTGCCTTCGGAAGTAATGGAGGAGCTGAAACAAACCGGTAAAACAACCGCACGGAATTACGACCTGGTCACCGTGCTATTCGCTGATTTTGTAAACTTTACTGCGCTGACTGAAGAAATGCCCCCTGAAGACCTTGTATCAAGCATTGATACTTATTTTAGATTAATTGATAATATTATTTCAAAGTATCCTATCGAAAAAATTAAGACAATAGGGGACGCTTATATATGTGCAGCGGGGTTGCACGTTGACAACAGCAGTAACCCTGTGGTAATGGTACATGCCGCCCTCGAGCTTACTACGGAATTACATAACCTAAATGAAATAAGATTATCGGAGAATAAGCCGGTTTTTGACATGCGTATAGGTATTCATTCCGGCCCGTTGGTGGCTGGAGTAGTGGGTATTAAAAAATTCGCCTATGATATTTGGGGCGATACAGTAAATACCGCAGCCCGCATGCAGCAAAATGGCGACGCCGGAAAGGTTAATATTTCCGGTACCACGCGCGAGTTAGTGAAGCATCGTTTTCACTGCACTTATCGCGGACGTATTGATGCAAAAAACAAGGGCCTTATTGATATGTATTTTGTGGAGAGCAGTAAGTAAGCCTATTGACCCTGACAATTTACAGCAAATAATATCACCTCGGATTTTTATAAAAACCTATCTCTACCTTAACTTCCATGGGAACAGGTATTCCATAAATTGTTCCGGGAATCCATAAGGGAGAAATTCCGACAACCCGTAAGGCCTCATCATCTGCGCTTTTCATCAAACTACCAGTCACTTTCGGGTTTGAAACAGTACCGTTCGGTTCAACTGTAAATTCTACGCCGACATAACCTTGTATGTTACGTTTACGGGCCGACTCAGGGTATTGTGTGTTCTTTTTGAGAAAAGTAACAAGCGCTTCCCTGCCATCGCTAAAAACAGGCTCTACTTCAATCTTCGTAAAAGTATATTGTTTACCGGATCTGGTATGCGTGATGCCTTTTTTTAATACATCTTTATGATATGTAATAACAAAGTTTGCGGTATCAGCAATTTGTCCACTCCATTCTCCCTCTTTTTTATCATTAACAATATCGCCCTCGTCCTCAATAATTTCGAAATTATCGTCATAAACAATAACGTGTCCTTTCCCGTTTGTTACAAGCAATTTTCCGAGGGCGTCCCGCATTTCTATCACTTGTATTTTGTATGAATCGGAATAGTATGAAGGATTGTAATTCCCGCTACCGTAGTAGTAATATCCTGGCATATCAACAATTTTCAAGTGGCTATATAATTTCCCACTCGGATAATAGTTAAACATTTCACCGGTAAGTACTCCCTTTTTATATAAAGAAGAACTTCTCCGTTTACCATTTGGGAAATATTCAATGCAGGCGCCATCTAAAATCAGTCTGTCGGTATTTGTAAATGACGAAGCAACAGATCGGCGTTTGCCATTTGGGTAATATTCAATTACCCTGTATAGATCTCTATCCACGGAAGAATCGGGAGGCATAATAACCCTCACAAAATCGGCGCTGTCTTTAGTTCCTACTTTCATGCCGGAATTTTTCATGTAAATTACTAATGAATCAGCTTTCTCAGCTCTCGCCGTTTGCTGAAACAGCATGCTTGAAAATAAAATAAAGAGGATATTTCTCATGGATTAAATTGAAATAAGGCGGGTTATATTTAAAACATTGCGATTGACAAAGATAGGCAATTATATAAAAAAGTTTTGACATACCATAAACCCCATCACAGTTGTTCGTCAACGCCCGAGGCTCAATAATCAGACAAACCAGTAAACACCGAGGCGACCCTTACTTATAAATATTGCTTACAGACGTGTTTTTACGCTTTCTTAATTGAAACAATAAAGTTAAATTTAAGCAAACAAAAACCTCATGGACTCATGGTATGCAACTGAAGGCGCTCCTTCACCTATGGGTGTCACCTATATACAAGTCGAAGACGCCTATAACTTTGCTGTTTATTCGAAAAACGCGGGCTCGGTAAGTTTGCTACTATACAGTGATGCATCTTTCACTGTTCCAGTATTAACAAAAATACTGGATTTTACTATTAACAAATCGCAACGCATCTGGCATTGCCGGATACCTGCCAGCCAGCTCAACGAAGCTATTTATTATGCCTACCAAATAACAGGTAATCCCAATATACAGGATGAGCCTGCTTACTGGCAACGTTTTGATCCTGAAAAGGTATTACTCGACCCATATGCCAGGGAAGTATTTTTTCCGCCCGGATTTGATCCCGCCGCCGCTTGTCAACCAGGAAGTAATGCCGGGAAAGCTCCATTGGGTTACATTCATGCAGATACAGAATTATTTGACTGGGAAAATGACGCAATCACAAAACACGACAGCGACTTGGTTATTTACGAAATACACGTATGTGGTTTTACGAAAGGTGCCAACAGTAACGTTGAACCAATGGTACAAGGAACCTATGCTGGTATAACAGCCAAAATCCCGTATCTTAAAGCGCTGGGCATTACGGCAGTTGAGTTAATGCCCGTACACCAGTTCGACCCATCAGGCAATAATTACTGGGGCTATAACACGCTTAACTTTTTTTCACCTCACCAGCAATACGCTTCGGATAAATCGCCGGGAGGCCAGCTCAAAGAATTTAAAACCATGGTGCGCGAACTGCATAAAGCTGATATTGAAGTGCTCATGGATGTAGTTTTTAATCACACTACCGAAGGTGACATCAACGGGCCTGTTTACAGCTTCAAAGGTATCGACAACAGTACTTATTACTTGCTGAACAATAAGGCATCAAATCCTTACGATAATTACTCCGGCACGGGCAATACCATGCGGACAGATCACCCGGTAGTACAAAAACTAATTGTTGATAGTCTATTGTATTGGATAAGAGAAATGCACATCGACGGTTTCCGGTTTGATTTGGCATCTATCTTTTCGCGTACATCCGAATCCAGTCAGGCACCACCACCTATTTTCGCGCAACTCAACGACAACGACTTCAAGCAGGTTAGACTAATAGCCGAACCTTGGGATGCAGGCGGGGCTTACCAGCTTGGTCGGGGTTTTCCAGGCAATAGCTGGTCGCAATGGAACGGCCAGTTCAGGGATGATATCCGCAGTTTTGCAAAAGGCGACCCGGGCTTGGTCGGCACGGCGATAACCCGTATTTATGGCAGTGATGATATTTTCCCGGGCGATTTGATGAATGCTTATCATCCTTATCAAAGTATCAATTTTATCAATTGCCATGACGGTTTTACCCTGTATGATCTTGTGGCTTACAATAACAAGCACAACGATGCGAACGGACAAAACAATACCGACGGAAGCAATGATAACCACAGTTGGAACTGTGGATGGGAGGGAGATACAAATGTTCCGCGGGATATAATGAACCTGCGTTTGAAACAAACAAAGAGCCTGTTGACCCTGCTGATGCTAAGCAACGGCACCCCAATGTTTGTGGCAGGCGACGAGTTTTTGCATACACAGCTTGGCAACAACAATCCCTATAATCAAAATAATGTGACCAGTTGGCTCGACTGGACCAGGCTAAACACAATGAAAGATCATTATGATTTTACGGTTCAGTTGATACGTTTCCGGAAAACTTTTACTTTGATCAGTCGCAGCAGGTTTTGGAGAACTGACTTTTTTACTTACGGATTTGATGGTAATGCCATCAATTATGGCAATCCATCGCTCAATTATTTTGCATACCATTTAATAGATAACGGCGGGGGTGGGCAGGAGTTGTATGTGATGATAAACGCAAACTGGGTGTCCCAGAACTTTACCATAGCCGCAGCAGGTCCGTGGAAGCAGCTGATCAATACTTACCTCGGCGCAGGGCAGGATATTACGCTTGATAACCCGGCGGTTATTGGTTCGTTAAACTATTTGGTTGGGGATAGATCGGTTGTCGTGCTGGGGAAGTAAGATTTAAAATCCTTTTGAATAACTTAGAAGTTTAAAAAAAACACGTCATTGCGAGGAACGAAGCAACCTTTGAACTTTACAGATCAGGCAGATAAATGCCCGTTAAAGAGGTAAGTCCGGCGATTATTAATTAAGGTCGTTGATTATCCTGTGTAGAGGTTGCTTCGTTCCTCGATTTCTATGATCTATGCAAGTAATTTGAGATAATTTTTTTCATATTTTCTATTTTGGTTCACACATGAGAAAATGCGTTGTACAAGTTTGTTCCTGACAGCATTAATTACGCTCATTTTATTCT
>DASYEP010000079.1:0-6802 GCA_036498965.1 Mucilaginibacter sp.
ACTTCGCGTCAGCAATCTTAGTAACGTTTATCGAATCGTTGGTAAGCGTCCCGTCAACACTGTCACTCCAACTGCCCACTCATAACTGCCAACTGCGACTATTTCGCGTCAGCAATCTTAGTAACGTTTATCGAATCGTTGGTAAGCGTGCCGTCAACAACAACGTCTTTGCCGGCGTAACGCATAACCGTTTTTTGGTTGGCTATCTGGTATATCTTATCGTCGACCACAAGCACAGCTTTAGCACCGCTTTTGATGCATTTTTTTACACAGGCAACACGACTATCGCCCGGCGACATCTGCGATTTGCTGTTAGCGCAGGTTGAATCTTCAATGACGCCTTTGAGGTGAACTGTGTCGTCCTTAAAACCGAACGATGCACCTACAAATAAAAGAATAGCTGATGATAGCAGAATTTTTTTCATGGCATTTGGTATTAAATTGGTTTAACTGGAAATCAAATATAACAAATTTGAAAATGGGAGGGAAAGTTTCAAGATATTATTTGTTATTCGTAAAGAGCATCTACTGCTAAGCATACGGGCCACAAGCCGGGGACGCTTGCCGTACCTGGAGTTAGAAATCATCAGGTTGATGTCTATCAATATCGGATACTCGAAATGATATATTATGCTTATCTTTAAAACATGAGTTCAAATAAACCTTGTGATATACGTGCCGAAGTCAAACTTAGAAATGGCTATCCTAACTGGTGGTGTCATGCGCATTTCGCATCGGCTCGTGGAGAGGGTGGAAAAAAGTTACCTCGTTGTGTAAAAGCAGACCAACCGCCAACACTTGCAGAAGATAAAATTCACATAGATATTACGAATTATCCAGGAGGCGTAGGGATATGGGGGTCTTTGCAAGCAGTCTATGATACCAAAAGGGACATTTCAGAAAAAGGAGTTCATGTTCACTTAAGAAGAGCGGCTGGTGGAGAAAAAGAAATTGACCGTACTTTTAAAGAGGTTTACGTTAAATTACCAAATGAGCTTTTTAAAGATGACCACTGGGTAATGATCGACGAATATACAGCCTGTGCATATACCGCATCTGTATTATTCAATAAGAACATTAAGGTTATAAGATGTAAACATTGTGGTCGGGAACACATTGATGCTGACTGGTTTGCCGTTCATTACCATAAAAAACATCTTTGTACCTATTGTGGTCGAGATTTTATTGACACCGAACGTGGCATATCAAATCCCGTTATTTCTTTGCAACAGGCGCTGTTTGATCAATTAAAAGACCGAAAACTGACTAATGTGGAGCGTAGTTTGAATATCAATCAGGTTGACTATCCTGGTGGCATACAACTATGGGCCTCCAATCCCGCCATAATATGGACAGCGTCTCGCCCTGAAGAGGCGGGCATTCATGTTCATCTTTTTAAAGAAAAAAATGGTATGCCAGATAAAGATGATACATATGGTGAAGTAATCATTGACGGGATTAAATTGGATGTGGTCATGGTCCGGACCTATATGGTTCAACGTTCGTTTTCATTTCTCGATAAGCTAATTGTGTCCTTGACTTGTCCAAGTTGTATGAAGGAGCACTTCGATGATGGCGATTTAGCATTTCAACCTCACAAAGACCATGAATGCGAGCATTGTGGCACTCACTTCGAAGATGGAACTCGTTTTAAAGGTGTTGTTAGTAATCCTATTGTATCACGATTACAACGTTTGGAAACAATTAGAACATCATTAAATTATGACTGATCCGAAGCCAGCCGAGAAGCTTGATTCTGGAAAACCGGAACACCATCTTTTACCGTCATTAGCCATTGAAGAAATTACAAAAGCAATGATTTTTGGAGCGCGCAAATATGAGGAATACATTGGACGGTTGGAAATGGGGTAAAATGGAGCAGATATTTTAATACGTGCCTAAGACATTTGTGGAAATTTTGGAGAGGAGTAGATAAAGACGAAAGCGGTTTAAGTCATTTAGCCCATGCTGGCGCATGTATTTTGATATTACTAGAACCTTGATAAAAAAAGATACGGACGATGGACCGGCTTATTACAACGATAATATTAATGACAAAAATAATCATCCGTAAGTCCTTTTGGAAGAAATGCGCCCTTTTCAATCATCAACATATAACTAGTCAATACTTCCAGGCAACTAAGCGTTCCGATATTTACTGATTCTTTTAATAGAGATAAGCTGCCAAACACTTGAGACTCGCCAAGTTCAATTACTGAAAACCTCCGGGCTTTAAAATCGTCTGTGCAGATTGCCTTATTGCAAATTTTACAAAGCGCCATACATTCCGTTTCACCCAAACCTAAACGATATTTGACTCTCAGTTCAGCTATAATGGAAGCTGTAACAGCTGACTTAAGCAAAACGATTTTATTTTTTGCGATGAGGGCTTCTACTATTATTTTTTGAACCTCATCAAGTACTTCTTTATTAAAAAGTTGATCTCCGATAAAAAATCGATAACCATTCATTGTTAATACGCGATCGAAGACTGAACCGTTGATGAGATTGATAATTGAGGAGGTGTCTAAAACTATATCCATTCTCCAAATGCATTAAAATGAACGAGTTCAGAAGTTGTGATTGATAAAATTTCTGCAGCTCTACCAATGGATAATTTACCATTCACTATTTCATCAATAACAGAACTCATCAGGTTATTAGATACTTTTGGGAAATTAATATCCGGTCTAGGAGGCATTTCCAGTTGTTCCGCACGTTTTTCTGGACTTCCGTATTCTTTTTTTAAACTCTCACTTAAAGAAAATGCTGCTCCCCCTGGGATAAAACCCAAATTCTCGCACCGCAAAGCAGCTACTTCAAAGCTTACGCCATATATCCGACTTATATAATGTATTTCGAATTCAGTGAGAAAGTCTACCGAAATTTTAAACTGCTTGCGAATATATTTTAGTGCATTGGCAACGCCCTCTACCGGCAGTAAAAGGTCAGAGGCGAAGGCAAATGCAAAAGCTTCCTCTTCTCTCGATTTTTTACTAGTTCTTTGATTTTCAAAATCGATATTGCCGAAACTTGCAGGATCGCGATGGTGTGCAATTATATGGCCAACTTCATGCGCAAGTGTAAAAAACATTCTTGGCTTGAATCTTGGGGAAATCAATATAAATGAAATGCCATTTATAATAGCAGATGCGCCGTCAACACCTTCACCGAGTTCGGTAACCAGCAAAACGCAGTCTAGTTGGTTTGAAACTAACTCGGGTAAATTTAGTAGCGGAGAATAAAAATCTGCATTAGCGAATTCATTTCGAAAAACAGAAACAAGTTGATTAACACCTTCAAATGTGTTTTCTACTTTTGGAAAACGATCAATTATCTCAACATTAGGTCTATAATTTCCTATAACTTCGAGTATGTTTGAAATAATATAAGCAACTTTATCCGCAATAATTTGTTGTTTATTGGTAACGACTTTCCTGAAAAGTGAGTTTACTGAATTGTAACTTTGGCTTGGAGTGAAAAGAAAGTCAGGGTGGACCTTTAATGCACGGGCAATAGCAGCGACTTCGCCAATTAATGGTTCTTCGTTGCTTGAAAGTATAGAATTGAGTCGTTGGATTGGTATATCAGCTTTTTTTGAGAGCTTTTCTACCGGAATGTTAAATCTTAAAATGTTTTCAATTACAGTCTGCATTATATAGCCTTAATCTTGTTCATCCAATCAAGCAAATGTTTGATTTGAGATTCGTCAAGTTTACGACATCTGCCAATGATTTTACTCACAGAGTCTTCTTTTTTGCTAAAGATTTCATTTAAAATGTCAACTGTCTCTTTTTTAGCATTGTTCATTTGCTCTACGGTATCAAATGACAGTGCGTTTTTTCCAACAATATAATTTTCCAGTCGTTTTTCGAACTTATCATGGTAATCATATGGCAGATGATTGCCATCACCATCTACGATAATATTGCCTGTTAGTCCTCCGTCCTCCTTTTGCACCATTCGGTTAGCGGGAAATCGCTTAAATGCTGTCAATGTTTTAATTTTATCATCAACTTGAAATCCGCCAACAATATGTGGCTTTACAGTAGCGACTCTGCCACTTATGGAAAAAATAAAATCGCCTTTTTCTACCAAGCGCCTTATATTAGGCATGCACGCACCCATAGTCGGAACCTTATCATAAATCGGGTCGGTCATTTCCCAACCAACGCTCGGATCAGCTCCTTTAAACATAGTGTAAATATATCCCTTCATAAATACAAGTATTTTTATTTATTCAAAAATACTAAAAAATTTAGTTAAATGCAAATAAATTTCTGTTATTTAAGAAGTTAGGTAAAATATGAATTTGAATTTGAGTCCTTATTTAATACTTTCCACCAATTTTTTTCCACAAATCCGCCCATTTCTGTCACCATAATCGCCTCGGTTGTCATTAAAACGTGAACGTTTAATTTTATTATGTTCAAATGAAAGACTATGAACAGGTGAAGAGCATTATTTCTAAACTTATTAATTAAATGAAATAATTTAAATAAGTAAAATCGGTATTTTTAATAAAAATCGATAAATTATTTTATTCCTAAATCACTTGAAGTATTTTTACTATGGACGAAAAAAAAAATCATAGGCCTGGGGAAAGTTTGAATCCATCTGCCCAAAACGAGAACCCCAGAAATAATAAATGGGAAATAATTTCTAAAGAATTTATTCCCAATGAATATGGGAAGTTAATTTTATCTAAAGTAGTTTGGCAGCTAAAAAGGGAGTTCTATTTAAGGCTATTTTCTGCACTGGCCATTTTGGGAGCAATTGCGACCATTTATTTTAATTTAAAAGCTCAAAGAGTACAAAATGCCTTTCAAATAAGTCAACAAAAGGCTTTAGCGCAATTCGAAATTTATACTAAATGTATAAATAACATTAATATATTGACAGCTGATGAAGACGTTGACGCCACATTTAAAAACTCGCAAAAGGAATTTGAATATGAAAATATCCCTCAAATAATGTTATTGGGTGATACGAATTTAATTAGAGAATTTAATACATTGGATGATAAGGTTTATTTTTTACGAAAAGTGAAAGAAGTGTTTGATTCATTGCGCTCAATTCAACAAATCTCTCGAGATGAATTTAGAATTATGAATGGCTATTATTATCATAAAGAACAAAAAATCACCGACAACAACCTGACCAAACTTAAAATAATTCAAAAAAACTATTTTTCAAAACTTGAAAATGAAATAGAAATAGATTCAAACAAAATAAATAGAGTAATCAGACTACTACCTAAGAAAGTAAGTTTTGTAGATATCAATGGAGCAGGCCGTGCTTATTGGAATATATTAGGAACAATGATTGGCGATTTATCGACAATACAGGATGAAAGGGAAGGCCTTACAAAGTCTTATCTTCAATTAGATAGCGCTAAGAAACAAATGATAAACCATCAGGTTTCTTGGGACATTGAGATAACTCATCTGGTCATAGAAATGAATGAGATCTTGGCTAGTGAGAGACAAATATTAGATATTTCAAAAGAAGCTATTTTAAAGCGAATGATTAAAACCAATCGTCTATTGAGCGAAAAGAAATAATTTGTTCATTACTAGTTTTATAAATTTCTTACCAACCTCCCGGCGGTTCAAGCGCCTTTCGCGTGAACTCATATAATTTAAACGTCCACGCTTAAATTAGAGCGTTGAAGCTTACAAAAGCAATTATACAAGTGCGACAACTGAACAGCCGATAGTCAAACCCAAAATGGGTCCTGCCTGTTATCAAAAATATATAAAAGGATAATTTTTGTGTCAGTTACTTCATAAACCAATGAAGATTGACCGGAAATGACCGCCCTCCGGAACCGGGTGTCAACGGGAACGGCCTGATACAGATAGGGGTTCACTACTATTTTTGCAACAATACGATCAATTCTATCTAATAGCTTTTCCGCGGACGCAACGCCGTAAGCATTTTCAACACTGTTAATGACCGCAGTTAAAGTAATTTTATAAGTATCGGTATAGACTACTTCGTTGATCATCACCTGCCTAAAACGTCGCGGTGACTGGTATAACTGGTTAACCTGCCATTTTGCTTATCGTTTTCGGCACGGCGCAATAGATCCAGTTCCCTTTCACTTAGCGGCTCTGCAGTGTCCCGGGCAACATAGTTTATGTCCATAGCTTCTAAAATGGTTTTTAAGGCGTTCCATTTTTTTTTGTTATTTATGTTTATCACTATTTGTGCCATAGCCTTGCGGTAATGAAGATGTTTTAAAATAATCTGATCAAAACAAATTTAGGTTAAATTGCCGTCATCTGCAAACTGGTATAAAGCGGATAGTGCACTATTGTTTACTATTACGACAGCATCGGTACAAAAATTAATATCGAATACCCCCCGTACGTAAGGGTCGAATATTGAACGCCGAAGTTTTTAATTCATCATTCTACCGCCTTAGCTTTAGCGGTGGTGCGAAGCTTCGGCGGGCGAGGCTCAATTATTAAGTTAGCAGTCAGGAGTGTGCAGTTGGCAGTTAGTCCCAACTTCGCAACCAGAACCGGATTTATGAGAAGTCACGGGTTGCATTTGCGCACTGCCGTGCAATCCTGGTGTATTTGTAAATTATTGATTATCAATTGTTTATGATATATCACCTTTTGGGTTTACAGGCTAAATTCACAACTTATTGATCACTGTTGTCCGGTAAAAATAAAAAAACAGGGGCGTAAGCCCCTGCATAGTTTAACTTTGAATTACCACACTCAAAAATTGAACTATGCCCAAAAGTACATTTTTTACCGGACAGCCGGTATTCAATCAATTACTTAGC
>DASYEP010000080.1:0-46828 GCA_036498965.1 Mucilaginibacter sp.
CAATCGTCAATAAATTTGCCTGAATTAAAAATAAAAAGAGCTTTTCCCTATAAAAAACAGCTCATTTTTCAAAAAAAATCCTATCTTTATATAAGAAAAAGGCGGCAAAATGTCTGGAAAACAACCGCCTTTTTTTTAAAATTAACTTACACAAATATGGGAAAATCTAAGCGGTTTTGCCCAACGGCGAAGCCCCATTCTCATCAAACTCTCAAAAAAATCCTTAGGTTAACGGCTATGTCATGGCCGCGGGAGGGCCTAGTCACTTTTGTCTTGGCAAAAGTAACCAAAACCGTGCCAGCAGAAATGCTTCTTTACCGCCAAAGGCCTTTGCCCACAATCCGGAAAAACAGCGAGTGCCGGAATCTTTTTGCCGGGCTACCTTGTCGCACCAAGACCTCGCATGCAAAAATTTCCTATGCCCTTGGCCACTTCACTGGCCGACTGTTTTTCCGGATTCTTGCCGAAACTGTTCTGCTGACGAGAAAAAATGATATAATTAATAGTACATAAATCATTTTACCGAATAAAATCAAAAGCGGGCCAGGTCCAAAAGACTCCTATGGAGGTGTTTTGCCTGCAGTGTGGAAGCTTTTTTCTGACTTGATGTTATTCACGTATTGTTTGTTTTTAATGGGCGTTCATGAGCTCGCTATGCTCGGTCTGGTTACTTTCCATCTAAGGGAAAGTAACCAGGCCTCTGCAGCTATGAGCGGGATCATCATTAAATGAATCAAAAATAACTTTGAGCGAACAATCAGCTACTCCTAAAATTACTTTAAAACTAATTTTAAAAACATTTGTTGAAATTATATAAACTTAAAGGCAAACACCAATGAAAAAATTAACAGTAATTACCCTGATAGCCCTGGCTTTTGGGCTATTCCAGGCATGTAAAAGTAAAAGCGGTAACGGCAGCATGGACAGTACAACATCTGCAACTGACACTGCCAATAAAATGGCGGATACCTCAAAAATGAGCGCAATGCCGATGGCCTCAAACCCCGACAGTACCTTCGCTAACAAAGCCGCTATGGGCGGTATGGCCGAAGTGGCGCTGGGTAAACTAGCAGCAAGCAAAACTACTAACGCAAAGATTAAAGACTTTGCAAACATGATGGTTACCGACCACGGCAAAGCAAACGACGAATTGATGGGTATAGCAAAAACAAAAAATATGATGCTACCAATGAACGTTGATTCGGATCATCAGAAAAAGATGGACGACTTAAGCGCAAAAACCGGCACCGACTTTGACAAAGCCTATGTTGACGCCATGATTGACGGCCATAAGAAAACACTCGACCTGATGAACGACGAAGCAAAAGATGGTAAAGATGCCGACCTAAAAGCATTTGCCGCCAAAACCGCTCCCGTTGTACAAAAACACCTGGATGCCATCAAACAAATACATGATAGCATGAAATAATTAAAGATCTCTCTAAGTCAATCCGAAGGGAGCCGGCGGGATGTCGGTTCCCTTTTTTTTCGATTCGTGATTAGCCGAACGAAGTGCTAACGATCCGCAAGCAGATTTGATGAAAGTGTTGCTAATCTTTGTCCAAGCAAGCACTAGCCAACAAATTACCGAATGGGGTGAGGGCACATTCATAAATCATGGTACTCCCATAAAACCCTGTTGCTTTGGCAATTTCAACCTCTTCAAATAATTTTATATTATTCGGTAATTTCCCAAAATAATCTAATAATTCATTTATAACATTAACCCGACAGACACCTAGTCTTTCCAAATTGTTTTTTGCCACTACATATTTTTCAGTTTCTAAATTATCCTTATTTATTGGTGAAACGAACTCATATTTAAACGTTTCGAATCCAGTATAACTTTTGGAATATATCAATTGAGCGAAAATCAAATTATTAAAATTATAAATATGTTTAATCATTTTTGCATCGGTCGCTGAAAGATTTTTAAGAATTTCAACAAATCCTGGATGAACTCCATCAGCTGTGTCAGAGTTCATGGCTGTTGAGATTAGTTTTGCAAACATATTCCTCAGATCCGGTTCCTCTCCTAGAAACTTTAGACTATCTATCGCAGGACCCACAATACTAGCTTTTGGCGTTATTATTTTTTCAGCAGATACATCTTTAAGCCTTTCCGCTAAATCTTTATGTAGCCACTGAGATGTTGTCTGATAATTCCAAATGGCTTGCTCAAGCGGCATTAAAGCTAGATTAATCGTCCCCAATACCGTCCCAAAAGCCTTTCCAAGTTGCCTTACACCGGGCTGAAATAAGTCTTTGTAAAGCGGTGGAATATTTTTCCCTAGTCCCTCAGCTGCGCCTTCGGCCGCCGCTTTAATAAATTTTTCATTTTCGTCATTCATTTTCGTAAAGGCGACTTTTCAAAACCTCATAACATTGTTGCCTACAAATCACAACTTATCAAAGGTATCGAATATCTTGGACAAAGATCGAAACACAAACAATTATAGGATTGGACTTAAAACATACGAAAAGCATACCTCCTCCAAAAATCTTGTGCTTGAAGGAGTTTAAATCCTATTTTAACAAAAGTATTTGTAACTTTAAATATGGACGGAAATACCAACTCAATTGGTCAAACGTGGATTTTCGGAGGTCAATTAATAGCTTATATTGGTACATTTTTTTTCTAATCAGATCACTCAAAGCTCAAGGAATTGCAAATGATTTGACAAATCAAAAATTCATTTATGATATCAAGCCTTTTTTTACCTTATCACATCCATCTGACTCCTATAGCCCCAATTCAGCTCCGGATACAATTTTTGAGAAATATTTAATTAAGTTAGAAAGAAATGTTGCTAAGGATTTTAGAATTAAAGTTCAATCTCTAGAGTTTTATCAAGAGAAATACCATAATAGAAAATTGTCAATTATTCCTGTTGGAGAAGAGTTTGACATAATTTATGGAGATGTCTCTGTTGCATTAATATATGTTGAATTAGAGATTTATATTTATTTTTCAGACGAAATCGGGAATATCTATAGTCAATACCTGCACGGTCTAATTCATTGTTTAAAATTAGACCCACCTGTTTCTTGCAAGTCGAAATTTAGTTGATTGGGTTCGACTGGGCCCATAGGGAAGAAGGGTAAAAGCTGCTAGAACCTAACAGTACGTCTGACCAATTCAGAAGCTTTTAATAATTAATTTTTTACGGAACGATGTTATGTCATTTTTTCTTTATTAAATTTACTAACATAAGATATCTCAAGAAACGATTGACCAGAACCCCTCACAATTGAAAATGAAATATTATGTCGAACACAATTAAATATGGTCGCGCCTTATTTTATCCGCATGTTAATTTTGACGATGAAAAATGGGTAAAAACTGCTGCCCTTTATTATGAGGGCCTGAACCGAATTGTACCTGAAGGTTATCCTTCTATACAGGATAGTGAACTTATCAAAGAGTTAAATGAAAAGGAAGAATTCATTAGAAATATTAATCCCAGATATGAGGCCGAAAATATCGGTTATGACTTTCTAAGGTTTGCAGAAACAAAACTATTTGACACTGACCATAGGCAAAACTTGATAAAAAGTCTAGGAGCTATTGTCCCAGAATCAAGCGGCTTTGCTATTCATATGTACAAAATGGGCTATATTCTTCAGCAACGACTGCCTGAATTAGGTTTAGCAGTAAGAAATCAGAATAGAGAGGGTTGGTATGAATTTGAGCCGGTGACGGGTGCAATGTATATGACTTTTCTTGCAAATTATCTAGCATCGCTCGATCAAATACCCGTTGTAACTGACGATCCAGCATTTCAACCGCTTATTCGTGGGATACAAGTTGATAGATATCAAGGTGTTAATGACGTGGGCGAAATCTTAGCTTCAATGGTCATCCAATCTGTAATTCCCGAGAATATTGAAGACATACCAGCGAAAAAAATAATTATGTTCAGAGAAAAATATGGAGATGAAAGATATTTGTTCTATGAAGAAATCAACAAACTCGTTAAAGATTTGGAAATGGTCGACAGACAATCAACCTTAAAAGATGTGTTGGAGTCCAAAAAAAAGGGTATCGACATCGCTGTAAAAAATCTAGAAATGTCTTTCAAGGGGATGGGTATTTCTACAACTACGGCATTGTTGGGGCTTTCGATACCATCATTTGCAAGTGGTTTGGGGGCCGCCATTGCAACAGCGGGACTAATCAGCGTTGCCGCAGGAAAATTGGCAAGTCAAGGGATCGACTATTATAAAAGTAAAAAAGGAAGTCCATATTCCTACGTTTTGACATTGAAGCATAAACTTAAATCTGAAACTTTTGCGGAGCAATTACTGCGTGGAAAGATCATATTCTAAATTACAATCCCGCTGTCCAAATTTAAAAAATTTCGAACGACTACGCTAGTAGTCTTGATGAGTACCCCTCATTGCCGCAGCTTTGGTGATAACTTTCTAACTCCTTTTGCAATAAAAATTTTCAATACATTTGGTATACTGACTCTCATGCCTAACAAAAATATCACAAATGGATGAACCTGTAATTTCAAATTTTGACACGTCCTACTATTTAAGAGCTATAGGTGGTGCTATTTTGGCCTTATGGCTTACCGGGTATATGCTTTATCATTGCCTGTTGGGTAATTTCGTAAACCCTATTGCCGGCTATCTGATTACGCTGTTTTTGTTTGGGTTACTTTGGGTCTATTATTATTTCTTTTCAAAATCATGGAAAAGAATTACGATAACCACTACCGAAATTACGATGTACGACATTGTCTTTAAAAAGCAGATTACAATTGCTTATGCCGATATTACCCATATTGCAACTTATAGAATGCAGGGTAGAAACCGCTACGGACGTGGTTCTTCCCAAAAGTTTGTTATCGATTTTAAGGATGACCAATCTGTTACCCTTGATGAAGCCTGGTATGATAATTACAGCAAGCTGACTATGGCTATTTATCTCCATAAATATGGGCCGGGACATGGTCGTGAAAGGTATTTGGAACGGCATGGGAGAGAAGCATAACCCGATCTGTCCAACTTTATTTCTTGCTTCAAACGATGAGCGTCCTGCTTTTGATTTCACTTTGGCAAGATGACTTTCTACATTTTCGCAACTTTTTATCTGCCACTCAATCGCCTGTAAACATTATATTTGAGTATCTTCAAATAGTTAAATACCAATGACAGCAAATGAATATATAAGCGCCCAGCCGGCAGAGCGGCAGCAAATGATGCGCGCTTTACATGATGCAATAACCGCTGCTGACCCTACGGTAACGCCCATTGTTGAACCTATGATGGGAAAGGAAATGATTATATACAAAGAAAGAGGTTATATGAAATATGCACTTTCGGGTGTGAAGAATTATATGTCGTTACACTGTATGCCAATATATTGCAACCCTGCATTGCATTCAAGGTACGTCGGCCTATTGCCGGCTGCCAAATTTCAAAAGGGTTGTGTTAATTTTAACGGTGCTGATGAGTTACCAATTGCGATAGCAGCTAACTTGATTTCAGATTGCTCAAAAGTGAGTATTGCTGATTTTTTAGAGAATAGGAAGAAAAAATAACGCTACTAGGCTCGTAGGTTGAAGTCTTCTTTGTCATCCAATATTTGAGGTCGGTACCGGATTCGAACCGGTACAATGCGGTTTTGCAGACCGCCCCCTTACCATTCGGGCAACCGACCATGTGGAGAACCCGGGTAACGATCCTGGATCTTCGGTTCTTCAAACCGCCGCATACACCATGTTTGCTAATTCTCCTTTAATAAAATATATTCTAAAAATAAAGAAATATCTTTATTTTTAGACATGCCTCACCCTTACCCACCAACCGTGGGTCATAACAAAAAACAAACTGCAGGCAACGTTACCATGGCCTCATCAGCATGTTTTCCTAAATGGACTCGAACCACTATCTTCCGGACCAAAACCGGGCGTGCTGCCATTGCACCATAGGAAAATAAACAGGTGGAAATAGAAGGACTTGAACCTTCAACCGACACCGTATAAGGGTGCTGCTCTAACCAATTGAGCTATATTTCCTTAATAACCAGTAGGGTAACCCGGACTTGAACCGGGAGCCTCCACATCCCAAATGTGGTAATCTGACCATCCCGCACGTGCGGTATACTACCCTGAAAACAAAAAATCCCCTTAGATTTTCTAAGAGGATTTGCGCATATTTATAATATTTTTTCAATACATAGCTATCCCCTCCGATGTTTCGGTTGCGGTATAAAACATTGTATTGTTGTTGTATTCATGGCACAATGATACACATTATTTTTATAAATCAAGAAATTTCTGAAAAAAAATCTGTTCGTTTGAAATTTCATATCATACTTGAAGCTCAATTGAGTTGCAATGCACATGATCAATTTATTTGTCCTGGTCTGGTTTTTCATCCTCTTCATCCCTCTCTTTATGTTTTACTTCTTTGAAGGGAATACACTGAAGTTTGAAAGCATAACCACTGGTTATAAAAGTGCTATGAAAAAAGAACCATTTTGTTCCGTGCCCATACGCCTCATAACGTATCAAAACACCGGTATCCTTTTCAACAGGCACAACGTAATAGAAATTCTCAGTTCTTTTGATACCTGGCGGGTAATATCCGATCAGTTGATTGCTCCAATTCATATATTCGTTGTCACCAGTCTCTACACCATCCATAAAAATGTAACCACTATACTCTTTTATATCCGGGTTAACAAGTTTAACACCTGTAGAAATGGAGTCGATATAAACATTATTATAACCGACATTCTTAAGACTTATTGAATAAGTAAGTAAACACGAATCGTTATGTTTTGAATAAGACCTGTTTTTTATTGTATCTATTTGCAATATATCTGTGCCCACTAATGCCTTATTCAGGTTGGGCACATCTTTCAGCAAGAAAAGATAGAAAGTAAATAACCCGCCAATAATAGCGATAACTATCTCGATCAGTTTAAACCTGTTTTCAGAAGTCGACTTTTTTTCCATACTGATAAATTGAATTTTTACATAAGTCAGCAGTAATGGCAGAGGAAGATAAATTATTCATGTTTTTTTTGTTAAGTGCTTAAGGATTAGGGTAATATTACGAATTATTTTGTTCGGTTTTGCAAATTTTGGATGTTTTATTTTCCCGTCCGGCGAGGAGGCTGCCGAATAGCTGTCTTAAGTTTTTTAAACTTTATTTTTGGTTCATAAAGTAATCTTCCTGCTCATGGCCGCAGGGCCTAGTCCTTTTTGTCTTGATACAAAAAGGACCAAAAAAATCAAGTCATCAGAAATGCTTCTTTGCCGCCAAGGGCCTTTGCGCACAAGCTGGAAAAACAGCGGGCTGGAATCTTTTTGCCGGACTACCTTATCGCTTCAACACCCTGCATGCAAAAATTTCCTATGCCCTTAGCCACTTCACAGGCCTGCTGTTTTTCCTGCTTTTCCCCGAAGCTGTTCTGCTGACAAAAAATCTCATATTAATAATATGAAATAAATCAACTAGCTAAAGTAAAGTCAAAAGCGGGCAAAAGCATGTCATAACGGCGGGCCGGGTGTATGGCGTGAATGACGGTTTAGCTTTTTCGGGATGTAACCGAAAAAGCGTTAAAAACCGGCAGAGCGGGTGGAAGCATCGTTGTGACTTGATTTTTTTGGTCCTTTTTGTATCAAGACAAAAAGGACTAGCCCTCGCGGCAATTGAGCGAGACGATCATTAATTGAAGAAAAAATTATTTCATACAGTCGGCAACCTGTTATGTCTCCATTAAACATCATCAACCCGACGCACCGCGGTTACACGGAGCTCACCATGACCCCGCTTTTTATCGGAGCAAACAAGCAAGTCATAGATACTTCTGACAAAAAAAACTATCTTGCAATATCAACCCTCACTTATGTTAAAAAACTATTTCAAAACCTCCTTCCGGTATTTCCTTAGCAATAAGACGTTTTCATTCATCAACATTATCGGTTTAACTACCGGCATATGCGTTTGTTTTTTTGCGCTGTTGTATGTGCAATTTGAGTTGAGCAGGGATAGTTATAACACCAAAGCGGATAATATTTACCGGCTGGTTACCGATGTAAAAACACCCGTTGGCATAACTTACGAAAGTACACCGGCTCCTATGGGGCCAGCCATGCAATCGTCCTTTCCAGAAGTAAAGGAAATGGCAAGGGTATTTATGGACGACATGATCCTTCAGAGCACTCCCCAAAATGCATTTAAGGAAGAAGTAGCTTATGCCGATTCGTCCGTTTTTAAAGTATTTAGCTGGCCGCTGCTGCGCGGTAGCATTGGACGTATATTCAACGCCCCCTGCAATGCCGTGCTTTCCGAAACTGCTGCAAAAAAATACTTTGGGAATACTGACCCGGTAGGACAAACCATGATGATCAATGGGAAAACAAAAGCTACGGTAACCGGAGTAATGAGGGATATTCCATACAACTCGCACCTGCGGGTCGATATTATTTTTTCAATAACTACGCTGGTTGATGAGGGTTGGAACCACAGCTGGACACAGTTCGGGTTTTACACCTATCTTCTACTGCAACCGGGTCAATCCGCGGCTACTTTGCAAGCGAAGCTCCCCGCTTTTGTAAAATCTCATTTCGATCAAAGCGAGTTCAAGTATCAATTGGCTATTGAGCCCCTAAAAAAGGTTTATCTCTACGGAAAACCACGCGGACATCGCACGGGGGCTTCGGCAAGCGGCAGCATTACCAACGTCTATATCATTTCCATCATAGCCATACTCGTGCTGTTTATAGCCTGTTTTAATTTCATCAACCTTACAACCGCATTTTCGTTACAAAGAGCCAAAGAAATAGGCGTGCGTAAGGTTTTGGGCGCGTCAAAATATCAGCTCGCCGCGCAGTTTCTGATGGATGCTGTACTGCTTTGCGTGGTAGCTTTTTTAATCGCACTGCTGTTTGCAATGCTGTTGCTGCCATTGTTTAATCAATTGGTGAGTACCATTGTAACCGACAGTATTTTCCGCGACTTTAAATATATTTTATGGCTGTTTCTCATCGCCGTAACAGTAGGGATTTTATCAGGTGCATATCCTGCCTTTTTCCTGTCGGGCTTTAAACCTATTAGCAGCCTTAAAGGAAAAACAGGTTCATCAGGTACCGGGCTTATTCTGCGCCGTTCATTGGTGGTGGCACAGTTCTCTATTTCGATATTTTTAATAATTGCGACAGTCATCGTTTACCGGCAGTTAAACTTTATGCAAAACCAGCAATTAGGTTTCGAAAAAGGTCATAAGCTGGTGGTGGACTACCAGTTCGACTATCATATCAACGAACATCCCGACGCGGTAAAACAACAACTGATGAGCATCCCCGGGGTGGGTATGGTCAGCTACTCTTCTTCAGTACCGGGCACACCAAATAATCAGTTTAAAACTGTAATTGAAAACAGCAAAGGTGAAAAACAGCAGCAAATATCCGACGTTTATTTTATCGACGATATATTTCTGAAACAGTTCAAGATCGATATAATTGCCGGACGCGGATTTGCTCAGAACTTAGCCGCCGATTCAATGAAATCGATGCTCATTAACGAGGCGATGTTAAAAAGCCTGGGCTTTACCAATGCCAACGACGCCCTTGGCAAACACTTTACCCAGCTGCATCATGAAGGAACGATTGTGGGGGTTATAAAGGATTTTCATAACCATTCCTTTTTAGAAAAGGTGCAGCCAACCACTTTGAGGGTTGATCCGGTACATTTGACCAATATCGATATTGATATCACTTCAACCGATGTACGGTCTACCGTGGGTAAATTGGAAGCTGCATGGAAGAACATTGCGCCGGGCATGCCATTCATCTACTTTTTTGCGGACGAGGCCTACAATCAACAATACCAGGAGCAGGAGCGCTTTGGAAAACTATTTATTTGCTTCGCCGTAATTGCCATAGTAATATCGTGCATGGGTTTGCTGGGATTATCTGCTTTTAATACCATACAGCGAAAAAAAGAAATAGGCATACGCAAAGTATTGGGCGCCTCGGTAGGCAGTATAATGACTATGCTTTCCAAAGATTTCATAAAACTCATTTTAATAGCTTTACTGGTGGCATCGCCAATCTCGTGGTGGGCCATGAACCGATGGCTGCAAAGCTTTGCTTATCGTATTGATATTCCCTTATGGATTTTCTTCTTTTCGGGCATAACGGCGGTGGCTATCGCTTTGTTAACGATAAGTTTTCAATCGGTTAGGGCGGCGTTGGTTAATCCGGTGGACAGTTTGAGGAATGATTAAAAGGGCTTTCTGTTTGTCGGAATCAGGATTTTTAAGATTAGAGGATTGCAGGATTAAAAGCGCTCAATCTTATAATTTTTGAATCCTAAAAATCATAGTTCAGACACAAGCTTACAGCTAAAACTCGACAAACTAATTTTATTTTCAATAATTACTGAAAGTTTAAAAAATAATATTACATTTGTATTGTGAAATTAGAAGAAGCAAAATTGCAGTTTATACAGGCCTGGGGCAAGTTGGGATCTGAGTGGGGTATTAACCGCACCATGGCGCAAATTCATGCTTTGCTGATGATCTCTGAAAAGCCGCTGAGTACCGAGGAAATTATGGAAGGCCTTAGTATTTCAAGAGGCAATGCTAATATGAACATTCGTGAATTGCTTAATTGGAACCTGATTCACAAAGTATTGGTTCCGGGAGATCGTAAAGAATATTTTAATGGCGAAAAGGATATTTGGGAAGTAGCAAAACGCATAGCCAGGGAGCGCAAGAAGCGCGAGATAGAACCGGTATTACAGGAGCTAAAACAATTGCAGGACATTGAAGACTCAAACTCACCCGAAGCCAAACAGTTTTTAGCTACCGTGAAAAACATTCATGGCTTTGCCGATAAGATTGATAAAAGCGTTGAAACTATGTTAAAAGCCGACGAGAACTGGTTCTTTGGATCTATATTAAAATTGTTGAAGTAATATATTTTTTGATTTTAATTTTCATTAATTATTGAAAATATGAAAACATTAGAAAACCATTTGATTCTTTTTGACGGGGAATGCCCAATGTGTAAAGTTTATACCAACGCTTTTGTAAAAACCGGGATGCTGGACCCTGGCGACCGTGCTCCGTATCAAACTGGTATTGATAGCATTTGTCCGGTTATTGATAAACAAAGAGCGGTAAATGAGATCGCACTAGTGGATCTGAAAAATGGTGAGGTAACTTATGGCGTTAGAAGTATTTTCAAAGTGCTCGGCAATGCTTGTCCCGTTTTTGATCCGCTGTTTTCATTTAAGCCGTTTATATGGCTAATGAGTAAAGTTTATGCATTTATTTCATACAACCGCCGTGTAATTATTCCACCTCCAATTGCGGGTGATGGTTTTGCCTTTCAGCCAGCCTTTAAAAAATATTATCGTATTGCATACCTGCTCTTCACATGGTTTTTTACAGGGCTTATACTCACAGCCTACGCGCACTTATTAATTGGCGTAGTTCCCTTAGGAAATGCATTACGCGAATATTTTATATGCGGCGGACAGATTATTCTCCAGGGTATAGTTATCAGTACTTATGCTAAAGACAGATTGTGGAACTATCTGGGGAATATGATGACTATTTCCTTCGCAGGAAGTCTATTGCTGTTATTGCCATTAATTGTAAGTCATTGGTTTATGGCGCCACCTTTGTTTTTTGCCTTATATTTTATGGGCGTTGCCGGATTGATGTTTTTAGAACATATCCGCAGAACCAAACTCCTTAAGCTCGGATGGGCCATGACTATTACATGGGTGCTTTACAGGATAATTTTATTGATACTGATTTTAAAGCTTAACTAAAAATGAAATACAAAAAGATAGTATTGGCAGGCGGTAATGGTTACCTGGGTAAAGTGCTTGCTAATTTTTATAAGGATAAAGCCGACGAAATTGTGATACTAAGCCGTCACGAAAAGGAAACAGAAAAGAATATAAGAACGGTAGTTTGGGATGGAAAAAGCCGGGGCAAGTGGGCTGCAGAATTAGTAAATGCAGATATGCTAATCAATCTTTGCGGCAAAAATGTGAATTGTCGTTACACTGAAAAGAACAAGGCTGAAATAATTACTTCGAGAGTGTTGCCGACTGAGTTACTGGGTATAGTGATCAGGGACATGTTTGAACCGCCCAAACTTTGGATCAATGTAACATCAGCAACTATATACAGGCATGCGGAGGACTGTCCGCAGGACGAAAAAACAGGAGAAATCGGTTATGGATTTTCCGTTGATGTTTGTAATGCCTGGGAGGCAGCTTTCAATAAATACGATAATCCAAAAACCCGGAAAATAACACTGCGAATGGGAATCGTTCTTGGGAGAAGCGACAGTGTTTTCCCGCGGTTGCTTAACCTGGTAAAAATGGGCATGGGCGGCAAACAGGGCAACGGGAAGCAATACGTTTCATGGGTTCATGAACGGGATGTCGCCCGGACAACGAAATGGCTTTATGATCATCCCGGATTGCAGGGAATATTTAACTGCACAGCTCCATATCCAATAAAAAATGGAGAGCTGATGAGAACAATCCGTAAAAGTTATGGCATTCCATTGGGCTTGCCCGCGCCGCAATGGTTATTGGAAGTGGGCGCTATAGTTATTGGCACCGAAACGGAGTTGATATTAAAAAGCCGGTGGGTGATGCCAAAGCGTTTGCTGGATTCAGGATTTACTTTTCAATTTGAAACTGCAGACGGAGCAGTCAAAGAAATTATGAACAGTAGCAAATAGATTTCATTCAAAATATAAAAACTTAAACTCAACATAAAACAATGGATATCACAATCAAACAGAAGTTAAAAGGGTTTGCCGCTTCAAATATTTTTGCATTTGCCACTATCGGTCTCAATAAGCTTATGCTCAGCCGATATTTGGCTGACGGAGCAGGGACACTGGTTTTTTCCGAATTCGTAATAATCCCGATTCTTATGGGTATAATATGTTCCTGGAATTGGAGGCGTCTCCGGTTGCACGGCGCAACATCTTCTCTTTACTCAATTTATAATAGTTTTTTAGCTATTTTGCTCAGTTCAATTTTTCTGGGTGAAGGAGTAATCTGTCTGATTATCGTATCCCCGCTCATTTTCTGCTTTATGTGGCTAGGTACTTATATAGGTAATAAAATGTTCGAGGCTGACAACAACAACCTAAACGTAAGTATAATTGCATTGCTTCTTTTTGTTTTTATTACTGATTCTGTTTCAAAACATCAATATGAAAACGAAGTATCAGATACCATAACTGTAAATGCATCACCCGATAAAGTATGGCAAAATGTTGTAGCTTTTAAAAAGATAAAGCAAAAGAATAGCTTTTGGCTCTTTAAAATCGGCTTGCCAAGTCCAATGGAAACTACGGTTGACGGCTATTACAAAGGCGCCGGACGGAAGTGCATTTTTAGTAATGGGTATGTATTTGGCGAGAAGATTTCAACATACGAGCCACGTAAAGATTTGGTATTCGATATTACTGATCAGCCGCGCGACCCGGAAATTATGAATCATTTGGATCTCATACGGGGCGAGTTTGTCTTGAAAGACAACGAAGACGGAACGACTACTTTAACTGGCAACAGCTGGTATAAATTATATGTGTTCCCTGCGTGGTACTATGATATCTGGGCACAAAGCATAGTTAGAAATGTTCATGTAAGGGTTATGGAGCACATTAAAGAGATTAGTGAGAATAATTAAGCCCGACAGGGTCTTTCCAATGCTATTAAGTTAAGGAAACTTCTAAATTAAAGCCTGCTGTTGCCCCCTCTAAATCTCCCGCGGTTGGGGAGACTTTAGCTTCAATTGATTTTTAAGTCCTCCCTACCGGGGAGGATTTAGGTGGGGCTACATCCGAGGGTTCCCTTAACTTAATAGCATTGAGGGTCTTTCGAAGAGTACCTTGCCGAGACAAAGCCGACTACTTGTTTTCACCCACCGCCCCAGCCAAAAACTCATTAATCATAGCTACAAAAAGCTCGGGTACTTTGCTATTAGTGTCAAGCGACATAATTTCGCCCATATAACTGCCGTGTGTGCCAGGCGTTATTGCCAATCGACCATGAGGTAAAAGGCGGGACATTTTAACCGTATGTTCAGGAGTGGCTACGTCATGGTCGCCTGAAACAACGAGGGCCGGCGCCGTTATAGATTTTATATCTTCATCTGTCCAATCCTTAAATCCTTTCATCCGCTCAACGTCTCTATTAAACATTCTCAGCAAGCCTTCAGGGCTATTGGTGATTTTTAAATATTCGTCCTGATATATTTTCGGCATATTGTTTAGGGTTGCGTGGTCAAAGCCTTCCCAAAACCCATCAAACGCCACACCATCCCGTTTATAAAACGCAGAAGCTATGATCAGCTTACGCACAACGTCCGGATGTTTTATACCCATTTGAATTGCGGTTTGGCCACCATTGCTGAAACCGAATATGTCAGCTTTCGCTATATTAAGTTGCTTCAACAATGTGGCAACATCATTGGCATCCTGTTCAAATGATTCGGGAGTGTCCCTGTCTCCAGTATGGCCGTGAGCCTGTAGCTCTATGGCAATAACCTTATGGGTTTTAGCCAGTTCAGGCAATATCCTGCCAAAAGTGGTATAAATGGTGGAGCCCCCGCCATGCAACAGCACCAGCGGCTCGCCGGTTCCATAAATTTCGTAATACATTTTAAGGCCGTTTACATTGGCGTAGTTACCAATGGTTTGGGCTTGCGAAGTGTTTGCTGCCATAATTAATATCAGGTTAAAAATAAGGATTTTGATGTTTTGCATTGTCGTGTTATTATTAGATTCAAAACCATGATCTTCTTGCCTCACCTAGACGGCGCAGCCCTCACTCATCCTCTCCAAAGGAGAGGACTTTAAGCTTCGCTCTTTTTTAAACCCTCTCCTTTGGAGAGGGCAGGGTGAGGCAAACAAACGCCTTTGCTAACCCAATTCATTTTATTTAGCACCTACACCAACAAGATAAGCATCCAGTTTTTCGAGGTTTTGTTTTAACCCTTCATCGGCTTTGAAAGTTTTTACCACCTGTATAAATTGTTCTTTTGTTTCAAAAAGCATATGCCAGGTAATTTGGGTTTTTTCGCCCATATCCTCAAACTCGATGGTTGCCACAAACTTTGGCGATGACGCGTGCTCGTAAACTATCTTTTTGCAAAGTACGACTTCTTTAAATACGCTTTTGTTATTATAGTCTGTTCCATCCGGACCATGCATTACAAGGTCCCATTCGCCTCCCGGCCTTACATCCATAGTAGTGATTGTGTTTGTAAATCCGTTTGGACCCCACCAGTTGGCAAGGTGTTCGGGTTTGGTCCATACTTCCCAAACTAAGTCAACAGGAGCATTTAAAGTTCTCGACATAAGGAGTTCCCTGTCTTTGGTGTTACTTTTTGTGTTTTCCATTTCGTTCTTTTTTTAGTTTTTCTATATAAGTTTCTAAAGCGTCAAGTTTGCTTTCCCAATGCTGCCTGTACTGATCAACCCATACGGATACTTCGCTCAGCTTATCTAACTGTGCTTCACAAATTCTATCGCGCCCTTGCTGTTTCATTGCGATAAGTCCGCAATCAACAAGGATTTGTAGGTGAAGGGATATAGCCTGGCGGGTAACGTCGAAGTTTTCGGCGATGGAGTTTACATTTTGTGGCTGGGTGGCTATCATATTAATGATCGCCCTCCGGGTTGGGTCGGCAATTGCCTGGTATACATCGCGTCTGGCTTTCATAATATGCAAGTAAGTGCTTGCAAATATAAATGCAAGTATTTACTTGCGCAAATTTTTTTAGAAAAAAAGTTTGCTCCCTTTTTTGAAATTTTTGGTGGCGATGTTTTGTCAGTAAAAAACCGCAATTTCGGGCAATGATAAATTTGTAAATACCTGTTTATGAGGTGAATCAACAAAACTCACGCTCGTTGTGAACGTGAACAGTGAACGTTAAAATCTGCCGATGTGTGTTTATTTTAAGATATGATATGCTATAAAACTCGCCACATAAGCCAGAACAGTCATATAGGCAAATTGAATAGCAGGCCAGCGCCAGTTCTTTGTTTCGCGATAAACCACCGCTACTGTACTTGCGCATTGCATTGCAAAAGCATAGAACATCATTAGCGAAAATGCCACGGCCAGCGAAAATACAGGCTGCCCGGTTTGGGGATTTGTGGCTGTTTTCATTTTATGTTGTACCGATTCCATTTTTTCGGCGCTGCCTTGAACGCTGTATATGGTGGCCATAGTACCTACAAAAACTTCGCGGGCTGCAAAGGAAGTGATCAACGCGATGCCAATCTTCCAGTCGAACCCTAATGGTTTTATTACCGGTTCAATTACATGGCCCAATACACCGGCATAAGAATTTTCCAGCTTTTCGGAGTTAACAGCTTTCGTAATTTCGTCGGGCTTTAATTGTTGGGTATATTGTGATTGCTGATATTTTTTTTCGATTTGTTCAAAATGGTTTCCTGGACCGTAAGAAGCCAAGACCCATAATATTACTGAGATGGCGATGATTACTTTCCCGGCCTGGAAAACAAATGTCTTTGAACGCTCATACATAGAAAAAGCCACATTTTTCCACCGGGGCATCCGGTAAACGGGGATTTCCATAATGAAATAGCCACGTTCCCGTCCTTTTAAAATGAGCTTAAACACAAACGCCACAACTATTGCCGATACCAGGCTAAAAACATACATACCTGTAAGCGCAAGTCCCTGCAAGTTTATTACCCACCAAATGTTACGGTTTGGCACCACCAGCGATATCAGCAGTACATAGATAGGCAAACGCGCCGAACAGGTAACTAATGGGGTGACCATAATGGTGATCATGCGGTCTTTCCAGTTTTCGATGGTGCGGGTACTCATAATTGAAGGCACCGCACAGGCAAAACCGCCGATTAGCGGAACAACTGATTTCCCATTAAGGCCAACTTTCCGCATCAGTTTATCCATCATAAACGTAACGCGCGACATGTACCCTGTATCTTCAAGTATAGAAATAAAGGCAAAAAGAATAGCTATCTGTGGGATAAACACCATCACGCCGCTTAGACCTCCTAAAACCCCGTCCACAACCAGACCGATTAACGGCCCGGCAGGCAGTAATTGGTGCAATGCATTTTGAACCCATACGAACGCATCCGCAATCAATTCCATCGGGTAAGCCGACCATGAAAAAATTGACTGGAACATAAACAGAAGCACGCCAAAAAAGATGATAAAGCCAAATACTTTGTGGGTAAGCACTTTGTCAATCTTGTTGCTAAGCGTTTCCTCCTGTGCGGTTGCGGGTATCTTTACCGTATCGTACAGCAGATCATTTATAAAATTATAGCGGGCTATCGTTTCGGCAGCCTGTGCCTTTTGGGAGTGAAATGAAAACTGTTGCTCTAGTTCTTCAATGCGGTCGCTCTCAACCGGCGAAATAAACTTTATTGTTTCGTGCTGATGCGCCAGCTGCAAGGCATAATAGGGATTGTCCAGTTCGAACTCATCACTTATTTGCCCTATCAATTCAGGAGCGATGGCCTTAACATCAATAGACTCTTGTTGAAGAGCAAATTTATTTGAAAAGGATATTGCTTCTTTTAATTTGTCAATTCCTTCCAATTTCCGGGCGGACATGGGTATAATCGGAACGCCAAGTTTTTTTGAAAACAGATCAACATCAATAATTAAACCTGATTTTTTCGCCAGGTCAGTCATGTTCAATGCAACGATAACCGGTATCCGCAAGTCAGCAACCTGGCTATAAAGCAGCAGGTTTCTCTTTAAGTTAGTGGAATCTATAATAACGACAACAAGGTCGGGAGTATGCGGGTTTGATTTATCGGCCAGCACAGAAAATACAATGGATTCATCCTGGCTTTTTGGATAGAGGCTGTAAGTTCCGGGCAGATCGATGATTTCTGCAGTACGACCATCGGGTAATTGGCAATAACCGGTTTTTTTGTCGACCGTAACCCCTGGAAAATTTCCTATTTTTTGATTTAAACCGGTTAATGTGTTAAAGAGAGTTGATTTACCGGTGTTTGGATTTCCTACAAGTGCAACTCTTATGTCGGCTTTCAATGGTTAAACTATTGCAAAATAATAGTAGAGGCTTCAAATTTGCGCAAGCTTAACTGGTAACCGGATACGTTTATAGCTATAGGGTCGCCAAGTGGGGCAATGCGCGAAACGGTGATTTCTTCGCCGGGCAGACATCCCATTTCCATTAACTTAACTGACATTTCGAGGTCAGTAAATTCTTTAACAATTCCTACAACACCGGGTAACAGATCTGAAAGCCTCATATTACTTATAAATTTAGCCAAAGATAAACCTTATTTAAATTTAATCCAAATAAGATTACCTGATACAAATCAAAATATTAAATGATTATTGTCATTTTTTGATTTTAAATTAAGGATTATACAACGTGGACTTGATAAAGCGATTCGCGTGCTGGTCAGGCAACCAGCACATCCGCATAATTGTACGTCGTTTTCACCTTGCTGACTTTAGGGCAGCCGCAACCTTTAAAAATCCCACAAGACGTGAACGAAATCACCACAACAACTAAACCTAATATAATCCATTTACTCTTTAACATAACGTAAAGCCTTAACTGTAATTATTATACTGAATGCCCCCATACAAGCACCTACAGAATCAGCAAACAGGTCGTCCCATTCGCCACTTCGCCAGGTAAACATAAACTTCTGCAACAACTCGATAACACCACCGTAGCTGATTGCAGCTATGGTAATCAGTATTATTTTTTTATACGAAAAAGCCGGATGGTATTGTTGCCTGATAAAATCATAACAATAAAGAACTACCAGCATAAAAAACAAACCGCAATGCACCAGTTTGTCAAAGCCGGGGAAAAAAATTGATGATTGGGCAATTTTACCGATTTTGGCGGTGCACAAGATTAAAATAAATAAGGCCCACAAAATAGCAGGCCTGTAATATTTAAACGATGTTTTCATTAAACACCAATCAACGATTTATAGCTGTTTGCAGACAATAAGCTATCGGCGCTGCCTGCGCTTTTAAGGGTCACTTTAACCATCCAGCCATCACCGTAAGGATCGGTATTTACCAGTTCGGGTTGTTTATCGAGCAGGGGATTTAGTTCCGTAATAGTCGCAGTAACCGGCATAAAAAGGTCCGATACAGTTTTCACTGCCTCGACTGTCCCGAAAACTGCATCCTTTTCAATTTCCTTCCCTATTGCAGTAATATCTATATAAACGATGTCGCCCAGCTCGTGCTGCGCAAATTCAGTTATACCGATATATGCAACATCGCCCTCTGTTCTTATCCACTCGTGGTCTTTTGTATATTTTAATTCTGCAGGGAAATTCATATCTCAAATTTTTATGCGTCAAAAATAGTAAAACTTTAAGTATACACAATATATAGCCGCCTATTAAAAACGATCGGCTGGTTATAAACTAATAGCGCAACAGAAACCAAAATTTAGATAATTTGTTAACTTACCACAAAATAGCCGCAATGGAAAAGCTAAAATTTATCATTACAATAACGCTGGCTGCCTGGGCCTTCCAGGCCTGTAATAGTAATACAAAAAGTGATACAAAGAGTGAGGCTGATAGTGTAAATGCGGCAAAAATAGACAGTGCAGCAAAAGACACCGGTTCAAAAACGACCGGCAATGCAAACGATACTGCTTCGAAGACAAGCAACCTTATTGAAAAAGGCGATGCCAGTTTTGCGGTTGAAGCTGCAAGTGTTGGTTTGACAGAAGTTGCGCTGGGTAAAATTGCTGAACAGAAAGGCGTAAATAAAAGGGTTAAAAACTTTGGCAGGATGATGGTAACAGACCACACGAAAGCAAACGACAAATTAGTGGCGCTGGCAAAAAGTAAAAACATTACTTTACCCAGTGCGCCGGATGCGGATGGACAGAAAAAAATTGATGAGCTATCAGAAAAATCCGGTACCGAATTCGACCAGGCCTATGTAAACTATATGGCGGACGATCACAAAAAAGCTATTAAAACATTCGAGAATGCTGCTAAAAATTGTGCCGACCCGGATATTAAAGTTTTTGCATATAAAACCCTGCACGTTTTACAAAAGCACCTTGACGCAATAAACACCATTCATGATAGTATGAAATAATCGAAAACATCAAAAAAGAAAAAACCGCTTCAGATTTTGGAGCGGTTTTTTATATATTTTTGTTAAAAACCTAATGACAACGCTATTCCTCTACTACTTCGCTGTTTGTATTGAACATAATCGGAACTTCGTGCTTAAAATAGCGTTTCTGGTACAATAAGATTGTAATCACACCAATAGATATTGCCGAATCGGCGAGATTAAATATGGGTTGAAAAAACTCAAACGACTGTCCGTGTAAAATAGGAAACCAGGAGGGGTAATAGCCCTTTATTAATGGGAAATAAAACATATCTACCACGCGGCCTTCAAACAATTGCCCATGTTGGTACAAAAGTCCGTAAAAAGTTGAATCGATAATATTACCCAATGCGCCTGCAAAAATGAGCGCTACGCAGGTTATAAGCCCCTTGTGATACCTGTGTTTTACCAGGTAAACCAATCCATAACCAATAGCGTCAACGGCAATAATGCGGAATAAAGTTAAAATCAACTTCCCGAATTCACCGCCTATTTCCCATCCAAATGCCATCCCGTTGTTTTCGGTATAGCGTAGCATTCCCCGGTCACCCAAAAAGTGGATTTCCTGGTTAAACTCCATATGGGTTCTTACCCAGGTTTTAATGATCTGGTCAATTAGAATAATAAATGCAGCTAAAAGAAATGGTTTTAAATAAGCTGCCTTCATTTTATTGCTTAAGCTTAGCCTCCATGCTCAATGTAGTGTGCGGTACTGCGCGTAAACGCTCTTTTGGTATAAGCCTGCCGGTTTCGCGGCAAACACCATAAGTTTTATTTTCAATACGCACAAGCGCAGCTTCAAGTTGTTCAATAAACTTCTTTTGCCGCGCTGCTAATTGGTTGATTTGCTCTTTCTCCAATGTGGCCGATCCGTCTTCCAATGTTTTATAAGTGCCTGCGGTATCATCGGTACCGTTGGCGTTAGGTGAGCTCAACGAGGTTGCTAGAGAATTAAGTTCCTCTTTTGCAATGCGGAGTTTATCCAATAAAAGGCCTTTGAATTCCTGCAAATCGGTCTCCGAGTACCTTGTTTTTTCTGTGGTTTCTTGTTTCATTTATATTTTACTAATAGCAATCAAAATTTCTATTCCATCAATTGTGGCTAATTCGCCTTCATTTAGTTCGTCATCGAACAAAATATCCTCTGCCAAAATTTCGGCGCAAATATAGGATAAATTATTGTTCACCGCTTCGGTAATAAGCGAATGGTTTGTTAGCCTTACACTTATCTTATCGGTAACTTCAAACCCCTTTGTTTTACGCAGATTCTGTATACGATTAATCAGCTCGCGAGAGTTGCCTTCCTGTTTTAATTTGTTGGTTATGGTAACATCTAAAGCCACAGTTAGTTTTCCCAAATTTGCAACCTGCCATCCGGGAACATCTTCTGCAATTATTTCTACGTCTGAAGATAGTATCGAGTATTTATTATCAAGTATCTGGATGCTGCCGTCGGTTTCCAGCTTTTCAATATCTTCCTGTGCAAAATTGTTTATCGCTTCCGCAACGACCTTCATATCCTTGCCCACTTTTGCGCCGAGTGCTTTAAAATTTGGCTTTATTTTCTTTTTTATGAAGCCGGAAGTATCGGTGATATATTCGATATCTTTTATATTGGTTTCGGATAGTATCAAATCCTTCACTTGTTCAACCTGGTGCTTAAAGCCCTTATTCAGTATCGGCAATAAAATTTTGCTCAACGGCTGCCTTACGTTGATGCCTACCTTCTTACGTAATGATAAAACCAGCGACGATATATCCTGGGCCAATTGCATCCGATCTTCCAGGGCTTTGTTTACCAAATCGTTATGATATTCAGGAAAATAAGCCAAATGAACCGACTCAAAAGCTTCTTTCTTTGTTATCTTATTCAGATCGATATATAAGCGATCAGCAAAGAACGGCGCTATCGGCGACATCAACTTCGCGATGGTTACCAAACATGTATATAAAGTTTGATAAGCAGACAGTTTATCCTGCGAATCGTCAGATTTCCAAAAACGGCGGCGACTTAAACGCACATACCAGTTGCTCAAATGTGCATCTACAAAATCCTGTATGGCACGGGCAGCCTTGGTTGGCTCAAAATCTGCATAAAATGCATCAACCTCTTTGCTTAAAGTGTTGAGGAGCGAAATTATCCACTGGTCAATTTCAGGGCGTTGTTTTATTGCGATTTCTGCTTCCTCGTATTTAAACTTATCGATGTTGGCATATAGCACAAAAAAGGTGTACGTATTGTACAGCGTGCCGAAAAATTTGCGGCGAACTTCATCTATACCCTCTTCGTTAAATTTCAGGTTGTCCCATGGTGAAGCATTGCTTATCATGTACCAGCGGGCGGCATCGGCACTGTATTTTTCGATTGTTTCGAAAGGATCAGCAGCATTGCCCAAACGTTTAGACATTTTGTTGCCGTTTTTATCCAGCACCAAACCGTTTGAGACCACATTTTTAAAGGAAACTCCTTTATTACCAACTTCTTTATTTACTTTTTTTACTTCTTCGCTCGTCACACTCAGCATTACTGCTATGGCATGCAGCGTGAAGAACCAGCCGCGGGTTTGGTCGACGCCTTCGGCTATAAAATCAGCCGGGTAGGCATTTTTAAATTGCTCCTTGTTTTCAAACGGGAAATGCCATTGTGCATAAGGCATAGCGCCGCTATCAAACCAAACGTCTATCAGGTCGGGCTCACGATACATCGGTTTGCCGGATGATGAAACTAGTATTACATCATCCACATAAGGACGGTGCAAATCAAAATCCGAATTATCAAGCGATTGTAGGATCGTTTTATCTTTCTCAATTTGCTCCTTCGATAAACTGCCACTCTTTATTGCTTTTGCAACTTCATCCTTCAACTCCTGTATCGAGCCGATACATTTTTCCTCGGGCCCGTTAGCCTCTCTCCAGATCGGAAGCGGCGTACCCCAATAGCGGGAACGCGAAAGATTCCAGTCAACCAGGTTTTCCAACCAGTTGCCAAAACGGCCGGTGCCGGTCGATTCGGGTTTCCAATTGATGGTTTTGTTCAACTCAACCAGCTTATCTTTAACCGCAGTGGTACGAACAAACCAGCTATCCAGCGGATAATACAATATCGGTTCATCGGTACGCCAGGAATGCGGGTAACTGTGTTCGTATTTTTTAACGTCGAACGCTTTGTTTTCTGTTTTTAGCTTGATCGAAATCAATACATCGGTGCCTTTAAAGCCCGGCGCTTCGCGTTCTTCTTTGGTGTAATATTCTTCTTTTACATAAAGCCCTGCAAAATCGGTCACTTCATCAACAAAACGACCCTGTTTATTAACCAAAGGCACTTCCATTCCGTTTTCGTCCTTTACCATCACTGATGGAACCCCGTTTTCTTTACAGGCCCTGAAGTCATCAGCACCAAAAACAGAAGCTGTGTGCACTATACCGGTACCATCTTCAGTCGTAACAAAATCAGCAGGAATAACGCGGAAAGCATTCTTTTCCAAATCCTCGTTGGTTACATACGGCATAAGCTGGTGATAACGCAAGCCTAATAGTTCAGAACCTTTAAACTTACCGCGGATTTCCCATGGTATAATTTTATCGCCTGCTTTATAATCCTGAAAAGAAGCGTTTTGTCCTTCTGCTTTAAAATATTTAGTAACAAGGTCTTTAGCCAAAACCACGCTTACCAGATCAAAAGTATACGGATTTAAAGTGCGAATCTTAACATATTCTATCTTTTCTCCAACCGCCAGCGCACAATTTGACGGCAACGTCCAGGGTGTGGTCGTCCATGCTAATATTACTGTGTCTTCGTTTTTATCTTCAAACAACAGAGGTATTGCAGAATGCGCCTGGTCATTTTTTAAGTGGAACTGGGCAACAATGCTGGTATCCTTCACCATTTTATACGTACCCGGCTGATTAAGCTCGTGCGAGCTTAATCCGGTACCTGATTTTGGCGAATAAGGTTGCACGGTATAACCTTTATAAAGCAGGCCCTTATTATAAAACTCCTTTAGTATCCACCAAAGGGTTTCAATATATTCATTTTTATAAGTGATATACGGATTTTCCAGATCAACCCAATAACCCATTTTTTCGGTCAGGTCGTTCCATATATCGGTATAGCGCATTACCTCCTTGCGGCAGGCGTCGTTATAATCTTTAACAGAAATCTTTTTGCCAATATCATCCTTAGTTATGCCTAAAGATTTTTCTACAGCGAGCTCAATCGGCAAACCATGAGTATCCCAGCCGCCTTTGCGTTTTACCTGGTAACCCTTTAATGTTTTGTACCGGCAAAAAATATCTTTGATGGCGCGGGCCATAACGTGGTGAATACCAGGCATACCATTGGCAGACGGCGGCCCCTCGTAAAAAGTGTAGGGGTTGTTCGCCGGGCGACTGCTGATGCTTTTTTCGAAAATGTTATGCTTCTTCCAAAAATCAAGTACATCCTTGCCAGTCTGCGATAAATTTAGCTGCTTATATTCCTTGTACATCAATATTACTCACGTCAAATTTTAGAGGTTGCAAAAATACGGAATTCAAGGCGAAAAATATCATAATAGTGTGAAATTGACGGGGCAAACTTTTTGTTTTTCCGATAATTATACTCCTGATTGGTGTATAAAAAGATGGAAATAGGAAGATTAGTTAAAAAGGCAGTTAAAAGCGTTTGTTTTTTATAAATTTCGAACGTGTCGTATGCAAACTTAAACGCTGTTTTGTCCCGTCAGCGTAAAACCTTTCGCCTTTTACCTTTCGCCTTTCACCTTTTCATTATCTTTGTGCTGAGGTAAAAATTGGATAAAGTAAAAATTCTTGAAAGATATCTTCCGCCTGATGCAGCCCCGCTCATTGGCCGGTGGATTGACTACTTTAAATGTGAATTTAAAATTTCACGCAACAGAAACAGCAAATTTGGCGATTACAGACCACCTCATTTGGGCAAAGGTCATCGGATATCGGTTAATTTCGATTTGAACCCTTATGCTTTCCTGGTAACAACGGTTCACGAGTTTGCACACCTGCACACCTGGAACGAACATAAGCACAAAGCCAAACCGCATGGCACGGAATGGAAAAGTAATTTTAAAAAAATGATGCAGCCTTTTTTTGAAAAGGATATTTTTCCGGCGGATGTTAAGCATGCTATAACCAACTATTTGAATAATCCGGCTGCATCCAGTTGCTCGGACCTGACGTTGTTCCGCTCGCTTAGGAAATATGATACACCTAAAGAATCAATTCATACCGTTGAGAAGCTTCCGTTAAAAGCATTGTTTAAATTGAAGGATGGCCGGATATTTCGCAAAGAGGAAAAACTGCGTAAACGCTATAAATGCATTGAGGTGAATTCCAAACGTATATATTTGTTTAGCCCCGTTGCTGAAGTAGAACATATTGAAGGTTAATAATATGACGTATAATCCGGCACTGATTGAAAAAACGGTAAGCTTTGTACAGACAACGCTCAAAGATGCGGAAGGCGGGCACGACTGGTGGCATATTCACAGGGTGTGGAATAATGCTAAGCAGATTGCCAAAACTGAACAGGCTGATTTGTTAATTGTTGAGTTGGCAGCATTGCTTCATGACATAGCCGACAGCAAATTCCACAATGGTAATGAAAATATAGGGCCTGATAAAGCCGGTGATTTTTTACAGGGTGCGGGTGCGGACGAACAAACTATACATCACGTTCAACAAATTATACGGCATATATCGTTCAATGCAAATTTTGATAAAATCAATTTTCATTCAATTGAGTTGGACATCGTTCAGGATGCTGACCGCCTCGATGCAATTGGCGCTATCGGTATAGCACGGGCCTTTAATTACGGCGGCTTTAAAGGCAGGGAAATCTACAATCCTGAAATTAAGCCAAAGCTGGATATGACAAAAGCGGAATACAAAAACTCCACCGCTCCCACCATCAATCATTTTTACGAAAAGCTGTTACTGCTAAAGGATAAAATGAATACCAAAACAGGTAGAGAATTAGCTGATCAGCGCCATGATTTTATGCTCAGTTTTTTAAAGCAGTTTTATTCGGATTGCGCGATTTCGCCTAATTAAAGCACATTGAGCGAGTCTAAGTCCTTAGTCTTAAGTCAAAATAATGCGCCTGGACTTCAGACTCTGGACTCGAGACCTTGGACTTCATTGACTACTCCATCTGTGATACCAGGCTATTCAATTTATCTAAGTATTGCCCGTAGCTTTTTTTCAGCGATGCCCGTTTAATAACAAACTGAATAGCAAGAAAGGCTACATAAGCAGCAAATCTTAATGCGGGGTTAACTTTACTCCATCCGTTAAAATCAGCATCAAGATTAAAGTACATGGTTAGTTCCAGTAAAATAGCCATCAGCAAATAAAGGCCCTGGTGAATGTATAAGTAACGGGTATAAAGGTTTTGCAGCCTTGATATCTTGTTAATGAGATTTTCTTTAATGTTGCCCATCGGCTGCTGTATCTTTTTAACGATAACGTAGTTGAAAAGCGAAAACAGAAATTCTATCGAAAGAATTGCGAAAAGCAGCCACATGGTAGGGCTTTGCGGCAATGGGCTCCGGTTTAAGAAACTCCCCCCAAATAATATAACTACAAATGGGAAAATAAACAGCGTTATTTTAAGGTTTTTTTCAAGCATGGCCAACGGTCCCTTTGAATCGGTATATATCGTTTCCATAATATTATAATTTACTGCCTTTATTTTACCGGCAGATGTGTTAAAAAGCGCTGCAAATTCATCCAGTTCCATTTCAGTTATTTTTAGTAATCGCCCTTAATTTTTCTTTTATCCTTGTCATTTTAACTCTCAATGCACCATTTGGAATACCCATGATATTTTCCATCTCTTCATAAGTTTTGCCGTCCAGGTATAGCATTACCAAAGCTTTTTCAATATCATTCAGTTGGTTTACCGCGGCGTAGAGCAACTCAAGTTGCTCAGCGTTTTCAGGGTGGGTATCGACCATTTCAGGAAGAGAATCTTCAGAACCATACATAACAGGTGATCTTTTTTCCTTGCGCAAACCGGCGATGGCGGTGTTAAGCGCCACCTGGTACAGCCATGTGCTGAACTTGGCATCACCCCTGAATTTGGGAAAACCCCGCCAAACCTGAACAAGTATCTCCTGGTATAGGTCGGCCCGGTTGGCTTGTGTGTCGGCGTACATATAGCATATTTTATGGATGATAGGCTGATACTGCTTTATCAAATCAATAAATGTGTTATGTGTCTCCTGCTGTTTCAACCTATTTTTTTAGCATATATGTGTTGCAATTTATGGGTTTGTTACATCAGGTTAAAAAATAAAAAAGGGGCGAAATTATTTGCTGCCCTAACCAGTTGGCTGCAGCTTAGAGGTATACTTGTTTAGTAACAAATATCTATTTTGAAAACGATAGATGCGCCCTTAGGTGGTTTTTAAAGAATATTCCTTTATTAACGAATCAACGGGCAGACGTAGAAACTGGCTGAATTTCCTTATCATAGTTAAAGATAAAGGATGCTTATAGTTTAAAACTTTACTTATGGTTCCTTTATCACCATAAACGGTCGCGAGGTCGGCGGCTTTGTAACCAAAATCGTCCATACGAATTTTGATCATTTCAATGGGATCAACCTCCGGTAAATCAAATATCGAGTTTTCATATTCGCCTATAAGATGGACTAAGAGCATTTTTTCTTTGTGCTCGTCCGAACCTTTTGCTGCATATTTGATTTCTTCGTACCGGGCAATCGATCTGTTATAATCATTTTCGTTTTCAATCAAAAACCATTGTGATTGCGTATTCATAATTTTTAATATAGATAAAATGCGTTGTCCTTTCGAACGATAGAGAGAAATCTTTTACGACTTTCGCAACCGCCTTGCAGATTGGATAAGTTTTCTCCTCGTTCCTCTTTCGAACTGATATTTCAGGATAAGCTAAATATAATTATTAATTTCTATATTGAATTCAATTTGCAACCAGTTACGTATGACCGAAACACAAGTTTCAACTCCCTTACCCTCACGCCTGCTCTCCCTCGATTTCCTTCGCGGGTTTATCATGGTATTGCTGGCGATAGAGTCGAGCGGTTTGTATGACTATTTATACGAACATTCGCAAGGAGAGCCATTTAATCATTTCATTATACAATTCACACATCATCCCTGGCATGGTCTTCATTTTTGGGATTTGGTACAACCGGCGTTTATGTTTATTGCAGGTGTTGCCATGGCATTTTCGTTAAATAAACAATGGACAAATGGAGTTACGTGGGGTCAATCCTTTAAAAAAATATTGATTCGCTGCGGCTGGTTATTTTTCTGGGGCGTACTGAGTTATGCGGTTCGCCGGACAGGTTTGTCATTTGAGTTATGGAATGTGCTTACCCAGTTATCTTTTACAACCCTTGTGGCGTTCCTTATTTTCAGATGGGGTAGTGCAATTCAGATTGCAGTTTGCATCGTTTTGCTGTTATTAACCGAGATTTTATACCGCTGTACCAATGTCCCAAACTTTAACCTGCCATTTACCGATCAGCATAACTTCGGTAATTATGTCGATCTTATATTGATGAACAAAATTAATAAAGGCGGCTGGGTGGCTATAAATTGTATCCCCACAGCAGTTCACACAATTGCCGGGGCGCTTGTTGGAAAACTTCTATCAGGTGACAGACAAAAGGTAAAGGTCTTGTTGCTCTGGGCCCTCGCGTGTCTTGTAATTGGTTATGGGCTCGATCTATTTGAAATTACACCTATAATAAAAAGAATCGCCACCACATCATTCACCATTGTTTCATTGGGATATTGCTTGTTGTTTATAGCCGCTTGTTATTGGTGGATCGATGTAAAAGGCCACCGTCAACATTTAAGTTTTTTTACCATTGTTGGCATGAACTCCATTTTTATTTACCTTTTTTTTGAAATTGTAGGCGGTAAATGGTTTAATGGCTACGTCAGCGCCATATCGAATGGGGTATTAAGCTGGTTTAATGCGGGTGAGTTATTGAAAGCAATAATTTCGGCGGTTTGTATTTTTGGTTTAGAGTGGCTGTTGTGCTATTTCCTGTACCGAAAGAAGATATTTTTAAAAGTATGATGAAATTAATGTTCTTATCCCTTTTATTGTGGTCCTGTATTTTAAAAGCCCAGGATGATAAAGAGAGCTATGCTATTTATTCTCAATATTTAAAGCAATTCAGAAATGAAAAAGGCAGTACAGATTTTGTCGTCAGAACTTCAACAGATAATATAAGAAAATATCATTCCGACGATGTTAGTGGGGTGGTAACCGGCATAAGAGGTTACGTTAAAGGTGATTTCTCGTTTGAATTTTTCTTTCGGCCGAGAGTAAACGATTTGAGGAAAGATACCTTATGGATTCCTTTAATTGATGAGTTGAGCAAAAAAATCAAAAATGAATTTATAATCAAAAGTGAATTCGCTCCCGACCTGCAAACTATTCTGATTAGCAATAACATTTATAAAAAATACTTTGGTAATAATAAGCAGACAGAAAAGAATTGGAATAGATTTCATACCCAATATCCAATTCCAGCATTTTTGATTGACCTTTCCGAAATCGCAAGCGATGGCAAGCGGGCAGTTTTTTACTTTGGGAGTCATTGCGGAGGCCTTTGCGGTCATGGGGCTCTAGTGTTGTATTATAAAGATGGTTCAGAATGGAAGTTTTTAACAACCATTTCCCTGTGGGATTCATAGAAATCTCCGTCAACAAATCCCTGTTATATTTTATGGATTGCGAATTATAACTTAGTTTTGGCGCTTTAACAGCTATGAAAATATTTTTACCCTTATTTTTAGTTATATTTTTTTACAAAACGGCTAACGCTCAATCCTCACCAGACAGCACAATTAAACACTCACCCCTCAGAACATTGAGCGACACGGAGTATAACGCGCTATTAAAGGGCGAGGATTTGTATCACATGGCTTTAGTGGCTGAGATAAATCATTATCCCTATCCTGATAAAGTGATAAAATATAAAAAGGAATTAGGGCTGAGCCCTATACAGGTTGATAAACTGAATGCCATTATTAAAGAATTGCACCGGAAGATATTGGAAATGGGTTTGATTGTAATCCGTAATGAAAAAGCTTTGGACAGTATTTTCCGCACCCATACATTAAACAATGGCTCGCTCATATTTTATGCAAACCGGTACGGATTGTACCAGGGCGAGTTTCGGAATACTATTTTACAAGCGTGCCTTACCACCAGGACTTTACTATCTCAGCAACAAATAAATAAGTTTGAAGCTTTGCAAAAAGCGGCCGGTGGGCCTCACCCAACCCTCTCCAAGGGAGAGGGTTTTTAAATAGGCGAAGAAAGTTGTTTTGAATATTTGCTAATTAAGGAAATACCAATTGATTTAGTTAATTTAGCGGCCCCTTAGAAAAGTGTATGAAGATTACTTTTGATTTTGAAAAACCTTTGGCCGATCTGCAGCAGCAGATTGAAAAGGTTAAGCAGGTTGAAGACAAAAACAACCTGGATATGTCGGCAACACTGGCGGAACTCGAAAATAAGTTTGAAGAAACTAAACACCAGATATACGCCAACCTTACCGGCTGGCAAAAAGTTCAGATATCGCGTCATCCCGAAAGGCCATATTCCCTGCAATATATTGAGTTGATGTGCGATGATTTCATTGAACTTCATGGCGACAGGACCGTTGGCGATGACAAGGCCATCATCGGAGGCTTCGGCACGATCAACGGTCAAACGGTAATGCTTATTGGCCATCAAAAAGGCCGTAATACCAAAGACCGTCAATACCGTAATTTTGGTATGGCTAATCCCGAAGGCTACCGCAAGGCATTGCGCCTGATGAAACTCGCAGAGAAATTTAACAAACCTGTTATCACCTTAGTTGACACTCCAGGAGCTTTCCCGGGTCTGGAGGCTGAAGAACGCGGACAGGGTGAGGCAATTGCGCGAAATCTGATGGAAATGTCTGTTTTGAAAGTGCCTGTTATCTGCGTAGTCATTGGCGAAGGTGCGTCGGGTGGTGCGTTAGGTATTGCCATTGGCGATAAAGTGATAATGCTCGAAAACTCATGGTATTCGGTTATCTCACCCGAAAACTGCTCAACTATCCTTTTCAAAACCTGGGAACAAAAAGAAAGAGCTGCAGAAATGCTCAAACTTACCTCGACAGACATGTATAAAAACAAACTGATCGATGGCATTATAAAAGAACCACTTGGCGGCGCCCATCAGGACCCGGTGGCTATGGCTGCCACCTTAAAAAAGCAACTTTTAAAAGATTTAAAAGTTTTAAAAGAACGCAATATTGACGAACTGGTAACCGACCGGATCAATAAGTTCTGTTCGATGGGGGTGGTGATAGAGGATTAATTAAGCTGAATTAAAACAGAAATCATAAGATATCCGATATAGCAAAAAGGGGCGGTACCGCCCCTTTTTGCTATATTGGTGTTGGCAAATGTTATTCGCCCATTTGATAGAAAAATTGCTGACTTACGATTTTGCCATCTTTAACTTCGTATACACACAATTCATCCATCATACTTCTACCATGCTCTTTGTAGGTAGCATCTATTTTCATGCCACACACAAAAAAATTGCCGCTTACAATTGGGTCCGAAATATCAACGCTGTGTATTTCTTTAACTGTGCTGTACCAATGATTCGTACTGTCTAAAATAGCCTGCTTGCCAACGCTTGCTTGCATTGGCGAACCTTCAGGTTCATGGCTTACGGCCTGATCGTCGTACAATTCATTAATCGCTTCAGCATTTTTGCCTTCCCGGCAAAACTGTACTAGCCTGCTTGCAACTTCCTGCGCATTCATTGTTTCAACTTGAGTACTCATGGCTTTTGTTTTTAGATTACTTTTATCGGTTAATTATATTTAAAACAACATTTATTTTTAATTGTTGGCTCACATTCATTAAGTTTCTGTTAAATTATTGATAAACAAACAACTATTGTGCAGATTATATTTGCATCCTATAATTGTACATCAGCAATCTTCTACTCTGATTACTTCACTCTTTTCACAAATTTTACAAAACCTTTTTGATAACAAAAAAATCCTCCTATATTTGCATTCCTTTTTGGAATGGCTCCCGATAGCTATCGGGACAAACCAAGGGATATTGCCTGATAGTATAATGGTAGTACGACGGTTTTTGGTACCGTTTGTCTAGGTTCGAATCCTGGTCGGGCAACAGTGATGATTTCGGATTTACGATTTACGGTTTCGGATTTACTCCGCAATCGGGGATCCAAATCCGAAATTGTTTTTTATGGCGATTAGGTAGTCGAAGGAAAATTAAAAATTCCGAAATCGAAATTCCGAAATCCAAAATCAAAAAAGATGCCTTTACAGTTCAACCCGGTTAAGTTATTTTCAGGTTCTGGTTCAACAGAACTGGCAGGAAAAATAGCGGCTTCCTTTGGGCGCGAACTTGGGGATATGACTATTTCGCGCTTCAGCGATGGTGAGTTTCAGCCGCATTTTAATGAGTCTGTTCGCGGTGGTGATGTGTTTTTGATACAAAGCACAAATCCGCCAACCGATAACCTGATGGAATTATTAATGATGATTGATGCCGCACGCCGTGCGTCAGCACATTATGTAACTGCCGTTATCCCTTATTTCGGATTGGCCAGGCAGGACAGGAAAGATAAGCCACGTGTGGCTATCGGCGCAAAATTGGTGGCAAATTTATTGGTTGCAGCCGGCATTAACCGGATCATGACTATGGATTTGCATGCTGCGCAAATTCAGGGCTTTTTTGATATTCCGGTTGATCATTTGGATGCTTCGGTGATTTTTGTACCTTATATAAAAAGCTTGAAGCTGGGAAATATAACCATTGCTTCGCCAGACATGGGCGGCTCGTACAGGGCGCGCACTTTTGCAAAGTACTTTAACGCCGAGGTTGTTATTTGCGATAAACGCCGCAAACGTGCAAACGAAATTGAAGCAATGACGCTCATAGGCGATGTAACTGGTCAGGATATTGTGATTATTGATGATATGTGCGATACGGCCGGTACGCTATCAAAAGCAGCCGCATTAATTATGGAACGTGGCGCCAATAGTGTGCGTGCAGTTTGTACACACGCTATAATGTCGGGTAAGGCGTATGAAACATTAGAAAATTCGGTACTGGAGGAGTTGATTGTTACTGATACGATACCTTTGAAGCACGCGAGCAGTAAGGTAAAAGTATTAACTACTGCCGATCTGTTTGCCAAAGCGATAATGAATGTAAATGAACACGGCTCAATAAGCCAGTTGTTTAAGGTGGATTGATTTAGTCCATAGTCTATGGTCAATAGTCCATAGCCGATTTTGAAAATAATACAAATAATAAATAATAGAAACAGTACCATGGTCTATGGACCATTGACCATGGACTTAAAATTAAACAAATGAAATCAATTGCTATTAGCGGTTCTCCAAGAGAGAACGTAGGGAAAAGAGACGCTAAAGAACTGCGTTACCAGGCACAAGTGCCGGCAGTACTTTACGGTGGGGCTACTCAAACCCACTTTTCAGTGTCCGCATCTGATTTGAAAGCCGTAGTTTATACACCGGTTGTTCATTTCATCGACTTAGAGATTGCTGGTGTAAAATCACAGGCTATTATTAAAGATCTTCAGTTTCACCCGTTAACTGAACAGATTATCCACGTTGACTTTTTACTGCTTGACAATAAAAAGCCGATTACTATCGAGATACCGGTTAAATTGACTGGAACCTCTCCAGGTGTTAAAACTGGTGGTAAATTGGTACAAAAGCTTAGAAAATTACGTATCAAAGCTTTACCTAAAGATCATTTAGATGCCATTGAAGTGAGCATCGAATCATTAGAAGTTGGTAAATCTGTAAAGGTTGGCGACTTGAACTTTGACAAGCTAACCATTACCAATGCTAAAGAAGATACCATTGTATCGGTAACAACTTCACGTGCATTGCGCCAGGCTGAGCAAGAAGCAGCTTCAGGTAAAAAATAAGCCCCCCAGCCCCCTGAAGGGGGAGTAAGAGGGAGGAATTAACAGCGATAGCGAAGCTCTATCGCTGTTTTTATTTAAATAATAACTTTACAAGTAATTCCCCCTTTAGGGGGTCATGGGGCATGAAATATCTAATAGTTGGTTTAGGAAATATAGGACCTGAATATGCTGATACACGGCATAACATAGGTTTTATGATTTTAAACGAGTTCGCTAAGCAGGAGAATGCGAAATTCTACAATATGCGCCTGGCCTATTATACCGAGGTCAACTATAAAGCCCGTACCTTATATCTTATAAAGCCCACCACCTACATGAATCTTAGCGGAAAAGCTCTTAACCACTGGATGAAAGAACTGAAAATTCCTATCGAAAACGTGTTGGTACTTGTTGATGACATAGCTTTGCCGTTCGGAACGCTGCGATTAAAACCAAAAGGGAGTGCAGCGGGGCATAATGGCCTAAAGCATATCGAAGCAACTTTAGGCAATAATGAGTATGCGCGCCTGCGTTTTGGGGTAAGTGATAGTTTTCCAAAAGGCCGCCAGGTCGACTATGTACTTGATGGGTTTGATAAAGATGAACTACCTGAGTTGCCCGCCTTAATTGACAAGTCTATTGAAATGATAAAAAGTTTCACCACAATCGGCACCGAACTAACCATGACGAAGTATAATTAATAAGATATTGTGCATAGCACCCGTATGGGGAATTATTGATCAACCAATACTTCTAAATTCATCCTTTACCAATCGACATTTACTATTCTCTACTCACTATTCTCTAACTCACTAAATCATTAACTCAACACCGCCAAAAGGTAACGTGTCTGTTACAAACTAAGTTTTTAGTTAAATTTATGTTAAATCTTTTTTTTCCTTGTAACGACTTGCTACCTTTCCGTGTCTACTAGCCAAATCATATGAAAACATCTTTACTCTTAGCATTTTTTTGTTATCTGTCGGTCACGGTATTGGCCCAAACGGCCCCTTCAACACTTACTGTTAAAGGTATAGCCATCGATTCGGCAACGAATAAACCCCTTGGTTATGCAACGGTGGTATTGCTGGATGCAAGCACTCAAAAATCTGTAAAAGGCGGCTTAACAAAAGATGACGGCAGCTTTGAGTTAAAAAGCGTAGTGGGCAAAGCCTACCAATTGACTATCGTTTCCGTGGGCTATAAAAGTAAAGCAGTAAACGTAAGTGGTACAGAAGCTGACGTCGATGTGGGAAAGATTTATCTCTCTGCTTCAACCAATTCATTAAAGGAAGTCGCAATTACTGCTGTAAGGCCCATTATGAAACGGGAGGTTGATCGCATCAGCTATGATGTGCAGGCTGATCCGGAAAGCAAGGCGCTGACAGGGCTTGATATGATGCGGAAAGTTCCTTTACTATCTGTTGATGCCAACGATAACATCAAATTAAAAGGAAGCGGTAACTACAAAATACTTGTGAACGGGAAGGAGTCGGCGTTGATGGGTAAAAATCCTTCGGATGTATTAAAAGCAATGCCGGCAGATAATATCGAAAAAATTGAAGTGATAACCACCCCTCCCGCAAAATATGATGCTGAAGGTTTAGCCGGTATTATTAATATCATTACCAAAAAGAATGCCGACCAGGGTTATAATGCCAGTATCAGCGGCCGGTATAACAGCGTATTCGGGCCAGGAGTATATGGTCGCTTTAGTGCCAAGCAAGGCAAGCTCGGTTTGAGTTTACTTGCAGGCACCAATCGCAATAATGGTTTTAATGCCGATTTTGGCAATATGCAAACCATTTATGGCGGACAAACTACCACACAAAACGGCAATGGCAGCAATAAATTTCACAATTATTTTGGCACAGGCGAACTTAGCTATGAAATTGATACCCTTAACCTGTTAACGGCTTCGTTTGAAACATACCACGGAAGCGGCGACCAAACCAGCGACCAGTTTTCGAATACCGTAAATTACGATGGTTCGGTAGCAGATCAGTACAATCAACACGCTATAAGCACCAATACCTTCCAGGGGTTGGATGCTACGATCAATTATCAGCTGGGCTTTAAGCGAAAAAAAGACCAGTTGCTTACGCTGTCGTACAAATATAGCTATTCGCCAAACACCAACTACAGTAATAACATGTTTTCGGAACGGGTAAATTACCCTGCGTCGGGACAGACTGGGCAACCAGATTTTATTCAGAATAACAGTGCCGGCGAAAAATCACACACCATACAGCTTGATTATGCCGAACCTTTTAAGAAACTTACATTTGAAGCAGGCGGAAAGGCTATTTTAAGAACCGATTACAGTGATTTTACCCGATCGGACCTGGATTCGGCTACAAACCAATATAATTTAAACCCGAATTATACTGATAACTTCGACTATCAGCAAAATGTGTACAGCCTGTATAATTCGTACCAGCTAAAACTTGATAAATGGACAGGTAAAGCGGGACTCAGGCTTGAGCATACCACCGTTAACGCCAATTTTACATCGGCAGACACCTCAGTTCATCAGGACTACAACAACCTTATACCGTCCATATCAATTCAGCGCAGCTTTAAAACAAGCAGTCTGAATTTGGGTTTCACACAACGCATACAACGACCGGGCATTTATCAACTGAATCCCTTTGTCGATACATCCAACCCTAAATTTATCAGCACAGGTAATCCAAAGCTGCGACCCGAGCTGAATAATAGTTTTGAGTTTACCTACAGCAATTTTTCAAAAAACTCATTTACATCAGGTCTTAGCTATCAGTACTCTAACAATTCTATTCAAAATGTATCCGGCCTTAGTGCTGACAGTACCACGACCATAACCACCTACAAGAATTTGGGCAGTAATCGCACCTTGGGTTTAAATGTAAATGCCAATATTAACTTCACAAAAAAACTTTCGCTCAGTCTGAATGGTCAGGTATCAAAAGTATGGCTTAAGGGCACTTATAACGATGTATTTTACACCAATACTGGTATAACCGGCAATGCATTCGGTAATGCCGGTTACAAATTCGATAGCGGCTACCGTATAGGTATTGATGCAGGATTTTTTAGCGGAGATGTAAACCTGCAGGGACACTCAAACGCCTTTATTTATAATGCATTGGTAGTTACAAAAGAGTTCTTAAAGAAAAAGGCTAACATTTCGTTAGCACTGAACTGCCCGGAAAGTAAATATCACACTTACAAATCGGTGACGTCGACGAATGAATATTACCAAACCCAATATAATCAAAACCCCTACCGCACGATTGCTCTAAGATTCAATTATAAATTTGGCAAACTAAATAGTGAGATTAAGAAGAATCAGCATGGGATAAACAACGATGATACCAAAGGCGGTGGTAAAAGCTCGGGCGGTGGTGGAGGTTGATTATGTCGAACCAAGAGTCAAGAACCAGGAATCAAGAATAATATTAAAAGCCTGACATTCAGTTGTCAGGCTTTTTGCTTTTTAGCGTAATTTCCCATAGATAAGAAACTATTCTTATTTTATTTAGCTCATTATAAGTTAATTATAAAATAACAGTTCTAAATAATTTGCAACATAAGAAATTATTCTTATCATTGTTCTATGAAGACTTCAAAAAATCAAAACAACCCGTCGGAGCCTACTAAATCAGAGCTTGAAATATTACAGGTGTTGTGGGAATTTGGCCCGTCGACAGCCCGTTTTGTTAACGATCATCTTAATAAAGAGAAGCGGCAGGTGATTTATATGTCGACCCTTAAGCTGATGCAGATAATGGTAGAGAAGGCGTTTTTGAAAAAGGACGCCAGTCAGATGACTCACATTTATGAGGCTGCAGTTGAAGAGGGCAAAACGAAAGGCTATTTGCTTGACAAGGTAGTCGACAACCTGTTCAATGGCTCGGCAGGCAGCCTGATGATGCAATTGCTGGGTAATAAAAAGATATCCCCGCAGGAAATGGAGGAGTTTAAAGAACTGATTAAAAAAATAGATCAAAAAGACTAAAGATATGGGAACCTCATTTTTAACCGAATGGCTTTCGAACCGTGAGATTAATGCCATTTGCTGGACACTGATCCATTCACTTTGGATTGGTCTTATCATTGCACTACTCTGCGGTATCCTTGTCGCTTCCACGCGCAGATCGGCGGCGGCGTTGCGTTACAGGCTACTGTGTAGCTTGCTGGTATTATTTATATGTGCAATAGGAGTTGTCTGTTACCTGGAATATCGTGTACCGCCGCCACCACCGAAGGTTCCCCTTACAATGGCGATAAATGTTCATCATAATATTATTATTAACCACGACGTCACCCTTCAAAATCAGACTTTGCTCACCAGTGTTCAGGCATTTCTTAACCAAAACGTCAACTTCATTTTTGTGATCTGGCTGTTTTGTTTTATGCTGAAAAGCCTTAAAATGGTTGGCGGACTAATCTATATCCAGCGCATAAGGAATTATAAAATCCAGGCCGTTTCGGAAGAACTTAAACATAAGATTGAGCTGTTTAGCAATCAGATAGGCATCAGGCGCGCAGTCCGCCTGGTGCAATCTGAACTGGTGAAAGTGCCCGTTGCAGTTGGCTGGCTTAAACCGATGATCTTATTACCAGTTGGCATAGCCTTTCAACTTACTCCTGAACAATTGGACGGTATTTTATGGCATGAGTTGGCTCACATCCGTCGCCGTGATTACCTGGTGAATATTTTGCAGGGTACAGTAGAGACCGTGTTCTTCTTTAACCCCGGATTATTATGGCTTTCATCACTCATTCGTACTGAGCGCGAAGCCTGCTGCGACGATATGGTGCTTAGCCGCGTGGATCAAAAAGTCAACTATCTTGAAGCGCTGTTATCGTTCGGATATGGTGAATTTAAACAGACCGGTTTGGCTATGGGCATCGGTTCGGGTAACCAACTGCGCGACCGCTTAAAAAGAATAATCGAAAGAGAAAACAAACGCTTGAATATAACTGAAAAAGCGGCATTGGTAGCCGGGTTAGTTGCATTATCAGCGTTTACGAGCCTGACAAAAATCAATGGTCATACCAGTCGGCGAATGGCAAATAAAATGGCGGAAAAGGTCGCAAAAATAGCTGATACCCCACATGGAAAAATTGATTCCCTGGTGCAGCTCAGCAACATGTCATCCAAAGCGGGCCCGACCGTCATAACCAATATAAATGCTAAAGATATCCATGGTAAAACATATCAATTAAAGCTTGCTGACGATAAGCTGATGGCTATGGACATAAGCGGCAGGAAAGTAAAGGAAAGCGATCTGCCGGAATATCAATATATGGTCAATTTGTTCAGGGAAAAGGAAAAAACTGCGGGCGCAATATTGACTAAAAAACTACAAGCCGGAGATACTGACCCTTTTGCTTTAGGTGGGGAAGCAGACACTGCAATTCATTTCCTAAACCTGCATTACCAACCCAACCAGCCAGATAAAGCCAATTATACCGTCTCTGCTGAAGGCGCCGATCACAAAAAATTCAAATTCACCGTAGCGAACAACAAACTGGTCGCTCTGAGCATTAATGGCAATGATGTTCAAAAGGGCGACCTGCATAAGTATACATACTTGCTTAAGCTCGTTCCGCCTCCGCCGCCACCAGCACCAATGCAACCGGCATCACCAACACAGCCGCCCGGTGCTTCAGGTGGCAAAATCGACACTTTAAACCTGGTACATATTAGTACATACTCAACGAGACGAGGCGGTGGCGATACAAGCCTGATCTACAATATTAAGGAAGAGGATACCCACAGTAACAGATATCACCTAACCATTATTAATGATAAGTTGATAGCAATGGCCGTCAACGGCAAAAAAATAAAGGACAGCGACCTGCCTAAATACGAATACGTAGCCAGGCAGTGGATAGCTTCGCAGAAAGCTTCGATGGCACTTATTCAACAGCAGCTGCATAAACCGCAACAACCAGCTGTACCGCCATCGCCCCCATCATTGGATAAAATGATTTCGGATGTGACCAACGATCTCATTAATGAACATATTATTAAGGATAAAAGCGGCCTCTTGACTGTTAAGCTTACCTATGCGGAATTGATTGTAAACGGGGTGAAACAGCCGGATGAGATCCAAAAAAAGTTTGCGATGAAATACTATCCGGGAAATAGCAAGTTTTCAAAAAAACCGAACTATGGGTTGTGGTATAATGCGAGAACCCACGGAGTAGCGCTGGGCGACTTTAATCTCGATTTGGATGCCCTGTAAAAGATTGCGTTAAAAACTAATTATAAAACCCAAAAACACCTAACAATATGGAAACCTCGCTATTAAATCAATGGTTTTCGGATCGCGAAATCAACGCCGCTTGCTGGACACTGATCCATTCGTTATGGATCGGGATGATCATCGCGCTATTTGCAGCCCTGGTAATTACCCTTACGCGTAAATCCGTTGCCAACCTGCGTTACAGGCTATTGTGCGGTGTACTGCTGCTATTTGTTTTGTCGGCATCTATCACATTTTACCTGGAAATGCGATCGCCGGTTGTAACGCCTGCGATAACCGGGGCGACGATAAGTAACATTAGCCCAGCCTACATTATCCCTACGGCACAGGCTGCGGTAGTACTGCATATTAGCCCGATCAACGAATTGGTAAGTTTTCTTAATCAGCATACCAATATTATATTTTTAGTATGGTTGTTGCTTTTCGTTATGAAAAGCCTGAAAATGACTGGCGGCTTGCTGTATATACAGCGCATACGCACCTACAAGGTACATGAGGTTACTGAAGAATTTAAACATAAGATTAAGCTGTTTAGCCGGCAGATTGGCATCGGGCGTACCGTTCGCCTGGTACAATCTGAACTGGTGAAGGTACCGGTGGCGGTAGGTTGGCTTAAGCCGATGATATTGCTACCCATGGGTATACTTTTACAACTAAGCCCCGAACAGTTAGATGGGATTCTTTGGCACGAACTCGCGCATATCCGCCGCAGAGATTACCTGGTAAATATTTTGCAGGGATTGGTTGAGACGATATTCTTCTTCAACCCCGGATTATTGTGGCTGTCCTCTCTAATTAGAGCCGAAAGGGAGGCTTGCTGCGATGATATGGTACTAAGCCGCATGAACCGCAAGGCAAACTACCTGGAGGCATTGCTTTCTTTTGGATATGCCGATTATAAACAGGCGGGGTTGGCTATGAGCCTGGGCTCGGGGAATCAGCTGCGCGACCGGCTGAAAAGAATGATCAACCAGGAAAACAAGCGGTTGAGTATTGCTGAAAAATCGGTACTGACTATCGGACTGGTGTTGTTAACTGCTTTTACAACTATATCAAAAGATAACCCGGTTGTAAAGCAGCTAACCGTTAAATTCAGAAACAAAACGGGCAAGGTTGCAGTCAAGACTTTTCCAGTTTCGATGGGTCGGCTTCCGGAGGGCCAAAGGATAAACGACAGCAAACCGGCTACTCAAGAAAAACACACGATTATTGTTACCGATACTGCTATCCGTTTTACCAGTGTGTTATTTAAAGCAAACAATGCTGACCTGGCAAATAGCGATATGACAGCAAAGGATGATAAAGACAATAAGTACCATTTTATTGTAGCTGGCGACAAACTAACTGCCATGGAAATGAATGGGGTGAAAATAGCGGAAGATAAGCTGCCGGGATATGAATATATGATAAGATATATCAAACGGGAAGTGGCGGAAAAAAGAAGGGTAAGGGCATCTGATCTGCTCGCGTTTAAGGCCAATTCGCCGAATGCAAAATATAAAAGTGATGATCTCGTCCTCACACAACGAATACTCGACAGTCTGAAAGCCGCGCGTACGGATGACCGCTATGTTAAACCAAGAAGTACAGATATGGTTACTCCCGTTATGATGAAGCGTGAGGCTATGCGTAAAAGGGCGGCTGATGATAACACAAGGTACACTGTTCAATTGCAGCGTGTAAATAATGTTATTGCTGACCTGGTAAAAGAAAAAGTAGTTGGCAAAGCCAGTGACGTGATATGGTTTGGGTTGAGTGAAACCGAATTTATAGTGAACGGCCAGAAACAATCGGATGAAATGCAGCAGCGATATAAGACTAAGTATGGTATCCGCGAAAATTACGGCCTTTATTATGGACCCGTTAAAATGACTGGCACCGGAGTATTTATCGATGCAATAGTAGCTAATGCCGACAGACGGGGCGGGGTGGTAAGACCAGGGACAAAATATAAAGGCCAAACAGGGACCGACTCCCAAGATTCGGCTTTGCGGGAAGTTCAACAACTCATAAAACAGCAGCAGCTTTTCGCGGCTAAAGAAGATGAGAAGCGTCAGACATTGATGATCCAGCAACAACTTTTTGCGGCGGAACAAAGTAAGAATCGTCAACAACTGATGAAGCAACAGCAACGTTTCGCAGATGAGCAAAATGCAAAGCGCCAGGAGATCATGGAGAAACAACGGCAATTATTAGTCCGGCAAAATGAACAGCCCTAACTTCACCTACATTTTAATACGCAAAATCGTGCTATGGGCATAGGCGTTACCGCAGGCGACGACAGTCCGTAGCATCTAATTAATCTTGCAAAATTTAATTCACGCGTTGCAACATATTTCTTTGTCAGCCGTCAGGTGTACGGACGGAACGACGAATTGATTTCGCGTGTTTTTAATCACAATAAAATCAACAAAGTTGCGTTTACCATCAGCCAACAACCAAACATGAAATACACAATTTTACTCTGTACATTTTTTACCTTTTTTGTATTCACGGCCTCGGCCCAAAACGGTTACTCCATAAAGGGAACGCTAGCCGACAGCGTCGAACATGTAAACCTCGGCACCGCGTCTGTAACGGTTTTACAGGCGAAGGATTCTGTCCTCGTAAAATTCGGCTATGCCAAAGCTGACGGCAGCTTTATGCTCGACGGATTGCGCAAGGGCAACTACATCCTGCTGGTATCTTATCCGGATTACGCCGACTACGCGGAGCATTTTAGCCTCGATTCGGCCAATACATCGCATGTCTTCGGCATCCTCAGCATGACCCTTAAATCGCGCTTGCTAAAAGAAGTGATTATTAAAGGCACCGCTTCGCAAATGAAAATTAAGGGCGATACAACGGAGTTTAATGCAAAAGCGTTTGTTATTCAGCCTAATGCAAAGGTCGAGGACCTCCTTAAGCAGCTGCCAGGAATCACGGTAGACAAAGACGGCAAAATTACTGCACAGGGGGAAACAGTTAACAAAGTTTTAGTTGACGGTGAGGAATTTTTTGGTGACGATCCGACCTTGGTGACCCGAAATATACGTGCCGATATGGTAGATAAAATTCAGCTGTACGATAAAAAAAGCGACCAGGCAGCTTTTACCGGGGTTGATGATGGAAAAACCCAGAAAACCATTAATGTGAAGCTTAGAGCAGATAAGAACAAAGGTATGTTCGGCAAAGTGGTGGCTGGGGAAAGTCCGAATAATATTTACCAGGGCGAATTGCTGTTTAACGCATTTAAGGCTAAGGAGAAGTTCTCGGTTTATGGCACCATTGGTAACAACGGTAAAGTTGGATTAGGCTGGCAAGATGAGCAAAAATATGGCGCAGGCAATCAACTGGATGTTACGGATAACGGCATCAACATCAACACCCAAAGTAACGATGATTTGGATGTATTCGGCGGGAATTATAGCGGGCAGGGCCTTCCGGTGGCGCAATCAGGTGGTATTCATTATGATGGTAAGTTTAATAATGACAAAGAATCCCTCAACGCCAATTATAAGATCGCCAACCTAACTATCGATGGGCTTAAAAATGTGCTCACCCAAAGCAATTATCCCGGCGCTATTTCCAACAGCGTCTCCAACCAAAACTATCATAACTCTATGTTCAGGCAAAAGCTAAGCGGAGTTTATACCATGAAGCTGGATACCAGTTCCGACTTGAAAATATCTTTGGATGCCACGTGGAAACATATTGTTACCAACAGTGATTTTATGTCGGCCGACACATTGAATGACGTGCTGATAAACAACCAAACCCGCCAGCTGAACAATACAACCGACCAGCGGGCATTTAATGGAAGTGCTTTTTATACCAAAAAGTTCCGTAAACCGGGGCGCACCTTGTCGTTCCTGGTGACAGATTCATACAGCCAAAGCACGTCAGACGGGTTTTTAAAGTCTCATTTAAATTTTTATAATACAGTACCTCCGGTTGACAGTCTTATTGACCAGATAAAGACGAACGATTTGCAAAGCAACCTGTTCAACACCAACCTTACCTATTCCGAACCGCTTAGCAAAACGCTGACACTGGTGGTTAATTATGGCATCGGTACCAATCACGCCGCCGCCGACCGGAAAACCTTTAACCAATCGGCGCCTACCGTTTTGCTGGATACATTGAGCAGCAACTATACATTCGATCAGTTTTTAAATCATGCCGGCGCAATCCTGAATTATAAAAAAGGTAAGGTTAATTTCAATTTCGGCACCCGTGTAACCGACGACCAGTTTCACCAGGTAAATCAATTTAACGGGAACGTGAGCGACAGAACATTTATCGATTGGGCCCCACAGGCTCGTTTCCAATACCGTTTTTCGCCGCAAAAGCAGTTTACCCTCAGTTATAACGGCACCACAACACAGCCTACGCTCGATCAATTGCAACCTGTAGCCAGCAATTCCGACCCGCTGAATATCGTAGTAGGTAACCCTACGCTCACGCCCTCTTTCACCAATACGTTTAATATCAACTATCGCTCGTACAAAGTACTTACCGACCAGTTTTTCGGCTTCTACGGGCAATATTCATTCGTTAATAACCCGATAGTTAACCACATCAATTATAGCACCACAACCGGACGAAGCATCAGCCAGTATTTTAACCTGGGCGATAAATCGACAAGTAATTTTTATGGCGGGATGGACTTTGGGCGGAAATTTAAAAGTCTTGGCGGCTTAAATGCAGGTATAGGTTTTAACGTCAACGGCAATACTTACTATAACTACTCTAACGATTCGCTTAACAAGTCGAAAAACATCGTATTTAATCCAAATATCCGCACAGGCATGTTTAAGCAGAAAAAGATTGAGCTTGGCTTACAAGTTGGCCCAACATATACCATCAGCGAAACATCACTACAACCCAATGTTAACAACAACGGATGGGGCGCCAGGGGCGATATCAACGGCACCATTTATTTGCCATGGAAATTCCAGATAGGCACTTACAGCAACTACCAATACAATGCGGCAACGGCTTCATTTCATCAGACTTACAGCCAGTTTTTACTCAACGTATTTCTCAGCAGAACCTTCCTCAAAAACAATAACCTGATGATTGAGCTTTGGGGTAACGATCTTTTAAACCAAAATGCAGGCTTTACACGCACTGCCCAGGCCAACCTTATTACCCAAACTACCTTTAACACCATTAAGCGGTATTTTATGCTTACCATCAATTACGATTTTACCAAAATGGCCGTCGGCGCCTCTAAATAATAAAAACAATGAAGAAGAAACTCATATTATTCGGCGCACTATTGGTCCTGGCTGTAGGTTCCAGAGCTCAGCATGCACATTTCACCACTACGGGTACTATTGAATTTGAAAGGCGCGCCAACGCTTATGCCCTGATGCAGAAAGGCATGAATAAGGATAACGAAGCCTGGTTCAAACCGGCATTCGACTTTTATAAAAAGAACAATCCGCAGTTCAAGGTATTGACCGCAAAGCTGGCATTTAACGACGACAAAACACTGTTTACACCGGTTGAAGCTGATCCGCCTCCAAATTCGCCGATGAGCGACAGCCCGATGCTGAACCAGTTTAACACCATTTTTAGTGATATCACCACTAAAAGCTGCGTGGCGCAGAAAAAGGTATTTGAACAAACCTATTTGGTTAAAGACAGCCTGCGAAACATCAAATGGAAAATAACGGACGAGACCCGCGACATTGCCGGTTATACCTGCAGGCGTGCAAACGGCATTTATCTCGACTCTATTTACGTTGTTGCATTTTATACTACGCGTATACCCGTATCAGGCGGCCCCGAATCTTTCAGCGGACTGCCGGGTATGATACTGGAGGTTGCCCTCCCGCACGAAAACATCACCTGGTTCGCCACTAAAATCACCACTACTTCCGTGCCTGAGAGCGCACTGGTAGCACCAAAAAAAGGTAAGGTAACCAAACAAAAAGATTTGCTGAAAACCCTTCAGGATGCGTCAGAAGGTTGGGGGCCGTTGGGGAAGCTTTATATTAAAGGGTTTATGCTGTAGGGGGAGAGATGTGCGGATTTCAGATATTCAGATGGATTGCGGGGGAGGATTTTGATTTTTAGAAGTGGATTTGAAAAGTCTCCCCAACCGGGGGAGATTATTCATGTTTCGTTATTTTTTTTAAGGCATTCATGAGGGCTTCGCCGTTAGAGGGGGCTGGGCATTGCCCGCCGAAGCTTTGTGCCACCGCTAAAACTTCTGCGACACGCGGTAGCGAAAGAGGGCATCGCCCGCCGAAGCTTGGCGAAGGCGGACAAAAATACTTGTTCACTGTTCACGTTCACTGTGTTGTACTGATTAGGGTTGACACAAGGGGATGTCGAAAATGGATCAGAAAAGCATACGGGAACAAGTGATAAAAGAATACTTGTCAAGTGAAGTAAGCCTTCGTAGTTTGGCCACTAAATACAAT
>DASYEP010000081.1:0-3768 GCA_036498965.1 Mucilaginibacter sp.
ATTGTATTTAGTGGCCAAACTACGAAGGCTTACTTCACTTGACAAGTATTCTTTTATCACTTGTTCCCGTATGCTTTTCTGATCCATTTTCGACATCCCCTTGTGTCAACCCTAATCAGTACAACACAGTGAACGTGAACAATGAACGTGAAAATACTAAAAGTGGGCGTTTAAAAAAGTCATTTCTTAGCCCTATCTTTAAACATCATTAATACTTTGCAGCAGCAGCAATGACAGATTTTCGATTCATTCCGGTAACGCCACATCTTTTATTAAGCCCGTACGTTGCGAAAATGTATGTGTTCGAAAGCAGTGGCCGTCTCCCCGCGCTGGACAGGAAACTGATAGTGCCGAATGCGAATTTCAAATTAACGCTTACCTACCGGAATGGCATTTCGGCCCGCGTTGGCGACAAGACTTTCATTCAGGGTGAAAATAAACTAAGTTTAGCAGGCCTTATCGATTCGCCCGTTATTCTTGATCCGCAGGACGATGCACAAACCGGCACCATCATCATCGAATTCAACCCGTTAGGGGCTTATCGTTTATTTCATTTGTCATACGCGGCGGTCAAAAATCAAATAGTAGAGCTGGCAGACCTGATAGGAAGCCGTGCAGAAGAATTTGAGTCGCAACTTGCCGAAGCAGGTTCTGTAACGCTGAAATTGCAGCTACTACAAAACTTCCTGATAAAATGGCTGGAAAAAACTGAGTCGGACCCGATCTATGATTATTGCATCAATCGCATATCCGATTCTAAGGGCATGGTCAGTGTGGCACAGCTCGAAAAAGAAACCGGGTACAGTTCGCGGTGGCTTCACACAAAATTTTCGGAACATCTGGGCACCGGGCCCAAAAACCTTTCGGAAATAGTCCGGTTCAAACAATTCTACCAGGCCTATTCAACCGGCGCCAAATTGCAAAACCTGAAAGAGCATATTTATCAATATTATCACGATCAGTCCCATTTCATCAGGGCATTTAAACGATTTACCGGGTCTACCCCTACGGACCTTCAAAACAGCATGAACGAACTCGCTACCAAACATTATACCAGCTGACTTCCGATTTGTACAATACTTGCGTCGTCTATCGCCAGATATTTGTTTAAAAAAGTAGTACAAATATTAATCAGTAATCACAATGGAAAAGAACGATTTTAACATCAGTATCACCACAAAAATCAGCGCAGATGAAGCGATCAAAAAGATCAGCAAGGTACCGGAGTGGTGGGGCATAGCCTTTTCCGGAAGCGCCGAAAAACAAAATGATCAGTTTACCGTGAAGATGGGCGGCGACTCTTTCTTCAACTTTACGGTTACCGAATTAATTCCCGGTAAAAGAGTGGTGTGGTTAGTTAACGATTGTTATATGCCATGGTATTCGGATAAAAAGGAATGGGCCGGCACAAAATTGATTTTTGATTTGTCTGAAGACAATGGGGTAACTACGCTGAAATTTACACATGAAGGGCTAACGCCAAACGTTGAATGTTATAAAGACTGTGAACCGGGCTGGACTCACTGGATAAAAACAAGCTTATTTTCCTATTTTAATACCGGAGAAGGGAAATTGAAAACAAAGAAAAATGTGAGCTATGGTACAAGCATCGTGGTTCAATTTTCGCCAAAGGTTGTTTTCGAACATATTAACGAAGTATTCCAATGGTGGCCCGAAGAGTTTGCAGGTAAAAGCACTAAACTTAATGACGAGTTTACACTTCGTACGGGCGACGTACATTATTCAAAACAGAAACTAATTGAATTTGTACCGGATAAAAAAGTTGTGTGGCTTACAACCGAAAGCATACGCAAAACGGACAATTACGAATGGACGGGTACAAAAATGATCTTCGAGTTAATTCCAAACGGTAAAACAACAATGGTTAAATTCACTTATGACGGCCCGGTTTTTGAAAGTGAATATGACAGGTTTGTTCAGCAGTGTGATATGGTGATTAAAGATAAGTTATACAACTTTATCACCAACAGTAAAGCGGTATAGCCTACCATTGTGCCGGCATTGAACTTGATGTTTTGCAATTATTGAAAGTTGAACTGCAAAACAAGGAAGGTGCTGAAAAGCTTTTTTACCATGACCTTGCCAATAAATGGACGATAAAAATGAAAAAGAGCACTTGCAAATTAATGCAGGTGCTCTTTTTATATTTATATCAGCAAGTTGCCGCTATAGTTTTATGAAAGTAGTTTTTCCTACCAGGTTATTGTTGCTATTATTAACCACCTGTATTATATAAGTACCCGGCGGCAGATTGTTGGCGTTTTCCTGCCATGCGAAAGTTTTTGTTGTGCTATTTTTCACAACTGTACCTAAAATATTTATCACTTTAATACCGAACAAAGGCTGCTTAATGCTTGAATCGCTGATAGATAAATTTATAGTGTTGCTTACAGGATTGGGATAAACAACAATATTATTATTGGTGCTTGAAATGCTATAATTTAGCGTAACAATTTGCGAGTAGCTTACCGTACCGTTGAGGTCAACGAGTTTTAAACGATAGCCATTAGTCCCAGTAACTGGATTCGTATCCAGGTAGCTGTAAGTCCCCAATGCGTTCGAAGTTACACTGCCTGATACATAAAAAGTTGCGCCGCCGTCGGTGCTTCTTTCTACTGTAAAGTAAGTATAGTTTTGTTCATTTATGGTTGTCCATGTAACCTGGGATCCTCCTGAGGCTTTTGTTGCAGCAAAACTTAACAATTTTACGTTTTTAGCCGCATTTTGGCGGATAACAAGTGTAAGGCGGCCCTGACCTTGTGCAGCAGCAATGCTGTTGGTGATATTAAGGCTATAAACCGGGTTATGTCTTAAATCCGTTGAATCCTTTTTATAGGCATCCATCAGCCACACATCGTACAGGTTGGGTATGCCTTGAATGGCTGTAAGATTTAGTTTATAAACGCCATCGATGGTGCTGTTTACGTTTAGCGGAATTCGCAATGGTGTTTGGTCAGGAAGCGGTAGTACGTTAATGGCCAGCGGAAAATTATCAGCTGATATTGTCGACAAGCTCACGGTTCCCCTTCCCTGTTTATACAAGGCATCTTCTGCAACACCATATTGTGGTTTTGCGTTGCTTTTAAAATAAATTAATGTCCCATCTTCATTTATATCATCCTTCCCCAAAATTAAGTTCATGTATTGGGCTGTTTGCGTTTGCACTGGTTTGCCGAGATATAAATCTTGATTAGTGGCATTAGCCTGGCTGACGGTTTTAGCTGTTTCGTTAAAAGTTATTGACGCGGTAGCGCTGGTTGCCTGTACAAAAAACCCCTGGCCGCTGGCGATGATATTTGAATTAGGGCCATAATTTCCGACGCCATTCTTGCCCAGCCCATATCCGTACACGTTGTAGTTTTGGTGCGTTGCATCCCAAACGTATATGTATGGACTAACGTTAGGTGCGTATATCGGCGCCGCGGGATTGGTTGCACTTGTATTATCCCAATTGATTGAGCTTGCGTAAGGGTTGCCGACCAACGTAAAGCCTTGTACAGAAGTAGCAGCATAATCTAAATTTCCTGATGAGGGCTTGAACCACGGGTGAACAGTTATTGGCCCGACATTTAAGCTGCCGGTTGCCGTTAAAGTGACAGGATCGGCAATAGTGCCCGTGATAAATTTAGTCGCGAGGTTCGCTTTGCTGCCTCTGTCATAAAACTCAAAGCCGTTGCCAACAGGGATATAAAAGCCGGTGCCGTCATTATCAATGGTGTAGCTGGGAGACAGGCTAATATCACCAAC
>DASYEP010000082.1:0-2505 GCA_036498965.1 Mucilaginibacter sp.
ACTATCAGAACGTAAATTAATAAACATGTCAATATTTTCATTCTTCAGTAGCCTGATGACCTGCTTAAGCTTTTCTGCAAACGCTGCTGCATCTGTAATAATTCTTTTTCCGTCAACCACTATGGAATCCTCTATATTGATACCCGACACCCCGATATTATACAACCGGGCTATGTTAGCGGCAATTTGTTCAGGCGTATCTCCGTACCCGGCTTCCAGGTCTACCGTTAAAATAGCGGAAACTGATGCTGCAATGCGTTCAACTATGAATAAATAGGTTTCCAGGCTCATTTCCTGCCCATCGGCATAGCCTAAGCTTTCTGCTACAGCGGCGCTGGAGGTTCCGATAACCTTAAATTTTTGTTGTTCAAATATTTTGGCACTTTGAGCATTCCATGCATTTCCAATTAGTAATGGTTCGGCGTTTTTATGTAACGCCAGGAGGTCTTCGAATCTGTTTTTCATGATCATTTTTTGAGATTTTTTATGATTTTTAGCTTTTATTTCTTTTTCAAAAGTACTGAGGCGCCGCACCCTAAAATTGTACAAAACGGAAACAGTTAAATGTTTTTTCAATTACCGGCAAATAAAAAAGCCGGTCAAATAACCGGCTTCCCTTTATGTTACAGACAGATCTTAAGCAACCAGCGTGGTTTCTGCCCCGAAAGCATGGTCGACGATAATTTTCCAGCTGCCATCAGCCTGCTGCTTCATTACTTCAATGCCTTTAGCACTGATCCTGGTTTCGCCATCATCGGCAATGCTCCACTCAGACCGCCCCAGGGCAATGCCGCCCGTTTGGATGCAATAAACGGTTTTAATGCTCATTTTACCTTTGATGGATAGTATGCCTTTGATGGCTTCTTCAAATTTTTCATTTCCAGAAACCGGCTTTCCTGGTTCGGGTACAATAATTCCTGTAACATCATACATGCTCATTACAATGTTCACATTTCCTGTGTTGAAGGCGTTCGCAAGTGTTGCGTGTACGTCTTCCGCTCTTTTTGGTAAATCCATTTTTTTGATCTTTTTGTTAATTGATTTTTATCAATAGCAAAACTACCGGACCTGGATCTATGGAAATTGTATAAATCGGCAACGTTTAATTTCCTGCAAGAATTTGATTTATTGGCGAGGCTTGTGCAGAAAATGAGTGGGGTGTTATCCCGGTAAACTCTTTAAACTCCCTGATGAAGTGCGACTGGTCAAAATAACCGGCATCGTAAGCAATACTGGTTAACTTTTGATCATTTGTATTTACAAGATTTAAGCTGCGCTGAAAGCGGTTTATTTTACAAAATAGTTTAGGAGGCAGACCGGTGTATTGAGAAAACAGTAAATTGAGATAGCGCGAGGATATATTATTGCGGACAGATATCTCGATTATTTTTTCATTGGAATAGTTGGTTTTCAGATTATTTACGATGTCGCCAATGAACTTAATTTTGTCATGCTTTTTTGCAGAAACACTCAGCCTGTTTAACAAATAGGTTTCAATTAATGCTATTCTTTTATCCAGGTCATTGATATCTAACAGCCTTGCATGCAAGGTTCTTAATGACGGGCCAAACAGATCGGCTGCATCAACAATTTCGTTATTAAGTTCCGATACATTCTCGTTAAAAAAATAGGCTGCCGAATGAGAGTAAAACCTGATGCCAAGCATGGTGTTTTTACCTACAGATCTTATTGCCAGCGGCTTTGTGATCTGTCCCCAGAGTTCTATGGGTGGAGTGGTGTAAAAATCGCCATCTTTTTTGCTTTTCCAGTTCCCCACTCCCAGGTTAAAGATCACTTCCATATTTCCGCTTGGAAATACGATATCATCATAACTCAAGTCCGAATCAGACTCATAAAAATAGAGGTCTTTAATATATGGCCTTAGCTTTAAATCGGGAAGTATCTCTTTAAATACCATTATTTATTACGGGTTGACTAAGCGCTGTATTACTTAAAGCTACGCAAATTTAGCTTAATTTTATAATTGTTAATCACGACAAAGTAAAGCAATATCAGCTGCTTGAAATTGTACAAAACGGAACTGTTTAAGAATAATTCGACGAAAGCCTCAGCGCTTAATTTATTACGATGATCACCAAACTTGAATCCTACTACCTCACCAAACCAGAGCCTTATCAAAGCTGCCTGCTGGCTTTGCGGGATATTATTTTACGGGTCAACCCCGGCATTTGTCATGAGCGCAAGTTCCAGATACCTTTTTTCACTTATAAAGATAAAAAGTTAGGCTATTTATGGCTTAACGGTAAAAAACTGATGCTGGGTTTTTGCCTCGATAAAAGCTTACAGGAGCTGGTGCCGGGCGTTAAACCAAAAGACCAATATGAGTCGATGCGGATCGACCCAAATACCGACCTGCCAATCGATATTATACTGGAAAAGCTTAATTATTACCTGGCCTGTGTTGATAAGGGTTGATCCTATCCATTTCAAAACACAAAATTATAAAGCACGTTTTAAGGTGATCACTGCAATCTCGGGCCAAAT
>DASYEP010000083.1:0-17223 GCA_036498965.1 Mucilaginibacter sp.
ACTGGGAATCCGTCATGATATTGTTAATGCCATCTCTGAGTTAGGATTTGAAAATCCTACACCAATCCAGGAACAGTCAATTCCGGTATTGTTAACAGGCAGCAACGATTTTGTCGGATTAGCCCAAACCGGGACCGGTAAGACTGCTGCCTTTGGACTGCCATTATTAGAACTACTGGATTTCGAAGAAAATTATCCGCAGGCACTTGTATTGTGCCCAACACGTGAACTTTGTTTACAAATCACGAACGACATTAAAAATTACGCCAAAAAAATGGGCAACGTTAACGTTGTTGCCGTTTATGGAGGTGCAAACATTTCTGATCAGTTACGCCAGATAAAACGTGGTGTACAGATTGTTGTTGCAACACCCGGCCGTATGCTTGACATCATCAACCGCAAAGCGATTGATTTTTCGAAGGTTAAATATGTAGTGCTGGATGAAGCCGATGAGATGCTCAACATGGGCTTCCAGGAAGACATCGACAGTATCTTATCTACCACACCCGAAGACAAGAAAACCTGGCTGTTTTCAGCCACTATGCCTACTGAAGTTCGCCGGATCGCGAAGAAATACATGACCGATCCTTTTGAACTTACGATGGGCGAAAAAAATACCGGTAATGCAAATATTGAGCACGAATATTATATCGTTCGTGCCCGTGATAAATACGCTGCCTTTAAACGCATTGTTGATTTTAACCCTGACATTTTTGGCATTGTATTTTGCCGTACCAAAATTGAAACACAGGAAATTGCTGAATCGTTGATAAAAGATGGCTATAATGCCGATTCTTTACACGGCGATCTTTCACAACAACAACGCGACAAGGTAATGAAACGTTATCGTGACCGCAGTCTTCAGCTACTGATAGCTACTGATGTTGCGGCCCGTGGTATCGATGTAAATGACGTAACTCACGTTATCAATTACTCATTACCTGACGAAGTTGAAAATTATACCCACCGCAGCGGCCGTACAGCCCGTGCAGGTAAAACCGGGGTATCTATCTCTATCATCAACGCTAAAGAATTAGGAAAAATACGCCAGATCGAGCGCGGTTTAGGCAAACGTTTTGTTAAAGCTGAAATTCCTACAGGGTTTGATGTTTGTGAAAAACAGTTATTCTCAATCGTTCACAAAGTACATAACGTACAGGTTAACGAACAGCAGATTGAGCAGTACATACCACGTATAATGGAAGAGTTTAAGGATATGAGCAAAGAAGAGTTTATAAAACGCTTTGCATCCATTGAATTTAATAGCTTCCTTGAGTATTACAAAAATGCTCCTGACTTGAATGCACCTCTTGAAGAAGGCCGCCGTTTTGACAGGAACGACGATCGTTCATCAGACCGTAATGGTGGAGGCAGATCTGAATATACACGTCTGTTTATCAATTTAGGCTCTGTTGATGAATTCAGCAGGGGCGATTTGTTGGGTTACATCTGTAATCAATCAAAAATAAGCGGCCGCACGGTTGGAAAAATAGATGTTAAAGGTGTTTATTCATTTTTCGAAATACCTCACACCGATGTTGAAAAAGTGATGGCAGGCTTTAAAGAAGCGGATTACAAAGGCCGTCCTGTTAGGATCGAACTATCCGGCGAAGGTAGCAGCGAAAGCCGCAGCGGTGGTTATGCCCGGCGTGAAGGCGGATATAGCGGAAACCGGGAACGTAGCGGTGAAAGGCGTGAAGGCGGATATAATGGTGGAAACACCAGGGAGAGAAGCGGATCAACCGGTGGTTTTCGTGATTTTTCAGGCAAACGCAAGGAAGACCGTCCTGAAAGACGTAGAAGATTTTAAGTGTTAGTTTTCATAATTTAAGTTTAGTTAGTTTTGTTTACAAACCCTTATTTGCCAAAAGCAGGTAGGGGTTTTGTTTTTACCTAAATATCTGGTCGATTCGCCCTCGCGATGTCGTCTCTACAATCGAAGCCTGTCTCCTGTCTTAATAGCTGACTGTCATATCCCTACCGACTCTTCACGTAACTATTTCCAGCGATGTACGTTAGAGTGCTATTATATTATTAACCTAATTATTTAGTATTATAATTATTTATCGCTAAAAGTAAATAATTACCCTAAATCAAGCTAATTGGTGTAATCCCAAACAATTCAATCGGAAGTGAAACTTTCTATGTATAAAACTACTCGGTGCATCCAAAAATTTTTATTTGTAATTGGCTTTTTGTCAATAAGTTGCTATAATTTACAGGCGCAGGGAAACATAAAATTCACACATCTGACCACTGACGATGGGCTTTCTCAAAACACTGTTCTCTCTATAATAAAAGACAAATATGGTTTTATTTGGTTTGGTACCGAGGAAGGATTAAACAGGTACGACGGTAATCATTTTAAAGTATATCGTAACAACGCTAAAGATAAGACGAGCATTCCCGATAATATTGTTAATGTACTCTATGAGGATAGGGCTGGGAATTTATGGGTGGGCACCGGTAAGGGGTTAAGTCTTTACAACAGGAACAATGATTCCTTCGCTAATTATTACAGCGAACCAAATAACCCTAATACAATAAGTAACGACGCTATTATTTCAATTTACGAAGGCGATAACGGTAAATTGTGGATCGGCACTTACTGGAACCTCAATTTATTTGATCCTAAAACCCATAAAAACGTTCGTTATGAGGCCAACAACAATAAGCCAGGAAGCCTGAGCAATACTACTGTTACTTCTATTTTAACCGATAACCAAAATCGGCTATGGGTTGGAACAGAAAATGGTTTGAATCTTCTGAATTATCGCACAAACAAATTCACGACTTACTTTCACGACGACAAAGACGACAAAACAATCAGCGGCAATTTAATTACCTCTCTTACCAACGACGGACTGGGGAATATTTGGGTAGGAACCCGGGGGAATGGACTGGATAAACTGGATGCTAAAACACGACTTTTTGAACATCATATAAATGACCCCAAAAATCCTTCAAGTTTAAGTCATAATACCGTCGTAAAAATTAAACCTGCAGGAAATGGCAACCTTTGGGTTGGCACCGAATTCGGACTTGATTTTTACGATGCAGGAAAAAAGACATTTACAACTTACGTAAACACACCTAATGACAATACCACTTTAAGCGTTGGCTCAGTAAGGGGAATGCTGATAGACAATTTAGGCACCTTATGGGTTTCCACTTATTCGGGTGGGATAAACAAGTACGACAAAAGCCTTCCGCTTTTTAACGTATTCCGGTTTCAAAACGGGAATCCTCAAGGCCTGTCAAATAAAGTGGTGACCTGTTTTTCAGAAGCTGCAAACGGAGATATTTGGGTAGGGACTGATGGCGGAGGGCTAAACTTGCTTAATAAGTATTCACATTTTTTCACCCAGCTAACAAATAATACGAAAGATAAAAATTCACTATCGAGCGACGGTATATTAACGTTATTAAGATGCAAAACGGGCAATCGTGTATGGATTGGAACCTACACAACCGGGCTGGACTTATATGACGCTGATAAAAAAACATTTATTAATTACGCAAAGGGCGATGACGATCGTCACCTGTCGGACCAAAGAGTATATGCCCTGTTTGAAGACAAAAGAAATAACCTATGGATAGGTACTAATGGCGGCGGCGTAAATGTGCTTGATTTATCAACGCAAAAAATTATCAAATATAAAGATGAGCCCAACAATGTAAACTCCATTGGTAATAATGATATCAGGTGCTTTTATGAAGCCCGTAATGGTGACATGTGGATAGGCACTTATAATAGTGGGATAAGTATTTATCATAATTCGACCCATACTTTTAGCCATCTCACAAAATTTAACAGTAACCTTTCAAATAATATTGTTTATAACATCTGCGATGATAAGAACGGCAATATTTGGGTTGGTACTTATGGTGGCGGCCTAAATGAATATAACCCTATAAATAAGCAATTTACAAATTACACTTCTGAAAATGGCTTGTCAGATAATGCGGTAAACAGTATTATTCAGGATGATCAAGGCTTTTTGTGGGTTAGCACCAACAACGGTTTAGACAGATTTAATCCGGTTACTCATACTTTTAAAAATTATACTGAACGAAATGGACTGCAAAATCACGAGTTTTCGCGAAACGCAGGTTTTAAATCAAGTACCGGGGATATTTATTTTGGCGGTGTAAATGGCTTTAACATTATAAATGTTGGCGATATCCCCGAAAATAAAAATATCCCACAAGTTGCAATTACCGACTTTCAGTTGTTTAATAAATCGGTGTTTTCCGATTCAACAAATTCATTGTTACAAGCATCCATTATAAATAACCATTCCCTGGAACTTAGTTACGATCAATCGGTATTTACCTTTGAGTTTGCTGCCCTGGATTATACCATACCGCAAAAAAACAAATACGCCTACAAGATGGAAGGTTTTGAAAAAGACTGGAATTATGTGGGCAATCAACATACTGCTACATATACCAATCTTAATCCCGGAACATACACTTTTAGGGTAAAAGCGGCAAATAATAACGGCATTTGGAATGAAACGGGAACAGCTATTAAAATTACAATTGTTCCACCCTATTGGTTAACGTGGTGGTTTAAAACATTTGTGGTGGCGCAATTGCTATTGATTATATATCTGTGGTTTCTTTATCGCACAAAAGTCATTAAAACTCAGAAGGAGCACCTGGAAAAGCAAGTGGATGAACGGACGGAGGAAGTGCTTAAACAATCAGAAGATATACAGGCATTATACGAGGAGCTGCAGGCAACGTCAGAAGAATTAACCTCATTGAATGAGGAATTGATGAACCAGACAGAAGAACTGCAAACATTGAATGAAGAGCTTTACGAACAACGCCTTCACGAACAGCAAGCCCGTTTGGATGCGGAAAATGCACGTACAGAAGCCGATAATGCTAACCAGGCAAAAAGTGCATTTTTGGCTACGATGAGTCACGAGATCCGAACACCGATGAACGGAGTCATAGGAATGGCGTCGTTACTTGGCGAAACAGACCTATCGCCTGAGCAGTATGAATATGCTGAAAATATTATTAAAAGCGGAGATGCATTATTAAATATTATCAATGGCATACTTGATTTCTCAAAAATCGAATCAGGAAAAATGGAACTTGATCCCCAAGGGTTTGAATTTGTTCCGTTCATTGAGGAGATTTTCGATCTGTTTTCAAGCAGTGCACTGGAGTCTAACCTTAACCTTATTTACCAGGTAGATCATAGATTACCAGATATGGTTTTAGCTGATAGCATGCGGCTGCGGCAGGTACTTGTCAATTTGTTAGGCAATGCAATAAAATTTACTACAAATGGCGAGGTCTTTTTAAATGTCACTGTAACTGCTCAAACCGCCGACACTATTGATTTGGCTTTCGAGATAAAGGACACCGGTATAGGCATATCTGAAGAGAAACTTGCACAATTGTTTAAACCTTTTGTGCAGCTTGATTCGTCGACAACACGCCGGTATGGCGGGACAGGTTTAGGCCTGGCTATTACTAAACGTTTGGTAGAATTACAAGGCGGGGAAATCAAAGTAACGAGCGGCTTAGGAGAAGGGACGGTGTTTAACTTTAATATTAAATGTAAAACACATTGCTGCGAAAACCATTTCCCCCTTGCCATTCCGGATTTCGATGGAAAGCACATTTTAATTGTTGATGATAATGAAACACAGCTTAAAGTTTTAAAAGCCAGGTTGAATTTATGGAATTTACGGGTTACTACTTCAGCATCCGGGGCCGAGGCAATAAAGTTGCTCCAATCGGAGAACTTCGATATGGTAATTACCGATATGCAAATGCCTGGCATAAATGGGCTTGAGCTTAGCCGGCATATAAAGAAAATCAATCAAACTACGCCTGTGATCCTGCTAAGTTCATTAGGGGATGATAACCAGGCAAAATATCCTGAATTGTTTTTGGCAACATTAACTAAGCCTATTAAGTGCCGTTTACTAAGCAGTGTATTACACGCCGAGTTTAAAAATCAGCAATCTGTGGCCGCAAAGGAAATTAAGATTGTTTCAACCTTATCAGCTGACTTTGCATTAAGCCATCCGCTAAATCTTTTGATAGCAGAAGACAATTTAATGAACCAAAAGCTTATCATAAGAATTTTAAATAAATTGGGATATGAACCGGAGCTGGCTAATAATGGCCTTGAAGTTTTGGACTTTCTTGCCGAAAAACCGTATGATGTTATATTGATGGATATTCAAATGCCTGAAATGGATGGACTTGAAACTACACAAAGTATCCGCAAAAACTATTCGATAGAGCAACCCTATATTATTGCCATGACGGCCAATGCACTGCCAGAAGACCGGGTTGATTGCTTTAATGCAGGCATGAACAATTACATTTCCAAACCACTTAAACTGGATACGCTTATCTCTATATTGCAGGAGGCCTACTATGCCAAAGTTTTAGTAATTAAATAGACGTCGTTGCGTAATAAACAAGCCTGATGGGATATTATAAGCTTACCTGTTAAATTCAACAGCTACGGAATCTGGTCCGAGTAATTTAAGGTAATGCTCATCCAGCTCTTGCACCACAAAACTTGTATATGGTTGGTTGCCCTGGTACGACGTAAAGATGGTATCCCCTTTTATAAAATATTGCTCGGGTATACTTTCACCGTCATCCAAAGCAAATGCTTCCTCGGTGATATTGAGCTTAGTAGCACCATCTTTCGAATGCCAGCTACCCTTCAATTTATTTTTCACCGGGTTTGAACAAGCTACTATTAGCAACGCAGATGCACAAACTATATGAACAAATAATAAAGTTAGCTTTTTCATAGAATATTTAAATAATGAATCCACAATGTTTAGTCTTAGGTTATAAGCCCTTGATTTTAGATTGTGGATTCAAGAGAACCGGCTTACATTTTTTTATCCATCAATTCCGACTTTTTCAAATACACCCGTTTCCCCTTTTTGTCGACGTAATAATAGTGTGAATGTTCATTAATGTAAATCGTTTGTCCCTGCGGCCCACATTTGCCCTCATATTTTTTATCAACAATTGCTGCATCACCGCTTGCCGCTACATGAGCGGTCGCATGTCCCACATCTTTAGTGGTTTTGTCAATTTTGTGACCCAGGGTCGAGTCTTTGTGCGTTTGTGCGTGGCCCTGTGCAAAGGAGAAAATTCCTGTTGCAACCAAAGCAACTTTAAGTAAATTTTTCATAGATAGTTTGTTTTCGGGCTGCTGTGAATCCAGGAACCTAATACCATCTTAAATAAATGCATATTCAGATTTCATGATAGCAGCCAGTTAATACTAAACTATTAACTCAAATGTTCTGCCAAATGTTTCATTTCAAGGGATGGAGATCGTTTTTGATATAAAATGGCGTAAACAGCGTCGCAAACAGGCATAAATACGTTGTATTGTTTGTTAACCTGGTGTAGGCAATTTACTGCATAATAACCTTCAGCTATCATATTCATTTCTAACTGTGCTGATTTTACCGTATATCCTTTGCCAATCATATTGCCAAAAGTACGGTTACGGCTAAATTGAGAATATGCGGTAACCATCAAATCGCCGAGGTAAGCCGATTCTTTTATGTCGCGGTCTATGGGGTGTACCGCATTAACAAAACGTTCCAGTTCGCGGATGGCATTTGATATTAAAACCGCCTGGAAATTATCACCGTAGCCAACTGCGTGACAAATACCACTTGCAATGGCGTAAATATTTTTTAAAACCGCGCCATATTCAGTGCCATAGATATCATCCGACACAATTGTTTTAATATACCGCGTATTGATCATTCCCGCAAATTCGGCAGCCAGTTCATTATCGCGCGAGGCAATGGTGAGATAGGACAATTTTTCGAGGGCTACTTCTTCTGCGTGGCATGGCCCGCTTATCACCACAAAATTCTCAAAGGAAACGCCAAAATGCTGGTTCAAAAACTCGCCGATTATTTGGTTTTCATCGGGCACTATACCCTTTATAGCAGATATAATTTTTTTACCCGCAAGGTCTTGGGCACTTACATCACCCAAAGCCTCTTTTAAAAAAGCAGCAGGTACATTTAACAATACAAAGTCGGCCTCCTGGATAATTTTTCTTAGATCCGAAGAAATATTTTTAGCCGGCAAATTAATCTCGACTGAACTAAGGTAATTTGGATTATGCCTGAATTTATGGATATGTTCAACAGCTTGTTTATCACGCATCCACCAAAAAATTTCCTTTTCAGTGGTGTTATCAGCAAGCATTTTAATATTTGCGGTAGCCCAGCTGCCACCGCCAACAACTGCGATCTTTTTTTTTTGGTAATTCATTAATAAAATGTCCCGTCAGGTTTAATTGACGGGACAAAACTAATGAAAATAGTTTGCAGTATGCAGTTGGCAGTTAGCAGTTATATTCCACAGAAAAAAACAACCTACTTAACATAATCGCTACTGCCTACTGCCTACTGCCTACTGCCTACTGCCTACTGCCTACTGCCTACTGCCTACTGCCTACTGCCTACTGCCTACTGCCTACTGCCTACTGCCTACTGCCTACTGCCTACTGCCTACTGCCTACTGCTTTGCTTCTCCCGAAAATAACTTGCTCTTATCCACCTTTTCAACCATCATATTGTCTGATAAAGTTTTTGTAATGGTAGCAAACGGAGCCGATACTACCTCGTCGCCGTTTTTTAAGCCCGATAATATCTGGATGTAGGAATCATCCTGTATGCCGGTTGTTACCAGTACCTGTTTTACTTTACCGGCATTATATACAAATACGTACTCCTTCACAGGTGCAGCAATCTGATGTTTTTTATCCTTGCTATCATCATCTTGTTTTTGCGGATTAGCATTTGCTTTTTTCTCGTCGCGCGTGGTAACAGATTGAATTGGTACTGATAAAGATCTAACATGATTGGTGTTTATGTCGACGGTGGCTGTAAGACCGGGACGGAATGGCGACTGATTTTCAGCGGTTTTTACCAAAAGGTCTTTGTACGATTCAGCGCTTATCCTAACCTTAACTGTAAAATTTGTAACCTGATCGGCATTGGTGCCAACAACATTGGCCGAACTTCCAATTTGAATTACCGCGCCTTTAAAGATTTTTCCTGAAAATGCATCAACTTCAACTTTAGATGAATCGCCGAGCTGAATACGGTTGATATCGTTTTCATTAACATCAACGTTCACATCTAACTGGCTTGGGTCTGATATGGTCATAATCTCAGTACCGGCAAATTGCTGCGTTCCCAAAACGCGCTCGCCTTTTTGAATAGACAGCTTTGAAACCACACCATCAACAGGGGAATATATAGTTGTTTTAACCAGGTTATCCCTGGCCTCTTTCACCGAAGCTTCTGACTGAGCAAGACCATAAGTTGAACCTATTACATTTTGCTTTGCTGCCTCAAGCCCTGCTTGAGCACTTTGGTAACTTGCTGTTGCAGCTTCAAATTCAGCGGTTGTTATTACTTTATTTTGGTAAAGCGCTTTGTCGCGTTTATAAATCGACGCCTGGTTATCAAAAGTTGCTTGTGATTGTCTCAGCATTTGTTTTGAATTACCAATACTCGCTTTTTGAGTGTTGTTAGCTGCTTCGGCACGGTCAAATTGCGATTGTAAGATATCAGGTCTTATTTTGCAAAGCAGCTGGCCCTTTTTTACAACATCACCTTCCTTTATAGGCAATTCAACAACCTCACCCGATACTTCTGGGCTTATCTTTACCTCCACATGCGATTTTATTTTGCCGCTTGCCGAAACTGTTTCATTTATATCACGAACAGCTGCCTTTTCGGTAGCAACCTGCGTCTTTTTAGGTTTACCTATAATGCCTGTAGCGTTTGCTATTATCAGCAGCACGACCAGTGCGCCTAGTGCAATAAGAATATATTTTGTAGTTTTTCCCATGATTCTTTTTGTATTTCGGAATTCGGATGTTCGATTTCGGATTTATGTTTTATTTATTGTTTGCCATTTATTTATACTCGCCGTTCATTTGCACATCTGTAATCTGCACATCCGCACATCATTTTTGTATTTCGGAATTCGGATGTTCGATTTCGGATTTAGTAATTTTCTATATTATTAATTTTAATTTCTCATTTGCACATCTGCAATCTGCACATTTGCACATCACCTATAACGTAATCGGATTTCCCACATAATAGTCAATTACTTTACTTCTGAATATGACCTGGTACTGTGCTTCTATCATATCATTTTGCGATTTATTGAAATTGGTAAGCGAGGTATTATAATCAAGCGTATTAACAAGACCAGCATCAAACCGTTGTTTGGTAATATTTAAAGCCTCTTTGTTTGATTGGAAAGTTTGTAACGATGATTGATAGCTTTTATCGGCGGCCTGCAAATCGAGCACAGCCTGAATGATGGTTTTGCTCAAAGTATTTTTTGCCAGCTGGGTTGAAACCTGGGCATATTCATAATTTAGTTTGGCTTTCCTAACCGACGTACGTGCGCTAAACCGGTTAAAAATAGGTATCTGCAGGCTTAATCCTATAGCCTGGTTAAAGTTATCGGCAAACTGACTGCCAAACGGATAACCATTGGAAAATATGGTTTGCGATACCGGCTGTAACGACATAACCTGCTCACCGGTGCTTGGTACAACACCAATAGGCACTATTACAGGTACCGTTTGTCCAATCGGTTTAGCGTTCAATGCATTTGAATAACTCGATTGCAGATTGCCAAATAAAGTTACAACGGGATAGTAATTACCTTTTGCTATTTTAATCGCCTGCGCATAGGTCTGTTGCTGCAATTCTGCAAGTTTAATATCCGGGTTTACGACAAAAGCCGTTTTAATTACTTCTGTAGCATTATAAATGGTGCGGACATTGGTTAGTTTGCTGATGTCAGGTTTTTCAACAATGATCTGTTTTGAAGGATCCATTTCCATGTATTGCTTCAGGATCAACACCGCAAGATCGACCTGGTTCTGTGCGTTAGTCAAATTCAATTCGGCAGTTGAAAGCTGCGCCTGTGCTTGTGCAAGATCGGCCCTGTTTTGATTGCCGGCATCAAAGTTTTTCTGCGTCCTGTCCAAAGTAATTTTAGCGAGGTCTATCTGTTGCTGAGCCGCTATTACCAGGTCCTGATCCGTAAGTATGACAAGGTAGTCAGTAACAACATTTAAGAGAAGATCGTTTTTTATCTTTTCGGTGGTGGTTTTATCAACATCCAACAATAAGCGGTTTTGTAAAATCTGGTTGTGTAATTGTCCCCCTTGGTAAAGCGTTACCTGTAATGAAGAGGACCCATTAACAGAGAAAGTAGACTTGTTAACGTATGCATATTGACCTGCAACCGGGTTACGGCCAAAGTTGTATCCCCCGCTTGGCGTAACAAATAAATTCGGCAGTTGGTTATATTTCGATTGTTGATAATCTTCTTTAGCCAGTGCCTCAGTAATAACTGCCTGTTTTATGGTCAGGTTATTTTTGATGGTCGAATCAACAGCTTGCTGTAAACTGATAGTCTGTTGAGCGTTAACCTCAAAACTTAACATGGTCAAAAGCAAAACACTCAGGCTTATTATTTTAATGGTTGATATAAATTGTGTCATTAGGCTATATTTGTTCATTGATCATAGTTGATAGTTCATTGCAAAATATTGATCTGAGAGATTACTAATTACCTTAAGCTCCATCTATGAACGATTATCTATGAACTTTTTTTAACTATGAACTATCTTAAAAATGTACTTGGTAAAAACGCCCTGGCTGCTTAAAACGCTATATCCTCAATTAATATGGAATGTTAAACAGGCCCCCGGCTGTATTTACCTCACTTTTGACGATGGCCCCATACCCATTGTTACACCTTTTGTTTTAAATATTTTAAAACAGTATAACGCAAGGGCCACTTTTTTTTGCATCGGCGACAATGTACGCAAACATCCTGATGTTTTTGAACAGGTAAAAAACGAGGGGCACGCTATTGGAAACCATTCCTACAACCATTTAAAAGGCTGGAAAACAGACGATGAAAGTTATGTAAATAATTGCATGCAGGCCGACCGATTGCTGGACACAAAGCTCTTCAGACCACCGTACGGAAGAATAAAAAGATCACAGGCAAAATTGCTTAGACAGGCAAAACCAGGTTTGGAAATTATTATGTGGTCGGTTTTGTCGGGGGATTTTGATAAAGGCTTAAGTCCTGAAAAGTGCCTTGATAATGTAATCAAAAATACCAGAGGCGGAGATATCGTTTTGTTTCACGATAGTTTGAAAGCACAGGAAAGAATGGAATACGCACTGCCAAGGGCGCTGGAGTTTTGGATTAAGGAGGGGTTTAGTTTTGGCCGCTTAACCGACTCGTCGGAAAAAAACTATACACAAGGTTAACATGGTTTACACAATTTTATTTTTTTATGTCGTATTTATCTTTTAATGAGCAACTTACGTAAAAAAGATTTACTTTCGTGTAAACCATCTATTTTGGCTTTTACACTGTATATCCGGCGAATGGTGTTATTAGTATTGATCTTAATATGACATTTCCCCGTTGATAGATGCAGGGTCGCAGACAACACCCAAAAGGTCTCCTTGCCAATAAACATGTTTATAAATTTAATTCCTTAACTTTACGTATAATAGGAGAAAGATGACAACGATAACAGTAGATATATTGGACGACAAAGCACTCAATTTATTGAAGGGCATGGAGGCTTTGAAAATAATTCGAATTCAGGACAACAATGGAAAACCTCAATTATCTCCGACCGATTTCGTTGCAAAATATAGTGGGGCGATGTCTAAGCAATCTCCGGAAGAAATTGATAAACAATTAGACGATCTGCGTAACGAATCGGACTGAAGTATCTCTGGGACACAAATGCTGTAGCTTACTATCTCCAAAAGAATTTTTCCCAAGAGATGTTAATTGGATCAACAATAATGTCATAAATTATCAAATTGCCATATCTGCAATCACGCAAATAGAGTTACTGTCTTGGAAAGTTGTTGATTTAAATGATATTACGGTGTTAAATGACTTTATTTCTGATAGTGTTATTTTTGAATTAGAACAATCAATTAAATTGAAAACGGTTGAATTACGCCGGGCCTATGCAATTAAGTTACCAGACGCTATTATAGCGGCAACCGCCTTGACAGCAGATTTGACGTTAATTAGTAATGACAGAGGTTTTAGCAAGATATCCTCACTTAAATTGCTAAACCCGTTTAAAGTGGCATAAATCCTACGTTAAAAAACATTAGTCCTCAAAACCACTGCAAACTGCCCACTGCCAACTCACAACTCCCCACCCTATTTAGAACCCCTCCAAATTATATTTAAACAAATTGCTGACATCATTTAGCTGTATTTTTCATAAATTCGCCGGATTGACTCAGCAATGAGTCTTTTGTTCGATAATCTTTTATACTTCACCTAAAAAATCAAATACAATGGCTTTTGATTTAGATATGATCAAAAAAGTTTACGACCGCTACAGCACCCGTGTGGCTGCTGCCCGTAAAGCGACCGGTAAACACCTTACTTTAACCGAAAAAATATTATACGCTCACCTTTCCGAAGGCGATGCACACACAGCCTTTGGCCGCGGGGTAGATTATGTAGACTTTGCACCGGATCGTGTTGCTATGCAGGATGCAACCGCGCAAATGGCGCTTTTGCAATTTATGCAGGCAGGCAGGTCACAGGTAGCCGTACCATCAACTGTACATTGCGATCACCTGATACAGGCAAAAATTGGCGCAGACCAGGATTTGACCACTGCTAAAGATGTTAATAAAGAAGTATATGATTTCCTGGCTTCAGTATCTGATAAATATGGCCTGGGTTTCTGGAAACCGGGCGCTGGCATTATCCACCAGGTAGTTCTTGAAAATTATGCATTCCCCGGTGGTATGATGATCGGTACCGACTCACATACACCAAATGCAGGCGGATTGGGTATGATTGCCATTGGTGTTGGCGGTGCTGACGCCTGCGATGTAATGGCGGGTTTACCGTGGGAGCTTAAATTCCCAAAACTGATCGGCGTTAAATTAACCGGAAAATTATCTGGTTGGACATCAGCTAAGGATGTTATCCTTAAAGTGGCTGGTATTTTAACCGTTAAAGGTGGTACTGGTGCTATTGTTGAATATTTTGGTGAAGGCGCTCGTTCGCTTTCAGCAACCGGGAAAGGCACCATCTGTAACATGGGCGCCGAAATTGGTGCAACCACTTCTATTTTTGGTTACGACCAAAAGGCTGCTGCTTACCTAAGCGGAACCAAGCGTGCAGATATAGCTAATCTTGCTAATGCCGTAAAGGAACACCTAACAGGCGACGACGAGGTTTATGCTAACCCGGAACAATATTTTGACCAGGTAATAGAAATTAACCTCAGCGAATTAGAGCCGCATGTAAACGGTCCGTTCACACCTGATTTGGCATGGCCTATTTCTAAATTCGCGAAAGCGGTAAAAGAAAATAACTGGCCTGTTAAATTGGAAGTTGGTTTAATAGGTTCATGTACCAATTCATCATACGAGGACATCACCCGTTCGGCTTCTATAGCTAAACAGGCCACCGATAAACATCTAAAAACAAAGGCTGAATTTACCATCACCCCGGGATCAGAGCTTGTTCGTTATACTGTTGAACGCGATGGTTACCTTGGCACTTTTGAAGATATGGGCGGGGTTGTGCTGGCTAACGCTTGCGGCCCTTGTATTGGTCAATGGGCAAGGCATAGTGACGACCCAACACGCAAAAACTCCATCATCACTTCGTTTAACCGCAACTTTGCTAAACGTAATGATGGCAATCCTAATACCCATGCATTCGTTGCTTCGCCCGAAATTGTTACCGCGTTTGCAATAGCAGGCGACTTAACATTTAACCCGTTAACCGATTATCTGACAAATGATAAAGGCGAGCAGGTTAAACTGGATGAGCCAATGGGTATTGAAATGCCGATAAAAGGTTATGCCGTTGAAGATGCCGGGTACCAGGCACCTGCAGAAGATGGAAGCAAAGTAGAAGTTAAGGTTGACCCAAAATCTTCACGTCTTCAATTACTCGATCCGTTCACCGCATGGGAAGGCACCGACATTACCGGTTTAAAGCTGTTGATTAAAGCTAAGGGCAAATGTACCACCGACCATATTTCAATGGCTGGCCCATGGTTAAAATTCCGCGGACATTTGGATAACATATCTAACAATATGCTGATCGGCGCCATCAACTATTTTAATAATACTGCCGACAGCGTTAAAAACGAATTAACAGGCGAATACGGCCCGGTACCTGCCACCCAGCGCGACTATAAAGCGCATGGCATTGGCTCTATCGTTGTTGGTGACGAAAACTATGGCGAAGGCTCGTCACGTGAGCATGCAGCTATGGAACCGCGTCACCTGGGTGTTCGTGCTATACTGGTGAAATCCTTTGCCCGTATCCACGAAACAAACCTTAAAAAACAAGGTATGTTGGGTATCACTTTCGCAAACAGCAACGATTATGATAAAATTCAGGAGGATGATACTATTGACATCACCGGTCTAAAAACGTTTGCTCCAGGTAAGCAACTAACCGTAATACTGAATCACAAGGACGGCTCTGTTGAAAGCTTCCCGGTTAATCACACTTATAATGCACAGCAGATAGAGTGGTTTAAAGCTGGTGGTGCGTTGAATATTATAAGAAGGCAAATGGCTTAGTTTGAGCTGAAAGGAAAAAGGCGAAAGCTGAAAGGCCTGATATAATTAAAGACCAAAGTAGGAGCATAGTTATGCTTTTGCTTTGGTCTTTTTGGTTTTGAAGTTTTGTGCTTTAGATCGATCTGTAACCCAACGCGAATATTTGTCGTCGTCGTAAATCTCCCAATAATCAATCGTCAATTGCTTTTCCAGTATTGTAATAAAATCCTTACCAACCCCTAATTAACCGCCGCCCATTTTCATTGTCAAAAAGATAAAACTATCTCACAATGAAAAATTTTAAATATTTAGTTATCGCGCTTGGTTTGCTGGTATCATCATGCGCGGCTCCAATCAGTTATTTAGGCGAAAAGTACCCGGCTACTACAGCTGTTGATGTTTTTTATTCGGCACACGACGTAAAACGGGAGTATAAAGTTATCGGCCACCTGTCGTTCGAGGATACCGGCAAGAACGACCTAACGGCCCGCTTTACCGGGTACGCCAAAGCCGTCGGCGCCGATGCCATTGTAATCAGCAGCATTTCTGCTGCTAAGGATAACAATGCCACCGTTATCAATATTGATGCTTTGAAATACTTGAATTAAGTATCAAGTTTGGAGTACGGAACTTCGAGTTTAATTATTATTCATCGAATGTTAGATATCCAGTAAGCATTTATCTAATTGTCCCGACGACTGTCTGGATCGGATTTATAAAATTTTAGCCTCTCCAAATTTGGAGAGGCTTTTTTTATTGTAATAATATTATTATATTAGCTTATGATAAATGTATTGATACTATTCCCGTATTATCTTTAATAAACTTAATTATTATGAAAAAATATTGCCTTATTATTTTTAGCTTTTGCCTTTTACTATCATCTTGTGCTACTGTTTCATATACTGGTAATGTGATGCACACACCAACAACTTCAGTAGTTGTTTATTATTCAGCGTACGATGTTAAAAGAGACTACAAAGTTATCGGCCATATGCACTATTCCAGCATTATTGACCAGGATGCCGTAAAACAGAAATTTGTTAAATATGCAAAATCTGTAGGCGCAGATGCAATTGTAATTGCAGGCTTTAAGGACCGCAATAGAGGAAACCATCAATCAGTTACTTTAAATGCCGACGCTTTGAAATATACTAATTGATTCTCGGTTCGCAAGCTTTCAAATATTGAGATAACAATGTTTTTTCTACCATTGACAGGATTAGCGATTATTTTTCAGCTAATCCTGTCAATCCTCAAATCCTGCTAATCCTGATTCAGACAATGGCGCCAGGGGACATGCAAACACTGTCGCTTATTTGTCGAATGGAGCATGGCGTACAGGCCTCTGCGCACCCGCACTTCGACGGGGCTCAGTGTAACACTATTTGTATAGTTAACTTGGGCGTCTTCTAAAAATAAAAAAGAAGTCATGCCGATTACTATGACACTACCAAATGTTTTTGCCAGGATATTTTATTTTTCATGAATATTTCAGGGTTAAATAAGGTGTTTGATTGAATGAGTTTAAAGGCGAGTTTCAGCAAGATGTTTT
>DASYEP010000084.1:0-1666 GCA_036498965.1 Mucilaginibacter sp.
GATAAAACTATAAAAAATTCTTTCATTTTACATGATAAGCATTTAATTGAGGGCGTTTTAATACCAACTTCCGACAGAATTACCGCCTGTGTATCGTCCCAGGTGGGTTGCAGCTTAACTTGTAAATTTTGTGCTACAGGATATATGGAGCGCAAACGCAACCTGAATGCCGATGAAATTTACGACCAAGTTGTGTTAATTGCCCGGCAGGCGCAGGAAAACTATAACCAGCCTTTATCAAATATTGTTTATATGGGTATGGGCGAGCCATTGCTAAACTATAAAAACGTACTTGAATCGGTTGAAAAAATAACTTCGGAAGACGGGCTTAATATGGCCGCCAAAAGAATTACGGTTTCAACCGCCGGAATTGCCAAGATGATTAAGAAGTTGGGGGACGACCAGGTAAAGTTTAACCTGGCGTTGTCGTTACATGCAGCCAACGACGAAAAGCGCAATACTATTATGCCTATTAATGAACAAAATTCATTGAGGGCGCTTGCGGAGGCGCTGAAATACTATTACGCTAAAACCAAAAATCCGGTAACTTACGAATATATCGTTTTTGATGGCTTTAACGATAACATTGAGGATGCTGCGGAACTTGCAAAGTTTTGCAAACACCTGCCCTGCAAAGTAAACATCATCGAATATAACCCCATAGCCTTTGCCAGTTTTATAAATGCCGGTGACGATAAAATTGAAGTCTTTGCCGAATATTTACGCAAGCAAGGCGTTACCACTAACATACGCCGCAGCCGCGGTAAGGATATCGACGCCGCCTGCGGGCAGCTGGCAATAAAAGAAAAGGAAAAAGTTTCTTAACGACGGAATTTGCTTAAATTCCAACCATGAAACTGCGCCGCGGCTATTTAGCTGATTTTGTTTCTTTACTATTCCCTGAACTTTGTTCAGCATGCGGTGAGAGCCTGGTGACCAATGAACGCCTGATATGTACCGACTGCCTTTATAATCTGCCCTTCACAAACTTTCACCAACAGCCCGATAATATTGTCGCAAAACAGTTTTGGGGTAAAATTAAACTGGAAGGAGCTTATGCGCTTTATTATTTTGCAAAAGGCGGCAAAATTCAAAACCTGATGCACCAGTTCAAATACAAAGGAATACAAGAGATTGGTAATCTATTGGGAGAAATTGCAGGCGAGCAATTAGTTAAAAATAACGTTTTTAGCACCGTCGACTACATTATACCTGTCCCCCTCCACAAAAAAAGACTTCGGGAGCGCGGCTATAACCAAAGTGCATGTTTTGCCGCGGGTTTAGCGCAAAAATTAAATGCCGCAGTTGAAGATAATAACCTAATACGTTCTGTTGCCACCGAAACCCAAACACATAAATCGAGATTTGCGCGATTTGAGAACATGAAAGATATATTTATTGTTAATGAGCCCGAAAAACTGGTAAACAAACACATTTTACTGGTAGATGATATCGTAACCACCGGGTCGACATTGGAAGCTTGTGGCCTGCAATTATTAAAAATTCCCGGATTAAAATTGAGCATAGCCACGATAGCCTATGCCGAGTAGATCGTTGATTTTATGATTTCGCCGATTCTATTAAAAAATGGAACTTGCAGTTTTATTTGGAGTGGAAGATTTGATTTACTGAGTTGATTTTAAAACCTTTCGGCTTTTTACCTGTC
>DASYEP010000085.1:0-2185 GCA_036498965.1 Mucilaginibacter sp.
AATGCTGTCGTTATCCAGTTTATCGGTGGCGGCAAAGCCCCAGCAGCCATTGGCTATTACGCGGATACCCATACCGTATGATTCGGTGTCGACAATGTTCTGCACCTTGTCTTCGCGGGTAACCACAAACTGGTTAAGGTAGCGTCCGATGCGCACATCGGTGTAGGTGGCGCCTTTGGAGCGAGCTGCATTTAAGGCAACATCGGCCATTTTCTTTTTCAGCGCATTATCAGCACCCTGTAATATGCTGCCATGCTTAATGGGCGAGCCAAAAACGGGTACGCGGCTTAGCATTGAGGCTCCTAACCCCATGCCTGTAAGATAGAGGAAGTCTTTTCTTTTCAAATCAGTAATTATTAAGTTCCTAAATATAATAAGAGGCTTTAACAATTGAAAGCCATAACGAAAATAATATCAGGCATTTAATAAAAAATCACCCTGTTAGGGTGATGCTATTTGATGACGTTATATTTATAAAAATTAATAATTAGCATGATGAACTTAGAGATTCCTCTGACCTCGGTTCAAGATTTCTGTATAAACAGTTAAAGCATCAATTTCTAATTCATCACTCCAAGCTATTGAATATCCATTTGTATATACTTTATTAAAAAGCTTTTCCTCTTTTAAAGAAGAAAAAATTCCGTTTTGGATAAACTCTGCCAGGTTAATTGTTCCTGATATGCCATCATCAAATGTGACTTGTAATTTATATCCGGCTAATGCTGTTACATCTTTAGCTTTCATAGAAATATATCAGATTTTCAAATTTTAACGATCATTATTTTGGCCGGTTAAGCTTTTTCTTTTTCCAGGCAATGAATGCAGCTAATTCGATAAGCTCTATCATCCCTTTTTCTTCAGGGTTATCAGGAAGTTCCGCGATATCAAGATAATCTATATCTAGCGCAAATGACTTTTCTCCTAATACTGTATCAATCATTTTATATACAGCATTGTCTAGCCAATCGTTCGTTTTTAGAACTTCATAATTAGGTACACAAATCCGGATACCAATGGAAGAGGGATTAGCTTTGCTATCGAGTGGCATAAACCATAAATCACTGCGTGTAAGTTCGATACCCTCGTAGTTTATTGTATTATCGTCATCTACAGGCTGAATAAACGAAATGAAAACCCAATTTTGAATTTTTGGAGCACCATCAATTAATTTTTCAACCGATTCAAATTGTTCAGAATCCCCTTCTGCGGTAATAATTAATTCCTGGTCTTGACCGGGTAAACCGCCTATTTGAAAATATAATTTGTCATTATACTTGTGTAATTCACTCAGGAAATCAGTAAGCAGTTGTTCTTTAACGTCATCATCTACTTCGTTTGTAAACAAAAAAGCATGATTATTTTCTTCAAACCATTTCCAAAAATTTACAATTTTATCAGCCATATAAATTGAATTGATGTTTATGAGCCTAAGGCATACATAATAATATTTACACCGAACTTGGTATTGTCTTCAGCCAAAAAGCGTTTGTTGCGGAAATCGTAATCCCATTCGCAGCCGTAATCTTTGTTACTGTATAAAACCCCGATGCGGCCATTGATCTCTATGGCTTTCAGGTATTCGTGCACCAGGTCGTCGCCCCAGCCGTTCAGCTCAAAAGAGGTGGTTGGCGGACCTTTGTCGAACTTAAAAAATGAATGATAAATAGCGTGGTTGTTAGGGATCTTTTTTAAAGCAGCCGGACCGAATATGGCAGTCATTTGGGCCTCGAATGATTTGGCAAAAAGCCCGTCGATATCGTGGTTGCAATCGTCGGCAAATACGAAGCCGCCGTTCTGCACATACTTTTTAAAGTTGGCGCGTTCCTGTACGTCAAACTGCACCAGTTTGTGCCCGCTGATGTAAGCAAATGGGTACGAAAAGATATCGTTGCTGCCAAGCGGGATCACTTTCTCGTGCGGGTCGATAGGTACTGTGGTATATTCCAACAAGGAGTTGAGCAGATTGGATGGCATGCGCTGATCGGTATCCCAATCGCCTGAGTGATAACTGAACCTTGTGAACGTAAACTTTGACCCGAACGACATCATTTTATGAAAATTAAAAGTAGTACAAAATTTTATGCGAAACTCACTTTTGTTTAAGAGGGCTGTAAAGTTTCGGATACTTTGTTTGATTTTTGATAAAAAAGCATGGTTATTAGGCAAAAGCGTAATATCTTGT